>MPOS01000054.1 GCA_001896555.1 Candidatus Phosphitivorax anaerolimi
CAATTATACATGCACTTACAGATTCAAATGGGCAAGATTCAGGGGCAGTTCCCAGCAACCAGCTGACTTTATTCGATTAACGTTGGGACAGTAGTGATATATAATATATATTAATAGGCTCAATTTTTAAAAAATTTCTATAGAGCAACACAGGGCACCATAGGGGATGACGCCATTTACTTTCTGCATATCTGTTTATTGCGCTCTTGTTTGCTTATTTAAAGGCAGACGATACGTCTTTGTATTAATTCATGGACCTGAGAGCAAGGCCCTGCCTAGCTTTTGCATGCTTTCTACAGTACACAACTTATCACATAACTCACCGAGAATATGAGACAATCTGAGGTAGGCGCTTCATAGGACTTGAAAAATAAATATTCAAACCCTGACCTGATAGATTGCACATCCTAACTCGGTTATTCTCAATTTCGCCAGCTGTAAGGGCTGTTTTTTCGAAAAGAGGGCTGTTCAGGGAACAAGTTCAACTTAATCACTGCTCCCTTTTTGTGCTGTCTGTAAAAGATTCGATTACAACCACTGCTGCGATTATTATTGCCAGCGGAAGGCACAACAAATATCTTTCGGTAAGGAAACCTGCGAGAAAACAGATACCCGAGGCAGCAACCAGAGCGCCGAAATACTCTCTTCTCCCATACAGGGAATGAAAGAATCCGATTATCGGTATGCCGAACAGGACTACCGCAAACCCCCACGACACCAACAACCACACATAATCCATGAGCCCCCTGACTTCACCTGTCTCCATAGCACCCCCTGAAAAAATTGAATCGAAGCATAATCAAGATACCCGTCTTCGACTAAAAAATCTATTTGGGAAACAGGACAGGGGATGAATGTATCTCCAGACACCCCGTCTTTTGATAAAAAACGTTCGCACAACTAGGGAAATGGCTGTAGGCTAGCACAGCCTGTATGATCCATCATCTTTGGAAAGAGTGCTCTTATTTTCCAAGTGAAACTGTATGAATTCTTCTATAGGGCTCCGCGCGGAGAGCTAAGGATACCTTTACCTTCTGGCGCGAGACTCCCTTTTAGAGGCCCCAGGGTGGCCAGGAAGAGAAGCCGATGAGAGACTGGAGATCCCCCTTTATACCAGGCTTGTTTGTACACTATTTGTACACCTAGGCTTTGCCTAAACAAAAAAGCGATCAAGGAATTAACCTTAATCGCTTGTTATAACTTGCTTTTCTTTGGTAGCGGGGGGAGGATTTGAACCTCCGACCTTTGGGTTATGAGCCCAACGAGCTACCGGACTGCTCCACCCCGCGTCATTTGATTGTAGAGTCTTCTATAATGCATCAAAGGGTTTGTCAAGGATAGATTTCCCGAGCCGGGTGGTAAAATTGAAATAAATTTGTATGCTTGTATTGTCATGAAGGAAGAGGCTTGAAAATTCATTGCTATAAACAGCTGCCTGCGGGGTTATCCTGTGGACAGACAGGCGGCGGCGTATATCGGGCGGCAGGAGTGCTCGTAACGGTCAAAAAAAAAGCAGGCCTTTTTGACCTGCGAACATATGAGGAGGTTCTACGGGGAATGAATCTTGAAGAACCTTACTTTTTCTATCGTCACAACCCGGGTTTACTTAACCCCCCGCTTGCAGATTTATTGAAATTTTTATCCCCTGGATTTTGTGCTATATGATCCATATGGAAAGCCGCATGGAAAAGCATGCCCACCCTCTTGCATACCGGATCCGTCCCGGCAGCATCGACGAGCTCATCGGACAGGACGACGCAAAGAGATTCATCGAGAGCTTCGCGGCGGGCAATCGCCGCTCCGTCATGCTCTGGGGGCCTCCGGGCTCGGGCAAGAGCAGCGTTGCCCACATCATCGAGATACTCTGCAAGGATTCATTTTTCGCCATCAGTGCAGTCACCAGCGGCATCCAGGATATTCGGCGGGTGACCAAACACGCTCAAAACGCCTCGGAACCCCCGGTGGTCTTCATCGACGAGGTGCACCGGTTCAACCGGGTCCAGCAGGATGCCCTGCTGCCCTTTGTCGAACGGGGCGATATCATCCTGATCGGGGCCACTACCGAAAACCCCTCGTTCTCCATTACTTCCCCGCTCCTTTCCCGGCTGCAGGTGGTTGTGTTCAAGGCATTGAAACCCTCGGACATCGAGAAGATCCTCAAGCGGGCCATTGAGAGCGACCCGGACCTGACCACGCTGGGAAAGACCATATCCCCGGATGCCGTCAAGGCCCTGTCGCGCGCCGCTGACGGCGATGCCCGCGCCGCGCTCAACCTCCTGGAGCTCGCCATGAGCACCATCGATAGAGAGCGGATCGATGTCGACGACCTCAAGGCCCTGATCGACAGACCCCTCTATCACGACAAAACCGGCGAGAACCACTACGACCTCATCTCGGCGTTTCACAAGAGCGTACGCGCAAGCGACATCAACGCCAGCATCTACTGGCTGGGCAGAATGCTCGAGGCCGGTGAAGACCGGCTGTTTATCCTGCGCAGGATGATCCGCATCGCCTCCGAGGACATCGGCATGGCCGAGCCCAATGCCCTGCGCATGGTGATCAGCGCCAAGGATGCGTTCACCACCCTGGGCTCTCCCGAGGGAGAGCTCGCACTCTACCAGGCCGCGGTGTACCTTGCATGCGCACCCAAGAGCAACGCCGTCTACATGGCCGAGATACGGACCCGCGAGCTGATCAAGAAGACCGGTGCGCCCGATGTGCCTCTCTTTCTACGCAACGCGCCTACCAGGCTCATGCGCGAGCTGGGGTATGGAAAGGGATATATCTATGCCCACGACGATCCGCACGGGGCACTGCTTCTGAACTACTTCCCCGACGGGATCGACGAGGTGAGGCTCTATGTCCCCCGCGATACCGGCTTCGAGAAACGTGTAAAGGAGATCATGAATGCTCGAAGAAAAATTGCGGCAACTCGGTCAGGATCATATCGTAAAACTTCTTGAGACCGGGGCCGGATTCGTCTCGCGCAGTGAGATCGAAAAAGATCTAAAAGAGGTCAACATCCCCCTTATCCGCGATCTGATGGAGGGACGGCACCTCTACCAGGAACCCGCTCTGGTGCAGGTGAAACCGGCGCCCGTGGTGCCGGCCTCATTTTCGACGTCACCCGAGGCCGGGCCCTACCGCGCCCATGGCGAAGACCTGCTGAGGAAGGGCAAGGTCGCGGCCCTGGTAGTGGCGGGCGGCCAGGGTTCCCGGCTGGGCATCGATGCACCCAAGGGTGTGGTAGGGGTGACCCCGGTGACCGGGAAAAGCCTGTTCCAGCTCCATGCCGAGAAGGTGCTCGCCTTGTCGAGGAAATATGGACGGGCCGTGCCTCTGTTTGTCATGACCTCGCGCGTCAATGATGCCGACACACGCGATTTCTTTGCCCGGCACGCGTTTTTCGGGCTCGACCCTCAGGATGTCTTCTTCTTCGTCCAGGGCATGTTGCCCTCCATCACCCTTGATGGCAGATTCGTGCTATCGCACCATGGCGGGCTCTTTATGAACCCTGACGGTCATGGAGGAACGCTGGCCGCCCTGAGAAAAAACGGCTGCCTCGACATCATGCGGGCCAGGGGCATCGAGGAGATCTTCTACTTCCAGGTGGACAACCCGCTGGTCTCGATATGCGACCCGCTCTTCATCGGTCTGCACAACCTTCAGGGTGCAAAGATGTCCTCCAAGGTGGTGAGGAAAACAAGCTTTGATGAAAAGGTCGGCATTATCGCCGAGGTCGATGGGAAAACCCGCGTTGTCGAGTACAGCGACATGAGCGACGACATGCGCTATGCCCTCGATGCCGAGGGCAGGATGCTCTACTGGGCGGGAAACAGCGCTATCCATATGATCAGGCGCGATTTCGTCGAGTCGCTCACCAGCTCCGCTATGCGGCTGCCCTTCCACAGGGCCGAGAAAAACATTCCCGCCCTCGACTCTGCCGGCAACCCGGTGGAAATCCGAGGCATCAAGTTCGAGACCTTTATTTTCGATGCACTTCCCATGGCGGAAAAATCGGTTACCCTCGAGGTGATCAGAGAGCACGAGTTTGCCCCGGTGAAGAACATGACCGGCGAAGACTCCCTGGAAACCTCCCGGACCTTGCAGAGCGAGCTCCACAAGAGCTGGCTGAAGGACCTGGGGGTGGAGGTCTCCGACCGGAGCCTGATCGAGATCAGCCCACTGGCCGCCCTGGAAAAAGACGACCTCGCCTCACGGGTGAAGAGCCTGCCGGCGAAGATCGAGAAAGACATGTATATCCAATGATGGGAGGACGCCTGGTTGCAGGCAGCCGATGAAGAGGCATACGATCAATATCAGAGAGGCATCCTGGGAAATCATCATCTGGATGGGAAGCATCGTGGTCCTGGGTTGCGTGGTCCTCTTCGCCGTATACTCCTACAAGAGCGTCGAGCGGGAGATGGCCAATCAGTTCAACCGCGAGCAGATGCTGCTCGCCCAGCAGACCGCCATGGGCATCGAGCAGTATATGAATGACATCACCAACGTCCTGAGCCTCACCTCCCATATCCAGCCCGTTGCCGACGGAGATCCGGAAGAGATCCGCATCGCCCTCGAAAACGCCTATCGTTCCTTAAGAAACAAGATTTCATTCGTGTTCTGGGAAAATGCCCAGGGAGTCATGGCCCTCCACTACCCCGCGGATATCCTCCCGGGATTGGAGGGCAAAGACTTCAGCTTCAGGACCTACTTCCGGGTGGCCAGGGATCTCAACGTACCCTTCGTCTCCGACATCATCATGGTGGGAGGCGAGCATTACCAGGATATCCCGGGACGTTTCGAGACCTTTATCATTTCCTTCCCCTTAAAGGGAAGCGACGGCACCTTCAACGGTGTACTGGGCTGCGCCATCGACCTTTCGAACATCACCGCGCACTACGTGGCCCCCTTGCGCCCGTCCGAGACCGGCTATGCCTGGCTCGTGGACGAGACCGGCATGATCCTCTACCACCCCAACCCCCGGTGGATCGGCCTCAACCTCTATGATATCGTCCTCAACATGGAGCGACAGGGGCATAATATCAAGGGGATCCAGAACATCAAGGACGCCATGGAGCTCAAAAACGACGGCATGTACGAGTTTCTTTTCCCTCACTTCCCCGACTCCTATCCCGTCAAGAAGCTCCTGGCCTTTTCCTCGGTCCACTTTCTCAACCGCCGATGGATCACGGCCGCTTCATCGCCCTATAGCGAGGTGATCTACCTCATGTCCGACACCTTCAGAAACACCCTGGTGCTCGGCTCCATGAGCATCGGGTTCATCGCCGCGGCCACCCTGGTCCTGTTGAGGATCAACCGGGCCCGCGCCACGGCCGCCGAGCGCAACCGCTGGGCCGAGGCCGTACTCACCGCCCACAAGAGGCTTGAGACCATCTTCAACGGGGTGCCCCACTACCTCGCCATGATCGATGCAGCCTTCATCATCACCGACGTGAACGAGCGGCTCTGCGAGCTCTACGGGAAAAAGCGCGAAGACATCGTGGACAAGCACTGCTCGCTCGACTTCCCGGAAAACGAGCGCATATGCAACTCCGACATCGCTGCCAAGTGCTTCACCACCCGGCAGATCGTCACCGAAAACGATGTGCGGATGGAGATCCAGGGAAAGCCCTACTTCTTCGACATCAGTGCCATTCCGCTCTTCAACTCCCGGGGAGAAGTGGACTACGTGGTTCAGTACTCGGTTGACATCACCGAAAAAAAGGCCCTGACCGAGAAGCTCATCCAGGCTGAAAAGCTCGCCGCCGTAGGCCAGATATCCGCCCACGTGGCTCACGAGATCCGCAACCCGCTCACCTCGGTGCTGCTCCATTCGGAACTGCTTGAGGATGAGATCGGAAGCAACGATGAAAACGAAGAGGCTAGGGAGCTGATCCGGGTCATCCGGCGGGAGATCGACCGTCTTTCTCAGGTCACAGATGAATATCTGTCCTATGCGCGGCTCCCCCACCCCAAGAAGCTCCCGGTGGATCCAAAGCGGGAGGTCGAGTCAGTCGTGTCCATGCTCATGCCCGAGCTCAAGCGCCGCAGCGTGGAGGTAACTCTCAAGTGCCCGGAAACACTGCCCAATATCATGATCGACCGTGGACAATTCAAGCAGCTTCTGATAAATCTCATCAAGAATGCGGAGGATGCAATGCCTTCGGGAGGGAACCTGGAGATATCCCTCATGAAGATCAAGGACAACTTTCTGCTCCTGGTCAAAGACACCGGCTATGGCGTCCCCCAGGAATATTTGAGGAGAATATTTGACCCGTACTTCACCACCAAGGAAAACGGAACCGGCCTCGGGCTGGCCCTCGTCCAGTACATCGCCAACGCGCACGATGGATGGGTGGATGTGGAAAGCCAGAAGGGCACGGGTTCGACCTTTATCTTCTCCATCCCCTTTGGTTCCGCACAAGATGTCAAGGAGGAAGCCACCAGCGCATGAAGCATACCGCCATTATCATATTGATGATCTTCCTGGCCCCTCAAGCGGCCCTGTGCGCGGGAGGACTCAGGTGCACCCTGCCCGCGGGGATCGCCGAGGCCTATCTCATCTCGGGAGGCGCCCCGGCCGTAATGGAGCATCTGAGGGCCGAATATGAAAGCGGGCTCAAGGCACTGAACGCCGAGCTCAAGGTCGAGGAGCTCGACACTCAGGCCAAAAAGGCTCAGGACGAGCTCGAAAAAAGGAACCAGGCATACGCCGACATGCTCGCCTCCATCCGGAAAAAACACCTGTCTTCCCTGTCCGTCACCCTGGAAGGCATCGAGGCATCCATCTCGCCGTCATCGTCCGCCCTGGGCGACCTGGCCTTTTTCTACACGGTGCGCAACTCGACCGACCGGATCATCACCGACATCACCTATACACCGCGGGTGGGGGGCAAGCCGCTTCCCACCACGACCTCGCTCGTGCTCGAATTCATCAACCCCGAAACCCTGATTTCCGGTGTGGGCCCCGGCGAAACCCTGACCAACCGGGGCCATGATCCCGAGCGATTCTCGTTTTTCATCAGCGAGCTCACTCCTGAGGAGATCAATGCACTCAAAACCGATGCCGCAAAGCACTTCGGCATCGAGATCATCGACATGCATTTCGCCAATCAGAAGGGCTACAAGGGCCAGGTCGAGGTGCAGGACTTCCTCTCCGCCTTTTCGCGGCAGCTCAAGCCCCTGCAGCATGCCATTGATCAGGCCGCGGCGGATGTGAAGACGAGGAAAGACGCCCATGCAAAGGCGCTCGCGGCCTTCACTACAGGGAAAGAACGGCTGGAGGGCCAGCTCAAGGCGTCGCTCGCGGAGCTGAAGAAAAATTCGATTCGCTTCTCGGCGCGGCCTGACAAGAAAAACCGGTTTGTGTTCGACGGCGTTCCTGCCGGTACCTACTGCCTCTACGCGCCCGACGGCAGGGGCGGCGCCGTGTTCGAGGAGGTCGCCGTCAGCGGCCGTGGACGGCAGGATATAGCTGCCGAGATGAAAAAGGACCCGTTTGTGCCATGAACAAGAAGATCCTGGTCGTAGACGACGAGATCGGCATCCGCGAGTCTCTGCAGAAGATCCTGGGCAAGGAGGGGTTTTCGGTGGAGACGGCGTCCAACGGAGACGAGGCATTCAAGATCCTCAGACGGGGAGGCATCGACCTCCTGATCACCGACATCCGGATGGCCGGGATGGACGGCGTGGAGCTGCTCAAGGTGTGCAAGTCCGTATCGCCTTTCACCGAGGTCATCATCATTACGGGCTACGCCTCGGTGGACACTGCGGTCGACTCGATGAAACAGGGGGCATACGACTACATCACCAAACCGTTCAAGAAGGCCGATATCTTAAAGGCGGTCAACAAGGCCATCGAAAAGCAGATCCTGACCATGGACAACATCCGGATGAAGGAGCGGATCGAGGCCTTCGAGTCCGGCCCGCTCATCGAGTCATCGAGTCCCCGGATGAGGAGCATTATGGAACTCGTCCGGCAGGTGGCCCCCAGCCAGGCTACAGTCCTGATCCTGGGCGAGTCGGGCACGGGCAAGGAGGTGATCGCCGACATGATCCACCAGCTCTCCCCGCGGGGGAGCCGTCCCATGGTGAAGGTGAACTGCGCGGCGATCCCCGAGACCCTCATCGAGTCGGAGCTTTTCGGCTATGAAAAGGGCGCCTTCACCGGCGCTGTGGCGCGCAAGGAAGGCCGCTTCGAGGTGGCGGACAAGTCCAGCATCTTCCTCGACGAGATCGGGGAGGTCCCCCAGGCAGTCCAGGTCAAGCTGCTGAGGATCCTCCAGGAGGGCAACTTCGAGCGTCTGGGCAGCAACAAGACCATCCATACCGACACCCGGATCATTGCGGCCACCAATAAGGACCTCCAGGCAATGGTCAAGGAGGGCCTGTTTCGGGAGGATCTCTACTGGAGGCTCAACGTCATCACGATCAAGCTGCCCGGCCTCAAGGAGCGCAAAGAAGACGTGCCGAACCTGGTGCAGCATTTCATCAACCGGTTTTCCAAGAAAAACGCCAAAGATATCAGTGGGATCGAGTCCAAGGCCATGGAGCTGCTCCTCTCCTATGAATGGCCGGGCAACGTGCGCGAGCTGGAAAACATGATCGAACGGTGCGTGGTCCTCGACAGGGACGGGATCATCGGCGCCGACGACCTCCCCCGGGAGCTCACCCAGTGCAGCACCAGGATGACGGAGTCGGTCACCATCCCCCTGGGAACGCCGCTCGATGAGGTCGAGCGGATCCTCATGGAGGAGACGCTCAAACGTACCGGGGGGGATAAGGGGCTCGCCTCAAAGCTGCTCGGGATATCGACCAGGACTTTGTATCGGAAGATGGACCGAAAGGATGAGTAGCCTACAGGGAGAAACCGCATCCCTGGCCTCGGCGGCCGGCAGGGAGGCCGCTTGGAGCGTGCTTCTTTGCAGCCCGGTGGGAAAGAGGTGTTGCAGCGCGTCAGGGCCTGACTACCCTTAAAAACACAGCCCCGCCTTTAGGGGCGGCACCCCGCATGAGCAGCGAAATCACGCAAGCTTCTTGTTCTTGTCCGCCTGTATCTTGAACTTCTTGATCTTGTAGTGCATGACCCGGCGCGAGATGCCCAGGATATCGGCCGCGTCCTTCTGGACCCACTTCGCCTTTTTCAGGGCGTCCACCACCATGGCCTTCTCCTGAGCCTCCAGGGGATTGAGATCGTCTTCGCTCTCTTCTTTTACCCCCAGATCGTGCAGGTAGATGTCGTCGGGCGTGATCACCTCGCCAGCGCAGAGCACCACCGCCGACTCAATGACGTTCTTGAGCTCGCGTACATTGCCCGGCCACCGGTGATCCATGAGCAGTTTCACCGCCTCCTTGCTGAAGCCAGTGATTTTCTTGCCGGTCCGGTTGCAGAACTCGGTGAGAAAGATCTGCGCAAGCCCGGGAATGTCATCTTTCCGCTCCCTTAAGGGAGGGATTTCTATGGTGATCACCTTGAGCCGGTAGTAGAGGTCTTCCCGGAACTCTCCATCCTTCACCTTCTGCCTGAGATCGACGTTCGTGGCTGCGATGAACCTGATGTCGACCTTCTTCTGATCCACCTGGCCCACGGGCCGGAACTCTCCCGTCTCCAGCACCCGGAGCATCCGCGTCTGCATTTCGGGCGAGATGTTGCCGATCTCGTCCAGAAACAGGGTGCCGTTGTCGGCCTCCTCGATAATTCCCCGCTTGTCCCGGATGGCCCCGGTGAAGGCGCCCTTGGTATAGCCGAAAAGCTCGGCCTCGATGAGGGAGGCCGGGGTAGCGCCGCAGTCCATGATCACGTATTTTTTATCCCTGCGGTTGCTCTCATAGTGGAGCATCTTGGCGATGAGCTCCTTGCCCGTGCCCGACTCGCCCAGGATCAGCACGGTGGCGTCCGATTTGGCCGCCTGCTTCGCGAGCGCCAGCACCTTCTTCATGGCAGGGCTCTCCGCGTAGATGTGATGCTCGATCTGGTCCTCGATTTCCTGCTCGAGATAGCGTACCCGCTGCTTGAGCTCCCGCTTCTCGATGGCCGCCTCGATCTTGGCAATGAGCTCGATGGGCTCGAAGGGCTTGACCAGGTAATCGTGCGCTCCCTGCTTCATGGCCTCGACCGCCCCCTCGATAGAGCCGTAGGCGGTGAAAATGATCACCTCGATATCCGGATCGATCAGCTTGGCCCGCCTCAATACCTCCATACCGTCCATGTCGGGCATCTTGAGGTCTGTGAGCAGCACGTGAAAACTGTCGGACTTCAGGGCGTCCAGGGCCTGGGCGGCGGCCGTGAACCCCCGGGCCGAAAATCCCAGGGCATCCAGCCTGGCGAGGATTACCTCCACGATGTTCGGCTCATCGTCCAGAACGATGATCTTTGCTTTTCTGGTCATTGAATGCCTCGTTTCTTCTCGGTGTTGATGTGAATCTCCTCGATCTTCTGGAGCTTGTACCGCAACTCGTCCAGTTCCTGTTTCAAACGATCATTCTCTGCCGTGTACCTCTCTTCGAGCTCCTTCTTGATCTCCCGCTGCACCCGCTCCTTCTCCGCTGCATGCTTGTTCGCGATCTTCTTCTGCTCCTCCAGCTTCTCGAGCAGGATCAGAAGATATCCGGCCTCGACCTTCAGGTAACGCGGGATAAAGGGGTCTTTGCGCATAAGGGTGAGGGTCTTTCTGATCTCGTTCGCATCGTACTTGTCACTGAGGAGCGAATCGATCGCCATGGCAATGGTGTGACGGGCTGCGACCGGAGGAGGAATCAGCACCGGTGTCGTCGAGAGATCCTGGGTGATCCGATTTCCCATGGAGAGTTCGTCTTCTGCACTCTTGAGCTTGTTGTTGAAGGAATCAGCCTTACACCCTCCCAGCAGAAATACGAGGGTGAATAGGCAGAGTAAATGTAAAAACGCTCCCCTTGCCGACACAGCTCTTTGCATAAATCTTTCCCCCGTGAGCCTCTACAATACTCTTGGAGATAGCCAATCCGAGACCGATACCGCTATGACCCCTGGTTGTCTTGGACTGATAAAACTTCTCAAATATCAAGGGAATGTCCTCTTGAGGAATACCTTTCCCGTTATCCTTGATTTCCACTGTGATATGCCCGTCAGATGTATCTAGCTTCAGCTCAACTTCCGAACCGCTGTCAGAGTACTTGATCGCATTATGGGTCAGATTTGTCAACACCCGCAGGATCTTGTTTCTGTCCAGGTAGACCTTGCGTTCTTCGGGCAGATAGACGGCTGACAGACGAATCCCATTGTTTTCAGCAAAGTGCTGCACCTCGGAGATGAAATCGGACACCATGACGTTCATGTCGACGAACTCCCTCTGCAGCGGCATCATACCGCTCTCGAGCTTTGACATCTCCAGGAGCTCGGAGGTCATCTGAATGAGCCGCTCGATCCCCTGTCCCATGATGACGATCAGCCGCTGCTGCTTCTCGTTGAGATCACCGCTCACACCCTCCATGAGGAGGTTCGCGGCCTCTCTCATCGAGGTGAGCGGGGTCTTGAGCTCGTGGGAAACGATGGAGATGAACTCGGACTTCATGTTGTCCAGCTCCTTCAGACGCCTCGACATGGAATTGAACGATTCCGCGAGTATGCCCAGCTCGTCGTTGGAGTAGAGGGGGATCTTGTAGGAGAAGTCGCCCTGGGCGATGTGCTTGATCCCGGTTCGGATCGTGACCAGGTCGTCCGTGATGCTCTTGTATATGAGCAGGGGTATGATCAGACCGATGGTGGCGGCAATGCTCACCGCCCACCAGGTGAACACTCGGATCTGGTCTCCCAGCCCCTTCAGAAACACGATTTTCCGGTCAAGGGCCTTGAGGGATGCGCTGTTGACAAACCGGGCCAGCTTGATCATGGTGTCCATGTCCCTGCTGTTTTCGCGGAACACGTCCTCGAGCGCCTCGGCATCGGTGAGGGGGTCCGAAAGCCTGGAATAGAACCGCTGCAGGTAGCCCCCCCATATCTGGATGCCCTTGCGCACGGCGCGCATCTCTTCCTCGTTGGGGCACACACCTTCCAGGCACAGGTATTCCCAGGCCCGGGTGATGTTCTCTTCCCGCTTCCCGATCAGGGACTTGTATGACTCCTTCTGCAGGAGGAGATACTGCTTCGACGTCTCCTCGAGCGAGATCAGCTCGTTTATGAGGTTGTCCGTGATCTCGCGCTTATGTTGATCGAGGTAGTAGATATCGGCGGTTACGTTGCCGATCCGGGAGGATACGTATACCAGGAAAACCGCCAGGCCCAGGATGACGATGACGAACACCGCATAGGCCACTATGAGCTTTTCCAGCAGACCCCGGTTCTTCATGATCAAGATTATAGTCATGCAACCGATATATGAGCAAGGGGAGATAATGGCGGACATCCTGATATCTTCGCTTCGGGCGCACCAGGCCCTGCTCAGCGGGGCGTCTTCGAACATCGCGAATATGAACACCGAAGACTACCGGTCCATCCGCACCACCATACGCGAGGGCCTTATGGGATCGGTAGAGGCCGCGACTGCGCGGACCGAAACCGAAGGGGTACCCACCGAAGGCGGGCACTGCGCCTCGAACGTTGAGCTTCCCCAGGAGATCTGCGACCTGATCCGGGCCCAGAGAGGCTTCGAGGCGGTGCTCGGCGCCATCGAAACCCGCGAGGAAATGCTCGACGATCTCATGGCTGTGCTCACCCGGTAAGAGGATCTTGGGGATCACAGCAGAGGCCGGGTCTCACCATATGACATTTTTCGTGCCAAACATTGAGACCGGACCTCTACTGCTTTGCTAAGAACCTGTCTTTCCCCCCAACCTGCAGAGGCGGACATCCCGGGGCGGCAACAGCGGATTGACACGATTGTAAAAGTTTTGTAAATTCTTGCCATGTTCTGGACCTTTACCACTGCAGCAGGATCGTATCTCTTCATCATGATCATGATCGTGCCCCATGTTCTGATCTCTCTGTTCAGCAGGACCGGGAACATCCCTCACCTCCTTGCGCGTCTCTGGGCCCGCTTCACCCTGTGGTGCGCTCGGGTGAGAGTTGAGATGAAGGGAGAAGAGAACATCCCCCGCGGCCCGGCGGTGTATATGGCGAATCACGTAAGCCACTTCGATGTCTTTGCGATCCTGGGGCATCTCAACGTCCAGTTCCGCTGGACCGCGAAGAAGGAGCTGTACTCCATCCCGCTCCTGGGGCTTGCCATGAGAAGGGCCGGGTACATCATGATCGACCGCTCGAACCACGAGAGGGCGCTGGCCAGCATGCGGGTCGCAGCGGAGAAGATCCGCGGCGGCGCATCAATCGTCATCTTCCCCGAGGGCACCAGGTCGTGCGACGGCAGGCTCCAGTACCCCTTCAAGAAGGGCGGGTTCCATCTGGCCGTTCAGGCCGGGGTCCCCATCGTACCCATCACCATTGTGGGTTCCCGCGAGGTGCTCCCCAAGCACGGCAAGAGGGTGAAGCCCGGAACAATCACCATGAATGTGGGCCGTCCGATCGAGACGGCCGGCCGCAGCGTGGAGGAGCTCATGGAAGAGGTGTACAACTCGATAAAACTAGGCTATACTTTGTAGCCTATGATCACCGATATCCTCTACCGATGCCCCTCATGCGGCAGCTTCGAGTGGATGGACGGCTCAAGGTGCGTCCACTGCCGAGCGTCCGTACAAGTCGTCTCGCGCACCGAGGTCTTAATCAACGGCGAGAAAAACACCATCTCCCACTGGTACCGGCGGATCCTCTCCTTCGATCTCCCGCCGGACGATACCGGGCCTATCATGCAGAGCGGCCGGGTCGTCCTTTCTCGAGAGGCAACCGGAGGCACCTATCGGGGATTTGCCGGGGTGATCGCCACCCGGTTCACCCGGGCGGTCTGCGACGAGGGTGTCATCACCCTCAAGAGCGACGGGCTGCGCTTCTTAGGTGATAAAGAGACATTGGAAATTCCCATAGAAGACCTCATCGCGATCACCATCGAGTCCAACACCGTCATTCTCACCAGCCGCACCTCAGGCATCCTCTTCTTCGACTTTCTCCACGAATCGGGCAAGAAGTGGGAAGACTGCATCCGCCGCTGCCTGGAGCGGTTTCACGCCCCCCGGAAGATCGCCGAATTCTATCCCAGGCTCCGCTTCGAAGACGATTTCCGCGAAAAACCGGCACGCGCCGGGGGCCACCGAAACTTAAGCGTGCCCGCAAAGAGGCATTACCGGTTCGATACCAGCCTGCTGCTCCCGGTGGTCCGAATCATCGCCAGGCCCGTGATCAAATCTTTGTTCTCGGTGGATATCAAGGGCCTGGAAAATATTCCGGAAAAAGGCCCTGCGGTATTGCTGTCGAACCATACCTCGTTCATGGACTCGCTCATCCTCGGGGTGTTCCCGAGGCGGAACATCTGGTTCATGGCGAAGAACTCTGAGTACCGGGGGAGGCTGCTCACCTGGGCCCTCAGGCATGCCCGCTCGTTCCCCGTCAGGCGCTACACCATCGACACGCAGGCGGTGCGCAACGCCGTGCGGGTCATAAACCAGGGCCACATCCTGGGGATCTATCCGGAGGGAGAGCGGACGTGGGACAACACCATGCTCCCCTTCCGTACCGGCACCATCCGGCTCGTCCTTGCGCTGGGCAAGCCGGTCATTCCCGTAGGCATCTCGGGGGCCTATGAGCTGATGCCCCGGTGGACCTCGTCCATCAAACGTTCTCCGGTGAGAATCCGGATCGGGGCCCCCCTCATGTTCGACCATATTCCCGTCCCGCAGCAGACGCGCGCCGACATCACCGAGGCCGAGCGTGTCCTGCGGACCCACATCCAACATCTGTCAGGAGAGAATCATTGAGCTTTGTACGCGTAATTCCCCTCGGGGGAGTGCGGGAATTCGGCCTCAACTGCACGGTCATCGAAACGAGCAGCGGCTCGTTCGTCATTGACGCGGGCCTGATGTTCCCGAAATACAACCCCACCGGGATCGACCAGATCATCCCGGATTTCAGCTACATCAAGGAAAACCAGGAGGCCTTCCAGGGAATCATCCTCACCCACGGCCATGAAGACCATGTGGGCGCCCTGCCCTACCTCCTCAAAGACGCCCCCATACCCGTCTACAGCCACCCCTTCACCCTGGAACTGGTGAAGAGAAAACTCAGGGAGTCCGAGATCAACGGGAACACCCGGCTCAAGGAGGTGTATCCGGGCCAGAAGGTCACGCTGGCCGGCACCGAGATCGAGTTCATCGAGGTGTTCCACTCCACCTTAGGCTGCTATGCCTTGAAAATGGATACGCCGCAGGGCACGATCGTGCACTCAGGAGACTTCAGGCAGGTTCCGCCCGAGTACGGCGCGAGTGTGAAAGACGTAAAACTCTTCATGTGCGAGAGCACCAACGCCGAGGTGGACCCCAGGGTCTCCGACGAGGAGACGGCTCGGCAGACCATCGCCGGCATCGTCCGGAACACCAAGGGAGCGGTGCTGGTATCCACCTTTTCGAGCCACGTGCACCGCATCCAGATGCTCTGCGACATCGCGGTGCAAAGCGGCAGGAAGGTCTCCATCATCGGCCGGAGCATGAGCCAGGTGGTGGACATCGCCATGGACCTGGGCGCCCTGGAGATCGATCCCCGGGACATCGTCAAGCCCGAAGAGATCATCTCCATGGACCGCTCGAAGGTCATGGTCGTCTGCACCGGCACCCAGGGCGAGGTGTTTTCGGTGCTGTCGCTCATTGCAAGGGGATGGCACAAGTTCAAGGTCAAAGAGGGCGACAGTGTGATCATATCCGCCCGGATGATCCCCGGCAACGAGCTCGCCATCACCCGGTGCATCGACAAGCTCATCGATTTCGGCGCCAGGGTCTGGTATCCCGACACGGCGCCGGTCCACGCCACGGGTCATGCATCCCGGGAGGAGCTGCGCAAGGCCGTCACCCTGCTCAGACCCAAGGCCGTCATGCCCATCCATGGGGAGCTCAGGCAGATGAAGGCCCTGGCGGAGATGGTCCAGACCATGCCCGGCGAGGCACCTGAGGTCGTCCTGGCAAGGCCGGGGCAGGTGTGGAGTGTCGAGGAAGACGGCCTTCACCTGACCGGGGAAACCCCTCGCGGCAGGTGTTTCGTCGACGGTGAGCTCACCGGCGACATCCGGGACGTGGTCTTGAGAGACCGGCGGCACATCTCCGAGGGCGGCCTTGTAGTCGCCTTCGTGGTGATCGATCCGGCCAAGCCGGATATCGTTCTCGGCCCCGATATCATGTGCAAGGGCGTCGTCCCCGCAAGCATGGAGCAGGAGATCGTGGACGACATCAGGATCCATGCGGAGAGCGTCATGGATACATGCCTGGACCGGGAGATCAACGTTCTTGACCTCCAGAACCGTCTCCGCGAGTCCCTGGGCGCGCGGCTCAAGGCCCGCCTGGGGAAGAAGCCCATGATCATTCCCCTCATTGTCGAAATTTAGGAGGAACCCTTGCACGATCTTCTCGCAGCACTCATTTTAGGCACGGTCCAGGGGCTGACCGAGTTCCTGCCCGTTTCCAGCTCCGGCCACCTCGTCCTGCTCCAAGGCTTCTTCGGCGAAAGGTGGCTCGGTGACATCCTCTTCGATGTCTCGGTCCACCTGGGGACCACCCTGGCGGTCTTGATCTTCTTCCACAAGGAGGTCTATGGCCTGATCAGGGGCATCATGCCCGGGACCTACCAGAGGGATCAGGCCTGGATCATCGGGTGCATTCTGATCACCACCGCGGTCACCGGAGCGATCGGCGTCCTGTTCCAGGAGCATTTCGAGACAATGTTCTCCATGCCCTCCCTGGTGGCCGCCATGCTCATCGTCACGGGCGTCCTCACCTTCGCCACCGACCGGAAGAAGAATACCGGAAAGCCCTACGGACAGATCCGGGCCAGGGACGCCTTGACCATCGGACTTTTCCAGGCCTTCGCCATCATCCCCGGGATATCGCGCTCGGGTTCCACCATATTCGCAGGCGTGTTCTCGGGCATGGAGCGCACCTGGGCCGCGAGCTATTCGTTCATCGCCTCCATCCCGGCCATCCTCGGGGCCGCGGCCCTGGAGTGGGGCGGCCAGACCGGGTCCGTGGAGCCGGAGCACCTCATCGGCGCCGTCACTTCGTGCATCGTGGGTTTGATTTCCCTGAAATTTCTGGTATGGACTCTACGAAAGCACAATTTTTTCATCTTTTCGGTCTACTGTTGGATTGCAGGAACACTCTATCTGGCAGCGCATTCCCTTGGAGGGTTCTAAATGGCGAAAAGGAACAGCCGCGATAGATCGAGTTTCCCCTTCCCGCTTGTCGGGATATTCATGATCTTCATCGCCATCTTCATCCTTCTGGCCCTGGTTTCCCACCATGCAGCCGATCCCGGCTTCTCCAACTCCCAGAAGGTCGAGAACATCAGCAACTGGATGGGCATCATCGGCTCCTATCTCTCAGACGGCCTGTTCATCGTCTTCGGCATCACCGCCTTCATCATCCCGCTCTTCCTGATGGAATACGGCGTGGGCTTCCTGCGGAACCAGGCCTTCACCCGGTGGACGAAACCGGTGAGCACCCTCATCCTCTTCTTCGTGTCGCTCGGGCTGCTGGATATCGTCCAGATGAACACCGGGCTGCTGGGCAGAGAGGCCATGAAGGCGGGCGGGCTCCTGGGCCATATCATCGGCACGGCGCTCTTCACCTATCTCTCGTGGGGGTCGGTCGTGCTCCTGCTCATGCTGCTGTGCGCCGGGGTGATGATGGGCTACGATCTCTTCACCCCCTACCACGCCCTGAAAGACCTCGCCGCAAGCATACGGGAAAACCGGCAGCTCAAGCGCAAACGCAGGGAGATGGAAAAGCCGGTCAGGCAGAAGGCCCTCAGGAAGCCGCCCGAGGAAAAGCTGCAGACGTCCGAGGCCGCCGCGGGGGAGGTCCCTTCAGGGAAGAAGGAGCCACAGATAACCATTTCCGGGCACGAGGAAAAGGCCGTGATCGAGCTGCCCAAGCAGGCAACGCTCGATTTTGTGAGCAACTACCAGCGGCCTTCCCTGACCCTGCTCAGCAATCCGCCTGCGAAAAACCGCATCATCACCGAGAAGGAGCTCAAGGCGAACGCCTCGCTCATCATCTCCAAGCTCAAGGACTTCGGCGTGGAGGGCGAAATCCTGGAAATCCGGCCGGGCCCGGTGATCACCATGTACGAGTTCACGCCCGCCCCGGGCATCAAGATCAATAAGATCGTCTCCCTTGCGGACGATCTCGCCATGGTGCTCAAGGCCTCGCCCGTGAGGGTGGTCGCGCCCATACCCGGAAAGAACGCGGTCGGGATCGAAATCCCCAACCGGACCCGCGAGATGGTATATCTGAAGAAGATCCTCTCCAGCAGGGAGTTCGTCATGTCCAGCGCGCCGCTCACCCTGGCACTGGGCGCCAACATCGAGGGCACCCCCGTGGTTGCGAACCTGGCGAAGATGCCCCACCTGCTCATCGCAGGCGCCACCGGCACGGGCAAGAGCGTGGGTCTGAACACCATGATCCTCTCGCTGCTCTACCGCAACGACCCCTCCGAGCTCAAGTTCATTATGATCGACCCCAAGCGGATCGAACTCTCCCACTACGAGGGAATCCCCCATCTGCTCTATCCGGTCGTGGTGAACCCCAAGGAGGCCATCCCGGTGCTCAAGTGGGCCGTGAGCGAGATGGAGATGCGCTACGAGTGGTTCAAGAACCTGGGCGTCAAGGGGATCGACTCGTACAACAAGAAGGTGAAGAAGAACGAAAAGGACGGGGCAACCACCCTGGCCACACTCAAGAACCAGGAGGCCTGCACGGGCCTGCTGCCCAAGCTGGTGATCGTCATCGACGAGATGGCCGACCTCATGATGGCCAACCGCGAGGTGGAGGTCTACATCGCAAGGCTCGCCCAGATGGCCCGGGCTGCGGGAATCTACATGATCGTGGCGACTCAGCGCCCCTCGGTGGACGTCATCACCGGGCTCATCAAGTCGAACTTCCCCTCGCGGATCTCGTTCCGGGTGTCGTCCAAGATCGACTCCCGGACCATCCTCGACTCCTCCGGGGCCGAGCAGCTCCTTGGTCTGGGCGACATGCTCTTCCTCACTCCCGGCAACTCTCACCTGATGCGTGTGCACGGCGCATATGTCTCCGAGGAAGAGCTCGACAAGGTGGTGGAGTTCATCCGGGAACAGGGCGGTCCGGAATACATCGAGGGGCTTGACGATCAGATCGCCCGCATGGCAGAGGATGATCCGAACAACGGCGGCTCCTCAGCCGAGAACGAATACGACCCCATGTACGACGAGGCACTTGAGTTCGTGACCGGAAAGGGGAGCGCCTCCATCTCACTCATTCAGCGGAGGTTCCGGATCGGATACAACCGTGCGGCGCGCATCATCGAGCAGATGGAGCGCGAAGGAATCATCGGTCCCGCCGATACGGCGGGAAAACCAAGAAAGGTATTGGTAAGCTCTTATGGCTCTGAAATGGAAGAATAGCCTGATCATACTCATATTCGCGGTTTGCGCGGCATCCCCCCTGTACGCGGAAAACCTCAAGAACATCCAGCAATTCTATAAAGACTACCAGGACTTCACCGTGAACTTCACACAGAACACCTTCCAGAGTCTGGTGAACAAGGAGATCCGGTTCACGGGCACGGTTTCCTACAAGCGCGGAGTGGGTGTACGGATGGACGTCTTCAAGCCCCAGCGGCAGATCATCATCCTCAAAGGCCAGGAGGTGGTAATCCACATCCCGGAGGAAGATACCACCACGGTGCAGGCCCTGCCGCCCGAGATGGCGAACCAGAATATCCTGGGGTTCTTCTCCGGGCTGGAGTCCATCGGCGATGGTTATGAGGTGCAGGAAAGCTCGGACGCCCTGTTCCTCTACCCCCGGCAAGGCTCTGGCCACATCACGGTCTGGACCGACGACTCCCACGCCATCAAGAGGATCCTCCTCAAGGACGCAACAGGCAACCAGAGCGATATCCGGCTCTCGAACTATCGGTTCGACACCGGCATTCCGGAGAATCTCTTTCACCTGGAAGGAGAAGAGGATGCGGTGACTCAGCCGCCGGCGCCGACAGAACCGGCTCTCCCTGTCCGGTAGACCTCCCTGCCGGGCCCGGGCCGACCGGTGCTCCCCGCCCTCACAGACCGGGATGCCGGGTGACGGATCGAAGGGATGCAGTCGAATCTCCCGCCCTTCCCCCGCAAGCGGACCCGCCCTTTAAGGGATATACGGTATGAAAAAGATGCATCAGGCTTGAGATACAAAAGCCCGGCAGCATGATCGGGCCTGTATTCATGCCCTTGATACGCCTTGACCTTGCTCGGCTCCTCTGATAAAGCCGAACATATGGAATTATCCCTTATCGACAAGACCGTGGAACTCCTGTTGGAAGCGGAGCACGCGATTGTCCTGACCGGTGCCGGCATATCGACCGAATCCGGAGTCCCCGACTTCCGCTCCCCGGGCGGCATCTGGGAGCGGTACGACCCGACCATGTTCTTCCTCGAGCGCTTTCTCGCCGACCCCGAGGAGGTCTGGCGTTGCATGCTCGACATGAACCGCTCCGGAGAGTTCTCTCTCTGGGACGCTAGGCCCAACCTGGGCCACCAAGCCCTGGCCTATCTCGAAGAGATCGGCATCATCAGAACGATCATCACCCAGAACGTCGACAACCTCCACCAGAAGGCGGGCAGCAAGAGCGTCATCGAGTTCCACGGCAACATGCTCTTTGCCAGGTGCTTGAAGTGCAGGAAGAAGTACGGCTACGAGCAGGTGCTCTCGGATCTCGAGACCAGGATACCCCCCCGGTGCGAGTGCGGGGGTGTCCTCAAGCCCGATGCGGTCTTCTTCGGCGAGGCGATCCCCCAGGATGCCATGAAGCGTTCGTTCCGCGAAGCGGAAGACTGCGATCTCATGCTCGTGATCGGGACCTCGGCCCAGGTGGAGCCTGCGGCATCCCTTCCGCTGATCGCCAAGGGGATAAGCTCATACTTCTGGGGCGTACGCGGCATCCCCCTTCCCAAGGGGAAATGCCGCGTGGTGGAGATCAACCGTGAACCCACACCGCTGACCGGGCGGGTTTCGGATTTTCTTATCCAGGGATCAGCAGGCGAGATCCTGTCCCTGATCGAGGAAAAGATCCGCCGGAGAAGAGACTCAGCGTGAAGATAACCGGCACCACGCGCATCTTTACCATCATCGCACACCCTTGCGTCCATGTGGTGGCGCCCGCGGTCTTCAACCACCTGTTCGAAGCCATGTCCATGGACATGGCATACATTGCGCACGACACCCCGCCTGAGGCTCTGCCCGCAACCATCGAGGCATACCGTTCATGGAACAACCTCGGCGGGTTCAACGTGACCATACCCCACAAGGAGTCCGCGGCCGTGCTCCTGGACGAACTCCTGCCTCCCGCGGCAGATCTTGGGGCGGTGAATACGGTGGTGAGGAGCCCCGGGGGTGTGCTTACCGGGTACAACACCGACGGCGCCGGCGCTGTGCAGGCCATCGGTGATGTCAGGGGTGCAAGGTGCCTGGTGATCGGCGCAGGGGGTGCAGCCCGCGCCGTTATCCATGCCCTGCTCCAGGCAGGCGCCCGCTGCGTCGCCATCCTCAACCGCACCCTGGAGCGCGCTCGCGCCCTTCTGGAGCACTTTCCTGAAGACCGGGCCGGCCTCTTCCACCCGGACATGCTCCCGGAGATGGACGTGGTCGTTCAGACCACTCCGGTGGCTGACCATATCCCCTTAGACCTCGACATGAGAGGCCTGAGAAAGGATGTGAGAATCCTTGAGACGGTCATGCGCGACACGGCGCTCGGCCGCGAGGCAAGGAGCCGCGGCTGCACCCTCATCCCCGGGCACCACATGCTCTACCACCAGACCGGCGAGAACTTCCGGCTCCTCACCGGGGCTGACGTCCCGGACGCGGTTGTCCGGCAGGCCTTCGCTGCAGCGGGGTTGCCTCTGTCGTGAGCATCTATCTGATCTGCCTCAGAAGAAAGGGCGAGCCCAAGGTCGCCCTCGACGTGTGCATGGCGTGCAAGCACCGGATGAAGTGCAGAACGTTCCAGCAATACCGCAACCCCAGACTCTTTCCCGAATCCGGGAAACCAGCAAGGAATAGCGCCACTTGACAGACCGGAAGCTTTGGTTCTATGGTAGCGTACTATGCCGAAAAAAGAGATCCTGATCTATCCGGACAAGGTTCTCAAATCCCGGGCGCACGAGGTGGACGACATCAATCTCGATATCGTAACCCTTGCCGAGGATATGAGACACACCATGCATACCGCCCCCGGTGTGGGCCTCGCCGCCCCCCAGGTGGGCGAGCCCATCCGGCTCATTCTCGTTGACCCCTCCGCTGGAAAGGACGAGAGCCAGCTCATCGTCCTGATCAACCCGGTCATCGCCGAGAAGGAGGGTGTGGAAACGGACATCGAGATGTGCCTGAGCGTCCCGGAGACCTCTGTGGAGGTCGATCGCGCCTCCCGGATACTCGTCACGGGTATCGACCTCAAGGGCAACGAGGTCCGCATGGAGGCGAACGGGTATCTCGCAAGAATATTCCAGCACGAGATCGATCACCTGGATGGCAAGGTGATATTGGACTATGCATCCAGCCTGAAACGCTCCATCTATCTGAAAAAAAGGAAAAAAGGGACCTTATGAGACTCGCCTTCATGGGCACGCCGGAGTTTGCCCTGCCCTCGCTCAAGGCATTGATCGAGTCAGGGAAACACCGGGTCTTGAGCGTGGTCACCCAGCCCGACAAGCCGAAAGGCAGAGGCAGGCATCTGGTGATGCCCCCGGTCAAGGAACTGGCCCTTGAAAAAGGCATTCCCGTCGTGCAGCCGCAGACGCTGAAAGGGAATGCCGAGCTCATGGGTATGCTCCGTGATCTCGCCCTGGACACGGTCATCGTGGTGGCGTACGGGAAGATGATCCCCGATGAGATGCTCGCCATCCCCGCGCACGGGTTCATCAATGTACACGCCTCGCTCCTGCCCGCCTTCAGAGGGGCTGCGCCCATCAACCGGGCGATCCTTGCGGGGTGCGCCACGACCGGGGTGAGCATCATGCAGATCGACTCGGGCATGGATTCCGGGCCTGTGTTCCTCCAATCCGAGGTGCCCATCCCCGAAGATGAAGACGCCGTAGGCCTCTCGGCGCGCCTGAGCGAGCTCGGCGCGGAAAAGCTCCTGGAAACCCTCGACCTGCTGGAAAGGGGCATGATCGAGGCGAAGCCCCAGGAGCACGACAAGGCGACCTACGCCCCCATGCTGAAAAAGGAAGAGGGCGAGATCGACTGGAGCTTGGATCCCCGCTCAATCCACAACATGGTCCGGGGTCTTCTCCCCTGGCCGTGCGCCTACACCTTCTTTGACTCGAAGATGCTCAAGATTCTCAAGAGCACATACCGGTTCGAGGAGCACGCACTCGAGTTCGGGACCTTGAGCAAAACCGACCACGAGCTCACCATTGCCTGCAAGGAGGGGTTCCTGCTCCCGCAGGTGCTGCAGTTGGAGGGGAAAAAGGCCTTGGACGCCCGCGCCTTTTCCAACGGTCTGCATGCCTCCCGGGTCATGCTCGGAAATGCCGCCCGCACATAGCTGACGAAAAAATGGTGCAGCAATCTTGAAGAATCCGTGGTAAAAAAGATACCGGCACAACAGGTGCAAAAGGAACCTTTATATACGGAAAAAAACGAGGTCTATGAGAGGTTGGAATGATACTCGCGCCGTCCATACTGTCGGCTGATTTTGCAAACCTGGGCCGTGACATCCGGAAGGTCGTATCGGCAGGGGCACAGTGGATTCATGTGGATGTCATGGATGGGCGTTTCGTGCCGAACATCACCATCGGACCCCTGGTGGTCAAGAGCGTCCGGTCCGTCACCGGCGCCTATCTGGACTGTCACCTGATGGTGGCCGACCCCGACCGCTATCTCGAGGCATTCGCCCAGGCAGGCGCCAACGGAATCACGGTCCACGCCGAGACCTGCCCGCACCTGCACCGGACACTGACGAGAATACGCGAGCTGGGGTGTGCCCCGGGAGTGGCGCTGAATCCGTCGACCCCCTTGAGCACGATTGCCTACTGCCTCGATGTGCTGGACCTCATCCTGATCATGAGCGTCAACCCGGGTTTCGGGGGCCAGAGCTTCATCGACGCGGTGGTGCCGAAGATCGCGGAGGCAAAAGCGCTCGCGACCGGGAGGAACATCCTCGTGGAGATCGACGGGGGAATCGGACCGGGCAATCTGTGTATGGTGCTGGATCAGGGCGTGGACGTGGTCGTGGCCGGTTCCAGCGTTTTCGGCAGCCCCGATCCGGAGGCGGCCGTCAGGGAGATGTTTGCCATTGCGGACAGCCGGAAGCATTAGTCTCCTCATCGCGCTGAGCATCCTGGCGCTGAGCGCCGGATGCGCGCACGTGCCTCCTCAGGAGGGCAGCCGCGTGGCCGGGAAACCCGACTCTCCCCGTCTCACCCTCATGCTTGCCCGGTACGAGGAAAACCTGGGGAACTGGAACGATGCCCTGGATCTCTATGCCGAGATCGACGACCCCATAGCATGGTTCGCCCAGGCGCGTATCTTCTATATCATCAATAAACCCGACCTCGCTCTGGAGTTCATCGACCGGCTCATCGAAAGCGACGTCTACGTGGACGAGGCACTCGAGCTCAGAACCCGGATATACGCACGCAAGGGCGACTGGAACCAGGCGATCGAAGACACCGAGATTCTGGTGGAAAGATACCCAGAGAATACCCAGCTCAGGATGTTTCTGGCCAATCTGAAGATCATCGTCTCGGATTTCACCGGGGCCCAGGAGATCCTCCGCAGTCTGCTCGGCTCCGGCAACGACTCCATGGTCCTCTATACCCTCTCCAAGGCCTGCCTGGGAAACAAAGACCTCCCGTGTGCAAAAGACCAGCTCCGCCGGGTGATCGAGCTTCAGCCCCGGTTCGGACCCGCGTATCTCGAGCTCGGCAGGGTCCATGAGCTCCTGGGAGAGAAGAGAGAGGCTGAATCAGTCTACAAGCAATACCTCGAGATAGAACCCGATGCGGTGGAGGCCATCGTGGCCCTGTCTGACCTCTATATCTCCACGAACCGCTACCAGGATGCCATCGATCAGGTGCAAAAGCTCAGGCAGCTCAGCAGCGACCCCCAGATCACCCGAAAGCTCGTCCTGCTCCAACTTCAGGAGGGGATGTTCGAAGAGGCGCTGAGCACCATCACCTCCCTGCAGGAAATGTCCCTGGAGGATTCCTACTACCTCGCCATCGCATACGCCAAGCTCGACCGCCTTGACGAGGCCTTCTCCCAGCTCTCGCAGATCAATCTAACCAGCAGGCTGGGCTGTGAGGCCGCCCTGCTCAGGGCATCGATTCTCAAAGACCTCGGCAGGAACGACGAGATGATGGATGAGCTGCTGAAGGCATGGGACTTTTTTTCTCCCAAGAACGGATGTGCCGAGGTCGGTTATCAGCTCGCCACAGAGCTCGACGCGGCCGGAAGGAGAGAGGAGGGGCTGGATATCGCCACCAAGCTGCTCCAGAGCAACCCCAAGGATCCGATCGCCCTCAATTTCGTAGGCTATATCTGGGCAGACGAGGCAATCAACCTCGACCAGGCCCACGAGATGATCAGCGAGGCGCTGAAGCAGCGTCCCGACGACCCCTACATCCTGGATTCCATGGCATGGGTGCTCTTCCGTCAGAACAGGCCGGAAGAGGCGCTGACCTACCTGAAACGGGCAGTAGAAAAGCTCGATTCCGACCCCACCATCCACGAGCATATGGGAGACGTGCTCCTGAGCCTGGGGAAGAAAGACAAGGCTCTCGATCACTATCTCAAGGCGTCTTTGCTCAGCAAAAACGCCCGGGACGAGCTGGAGGAAAAGATCAATGAGCTGGTGGACTGAAATCTTAACGATTTCCGGAGCGCAGGCATGAGCAACGAGGCAAAGGTAGGCATATTCATTGTCGCCATTGTCGCGGTCTTCGCCGCCCTCTCCTTCACTATCGGAGAGCTGGACCTTAAAAGAAGAGGGACCTATCCCGTCAGCATGGTGTTCTCCACGGTAGAGGGTCTCAACAAAGGCTCTCAGCTCGTCCTGGCAGGCGTCCAGGTGGGGAGCGTCGAGGATATAACCTTGAACGCGGATTACTCGGCCCTGGTCAGGACCCAGGTGTATGAGGACGTGCGCATCCCCATCGACAGCCAGGCCTCGATTGCAACCCGGGGAGTGCTCGGGGACAAGATCATCGTCATCCAGCCCGGGAACTCGGATAATATGATCGAGCCGGGCGGAAACCTCGCGCGGACCAGCGTGCCCCCTTCACTCGACGATCTCCTCGTGCAGCTCGGCGAGCTGGCAGGCAACCTGACCGAGCTCTCGTTTTCGCTGAACGCGACGCTGGGAGATGAGGAGACCCTGTGGGCCATCCTCACGAACCTGAGAAACCTCACCGAGGAATCATCTTCCCTGGTAGCGGAAAACCGGGAGGAAATTTCGGGCATCATCACCGGCCTGCGCCGGATCACCGACATCCTGGCGGATGCCTCGGGGAGCTTCACCTCCGCAACCGAAGAGTTCGGTGAGATCGTGAGCACCATCAACGCCGGAGAGGGGACCATCGGCAGGCTTGTCCGAGATGATGCGCTCTATGTCTCACTGGTGGGGTTCCTTGATTCCCTGCAGAACATCACCTCCGGCATAGATGAAGAGAGCACCATCTCAATGCTCATGAACGACCCCGCCCTCTACGGCAACCTCCTGGCCATTTCCGAGAATATCAGGATCATCACTGACGAGCTGGCCGAAGGCCGCGGGACGCTGGGAATGCTGCTGACGGACGAAGAGCTCTATGCAAATCTCCAGGAGGCGGTCAGGAGCGCCAACCTCGCCGCGCAGGGAATCGAAGAGCAGATGCCTGTGACGGTGCTGGGGACGATCCTTGGCCTGATCTGGTAGCGGTCATGCCGCTCTCGCGCGCAGCCTTTTGGGTTCTGCTTCCGGTGATGCTCCTTGCCCCGTGGCAGTGCCTGCCTGCGGCCACGCTCAACCTCGCCCCCCTGCTCTTCTTCGAGTCGGGCGAGCAGGGATATCAGCTTTCCCTGGCCGGCCCCCTCTTCGATCTCACCGACGAGTATATCGCGATTCGCCCCCTTTTCTACCACGACGACTCCCAGACAGACATCCTCTATCCCTTCGGCCACTCCACCCGAGAGCGGATGCGGTTCATCCCGATCTTCTCCTACTCACATGAAGAGGACCGCGAGAACGCACACCTCCTCGTCTTCTTTTATGGAAGGCATGAATCCGAGCGCTACGGAGGTGTTTTCCCGCTCTATGGCAGGCTTGATCACCGTTTCGGGCATGACCGGATCCGGTTCGTGCTCTGGCCGCTCTATTCACAGACGACCACGGACGGCATTGAGAACTATTCGGTGCTGTGGCCGGTGTTCCGGTATTCGCCCGGCCGCGAGCTCCAGATCTTTCCCCTCTGGGGATATGAGAAGACGGTGAACTACCGTCACGATTACGTTCTGTGGCCCTTTTTCCACTTCCGGCGGGGGGCCCAGTACATCAACGCCTTCATACCCCTGTTCTATTACTCGCGCGGGGATACCTACTGGAACTTCTCCATCCTCTGGCCGCTGTTCACCTTCAGCAGAGACACCTCGCCCGAGCTCACGAGCGCGAACTTTCCCTGGCCCCTGTTGCGCAAAGCTACCGGTGCGTATGAAGAGCTCAAGCTCTTTCCCTTTTACTGGACAAAGACTGTCGGTGAATCCTACCGGATGAAGATCGTGTTCTGGCCGCTGTACAAGCGCGAGGGGAGCTACAATCCCGCTTCAGGCATCCGGGAGGAGCGGACCACTATCCTGCTCCTGAGCAAGAAGAGCACCCTGACCGGGGAGCAGGAGGTGGATTCGCAGCAGATCACTGCCTGGCCTCTGTGGCACCGGCACACCTTAGGCGAGAGGAGACTGTGGTACTTCCCCTGGCTCATCCCTATCCATGACGAGGGTTTCCGGAGGAACTACCTGCCCCTGCTGACCCTCGCCTCCGGCGAATCGTCGCCCGGCTCCTCCGAGGTGAACGTCCTCTGGCGCACGTTCCGGTATGCACGATCCGGCCCGCATCGCTCCTTTGCGCTCTCGTTCCTCTTTTCATACAAGGACGGTCCCGGGTACTCGCGCATCGGTTTTCTCTCCGATCTCCTCCACTGGCAGTGGAGCGCCCCGCAGGAGCGTCCGTAAGCTATTCCGGCCTTTTTACCGGTTTTCCGTCACTTGGGTGCGACCACCGGATTTGAAAAAAGCCCCTGGACATCCCTGCCGGCAGAGCCGGAAAGGCATCTCCCGCATGCCAACATTCGCCATTCATTTTATCCTTGGCGAACCAGTTGTTTTTTGATATATGATTCACTTAATCGTATCAATCGGGCTGAGGCGATTCGGATGGAAATACCGGTCTATCAGGAAGGTTGCATGCCGTGACGCTTACACGAAGAGAAATCCTCGAACAGCTCACCCGACTCGGAATCCGGACGATCGAAGGACTCAAGAAGGCCTGCAGGGAATACGAAACCTACTGGGCCGAACTGCTGAAGCAGCGGTCCATGAGTTGATCTTCGTCTATCCAAAGACGGTCTCTCCCCATGCACAGGGGGCCACGGAGGACATGCGTCCACCCCTCCTCTTTCCAGAGGAAAGGCTTGGAGGGCTATCTACTCGAAGAGGACAAACCGCTCTTTCCCGGCCCCGCAGACAGGACATTCCTCTGGCAGCACGCCGTCGGAGACATACCCGCAGAGGTCGCACACATAGTAGGTGGTCTGCCGCTCCTCCAAAACGTGGTCCATGGCCTCTTTGTAGAGTTTTGCATGGATCTCCTCCACGTCCCTCGACTGGCTGAAGTACAGCGACGCCGCCCTGTCTCCCGTCTCTTCCGCATACCTGATGAACTTATCGTATGCGACACCCGCCACCTTGGTCTCCGACTCGAAGCTCTCGGCGAGGTTCTGTTCCGTGCTCTTGATCTCCTTGAGCAGCCTGAGCGCCCTCTTGCCGTGGAGCTCCTCGGAGAATGAAATCACCCGGAAGAGTTTTGCAAGCTGGGGGTAGCCTTCTGCCTGGGCCTTTTCGGCAAAAACTTTGAGCCTGAGCGAGGCCTTGGCTTCTCCGGTGTATGCCTCGTGTATGGCATTGCGGATCCGTTCGTCCATGCCTTCCTCCTTTTTTACGTCCAACCCCTCATAACCGATGTGCGCGCACATGACTCGATCAACCGGGAAAGATCGCCTTCCCTGCGGATGCCGATCCTGGTGAGGGAAAAGTCGTACTTCACCGGATCACCCGGTTCGATCTTTCGGAAAGCGGATGTGATCTCCAGGGCGGTCTTTCCGTCCGCCTGTGACCGTGTGGTCATGCCCAGCGATCTGCACGTCCTGAACATGTGGGTATCCAGCGGAACGATGAGCTTTTCCGGAGGGACATCCCTCCACACCCCGGGATCGACCGCGTCGGAGCGGACCATCCACCTTAAGAACAGGTGCAGCCTCTTGCACGCGCTGTTCTTGTCCGGAACCGGGATCAGGCTGTTGTAGCCTCCGCTGTTTTCATGCACATTGAGCTCTCTGACAAAGGCGCACAGTGCCGGCCCGACCGTGTCGTCTCCGGGGCGCAGGCCGGAGAGGAAACACGCCTGGAGCGACCCGTGCCTGCGAAGCACGCCCTGGATGCCTCTGATGAGGTCCGCCAGCTCCCATTCCGTTGTGAACCGGTGCCTGAATCCACGAAACCTTTCCCGCAGATCTACTTCCTGCGTGTCTTCGAGAAACGCGCGCGGAGAAGGCCCCATCTTCCCGAGAACCCCACCTACGCTTTTCAGAACCTGCGCGACCCTCCCATAGGCAAGCGCCGAGGCGATAAGCCCAACGATCTCCCGGTCGAGCGGGTCCTCATAGAGGTACACGAACTCCAGGGGATCGGGAGAGATGTATTCTGGGTGATGGAACCGTTCGAACGTTTCCCGGAGAAACGCCCTCCGGAGAGTATCCGATACTGTCATAAGCCGGTCAATCCACCCGCTTGAAGGTCCGTCTTCGTGGTTGTCTGCACGATCGGTTGCGCTATCCGCCTTTTGTCATGGAGAATTCTTAAGGTGGACACGCTGCCGTCAGGAGCGAAGGGCATCATTCCACGGGATCGAACTCGCTCTTGGAGGCGCCGCACACCGGACAGACCCAGTCCTCGGGCAGTGCCTCGAAGGAGGTCCCGGCAGGGATCTCGCCCTCGGGATCGCCTTTGTCCGGATCGTAAATGTACCCGCAAACCTGACAAACGTATTTCTGCATTTCATCCTCCCTTGTGGAATCTTATGCTTTTCTCCGGCGCCTGCATACGCTCCGGCATCCGGGAACACGGATCGGGAAGGGTCTTCAAACCCCGGACAAGCCGCGGTCTCCTCCCTTTAGCCTCATCCTCCATCGTCAGATAATCTCGCCGAGCCTCTGGGCGACTGTCCTGCCTAACTCATAGCATGATTTGAGGGCATCGTCATCAGGGACATACTTGGCCTTGACCGGGTCCCTGACGAGGTCCACCCCCATGTCGGCAAGGAAGCCGTTGATGTGATCCGGCGCCTCGCCGCTCCATCCATAGGAACCGAACGCGGCCCCGATGAGGTTCCGGGGTCTCAAGCCCTTGAGATAGGTGAGCACATCAGCCATGGACGGAAGCATCTGGTTGTTCAGGGTGGATGATCCGGCGATGAGCGCTCCTGCATCGAGGATCTCATAGGCTGCGTCGCTGCGGTGGAACACGTCCATGGACATGACCTTGACCTGGGTGAGACCGGTGCGAAGCCCCTCTTCAATGGCCCGGGCCATCATCTCGGTGCTGTGCCACATGGTGTTGTAGAGCACCACCGCCTTATTTGTGGGCCGCTGCTCTGCCCACTTCTGATAGTGGGAGAGGATCCGGGCCGGGTCGGTTCGCCACACCGGACCGTGATCGGGCGCGATGATCGAGATGGGGATGCCCGACTTCTCCACCCTGTCCAGGAGCTTGATCACCAGGGGCGAATAGGGAAGGAGAATATTGGCATAGTACGTGGCTGCCTCATAGTCGAGAATCGACTGGTCGATCTCGTCGGCAAACCGCTCGGAGGTGGCCAGGTGCATGCCGAAGGCATCCTGCGAGAAGAGGAGCCGGTCTTCCTTGAGATAGGTGAACATGCTGTCCGGCCAGTGCAGCATCCGGGTTTCCATAAACGAAAGATTCATATTCCCCAGGCTCAAGTCCTGGCCGTCCTTCAGCGGCACGACCTCCAGGCCTGTCCGGAAATGCTCCTTCAAGGCCTTTGCCCCCATTACCGAGGCGAAGACCTTCTCAGGCCTCACCTGCTGAATGACCTGCGGCAGACATCCGGAGTGATCCATCTCGGTGTGGTTCGATATGATGTAGTCGATCCTGGCCGGGTCAACCACGCTCGCCACGCGGGCGAGCAGCTCGCCCATGAACGGGGCCTTCACCGTATCCACCAGGGTGATCTTCTCGCCGAGAATGATATAGGCGTTGTAGGTGCTCCCCCGCTTGGTGGTGTACCCGTGGAAATCCCGGATCGTCCAGTCAATAGCGCCCACCCAGTAGGCGTTATCGCTGATCTTCACCGCCTGGAATGTCTCCGCCATGATTCTCCCTCCTTTATCCCTTCAGAGACCTGAGCCGTTCGGCCAGGACGGCCAGGTGCTTCATCTCCTCGCGGATGATCCGGTCCACCTTGTCTCTGCCCAGCTCATCAGGCACCACGCCCTTCAGACCGGTGTAGAGGACGATGGAGTTCTTCTCCGCCTCGATCCCCTTTCTCAGCACCTCTTCCACGGTCTCGGACCCGGTGAAGACCAGGGAGCGATCGAACACCTCGCCGCTCGTCAGGGATCCCAGGTATGCGGCGGCCACCCCGTCGGGATCATATCCGTTCGCATAGGCGCTGCCATGGGTCATGCTCTCCCGAAGAGAGGCAAACTCCTTTTCGTGCTCCAGCTCCATCTCCGAAAGGCCCTTGAGCAGAGCCTTTATCTTGGGGTCGTCGTAACAATCGGACGCAGCGCGATAGAATGCCGCTCCCCGCTTCTCGATCTCGATTGCCATCTGGAAAACCTCGTTCGCGTTGAATGTTCCTTGCATGTATGTTCCTCCATATCTATCCCTGCCGGGGACTCAATTGTTTTTCATAATAATATCTCTTATAAAGAAAGCAGAGGCAGAATCAATTCCAAATCATGAAAAGTTTCAGCATCCAAGAAAGGGGGACCCCCCAAAGCGCACAGGTGCGAGAACCTGATGGAAAATCTCCGGCACGTTCCGTCCTTTTCTCCCCCTTTGACAGAGGTCCTGAGGAAATGCAGAGCAGTGCCTCACCGGGACAATTTTCCATATTGACACTGTGACCTTTGGTTGTTATGAACAGCAACAGATTATGCCGAAGTGGTGGAATTTGGCAGACACGCCATCTTGAGGGGGTGGTGGGCTACGCCCGTCCGGGTTCAAATCCCGGCTTCGGCACCAAAGATGCGATATTCATAGAAAGCGAGATGAAGGAAGGCAATGTCGAGAAAGTGTGAAATATGCGGCAAGGGCCCGCAAATCGGACATAACGTCTCTCATGCGATGAACAAGACGCGCAAGGTCTGGCTTCCCAATCTGCAGCGGGTACGGGTCTCCTCCGCGCAGGGCGCGAAAAGGATCAACGTCTGCACCCAGTGCATCAAGTCAGGCAGGGTGGAGAAACACTTGGCCTGATTCGCCGGGCGGACATATCAGGCAATAGTCCGTTTTTCAAGGTTTTTTCATATCCACGATCAGGATGACGCATGAAGCGCCATCCTTTTTCGTTTCTCCTCTGCCTAAGAGGGCGTCCCTCCTGCCGCGTACGCATGAACACCCTGAAGATGCGGGTGTATTTTTTCTTGTTTCTCTGCTATAGTGTATCGGTGATTCTCGAGAATCTATCTCGTGCACGATTTATTGCAATGAGGAGACAAGCAATGAAAACAAAGCTTTACCTCTCGGTGTTGCTGGCGGTATTTCTCGCAGCCGGCTGTGCTTCCGCCCCGAAACAGGCAGCACCATCCCTCAAGGACGATACGGCGTTTTATCTCGCCCGCTTCGACAAGGTATGGGACACCGTGATTACGACCCTGAACGCGGAGTCGATCCCCATTGATTCAATGGACAAGGAAAGAGGCGTGATCACGACCAAGTTCGTCAACTATTCGGTAGGTCCCCAAGCGCACTACGAGCTCGAAACCATCGCGGAGAAGCCCTCCGCCGCACGGCTGGCCATCTGGTCTCAGGCCGGATATACCTTGAGTATTCTCGTGACCTCGATTAACGATATGAGCACTAAGGTAAAAATCACCGCGCATATCGAGGCTTATGACAGAAACGTATCCCAGGAATGGCACGAGTGCATCTCCAAAAAGACGCTGGAAGGAAGCATTATCGAGAAGATCAGGGCCCAGCTGTAGGCGGCGCCGGGGCCCTTTTTATTGCCGCTCGATCCTCTCCACGCCCTTGAGTCTGCGGATGTCGCCGAAGAGGTCCTTGAGCTCGGAGAGGCTCTTGACCGTAACCCTGAAGACGCACATGGCGCTGCCGTTCGCAACTGGATAGGCCTTCATACTGATGATATTGATGTTGCGGGTGCCGATGGCGGCGGTGATCGACCCCAGCATGCCCGGCTTGTCAGCGCACATCACCGAGAAATCGATCTCGTGGTTCTCCGAGAAGTTCTTGTCCCATTCAACGGCAATGAGCCGCCTGGGATCGATCTCCATCACATACGGGCAACTGCTGCGGTGGACGGTGATGCCCCTGCCCCGGGTGATGAACCCCACCACCTCATCGCCCGGGATGGGCCTGCAGCACTTGGCATACCGCACGAGGAGGTTCTCCACCCCCTTGACCACGATGCCCGATGAGTCCTGGCTCTTCTTCCGAATCTGCCGCTTGGGCTCCTTTTTCTGCTCCTCGGGTGCGATCCGGTTGATCACCTGGTTGACGGAGAGCCTGCCGAACCCGATCGCCATGAAGAAGGCATCCGTATCCGGGAAGGAGAAGTCCTTGGCCATGGCCTCGTAGTCGACCTCCTTGCCCAGGTGCAGACTCTTGATACGCTTCTCCAGGATCTCCCTGCCCAGTGCGATACTCTGCTCGTTTTCCTGGGCCCTGAGCCATGCCTTGATCTTGGTCTTGGCGCGCGAGGTCTTGGCGATGCGGAGCCAGTCCTTGCCCGGGTGCTGTTTGGAAGAACGCAGAATCTCGACCACATCCCCGCTGTTGAGCTTGTACCTCAGCGGTACGATCTTCCCGTTGACCTTGGCGCCCATGCACTGGTTCCCCAGCTGGGTGTGCACGCTGTATGCGAAATCCAGGGGTGTGGCCCCCACGGGGAACCGCTTGACCTCTCCCTTGGGGGTGAAAACATAGACGTCTTCCGGATAGAGGTCGATCTTGACGCTCTGGAGAAACTCGTGCGGATCTTTAAGCTCCTTCTGCCACTCCAGGAGCTGCCGGAGCCAGGAGAGCCTCTCTCCCTCGTGATCACTGATCTGCATGCCGTCCTTGTAGCGCCAGTGGGCCGCAATGCCCTCGTTGGCGATGTAGTCCATCTCCCGGGTGCGGATCTGGATCTCGATCCGGTCGCCGCCGGGTCCGAACACGGTGGTGTGCAGCGACTGGTACATGTTCGCTTTGGGCATGGCGATGAAGTCCTTGATGCGCGACTGGATTGGCTTCCAGATGGAATGGATGATCCCGAGCGTCTCATAGCACTCGGCAACACTCGAGACGATGATCCGCATGCCCATGACGTCGTACACGTCCTCGAAGGGTATGCCCTGCTTCTTGAGCTTCTGGTACACGCTGTAGACGTGCTTGATCCTGCCCTTGACCTCGGCCTTGATCCCCATGCTTTCGAGCTTGGACCGTATCTGCCCCATCACATCGCTCAGGTAGGCCTCCTTGGCCTTCTCGATGTCCTCGAGCCTGGCCTTGAGCGTCTTGTAGCCCGTGGGGTCGAGATACTTCAGGCTCAGCTCCTCAAGCTCGATCTGGAGCCAGTGGATGCCGAGTCTGTTCGCGAGCGGGGCGTAGATCTCCAGGGTTTCGCGGGCGATCCGCTCCTGTGACTTGGGCTTGTGGTACTGCAGGGTCCGCATGTTGTGCAGCCGGTCGACGAGCTTGATCAGGAGAATCCGCAGGTCCTTGCTCATGGCCAGGATCATCTTGCGGAAATTCTCCGCCTGCTGCTCCTCTTCGGAGCGGAAATCGATCTTGGAGATCTTGGTGAGGCCGTCCACCACCTGGGCGACCTCATCCCCGAATCCTGCGGCGATATCCTCCACCTTGGTGAGCGAGTCTTCGATGGTGTCGTGCAGGAGGGCCGCAGCCACCGCGGTCACGTCCAGGTGCATCTGGGCGATGAGATAGGCGACCTCCAGGGGATGATTGAGGTAGGGCTCGCCGCTCAGGCGCGTCTGGCCCTGGTGCACACGCGCGGAAAACACGTATGCCTTTTCAATGATCCTGGTGTCCGCATCGGGAATATACCCTGACACCTCTTCGAGAATGTCGTTGATCCGTACCGTCAATAATCGCTTCCCGCCTCTTTGATCTTCGCCATGCAGTAGCCGGCGGCCTCGCCGACCCTGATCTTTTCCACTGTCCCGGTTGCCCGCTCCTTGATCTCAACGACCCCCTCCTTGAGCCCCCGCATGCCTACCGTGATACGGTACGGGGCACCGATGAGGTCCGCATCCATGAACTTCACGCCGGGACGCGCATCCCGGTCGTCCAGAAGAACATCGACCCCGCAGGCCTTGAGCTCTTCATATATTTTTGATGCTGCATCCATGACTTCCTCTTCACCCACGTTCACGGGAAGCACCAGAACCGGGTACGGGGCAAGGGAGACGGGAAGCACCATTCCGTTCTCGTCGGCGTACTGTTCGATGGCGGCGGCCAGCACCCGGCCCACGCCGATACCATAGCACCCCATGATGATGGGCCTCTGCTCGCCGCTCTCATCCAGGAAGGTGGCGCCCATGGCCTTGGAATACTTGGTGCCCAGCTTGAAGATGTGCCCGACCTCGATTCCCCGTATCTCGTCCAGAGTCGCCTCTCCGCACCGGGGACAGAGATCGCCTTTCTGGGCGTTGCGGATATCGGCGACCTTGTCTACCTTCGCATCCCGGGAGAGCCAGACGTTCGTGAGGTGATAGTCTTCCTCGTTGGCACCGGTCACGTAAGGACCGGAATCCAGCAGCCCATAGTCGGCGATGATCCGCACGGGCAGGTTCACCGGCCCGGCAAACCCGCGCGGGGCACCTGTATGCTTTTCTATGGTCGCCTCGTCGGCCAGCTCCAGGCTCTCGCACCCCGCGGCGCGTTTGAGCTTGGCTTCGTTCACCTCGTGATCACCCCTCACCAGCGCGGCCACTACCCCCTTGTCGGTATCGTAGATGAGCGTCTTGACGAGCTCCTGCGGGGTGACACCCAAAAACCCGCAGACCTCTTCGATGGTTCTCATGTCCGGGGTCTTCACCTTCTTTGGGCTGCCTTCAGGGGCCTGCCGGAACACCGGCTCGGCCGGGGCGGCGATTTCCGCCTTTTCGAGGTTCGCGGCATAGCTGCACGAAGGGCAGCTCAGGATGATATCCTCGCCCGTAGAGGCCAGGACCATGAACTCGTGAGAGTAGCTGCCGCCGATGGGCCCTGACTCCGCCTCAACAGCCTTGAACTTGAGCCCGCACCTGGTGAATATGCGCTCGTATGCCTTGCGCATGGCGTCGTAGCTCTTCGCGGCGCCTTCTTCATCGGTATCGAAGGAGTAGGCGTCCTTCATGATGAACTCGCGGGAGCGCATCACGCCGAAGCGAGGCCGGATCTCGTCCCGGAACTTGGTCTGGATCTGGTAGAGGTTGAGGGGAAGGTCCCGGTAGGAACGCACCTCGTCGCGGACGATGGTGGTGATGACCTCTTCGTGTGTGGGGCCCATGGCGAACTCCCCGCCCTTGCGGTCGGTGAACCTCAGGAGCTCCTTGCCGTAGAACTCCCACCTTCCGCTCTCCTTCCAGATCTCGGCGGGCTGCACCGCAGGCATCAGGACCTCCTGGGCGCCTGAGCGGTCCATCTCTTCACGGATGATGTTCTCCACCTTGCGCAGGGCCTTGAGCCCGTAGGGGAGCCAGGAGTAGATGCCTGAAGCGAGCCTCTTGATCATGGCGCTCCTGAGCATGAGCTTGTGGCTGATGACCTCAGCCTCGCGGGGATCTTCCTTGTGCGAATACAAAAACAGCGATGACCATTTCATTTACGATATCTCCTTCTTCACCTCGTTCACGAGTGTCTGTACGATTTCAGAGGCCTCGATTCGCCGCACGGGCTTGCCGTGAACGAACAGCATGGCATCCTCTCTGTCGAAGGCGACCCCGAGGTCCGCGATCCGGGCCTCTCCGGGGCCGTTCACCGCGCACCCCATGACCGCCACTACCAGGTGCTTCTTCACGTCCTTGAGCGCGTCCTCCACCTCAAGCGCGATGCCCGACACGTCGCCGTTTGTCCGCGCGCAGGTGGGACAGGCGATCACCCTGACGCCTTCTTTCCTGAGCCCGATGCTCTCCAACAGGACCTTGCCTGCCAGAACCTCCTGGACGGGATCTGCGCAGAGCGATATCCGGATAGTGTCGCCTATCCCCTCCAGCAGGAGGGCGCCGATCCCCACCGAGGAACGGATGAGCCCGGAGAAGAGTGTCCCTGCCTCCGTTATCCCCAGGTGCAGCGGCCAGGAGCTGATCCGGGAGAACCGCCGGTAGGCTTCCAGCGTCTCCAGCACATCGGACGATTTCAGGGAGACCTTGAGCGACCCCACGCCCATGTCCTCGAGCATGCGCACATACTCGGCCGCATTCTCCACCAAGGCCCCCACCCGGTCGCCGCCGTGGGCTTCGAGGACCCGCTTCTTCACCGAGCCCAGGTTCACCCCGACCCGTATGGGAATCCCGGCCTGGATCGCCGCGCGCGCCACCGCCTCCACCTTCTCGGTGCGCCCGATGTTCCCGGGGTTGATCCGGATACCGTCAGCCCCGTTCTCGATGGCGGCGATCGCGAGCCGGTAATCGAAATGGATGTCCGCGATGACCGGGATGCCCACCGCCTGCTTTATCTCGTGAAAGGCATGCGCGGATTCGGCATCAGGCACGCTCACCCGCACGATCTCGCACCCCGCCTGCTCGAGGTCGTGAATCTGGGAGACGGTCTTGTCTATGTCCCGGGTGTCGGTGTTGGTCATTGACTGGATGGTCACGGGGGCGCCTCCCCCCACGGGAACCGCCCCTACGTGAATCATTCGGGTGTTGTCATGGTGCGCTGTCATTTTTTTGTGAGTACCATATTCGATACCCGGACTCAAGATTGGAACCTGAATAATCGATAAGACCTTGGATGAAAAGAATCGCTTACGACGAGATCGAATCACTTCTGGAGGACCTTGGAGATATCCCCACACTGCCCTCCATTGCCACCGCCATCATGGAGAAGACGCTCGATTCACAGGTGAACGCGCGCCAGATTGCTCAGATGGTGGAGAGGGACCAGGCGCTCGCTGTCAAGGTGCTCAAGGTGGCGAACTCGCCCTTCTATCGGAGGATCAAGGAGATTTCGACCATCCGGGGGGCCGTGGTACTGCTTGGATTCAACGTGCTCAAAAGCATCGTGCTGAGCATCAGCGTGATCAACCTCTTCAACGACAAGGAAAAACGCAGCCTGGACTTCTACAAGTTCTGGCAGCACAGCATTGCCTGCGCGGTCTGTGCAAAGGCCATCGCGAACAAGGTTTCGCCCTCCTCGGCGGAGGATGCCTTCATCGCCGGGCTCCTGCACGACCTGGGCAAGGTGGTGGCCGACCAGCTCATCTGCAAAAAGGGCGAGTATCGCGAGGTCCTGGAGGTCATGAACCGCGCCAACTCCGACATCATCGAGGTGGAAAACAGCATCGTGGGCGTGGACCATGCGACACTCGGCATGTACATCATGGAAAAATGGAACCTCCCTCCGCTGCTGTGCAGGACCGTGGGGTGCCACCACAGCCTCGCCGATTCAGGTGAGGATGCGGAGACGAGACAGCTCTGCGCCATCGTCCACGTGGCGGATATCGTAACGAACCATCTGGGGCTCGGCCTCGGCCAGACCGACAGGGGGTTCGTGGACCCCGCGATCCTGAAGGGCCTGAACTTAAGCAGCCACGATATCCAGGATATCTCACTCACCCTCAAGGACAGCATATCGAGCATCAGCGACGAGATGGGGATACCCAAGGCCGAGCCCAAGACCTATTTCGAGGTGCTCCAGTTCGCGAACGCCCAGCTGGGCAAGCTAAGCCTCGATCTCGAACAGAAAAAAATGGCGCTCGAGCGCAGGACCGTTGAGCTCTCCAGCCTCAACCAGATGAGCAGCCAACTCCAGTCGTCCCTGAAGCTCTCGGACATCGTCAACATCCTCGCCTCAAATACCCTGACCATTCTCGAGGCCAAGAAAACCCGGTGCATCATGCGGCTGAGCAACCTGAGGATCATGATCACCGAATCGTTCTGGCTCAACAATGTTCCCCATACCCGCAGCGGGATGGCAAGCGCCACCAAGGAGCTCCTCGAAAGATCCAACGCCGTCTACCCCAAGGGGGTCAACTTCATATACGCACCCTTGAAGGTGGACAACAAGATCATCGGGGTCCTTGAGGCGATGCCCCAGGAGGGCATCAGCCAGGAGGAGTCGAACCAGAAGCTCCTGCTGCTTCGGACCGTTGCCGAGGTTGGTGCCCAGGCCATCCAGAGGGCCATGCTCATCACGAAGAACATCAAGGCCCAGAGGCTCGCCGCGGTATCGAAGACCGCCATCGCCGCCAACCACGAGATCAATTCTCCCTTGACCACGATCCTGTTGAAGCTCGACATGATCGTCAAGGAGGCCTCGGTGAACAAGTCCGTGATCGACAGCCTCCAGGAGATCAAGAACGAAGCCATCAAGATCAAGTCTATCGTCAAGAAGATGCTGGAGATCTCGGACGTGGTGGAAACCAGCTATATCAAGGACTAAAAGATGCTGGACCTCCATCACGGCTCTGGAGCGCAGAACGCGGCTTCTCCTCCCCTCCAGGATGCACGGCCTGCACCCGCCGGTCCGGAAGACGGGGCCGGATTCGAGGATTATCTCACCGAAAATGACGACCGGAAGACCTCGTCCGGGAAAGTCCGGGCCAAATCCTTAAGCGACGCAACACCCGGATTCGAAGATTATATGGAACAGCAGACCGACGAGCTGAGCAAGAAGATCACCCAGGTGTCGGGAGCGCCTCTGGCATCCGATACCCCGGGCTTTGAAGACTACCTCGAATAAGATTTCACTGGACAACCGCTGGTTTTCCGTTATCCTCTATTATATAAGAATACGCCGATTTGCCAGGCGCGTTATGAATCAGCCTTTGCTTTGCGCTTCTTAAAAGGCGTCAAGGAGGGAACATCCTCTTTTTGAAGCCTTTTTGCTTAAGCTGGGACCAGGGTTTGACTTGTTTAAGGTCCATACCATTGATTCACGTGGAGGAGGGAGCCATGGATACACTGGTCAATGGAAGAGGCCTCGTGAGATGGGGCATCTACAACGAGCCGGTTCACCGGATCAACTACCTGGATTACCGCCTGGAGACCCCGATGGGCTTTCGTCTGCCAAATCTTCTCAAGCGGCTTTTTATCAACCGGTTTCACTTCATCGGCATCATCGGCCCGGAGCTCATGGCAGGGGCGGCCGTCGTCGATCTCGCCTATCTCTCCAACGCCTTTTTCTACCTCTACGACCGGCAGACCGGTGTGATAACCGAGTCCAAGGCGATGGGGCACCCCTTTGCCGGGACGTCCATTGAGCCCTCTCCCGAGAAACCGAGGAGCCTCTTCAACACCGGCGGACTGATCATCGAGATGCAGCGGGACTCGTTGAAGGCCCTCGGCAGGGACGTGTCCATCGACGTATCCATCGATCCCAACGCCACGAGCCCCTTGAGGATATGCACCCGGGCAGGATACCGGGGATGGGTGTACACCCAGAAGACCAGCCCCTTGAAGGTCAGGGGTACCATAACCCGGGGAGACACCCAGTACGATCTCTCCTCTCCGGCGTACTGGGCCCTTTCGGACTGGACGTGCGGGTTCATGCGCAGGCAGACCTGCTGGAACTGGGCATCGACCGCCTCCAGCCTCGACGACGGCAGGAGCCTGGGCCTCAACCTCTCCTGCGGGGTCAACGAGACGAGCTTCACGGAAAACGCCTTCTGGGTCGACGGCATCATGACCAAGGTGGACATGGTGGATTTCGATTTCGACCGGGACAACCTGTCCGACCCCTGGCACATCAGGTCCAACGACAGAAAGGTGGACCTGGTGTTCTACCCCGAGGCGAGAAGGGAAGAGAAGATCAATGCATTTCTGCTGGCGTCACGGTTTACCCAGCTGCTGGGCTCCTTCGAAGGGACGCTGCTCACGGACGAGGGCGAGGTGATCTTTATCCAGTCGTGTCCCGGTTTTGCAGAGGATCACTATGCCAAGTGGTGATCGTCCTGGGTGATCTGGTTCATCCAGTCCTTGTACATGATGGAAAGGGTCATGTAGTCCTTCTCGTTGTCCACGTCCAGGGCGGCCCCTCCCACGGTCGTCTCCGCGATCTTGAACCGGGTGTTCAGAAGGCTTGAGACCAGGCGCTCCACCCGCTCCTTTGTCACGGGGAAGCTCACCAGGCGGGCGATCCTCTCCATTCCCAGGCTTTCGAACCCTGCCGAGAGCTGGAGGAGCAGGTAGATGAGAAGCGCCTGGGCCAGGTTCTTCCTGCCGAACTTGACGATGGCGAAGATGGCCTTGATGATATTGACGAACTCTTTCTGATAGCGGTACTCGTATGCGTTGAGCACCAGATCGATGCTCTCCCTTAGGGCAAAGGGCCTGGCCATGTGAAGGTTGTTCTGCCGCAGGTTGCCGTCACGCATATGGAAGGTGGCCATCTTGATCCCGGGCCTGCCCTTCCTCGGCCCGAAGAGCTTGAGCACCTCTTCAGAGGTCGCCCCCGCAACATAGTCGTAGCGCTCCATGTCGCACTGGGAGAGAAACTGCTTGATCTCACGCACGGAGATGAGCGGGATGTCTCCGGAGAGAAACAGCACATACTTGTCCCGGTATTTTTGGATGGTCTCTTCCGAGCAGTACTCCCCCTGCCGGCACTCGGGAATTGTGCGGAGAAACCCCTCCCAGCCGTTTTCTGCAAGGCTGCGCTTCTGCTGCACGATATCCACGTCCAGATCGCCGATCACCTCCAAAAACTCCTCGCGGGGCCCTACGACCACGATCCGGCCTATGTCCTCGCACTTCAACACGACCTCCACGATGTGGCGGATGATGGGTTTGCCGGCCACGTCCAGAAGGGCCTTGTTCCTCTTGAACAGCCTTCGGGCGGCCTTCCCGTCCCCGGCGGTGATCACGGCGTCGATCTTCATAAGTTCACATGACAAAAAAATATTTCCCCTGTCAAGACATCAAAAGGGGTGCAGGTTCTGATTTGGAACTAGTGGGGGACAGGTTCTCATTTCGCCTTCGGATCGAGCAGCGATCTGAAGACCTGGATGAGATGCTCGCTCCTCAGGGGCTTTGCGATGATCATGTCGGCGCCGCTCTTAAGCGCGGCATCAACGCTGTCCGCATCAGTCGCCATCCCGGAGAACATGACGACGGGGATGTGCCTGGTCCTCTCGTCTTCCTTCAGGCGCCTGCAGGTCTCGAACCCGTCGATGCCCGGCATGTCTACATCCAGGAGGATTGCATCCGGATGTTCGTCAAGGGCAGCCCTGATTCCATCCATGCCGTTATATGCCGAGGAGAAGGAGCAATCGGGCATTTTTCTCTGAACGATGGCGTTGATGATGCTGTGGACCCCGGAGTCGTCGTCGATGATCAGAATCTTGTTCATGATTCTTCTCCTTCTTAAGCCACCGGCATGTTCACGCCCTGTGCGCTTGCACCTCTATCTTTATATGATCGTGCAATGCCGGATAAACTTGAATATGGCAAAAAGCGGGCATATCCTTCCATCGGGCTTCGGCAGCGGGCGTCCATTGGTTCGTTTCCGGTGCACCGGCCCGGATGCGTTCAGGATCCGACGGCTGCCCGGTTGGGGAGAGAAATCTTCGATCAGTGCTTGACAGGTGCATCTGATTTCGGCTATATCCGAGCCCTATTTATGGTTTAAGGAGTAATGTCTATGAGTACGTTCATCGCAAAGAAGGACGAGATCGAGAGAAACTGGGTGCTCGTCGATGCCAAGGACAAGGTGCTGGGCAGGCTTGCCGCAGACGTGGCATCCATCCTGAGGGGCAAGACGAAACCCACCTATACCCCGCACACCGATGTGGGGGATTTCGTGGTGATCATCAACGCGGAAAAGGTCATCCTCACCGGCAGAAAGATGGAGCAGAAGACCTACTACCGCCACAGCGGGTACATGGGCGGGCTCAAATCGCGCACCGCACGCCAGCTCATGGAGAAGAACCCCGAAGAGATCATCCGGCACGCGGTCAAGGGGATGCTCCCTAAGAACAGTCTCGGCAGGAGCATGTTCAAGAAGCTCAAGGTCTACGCTGGCGAAACCCATCCCCATGAGGCCCAGAAGCCCAAAGAGATCAATCTGTAGAGGAACGACATATGGCAACAGAAAGAACCTACGCCACCGGCAGAAGGAAAAGCTCGACAGCCCGAGTCTGGATATCCATCGGCACGGGGGAGTTCACGGTCAACGGCAAACCGCTGGATGAGTACTTCGGGAGAGAGACGCTGGTCATGTCGGCCCAGCAGCCCTTCGATCTCACCGAGACGCGCGGTCAGTTCAACGTGTACGCAACCGTGAGAGGCGGCGGCATATCCGGTCAGGCAGGGGCGATCCGGCATGGCATTTCCCGGGCATTGTCAGAATTCGACGCGGAAAAGTATCGCCCCAAGCTCAAGGCCGCAGGCTTTCTCACGAGGGACCCGAGGATGGTCGAACGCAAAAAGTTCGGTCTCCACAAGGCCAGAAAGAGACCCCAGTTCTCCAAGAGGTAACACCCTTGTCACTCTCCATAGGGATCCTGGGCGCCACGGGATACACCGGGGCAGAGCTCATCCGGCTTCTGCACGGCCATCGTGACTCCAGGATCACCTACTGCTCCTCCCGCCAGTACAACGGAAAGAGGATCTCGGAAATCTTCCCCTTTCTCCAGGGGAGCTTCGACATCGAGCTGGAAGAATTCGACGAAGCAGCGATCAGCCGCCGGTGCGAAGTCGTGTTCAGCTGCCTGCCCCATGGGACCGGCATGGACTTCATCTCGCGTATCGCCGACTCGGTACGGGTCATCGACTTGAGCGCCGATTTCCGCATCCGGGACCTTGAAACCTATCGCACGTGGTACGGGGAGCATACCGCTGTGGATCTCATGGAGAAAGCGGTCTACGGCCTGTGCGAGATATACCGCAAAGAGATCCGGGATGCCCGGCTGGTGGCGAACCCCGGGTGCTACCCCACCAGCATCCTGCTCCCCCTCATCCCGCTCCTGAAAGAAGGCCTCATCGAGGCCGAGGGCATCATCGCCGACAGCAAGAGCGGGGTTTCGGGCGCAGGCAGGGGTTTGAGCCTGACAACCCATATCTGCGAGAGTGGAGAGTCGTTTTCGGCCTACAAGGTCGGACGCTCCCACCGCCATATCCCGGAAATGGAACAGGAGCTCACTAAGGCCGCCGGAAGGGGCGTGAACATCGAGTTCACCCCGCATCTGATCCCCATCACCCGGGGCATGCTCTCTACGATCTATGTCAAGGCCCTCTCCGACGAGGCCACGCTCAAGGACCGCCTCCGCTCGTATTACGAGGGCTCCCGGTTCGTTCACGTCCTGAAGAGCGGCTTCCCCTCCACCAAGGATGTCCGGGGGACCAACAACTGCCTGATTGGGCTGACCGTCAACGCCGCGACGAGCCGGGCCGTGATCGTCAGCGTCATCGACAACCTCACGAAGGGGGCATCAGGGCAGGCGATCCAGAACATGAACCTCATGTTCGGCCTCCCGGAGTCCGAAGGGATTGACTCCCTGCCGCTGTTTCCGTAATCTTAGCAAAAGAATCCAGAAGAACAGGACATATGTTCTTCAGGAGGAATTGCTCATGAAGGCATATATCAGAAAGCCGGTCATTGCCGGGAGCTGGTATCCCGGCAATCCCGAGGTCCTGAAGCAGAACATCGACGATTTTCTTAAGCAGGCGGTCATCGCAGAGATTCCGCGGAAACCCGTCGCCATCATCAGTCCCCATGCTGGATACCAGTATTCCGGTCAGGTGGCGGCATACGCCTACAAGGCGATCGCCGGGCATGCGTATTCCACAGTGGTGGTCATCAGCCCTTCGCACCGGATGTATCTGCCTTTTGTCTCGGTCTGGAAGTCGGGCGCCTTCGAGACTCCCCTGGGTGCGCTTGAGGTGGACGAGGCCTTCTGTGAAAAGCTGATGGCCGCATCCGGGGTGTTCACGGACGACACACGGCCTCACGTTTCTGAACACGCCCTGGAGATACAGCTGCCCTTTCTCCAAGTCGTGCTCGGGAATTTCAGGCTCTGCCCGCTGATCATGGGCCTTCAGGAGCCCGATGCATGCCGGGAGCTTGCCCGCGCCCTGCACCGCTCGATCGACGATCCCGACGACGTCCTCATTGTGGCGAGCTCGGACCTGTCGCACTTCCACCCCGCCTCCAGGGCTGAGGCCATGGATGCCCGGGTGGCCCAGGCTGTCGAACGCTTCGATGTCGACGGGCTGTCCAGGGACCTGGAGCGGTCCGAGTGCGAGGCGTGCGGTGGCGGCCCCATCCTCTCGGCCCTCATGTATGCACAGGCCCTGTCGCGTACCAATTCCCGGGTTCTGAAGTACGCCCATTCCGGCCATATCACCGGAGATAATTTATCGGTTGTGGGCTACCTTTCAGCCGTGATCTGGTAAGTCCGGCCAAGGACACCGTCTTCCACGCCTGGACACTGTCCAAGTGACCGATTCCAGGCAGAGAACCGCTCCCCATGCAAGCCCCCTCTTGACAAAGGGGAAAAGAATGAAGCAACCAATGAGGCAAAAGGAAGGCAGCGTCCATCACTATCCCGGTATACCAGACATGCAACAGGAGGAATCCATGTCACCAAGAAGCGGCAATATTCACCCGATGCTCTCCGCCCTGCCGCCCTCACGGATGCGCAGAGGCAAGATCGTGTCCGCCGAGGATGCGGTCCGGGCCATCCGGGACGGAGATACCGTGGCCACCGGAGGCTTCGTGAGCATCGGGGTCCCCGAGGAGATCCTGATCAAGATCGAGGAATGTTACCTTGCGACCGGCAAACCCCGGAACCTGACCCTGGTATATGCAGCCGGCCAGGGAGACGGCAGGGAGCGGGGGCTCAACCACTTCGGGCACGAAGGCCTCGTCAAACAGGTGATCGGGGGCCACTGGGGCCTCGCGCCCAAGCTCGGAAGACTGGCCATCGAAAACAAGATCGAGGCCTACAACCTTCCCCAGGGTGTGATCTCCCACATGTTCCGGGACATCGCAGCCCGCAAGCCCCGCACGCTCACGACCAACGGCATGTGGACCTATGTGGACCCCCGGTTCGGCGGGGGTAAGCTCAACGAAATCACCCGCGAAGACCTGGTGGAGATGGTGAGCTTTGACGGCACAGACTATCTCGCCTACAAGACCTTCCCCATCAACGTGGCCATCCTGCGCGGCACCACCGCCGATACCGAGGGCAACATCACCATGGAAAAAGAGGCCCTGACCCAGGATGCACTCTCGATCGCCATGGCGGCCAAGAACTCGGGCGGGTTTGTCATCGTCCAGGTGGAGCGGATCGCTGACCGTGGCTCGCTCAACGCGCGGCAGGTCAAGATCCCGGGCATCCTGGTCGACTGCGTAGTCCTCTCGCGGCCCGAGAACCACTGGCAGACCTTCGATGTCCAGTACAACCCCTATTACAGCGGCGAGATCCGGGTGCCCATGGATTCGCTCCCGGTCATGGACACCTGCGCGCGCAAGATCATCGCCCGCAGGGCCGCCTTCGAGCTCAAGGGCAACAGCGTCATCAACCTGGGCATCGGCATGCCCGAGGGCATATCAAGCGTGGCGCATGAAGAGAAAATCCTCGAATACATCACGCTCACCGCAGAGCCCGGGATCATAGGCGGGCTGCCGGCAGGGGGATTGAGCTTCGGCGCAGCGGCGAACGCTGACTGCATCATCGACCAGCCCTACCAGTTCGACTTCTACGGAGGCGGAGGCCTTGACTGCTGCTTCCTCGGCCTTGCACAGGCCGACGCGCAGGGCAATCTGAACGTGAGCAGGTTCGGCAGCAGGCTGGCAGGCGCAGGGGGGTTCATCGACATCAGCCAGAATGCCCGGAAGGTGGTGTTCATGGGTACCTTCACCACAGACGGCCTGAAGGTTTCGGTCAAAGACGGGCTGCTGAAGATCCGATGCGAGGGCGCCCAGAAAAAATTTCTCCAGAATGTGGAACAGGTCACCTTCAGCGGCCGCTACGCGGTCATGAGGGGCCAGCCGGTCTCCTATGTCACCGAACGCTGCGTCTTTACGCTCACAGAAGACGGCATGGAACTCGTAGAGGTGGCCCCGGGCGTCGACATCGAGCGGGACATCCTGGCTCATATGGAGTTCATCCCGGTGATGAAGAAGCCGCCCAGGCTCATGGACCCCAGGATATTCAGGGAAGGCCCCATGAACCTCAAGGAAGACATCTTCGGCCTCTCGCTCCGGGAGCGCCTCACCTTCGATCCGGATGAGGAACTCTTTTTCGTCAACTTCGAGGGCTACAAGATAAGAACAAAGGAAGACATCCGCGAGGTGGAAGAGGCAGTCTCGGAGATTCTCTCCCCTCTAGGGAAAAAGACCTATACCATCGTGAACTACGACAACTTCGACATCCTGCCCGAACTGGTGGACGAATACACCGACATGGTCAAGCGGCTCGTGGACAAGTTTTACACGGGTGTCACGCGCTATACCACCAACACCTTCCTGCGGATGAAGCTGGGGGACGCCCTGAAGGAGCGCAAGCTCGCCCCCCACATCTATGAAACGCGGCAGGAGGCGAGGAGCGCCCTCAATCACGGGGGTATGACACCGCCGTAGCCCTTTTCTAAGGCAACCAGGGAGTATGGGGAGAAACCCCGTCCTCCCCATACTCCCGCTCAACCAGGGGGAGAGTGAGGGTCCTCCCTCCATCAGCCTCGGGGACTGATGGAGACGAAATCCTCGTAGATCTCGATGGAAGGCTCTCCATCGAGCAGCGGGGCTATCTTCCCGAAGAACTCCGCGAAGTGAGGGGTTACCCCGTGCGCCTTGAAGGCGTCCTTATCGCGGTACTTCTCGTAGAAGAGAAATTTCCCCGGCTCCTTGCGGCCGCGGTGCACCGCATAGACCAAGGTGCCCTCCTCGGCCTGCACCTCTGTCACCAGAGCCCCGATCGCCTCTTCCATCTCCTTTTCCCTGCCCTGAGCAGCCTTCATGACCGCAACAACGGTAAGCATTCCATTCCTCCTCGCCATACATGGGTTTTTTCGCATTATACCAGGCATGAGAGATGCCGGCACCCGGAAACTTGTGATAATCGCCGGCCCATGGTCTTTATGAACCTCACCTTGAATTGTGACACCCGTCCTGCACTATTTCTTATGGAGGTACTCTGTGGGCCGTTTCCATGCACACCTGCATTTCATGGCATCTGCAATCTCTCCCATTGACCGCCATCTTCCCGGATTGACGGCAACCGCCGAAGGCAGCCGGATCACGAGAGGGACCACTTCTGCATAGGAGGCACACGGGGCATGACAGACCTTAACGAGCGAACCTATCGCATCGGCATATCGGGCTCCTACGGCGGCCTCAACATGGGAGACGAGGCCATCTTGGAGTGCATCATAAACCAGCTCAGAAAATCCGTTCCTGTGAACATCACCGTGTTCTCGCGAGACCCCGGCGATACCATCCGGCGATATCCCTTCTTACGGGCGGTCCCGGTCAGGGACATGACAAAGAGCGAAGTGGCCGAGGAAGTCAGGAACCTCGATCTCTTCCTCCTGGGCGGCGGAGGCATCCTTTTCGATCAGGAGGCCAAGACCTTTCTCCGGGAAGTCTTGGTGGCCCACGAGCTCGAGGTGCCTGTCATGGTATATGCCGTGAGCGCAGGCCCTCTGAAAGACCGCTCCACCCAGAACATGGTGCAAGACGCGCTGAACCGGGCCGTGGCGGTGACCGTCAGGGAGCGCGGGGCCAAAAGGATTCTGGAAGAGGCCGGGGTGGAAAAAGAGATCGTTGTCACCGCAGATCCTGCTCTGCTTCTCACACCACAGCCCATCGACGGCGGGACCCTCGCAGAAGAACACATGAGCGGGAAGCACATCCTGGTAGGCATGTCGGTCCGGGAACCGGGCCCGGCCGCCCCGGATATGGATCCGGATTTTTACCATTCGCTTCTGGCCAATGCCGCTGATTTCATCATCGACCGGTTCGACGCCAATATCGTGTTCGTTCCCATGGAGCGGGGAAAGCAGGATATGCAGCACTCCCATGCGGTTATCTCCAAGACGCTCAGACCCCAGCGATGCTCCGTGCTCAGGGAGGAGTATACCCCGGGTCAGCTGCTGGAGATCATGCAGCATTTCGATTTCGCCGTGGGGATGCGCCTGCACTTCCTGATCTTCGCGGCATTGCAGGGGGTCCCCTTCCTGGGGCTCCCCTATTCGTCGAAGGTACTGAATTTCCTCAAGGACCTTCAGATGGAAACCCCTCCCCTGAATCTGGTGAACGCCGGAAGGCTGATCGCCTACATCGACCACTTCTGGGACACCAAAGAAGAGCTCCGGAATCATATCAGGGGGATGATCCCGGAGATGAAGAAACGCGCCCTCATGACCAACGAGATTGCGGTCCGGCTTCTCAAGGAGGGGCAGGGCATGAAAATAGCCTGAATACTCCGGAGTGAACCCGGTGAAAGAGCTTGTGAAAAATCAAGAGGGTGCCCCATGCCCCCGTTGAAGCGGCCCGAGAAGGCGACCATCGTGATGCTTGCCCCCCGCCGGGCACTGATGGCCGCCCAGACGGACATACTCGTGGTCGGAGGCGGACCCGCAGGGCTGGGAGCCGCCCTGGGAGCCGCACGGGCAGGGGCCGAGGTGATCCTGTGCGAGCAGTATGGCTTTCTCGGCGGGAATGCGACCGCGGCCCTGGTGAATCCGTTCGTGTCGTACTACACCCAGCATCATCGCCGTGAGACACCCGGCGCAATCACCTTCTTCCCTACGGATCACGGGCCCGGAGACCCGGTGATTTCGGGTGTTCTCGCAGACCTTATCACCCGCCTCGTACGGGTCGGCGGGATCATCCCGCCTTCTCCGGAAACCGCATATACCGTTCCCTTCGATCCTGAGGCCTTCAAGGCGGTTGCCGACGATATGATCGACGAGGCCGGGGTGCAGCTGCTCCTCCATTGCTTTGCCAGCGATGTGTTCCGCGAGGGTGACTGTATCCGGGGGGTGGTATTTGAGACCAAGTCAGGGCCTGTGGTGATCACGGCGCGGCTGATCATCGACTGTACCGGAGACGGCGATATCGCCGCCCTGGCGGGCGCCCCCTTCGAGGTGGGGCGTGAGGAAGACGGCCTGGTGCAGCCCATGACCCTCTATTTTCGAATGGCCGAGTTCAGAAAGGCAGCGTTTGGGGCATATGTCAAGAAACACCCCGACCAGTGGCTGGGGGTACACGGCCTCTGGGACCTCATCAGAAAGGCCGAAAAAGAAGAAGGGTTCGATCTGCCCCGCGAGGACATCCTCTTTTTCGGAACCCCGCACGAAAAAGAGCTGAGCTTCAACTGTTCGCGGGTCGTCAAGGTGCTGGGGACCGATGTGTGGGATCTTACCTGCGCCGAGATGGAAAGCCGGAGACAGAATCGGAAGATCGCGGCGTTCATGAAGAAATACGTGCCGGGCTTCGAAGAATCCTACATGGTCCAGAGCGGCGCCACCGTGGGTGTCAGGGAGTCAAGGAGGATCCTCTGCGACTACCGGATCACATCCGAAGACATCCTCGGTGCGGCGAAGTTCGACGATGTCATCGCCCGGGGAACCTATCCCGTCGACCTGCACAACCCGGAAGGCAAGGGCACCGTGCTGGTGTATCTCCCTCCCGGGGAATCATACGACATCCCCCTGCGCTCGCTGCTGCCTAAAGATTTCGACAGTCTCCTGGTGGCCGGCAGGTGCATCTCGGGAAGCCACGAGGCCCATTCATCCTACCGGGTGATGCCCATCTGCATGGCCACCGGCCAGGCGGCTGGCGCTTGCGCCGCACTGGCGGCGCGTTCTTCTCGGTCTGTCAGGGAGGTCCCTGCGCGCGAGGTGCAGGAGGAGCTCATCCGGCAGGGTGCGAACCTGGGAAGAAACCGGTTCTGAGGATTCCCGCCCGCGATTTCCCGGCAAACTTGCAGAACACCCCGCAAGTGCACGAAAATGAATCACTTGTTGATGGAAACCGATATGTCTCCCTTCCTCTCCGTCACCTGGATGCTCACGTCGTTGTGATGGCGTATGGCCGAGAAATCGATCGTCCCGTCGCCGAGAGCGAGGTTGCTGATGTGGACGGAATCAAGAAATTCCGGCAGATACGGCCTGCTGAAGTGCAGCTCCCGCGAGGCTGCCCGAATAGTCAGTCCCAGACAGGACCTCAACAGGGAAAAGATGCTCGCGGCGGCCCATGCCTGAGGCGAGCAGGCAACCGGGTAGAGGGTGGGCCCCTGATCAGGTCTGCGCTGAAAGCCGCAGAATAGCTCGGGCAGTCTGCCCAGCTCCGTGAAGCGGCTCATGTGGAACATGGCCTCGAGAATCCGCCCCACCTCCGCTTTCCAGCCGTAGCGCGCCATGCCGTCTGCAATGATGGCGTTGTCGTGGGGCCAGATGGAGCCGTTGTGATAGGACATGGGATTATACCGCGGCTGCCCCCTTGCCAGGGTCCTCACGCCCCACCCGCTGAAGAACGTGTCGTCCATGAGTGCTTGGGTGACTATCCTGGCCCGGTCCGGTGAGGATATGCCTGCGAAGAGACAGTGCCCCATGTTGGAGGCCCTCACCCGGCAGGGCTTCTTTTCCCGGTCCAGGGCCAGAACGTATCCCGGGAGCTCGTCGTCCCAGAAGGTGAGCTCGAAGCGCTTCCTCAGATCCTCCGCCTGCTCCAGGAGATCACCGGCTATCTTCTCCAGCCCCAGCCGCTTCCCGATAAAGGCGGCCTGTTTCCTGGCGGCGAATACGTACGCCTGTACCTCGCAGGCCGCAATGGGAGGCTCGGCAAGGTTGCCGTCTTCATGGAACACGGAATCGAAGGAATCCTTCCACACCTGATTCTGCAGGCCGTGAGCGCTCATGCATGCATACTCCACGAATCCGTCGCCGTCGGGGTCGGCATAGGTGTCGATCCAGACAAGCGCCTCTCTGATCCTGGGCCAGAGCATCTCGATGAACTCCGTATCTCCCGTCCTGAGGAGATAGTCGCCTGCCAGGATGACGAACAACGGCGTGGCGTCCGCGCTGCCGTAGTATTTTGAAAAGGGGAGCTCACCGGTGTTGGTCATCTCGCCCATGCGCTCCTCGTGGAGGATCTTTCCGGGCTCGGCATCCTGTTCTGCCGCGACCTCTCGCGCCTGGTTGGATGCTAGATATTCGAGTACGCCCCGGGAGATGTCCGGATTGAACCACAGGGTCTCCCAGGCCGTAATCAGGCCGTCGCGGCCGAAAGGAGTGCAGAACCAGGGTATGCCGGCATCCGGGTAGAGAATGCCGCCGTCCACCTCGCTCAGCAGCATGCGCAGGTCGGAAACGGCGCGCTCCACCAGATTGTTGAATTCCTCATTTGAGGTTCGGATCGTGCTTTCACGGCCTCTGGCCTCGCGAAAGAGCCTCGCGGATTCCCGGTAGGCATGGATGTATGAATCGGTCTGCCCCTGTGCCGCTTCCCTCTCCAGGCAGGAGACGACCACTTCGAACTCGATCTCCTCGTACTCCCCAAGCTGGATAGAGAACTCGGCCCTCCCCGGCTCGACCGCATCCGGTCTTCGGGAAAACTCAATGCGTGTTCGTCTGAAGATCTTGTCCAGACCCGTGTAGGGGATGTCCATCAGGGTTTCACCGACAAGGATCTCCCCGTGCTCACCCTTTTTGGCCCTCGTCATTCCCCTGACTTCGAAGATGTCTGCAAAGTCGGAGCCCATAGTGATGGCGATGGTGAATGACAATGGGTTCAGGTCGTAGTTTCTTATCCGGTACTTCTCGTAGCAGCGGCCCTGCCAGAGAAATTTGGACCGGAAGATATGGATCGAGCCCCGCCGGATCTGCCGCTTTACATCCAGGATCAGGTCGGGGTTGGTGAGGTCGATGGTGATGAGATGATTGTCCCGGGTGATGTCCGAGCTCAGGAGGAGCGGCCTCCTCCCCTCGATGGAGAGCCGGTACTCGGAGAGATAGCGGGTGCCCTTGTGGAACAGCCCCTGGGTATTGAAGATCCGTGACCGGATGTCCCCGTGGGTGTCGAACACCGCAAAGGTGCCTTCGTGCTTGACGATGCGGTTCTGCTCCGCCGCCAGGGCCGTGGTGGCCAGGACATAGTGCTCTCCCGAGACATTGATGATATCTTCGGCCATCATGACTTCTCGCCGGCCTTTGCCGCAATATCCCCGCCCCCGGGTCTTCCTGTCTTGCCGGTGACGCCTCCGATAAAGACAGGCCGCTCGCTCTCGTTTTGCATCACGTGGAGCATGAGGAGCAGATAGTCCCGGACATGGCGGGTGATGAGGAAATTATATCGCACATGCTCCCGCCCCCTGGCGCCCATGACACTGCCCGCGTGAGGGTGGCTCAACAGATAACGAATGCGATAGGCCGCCCCCTCGGGCGAATTGACGAGATATCCGGTCTCGCCGTGGATGATCTGGGCGGGAATCCCTCCTACTGCGCCGCCGATCACGGGCTTGCCCTTCCACATGCCCTCGGTGACGGTCAGGCCGAAACCCTCCCTCGTCGATTTCTGGAGAATAATGTCTGCGGCCCGCTGCAGGGCATTGACCTCCAGGTCTGTGGGCTGGAAGAGGACAAAGATATCCGGGTCTCCTGCTGCAGCCTCTTCGACCTCGGCCTGGACCATGGGCCCTTCCGGATCGTCGGTCGCGCCGCCTCCGGCGAGGACGAGCTGGCAGTCGAAGTGCCTGCGGACCTGTCTGAACGCCGCGATCACGCCCATGGGGTCCTTGAACCGGTCGAACCGCGATACCTGGACGATGATGGGCCGGCCTCGGTCAATGCCGAAGCCCTCGACAATACGAGTGATCTCTTCCTGGGTGAGCTCCCGGTTCTTCTCGGAGAGCGGATCGATGGACGGGCTGATGAGCACCTTGGGGATGGTGAGGTCTTTCTGCGCGAAATGGGGGATGTGGAACACGGCCATGGCATACTTGTTGATCGCTGGACGCAGGAACCTCCATATGGCCGGCATGGGCCGGGAAAGATCGATATGGCAGCGCCAGACCATGGACTTGCGCCGGTGGGGGAAATATTCGATGAGAAAGGCCGGCTGCGGATCGTGCACCATCACCACATCGGCGTCAGGCTCGATCTTGCCCGCATTATGCGCGAGATGAGCGAGATAAATCTCCTTGTTGCAGCACGATATCTCAACGTCCGATCCCTGCAGCGCATTGTGAATGGACTTGGTCACCTCGAAGAAGTCCTGCCTCCCGTCAATGACATCCCAGGTGGTGGGAATCCCCAGAGATGTGGTCCAGGGGATCATGCGATTGAGTATCTCCGCGACTCCTCCGCCGATCCGGGTGGAGCTGATATGCTGCAGTGTATGCCCCCTCAATGCCCCGGCCAGGGCGTTGATCTCGGAGAGGATCTTGTCAGGAGCGATATCCCGGTATTTTTCTATCATCGTACCCATCCGCCTGAGGATCTGCGCGCTCGCTCTCGATTAGGTCCAGGAGAAAATCATGGTTTTCCTTGAGGCTCTTGAGGTATGGGTCGAACGAATCGAGCCTGTCTGCAAGCCGATGGTGCCCCCGCTGCCGGAACCAGAGCGAGAAGTCGTTCATCATGGTCTCGGACAGGAGCCTGGGCGCGATGAAGAGATGGTATGCCACGGTATCGCTGTCCATCTCCCTGAGGATGTCGATGAACTCATCGAGCGTACGGGCGGTGCGGCCGGTATCGAGTACAGCCAGGCGAGGTTTGCAGAATATGAATGCATTTTCGGACGAGGTGTGACGCTCGCCGGAGATTTCCTGGAGATGCTGGGCCAGAATGGTGCAGATCTCACGGCGCACCAGCTCCAGATCCATGCTGCGGACCAGATTCAGATTGGCGAGCTTTTCCGCAACCGCATCTTCGGCCAGATAGGTGTGGACCCACGAGGAAAAATCGTTGGGATATTCCGGGACAATGTGCGGGTCGCGGGAAAAGTGCTGGTGCAGATGGAAGAACAGTGACCACTGGGAGGTGATGGTCACCTCCATCAGCAGCTGGCTCAGGGATGTCGCCCTCTGGTTGGTCACTTCCGCCAGATAAACCGCCTTGAGAAACCTGAAGGGAATGGAGTTCATACAGGGCGTCCGGACATCATCCCGGCACGCGGGAACCGGCCTGCACCCGGTCGAAATCCGGCTCCTCTCTCTATGAGAGACTGGTATACCTGCTCATACCTGTCTGCCATGATTGTCGCTGAGAAGCGGTTCCTGGCGTGCCTCAAGCAGCGTTCGCGGTCCAGGCTTTCGACCCTGCCAACCGCATCGACCATCTCTTCCATGCCTGAAACGATAAAGCCGGTCACCCCGTCATCGACAACCTCGGGGACCGATCCGTAGGGCCTGGCGATCACCGGGGTCCCGCACGCCATGGCCTCGACCATCACCAGGCCGAAGGGCTCAGGCCAGTCGATGGGGAAGAGCAGGGCCATGGCGTTGCCGATCAACTCCGGCCTCTCGGCGTCATGGATCTCGCCCAGATACTCGATGAGAGGGTGATCCAGCAGGGGCTCGATCTCCCGGGTGAAGAAAGAAAGGTCGGTCTTGTCCACCTTGCCGGCCATCTTCAAGGGAATGCCGCTCCTCCTGGCGACCTCGATGGCGATCTCGGGATGCTTTTCCGGGGCTATGCGGGAAAAATATACCAGGTAGCCGCCTTCTCCGGGATAGAGCCGAAAATATGAATCCGGCAGGCCGTGGTATATGGTATCGGCCCAGTTCAGATCCAGGTCGTTTAAGGCCTTACGCTGATCATTGCTGATGGACACGAGATGCATATCGGGATAAACGGCCATGAGCTCTCTCCAGTGATGAAAATCCATCCGGCCGTGGAGGGTGTGCACACAGGGAACCGGGCATGAGTGCGCGAAGGGAAAGGCCAGGTAGTCGTTGTGGCAGTGGATCACATCGAACTCCTCTGCCCGCGCAAAGGCATGGGCGAGCTCCACAAAATGGTATGCAACCGGGTCGGGAATTGCCGGATCGAGGCGGAGCGATCTGGGCACTACGCTGTAGAGCCGGGCGCTGGTCCTGGAATCGCCGCTCGCAAACAGGGTCACGCTGTGTCCTCTGCGGACGAGCTCTTCTGTAAGATGGGAAACGACCCGCTCCGACCCGCCGTACAGCTCCGGAGGCACCGGCTCGAAGAGCGGGGCAACCTGGGCAATCTTCATACCGGGACGATCTCCTTCATTATCAGCAGTTTTGTATAGGATAGTAGGATAGGCAGCGCCCTGCTGTTCTCAAGCAGGGCAGAACCCGGAAGCTGCCGGGACCGGTACTGTTTCTTCCCCTAAGCCGGGTGAGCTTCCCCTGCCGTTGCGGCAGGGAGGGCGCCTGATTCCATCCGGTCATGCTGCAGGGGTTTTCCTGCCGGTTAGCAGGAGTATGGCGAAGAGGATCAGGAATACGATGGCCAGGGTGTTGAAAATCCACACATCATGAGCCTCTACTCCGGTGAATCCCAGCAGTGCCAGCACAACTGCTATCCCCAGGAAAATGATCGCCCAGATGATGAACAGCTTTCCCTTGGCATAAACCGTCATGGTCGTCTCCACCCTGCTCTTAAAGCGGATCACCCTTCTCTTGGGTGCATGAGGCAGGACTTCCTTTAGGCTGCAGGCCTTCTTCCGATCAGGAAAACCCCGGCCATGAGAGCCAGGAACAGGGCGAAGAGGATCAGGGAGATCCTCACCGCACCGGCTGCGTCGCCTGCCATTCCGTATATGGCTGCTATGACTGCCAGAACCAGAAAGACGAGCGCCCAGAGCTTAAGGATGCTTCTCGGATCATTGTCAGCCATGATACCCCTTTCTCCTGTCATTTCTCCGCCAAAAAATAGGAAACGGCTGTCTTGCCGGTATTGCCCATGGACAGAGCCGCTATTTGCCCTTCCCCCCTGTTCGTGCGGACAAGGCCGGGCTCCCGGGCGTCTAGTCCGTCATCTTGTGCACCACCTTTCTTGCAGCGAGGAACAAGGCGATGGCAATCGCCAGGAACAGGGCGAAGAGAATGAAGGCAAGCCAGGCGAACACATCCGCAAGAACACCGAAGCCGAGTATGGCGGCGACAATCGCCAGGACCAGGAAAATAAACGCCCAGGAGATCATGTTCTTCTCACCTCCTTTGCCGCGGTGCCTGAATCGGGTGAACCAAGCCGGGGCATTGGCGGTCAGGCTCCGCCGGCACACTGCTCATCCGGCATCCTTACCTGAGGGTCGAGTCACCATGAGATAGATAATATGCCCATAGACCTCCTCTCCAACCTCTCTCGTACCACGGTGTGAATCGGTCATGGACAGAGCTTCCAGCCCGAGGGGCGCCCATGAGGCAGGATCCCGCGACCCATCCACCCCGGTGGTTTACGAATGCGATAAATTCCTCATCTCTCCATCGTATACACCAAGGAAACCTGTGTCTGCCGGCGACGGGAGAATCCTGAGAACCATGCCCTCCGCCGGCAATGCCGGGGTGCCGGCCTGCAGGAGGCGGTGTTCTTCCGTTCAGGTGAGCTTCAGGGCCTGTGCGTTCCGAAAAAACCGGCCGATCAGAGCAGGAATGCCAGCGAGCCCGCCACTACCAGGGCAATGGTGGTGTTGAGCGCGATGGACAGCAGCGCAACCTTCCATCCCCCCTCTTTCCACAGCGTGGAGATGGTGGCGATGCATGGGATATACAGCGCTGTGAAGACCACGAGCACCAAAAGCTGCACCGAGGAGAGCACGGTCGAGACATCCGCGGTGTTCAGCGCCGAGTTCAGCATGATGAGGGTGAGCTCCTTGCGGAAGATCCCCAAGAACAGGGTGATCCCGAGTTCGGAAGGCAGATCGAGAATGAAGGTGGTGATGGGCGAGAGCACCCGGTTGATGACCTCGTCGATCCCCACATAGGAAAATACCGCCAGGGCGATGCTGGAGATCGCGATCACGGGCCAGGCGAAGAGCAGGAACTCCTGGATCCGGACCCAGACCTTCCGCATCACGACATGGAGGTATGGCTTTCGCAGGGGGGGGACGTCCATGATGATGCCGGGTGACATGTCTTCGCTCAGGCGGGAGAGAACCGAAGAGACGCCCAGGGCGATGGCGATGTTGCCCAGGTAGATGAGCGTCGTATACCCGGCCCCCAGATACTTCCCCGCCAGCGCGAGAATGATCACGGTCCGGGCCGAGCAGGCGATGAACGGGACCATGAGCATGGTGATGATCCGGTCGCGTTCGTACTCGAGATTGCGCGCGGCCATGATGGCCGGCACATTGCACCCGTAGCCCATGATGATGGGCACCACGGATTTCCCGTGCAGCCCGAAGCGGTGCAGCAGGCCGTCTGCCATGAAGGCGATCCGCGGCAGCAGACCCGTATCTTCGAGCAGGGAAAGGATCACCAGGAGCGGGACGAGATAGGGCAGCACGATCCCCACGCCGGCTGTGAATCCGTCGTAGACCCCGGAGACGAGCATGGCGGTATAACCGCTCGTATGACTCATGAGAAAGACGCCCAGGGATTCCAGAGGGGCCTCCACAAGACCTGCGATCAGATTGCCGAACCAGAACGATACCGCGAACATCAGGAAGAACACGCCCACCGTGGCCGCCAGGCCGCCCACGGGGTTGATGATGAACCGGTCGATCTTCTCGGACAGGCCCATTCCGGAACGCGACTTTACTGAAACGACCTGCTCGAAGAGGTCCAGCACCAAGGCATGCCGGTGCGACGCGAACACCCCGGACTCCGGCCAGTCGTGGACCTCGGCCAGAGAACGCCTGTTCTCGATGACATACTCGAGAAATTCCCTGTCCACCTCTGCGACGATCCTCTCGAACTCCTCGTCCATCTCCAGGAGCCTGATGATGACGAACCGCGTATCCACCTTGAGGCGCTCTCTCAACAAGGATGGATAGCGGGCCTCGATCCGGGCGATGCATTCCTCCACGTCCCGGTCGTACACCGGGGGGACTCGGCGGAAGCCGTTTTCGGAGACCCTCAGGGCCGCATCGAACAGCTCGTGAACGCCGCTTCCCTGGACCGCGATCAGGGGATAGGCCTCCAGGCCCGTCAGGGAGGTGAGTGCCTTGATGTCGATCTCCATTCCCTTTTTCTGTGCATCGTCGATCATGTTGAGCGCGATGACCATGGGCACGTTCATCTCCATGAGCTGCAGTGTGAGCTCAAGGGAACGCGACAGCAGGGACGCATCCACGACATTGATGATCACGTCCACCTGGCCGGAGAGGAGATAATCCCGCGCAACCCGTTCCGCGACATCGATGGCGGATATGGAGTAGGTTCCGGGCAGATCGATGAGCCTCACCGTCCTGCCGCCGATGTAGACTTGTGTTTCGGCATACGAGACCGTGGTGCCAGAGAAATTCCCGGTATTCACCTTGAACCCTGCCACTGCATTGAAAATGGTCGACTTGCCGCAGTTCGGCTGGCCCGCCAGGGCGATCACTATCTCGGTGTTATCGCTTTTCGTCAAGGATTTCCACATGAGATGCAATTCCCCGTCCGATCATGGCCCTGGCGCCGGAGCTGATATCCTCGATGAGCAGCGGCCCCCGAAACGGTGCGGCCCTGACCACCCGGATCTTCTTTCCCGCGTGCAGGCCGAGCCCCGCCATCCGGGCCGAGATGCCCTTTCCGCCGGAGACTCTGCTGATGACGGCGGTGTCGCCTTCTTTCAGTTCCAAGAGAGTCAAGCTAGAATCCTTTCTTTGTTAAGCGGGCTTGAAAAAAGGTCCAATCCGTCCCCTCTTATAAAGCCCGCGCTGTCATCATGAAACGTTTATCCTTTCAGGAAACGCCCGCAGCCGGCAAGGCAGCCGCGATCCCGTCCTGTTCATGCCTTTTCAGGCACGATCCTTTTCATTCCTGCATTCGGGGCACAGCCCCACCAGCTCGAGGTGATGACGCTCCAGGGTAAACCCGTGCTCTCTGGCCACCGCCTCCTGCAGGACATCGATGGCCGGATAGCTGAACTCCACACTCCTGCCGCACTGCATGCAGACGAGATGGTCATGGTGCCGGCGGCCCCAGACATGCTCGTACCAGGCACCTCCGGAAGGGGCGTCCTCATGCACGCTCGCCCTGCGGATTATTCCCGCCTCGACGAGGAGCGAAAGGTTCCGGTAGACTGTGACGAGGGAGAGGTTATACTGCTGATCCTTGAGCAGCCTCAGCACGTGGTCTGCCTGGAAATGCCCCTTTATATCGCAAATTGTTTTCAATAAGACCAACCGCTCCTTCGTGAGCCTTCCGCTGTGTGCTTTCAAGACAGAGTTGAGCCTGTCATAGCAGTATCCTTGATTTGCACAGAGAGAACACTTGGGTTTTAAAAGCTTCTGTTGCATATGATTTGCAATAACAAGGACCATTGTCTCTGTCAAGAGCGGGGAAGGCCGGTTCACAAACACGGCCCGATCGCGTATACTGCCTCTTGCGGAGGCATATGCATGAATGGACCGGGCAGGAGCGGGAGAAGGCAGCGGCGGACCCTGGAGGCCATGATCAGGATCTACTGCCGCGGCAACCATGGAAAGCGGCCGGATCTCTGCGACGAGTGCAGAAGGCTCGGGGAATATGCCCTCACGCGCCTCGACCGGTGCCCATACGGGCGCAACAAGCCGGCCTGTTCCCGGTGCCCGACACACTGCTACAAGCCTGATATGCGTGAGCGGATCCGCGAGGTGATGCGGTATTCCGGCCCCCGGATGCTGACCCGCCACCCGATACTCGCGCTTCTGCACATGCTTGATCTGAAGAAGAGTCCTCCATCCGGCAAATCCGCAAACGCGTAGTAGCCCCCTTGCCGGGGGACACCATTCCGGGCCTCGGCTGCCTCCCGCTGCCGCCATTGTCCCATCACCGATCCTGACCGGGGATGAGCCTGTGAAAGGAGGGGCATGCAAGATCATCCGAGGTCCGCACCTGATTGTGAACCAATAGTATCCGACCCTGCTCGCCAAAAATTCAACACGAACGTTACCGTAGGAGTGGTCGCCTCGGGAAGAGCGCCGGCAGCGCAGGGGGAGAAAATCGAGAGATAGCGTGGTTTAGCTTCGGGCTCATCATCAGATCAAAGCAGCGAAGGAATCCGGAACCGGCCGATGTTCACGGATGCGCCCCTGCGCAGAGCGAGAAAAGCCGCTATCCGTGTGCTCCGGATATGCGCGCGGTGGAATTCACCGGGTATGCTTTTGAATGTACTTCTATTTTCTTGACATCTGAGGTGGAATTTTGTACCGATACGGCTGAGTTGAGGATCTGAAGTGGTGTAATATGGAGATTCGGGTGCTTTCTTTTTTCCGGCTCATCCCACCAAAGCGTACCTGGACTCGTGCAGGGCATAGATTTTAAGTTTGAAGAACTCCTTGTCTCTGAACCCGTAGGCCTGTTTTTGGAGCG
>MPOS01000040.1 GCA_001896555.1 Candidatus Phosphitivorax anaerolimi
AAACCCTTTTATTACCCTAAATCTAAAAACCTAAAGACTCGCTCGGTGGTATACTTTCACTTTCCTATTTTTGGTACCCTTTATCATTCCCAGAGACAATGTTTTTATAAATAAAATTATTAACACAAATAGTCTTTTCGTTCCAATGTATTAGGGGTGTTTGTTCCTGCTTCCATATAGGATCTATATTTCCTACCCCTCCACCTTTTTGAACGGTATTACTTTTGCCCCCGCCTTCAAGCCATCCAAGTAATCCGCCCATTGCTGCATCATCTTCCGACGTTCAGCCAAGTGAGCCGTCCGGTTGTATGCTCTGCCGTTCGGGTCACGGACCGCGTGGGCCAGTTGGTGTTCAATGAAATCGGACCGTACCTGGAGCACTTCGTCAAGGATAGTACGCGCCATAGCCCGGAACCCGTGACCGGTCATATCATCGGAAGTATACCCCATTCGCCGCAGGGATGCATTAATGGCATTGTTGCTCATCGGTCTCATTCGTGAACGATGACTGGGAAAAACATAACGGCCCGATCCGGTCAATGGCTTCAACTCTTCCAAAATGAGCACTGCCTGTTTTGACAGTGGGACGATGTGCGGCTGTTTCATCTTCATCTTCTCTGCCGGGAGATTCCATTGAGCGCTGTCAAGGTCGATCTCTGCCCATTCCATCTGGCGCAACTCCCCGGGCCGGACAAACAGCATAGGGGCCAGCTTCAAAGCACACCTCACGGGAAAGGTTCCCTTAAAGCCGTCAATCGCCCGCAAGAGTTCTGCTACTGCTTTCGGATCTGTCAATGCCGCATGATGTTTTTCACGGACGGGAGGCAATGCACCACGGAGATCGGCTGCAGAATCCCTCTCGGCCCTTCCTGTGGCCACGGCATAGCGCAATACCTGCCCGCATATCGTCCGTATCCTGTGCGCCGTCTCCAGAGCCCCACGGCTTTCCACACGGCGCAATATAGCCAGGATGTCAGGTGGTTTGATCTCGCTAACCGGCTTATCCCCAAGCCACGGGAAGACATCCCTCTTCAGTCTGTCTATGGTTGTTTCAGCATGCCCGGGTGACCATTGCCCTGAGAATTTCTTATGCCACTCACGGGCCACAACCTCGAAGGTGTTTTCTCTGAGACTCTTGCCTGTCTGTTTTTGCTCTTTCTTAACCTGTCCGGGGTCGACGCCATTTGCCAGCAGCTTCCTTGCATCCTCACGGCGTTCCCGCGCATCGGCAAGGGTAATAGCCGGGTATGCTCCTAGAGCCAGCACCTTGCGCTTCTCATCGAAACGATAATCGAACCTCCAGAGCTTGCCACCTGTCGAGGTCACCAACAAGTAGAGGCCGAAGCCATCGTTCAGCTTGTAATTCTTGTCTTTCGGTTTTGCCTTGTTAACCTGAATGTCCGATAGAGGCGCAATCCTTCTGGGCATGCCGTTTCTCTCCTTTTTGGAGGTATCCAATTTGGGTTTTGGAGGTATATGCCATATGCACTCCGCTTCATACCGCTAAATATACCTCCAAAATAATTGGATTTCAATACATCATTTCGGACTGGCTTGGACAACAAATAAAGGAAAACCCTTGTATTTCTTAGCTTTGATGGATTTAACTGGACAAGGCTGGACAATTAATTGGTGGAGGCGGGGGGAATCGAACCCCCGTCCGAAGGCCTTCAGCACAAGGCGGCTACATGCGTAGTCTGTGTATTTGAGTCCCAGACACGGTCGGCCCACAGACAGGCTTTCCATGCCCCGGCCTCTTTGTGTAACCCGTCAGCCCAAGAGGCGAAAACTGCCGGGTGTGCTCATCTTTGTTTGACGCCCGTGACTGATGCCGATGAGCGGGCCTCAGCAGGACGCGGCTGCTCTAGGCAGCCAGTGCGTAAGAATAATCGTCGGCACTTATTTTTTTTCTGCCTGTTTTACGAGGGAGCAGACCTCGGCATGCTCCTTGTACCTCAACTACCCCCGTCGAACCCATTACGCCCCCGTGGCGTGTTCGCATTGTTCAGGTGTGTTGCGGCAGTGATGAAAATTACTATAGTATTGATGCACGGGGAAGTCAAACGATCCGAATCGATGCCTCTTCAATCATTTCACAGATAATGTGGCCGATGAGGATGTGCGCCTCCTGAATCCTCGGCGTGCTCTGTGAGGGTACGGCGATGGTACAGTCTGCATGATCGTGGATCGTGCCGCCCTCGCCTGCGAGCGCTATCGTCGATATCCCCATAGACCTCGCTTCATCTAAGGCCCTGATGATGTTCCCTGAATTGCCGCTGGTGGATATGCCCACAAGTACGTCCCCTTCTCTGCCCAGGGCCCTGACCTGTTTGGAAAAGATCTCGTCGAACGAAAAATCGTTGGCAACCGAGGTGATAACCGAGGTGTCGGTGGTCAGCGCAAGACCGGCGATGGGCTGCCGATTCTTCCGAAACCGGTTCACGAGCTCTGCGGCCAGGTGCTGGGCATCGGCCGCCGAGCCGCCATTGCCGGCGAACATGATTTTCTTGCCCCTGGCGAGCGCGTCGATCATCATCCGCGCAGCCTTTGCTATTTCCGGAACCAGCCCCGGGAGACGGCGGTGAAGCTGTATGCTCTCCTCAATGATTTCCTCTATGCGGTCCATGGCGCGCCCTCATCCCCCTTATGGCAGTCGGTTCTTTCGAATCACTTGATCATATAGGCGAGTTCGCCTCCGAACACAAGTCAATCATTGCACCCGTGTCGTCCAGCAGGCCGGTCGATGCCCTTTGGTGCTGCCTGATCGCTTCGCGAAAGAATCATCTGCTAAAAGGCTTGCAGGAAGGCGGTATGGGTCTGTCTGTCCGGGACTGGACGAATGCCCGGTGGTTTCAGGTGAGAGCTTTTTAAGGTCTTACCAACTCGGTGAAACAGTAAAAGACAGGGACACGGCTAAACCCTGAAATGGCCGTCTTTCTGAGAATAATCCAGATAAAAGTCTTTTTTGAAGCTCTGGAAGATAGACAGAAAATCCCTGTTGTAGTCATCGGTGTTGGAAAAGCTCCTGAAATCGCTTGCCATGGCATCCCGATCAGCAAACTGCTGGAAGTCCCGGGTGATCAGATCCGAGAGATCGATCGAGCGGAGGCTTTTCTTTTCGAAAAAGGTGAACCTGCTGACCAACATGCCGATGAGTGTGCTGAATATTATGCGAAAGTAGCGCATCCCTGTGCTCCTTTTCATGGTCCCTCATATGGTTTCTTTATCGGTCTTATCTCATAAAATATGAAAGCCGCCCCAGTGCCGTCAAGGGTAAAGAAACCCTTTAGACAAACCGATAGAGCAATAAATATGAAGGGCACGATAAAAGATATTCTGAAAATTTCAGGTGTTCACGGATATGTGCTCGCGCGGGACAAAACCATGCAGATCAAGCTCCCGTCCAAGCACCGGTTTGCCGGGGCAAAAAAACAGATCAAGCTGCTCTACGACGACCTGATACAGGCCAGGAAGAGGCCCGGCAACACCATGGAGATCTTCTTTGAAGACCTGGTGCTGACCATTTTTACGAGCGGCATGACCATGCTCATGGTGCTGTCGAGCACCCGCGTGAACCTCGCCCTGGTGAGAATGACCGGGAAGCTGGCTATTGCGAACCTCGCGAAGGAGAAGTTTTAGATGAACCAGGATATCAGCGGCGGTCTGGACACCACGCGGTGCCCTGAGATCGTCAAGATCCTCTCTTTAGGGAAACGCTCAGGAAAGCTCTCCCTGAGCAACGGCTCCCAGTCGGGCAGTATCTTTTTCCGCGACGGAGAGGTCATCCATGCCCAGTGCGGCGCCCTGCAGGGAGCAAAGGCCATTTACGAGCTCGCGGTATGGACCTCGGGCGAGTACCGGTTCAGCGTGGATGAAATGCCGGATGCGGTTACGGTGGAGCTTTCGGTCGACGAGATCCTTGCCGAGGCCACAAACCGCATCAGGCAGATGGACCGGGTGATCTCGCTCATACCCTCCAGTACGATCGTATATGCGCTCGACCCCGAGATAAAAGAAAAGGAGATCGTGCTCAAATCCATTCAGTGGAAGATCCTCGCCCAGATCGACGGGAAGAAAACCATTGCCGATATCGCCCAGAACACCGGTCTGGGTGTGTCCGACACCATGAAGGTGTTTTATACCCTCGTGAAGTCGGGCCTGCTCCGTGAGGCCTACCCCTCTGAGGCGGAATCCCCTGTCGACATGGTCGAGCTTCCGGAAACTCCTTTCATAAAAGCTTTGAAAGACGACCTCACCAGGGCGATCGGCCCTGTAGCGCCCTTCATTATCACGGAAACGGCCCGGGAAATGAACCTGGATCTCCTGGCGGACGATGTCGAGCAAAAGGCTGCACTCATCGAGACCCTTTCGAGCAAGATTCCCAGCGAGACCATGTCACTGAAATTTCTCGATTCCATGACCGACTGGATCAACACGGAGGACATATAATCACATGAAGATCGCATCGTTCGCCGTTGCCTTCTGCTGCTTGGTGGTGTTCCTCCTGGGTTCGGCCCTGTTTGTTCATACCCAGATGAAGGTGGTGGGCGATCTCGAACTCTCCGTGCTGGAGGAAAGACTCTACAAGGAAAATACGGATATCCTTTCCTGGGCCATGGCGAGCATGGACACCGAGAAGCTCACCGAGGCGCCGTTGCCTTCCTCGTGGGGAGAGATTCTCATCGTGAACAACACGAGCCTGGTGATCGAGAACTCCACCAACCAGGATCATGCGGGAAAGAAGATTCACACCATTCCTCAGCTGCTCGACGAGGCTGCTCCCATCCTCGCTGCGATCAAAAAGTCCTCGCGCGAGACCGTGCAGACCGAAGAATACGTGGTTGCAACCGCACCGCTATCCCAAAACCGGACCCTCCTCGGGTTCAAGCCCAGATCATGGGAGAAGGGGCTTGTCTCTCAGCAGGACGCCCAGATCAAAAGGAGCGTCGATTCCCTTAAGACCGTCCTGATGATATATCTGGGGGGCGGACTGGCTCTCGCCGTCATTTTTTCGCTGATCATCGCCTTCATAAGCTCCAGACCCCTGAACCGGGTGGCAAAGGCCTTCGAGCAGCTCAGTCTCGGCGATTTCGATGCCGAGCTCTCTCCGAAGGGCGGAAAGATCATGGCAAGCCTTTCAGACTCGTTCTTCCGGCTGAAAACATCGCTGACAATAGCCCTTGCGAAGCTCGGGAGCAGATAACATGCCCAAGCAGGTACTGATAGTCGACGACGAAGAAACCTTGACCTGGTCATTGGCCAAGTCCCTGTCCAACGACCGCGACACCTACGAGGTGACCACTGCCAATGATGGAGAGACTGCGCTCGAACTCACAAGAAAGAGCCCTTTCGACCTGGTCGTGCTCGACATCAGGCTCCCCGGCATCAACGGCCTCGATGTGCTGCTGAAGATCAAGGATGAGCGGCCTGCCACCAAGGTCATCATCATGACCGCATACGGATCTTCCGAGATCAAGGCAAAGGCCAAGGCAAGAGGGTCGCTCTTCTACATAGAAAAACCCTTCGAGATCGAGCAGATGCGGGGGCTCATCCTCAAAGCGCTCAGGGAAGACGAGGCGCGCGGGTTCGACGGGAGCATGACCGGCTTGCAGCTGCCCGACCTCATCCAGATGAACTGCCTGAGCCAGGTCACCACTGCGCTCTATGTCCGGAAGGATCAGCGGGAGGGATGCATCTTCTTCGAAGACGGCCAGATCACCCATGCCGAGATCGGGGCGATCGAGGGGGAGGAGGCGCTCTTCAGCATCCTTTCGTGGTCGAGCGGCAGCTTCCGGTTCGTGGGCGGGATGAAGGCGCCCAGGGTCACCATCCACACCAACTGGGAGTACCTGCTCATCGAGGGCATGAGAAAGGCTGACGAGATGAATCTTGCCCTGGAAAAGGGTGAGATCGACACCAGCGACATCGCCCTGATCGACGAGCCCACACGCATCGCGGTGAAAAACATCTCGTCGCTGCCGGAATGCACGGGCGTGGCGGTCATCACCTCCGACAACGAGGTATTGTACCAGAGCGGCAAGATCGCAAATGAGGTCGATCTGTCCTACATAACCACCTTTTTCCTCAACCTCACGGAAAACCTGGGCAGCCTCACCTCGTCTACACCGAAGAAGGTCACCTTCATCGATCTGAACCGGCTCGTGTTGGTCTATCCCTTCAAGATCTACGTGCTCGCATTGCTCTTCGACCGGGCTGTTCTCTCACAGGAGACCGTTTCAACCATCGAGCGTGTGATCACCCGTTATCAGATTTAAGTGGTTCAGCCTTTCGGGCTCGAATCCCGAACTCCGTACCAGGACCTGCTCCACCTCTGAGACATCCGCATAGTGCTTGAGAATCCGCTGCATGCTCTGCTCGTTTTTCCCGTAGCGGTTCATGAGATCAATAAACCGCTTCTGGAGCGATACCACCCGGTCGTGCATGACCCTCTTGTCCGCGTAGTTGACCACCATGGCCTCGTTCACCTCCAGGGATTCGAGCCGGATGTGCTGGCCCACGATCTCCCCGATGCGCAGATACCCGAGTTCCTCCATGAGCCTCCTGCCCATGAGGGCGTGGTCGCCGCCGTTGAGCAGGCTGTCGGCCTTGCAGATGTCGTGCAGGAGGGCGGCCCGGTCTACCAGGCGCACGTCGATCCCGAACCCGGCCTCTTGGAGTACGGCTGCCACATAGACCGCCGCGAGTCTGACGGTCTTGCTGTGTCGGATGATGTGAGGGGGCATGCCACGCTCATGCATGAGCCCCAATGTCCATTCACGGGAGGGTATCACCGGTCTGCCTCTAACTCATGCTCTGCACTGAGGATCTGTCCGAAGCCTAAGAGATTGACGAGCAGGCTGATGGTCGTCTCCCGGGGCCGCTCGCCCTCGCTCGGCTCCACCTCACGGTAGAGGTTCACGCTCCAGCACTGGGATTCATAGGAGATGCCCTGCCGGGAATGCTCGTATCTTCGTTCGATATAATCATACTCGACCTCATAGCGGGCCGAGAACCCGCCGATCAGGCTCACGTTCACGCCCGCATAGGCCGACTTGGTCGCGTCCCCGGGCTTTTCCTCATCATTGACGGCAGGCCGTATGTACTCCTCGCCGGCATACAGCTCATCACCCCGATCATCCCTAAGTGTGAGCCTGCTCCAGTGCTCGTGGGTGGCATAGGGGCGAAACGGCTCCCTGCCGAACCTGTTGGTGTGCTCTGCTCTGAACCAGGAAACAGGGGTCAGCCGCGCTCTGGCCTCGAAGAATCTCCAGTCTTCGTCGATATAGCTGTAGCTCCTGCTTATGGTGAACTCGGCAAGCGATCTTCCTGACGGGTCCCGCAGGTAGTTTTCCAGGGAAAGGTTCATGTCGAAATCCTTTTCCCATTCCTCTTCCCCCAGGAGCAGGTGATTGGGAAAGATGTCCAGCGGATCGTTCCGGTCATAGTTGCCGCCGTAACGGCTCAGGTAGACCCACGAAACACTGGGCACCACCTGATGATACATCCCGCCGGCAAACCGCTGGCTGTAGAGCGCGGTGGTCAGGAGGATGCTGCGCTCCTGCCAGTGCTCGCGGAAGATGTCGTCTTCGAGCACCTCCCGGTGATCGGTGATGAAGGCGTCCCGGTAGATCTCGGCATACGAGGGCAGGATCGTAAGGTAGGGGTACAGGCTTATGGGCCACGAAAACTCGATCTCTCCGTTGTTCGTGACCGCCTCGATCCAGTCGCGGGAATACACGCGCACCGTGGTCAGGTCCGAGGTGACAAGGACCGGTGTATAGGGGATCTTCTGCGGTCTCATGCGCGCCCTGAGCCTGGGCAGCTCCTGCAGGGTCCTGTCGTTGTCCTCGACCGTGAGGTCCTGCTTCCACTGGCCCGAGAGGTTCGCGGTGAATTTCCGGCTGGAGATGTTCCACTGGACGCGCGACACCAGCTCCTCCAGGTCTTCTTCATCTTCAAACCCCGTTGTTGTGGGGGAATTCTTCCACTCCTGTTTGTCTCCATAGAACGGGCCGATGTCGCGCAGATAGTCCGCATGACTGACGAGGTTGATATCCCACGTGAGATTGCCGCCTGTCTGCCGAGCCTTCAAGAGCCACCGGTGATCCGGAATCGTGGCCTCGACTCCGCCCGCCAGCTCCTCGCCGCCCCGTTTGTCGAACAGGCTCTCGCCGTAGATGAAGCCTTCTCTTTCCTCGTCAAGGCGGTAGCGGAACTCTCCGGCCCACAAAAGACCGCGGTCGCTGAGATGTGTCGGGGTGATTGTCGCATCCATGCTCCTGCCGAGCACGATATAAAAGGGGACCTCCGTCCGGTAGCCGGTATCAGTGGAATGCCCGAAACTGGGGAACAGGAACCCGGACTGTCGCTTGAGTTTGATTGGGAACATGAGGTAGGGCGTGTAGAATATGGGGATTCTCCTCACCCTGAACCGGGCATGGTATACGCTCCCATAGCCTTCCAACGGCGCATTGAGGGAGCTGGCGGCGATAGACCAGTCCGGCGGTTTTCCCAGGCACGGCGTATAGGTGATGCCCTCACCCTCGTACACATCTTCCCCGTAGCGGACAATGGTCCTGCCGGAGATGACGATGGGATCGGCATAGACGAAAACCGTGCCCTCTTCCAGGCGAAAATCCTTTCTGCGAATGTTGTAATAGAGAATTTGGGCGTCCATCTCACCGCCCTCTTCCTCCAGATGGCAGTCGCCTGCGGCCCATATATCTTCGGTCATGGTGTCGAGCACCACGTAGTTCGCCCTGAGCAGGATGCCCTCACCCCGAACCACAACCCTGCCCGAAGCCTCGATCCTGTCCCCGCGCCGTACGACCTTCTCGGCCTCCACATCGAGCACCTGCGCCGCGACCTGGACGGGCAGGAACACACCGGCGAAGAGAAGGATCAGAACCCTGTGCATACCAGGGCTTCCCTGATTTCGCCGACCGTATAGAACGATCCGGTGACCACGACCGCCTCGCCCGTGCCGAGGGCCTGATGAAAGGCCCGGGTGACGCTTTCGCACCGTACCACCCGCTCCCCGTCGAGGCACCCCTCCATCTCTGCGTCCCCCCACGACCGGTCCGATTGGACCGGGGCGATGTAGACACGGCTGCAGGTCTTTTTCATCATCTCCATCATGGTCTGAAAATCCTTATCCGCAAGCACTCCAAACACCCCTACCCCATGGAAGCCCTTTTGTTCAAGATATTCCATGAGAACCGCCATGGCTGCAGGGTTATGGGCGACATCCAGCGTCACCCTGTCTCCGATCTCCTCGATCCGGCCAGGGAGGAACGCGGTATTCAGCGCATAGGCGATCCTTTCCCCGTCGGGACGAAACCCGAGCTCGTGCGCTGCGCGCAGGGCAAGGGCCGCGTTCATGGCCTGGCCCGCTCCCTTGAGCGAGGTCCTTTCTCTGCAGGGTATATCCACCACATGGAGGACCGCGCCGATCTCTCCGGCATAGTCCCTGATCACCTCAAGCGCAGCCTCGGTCGCGGTCGTGATGAGAGGTCTGCCGGCGCGTGCTATCCGGGCCTTTTCTCCGGCTATCTCCTTCACCGTGGGGCCCAGATACCCGGTATGATCCAGGGCTATGGGTGTGATGAGCGAGACGGCCGGGTCCATGACATTGGCGGCATCATACTTCCCGCCGAGCCCGATCTCGAATATGCCGTAGTCGACCTTCTCCTGCTCGAATACGACAGCTGCCAGGATCATGCACCACTCGAAATAGGTCAGGCCGATATCCGCCACCTCAGGCTCGATCCACTCCCGCACCTTTGCCAGCACGTCGCTTTCTACGTTGCGGCTGTTGATGCGGAAACGCTCCGTAAAATCAGTCACGTGTGGCGAGATGGTGGTGCCGACCGAGACACCCATGCTCCTGAGGATCCTCTCGAGGTAGACACAGGTCGAGCCCTTGCCGTTGGTACCGGCCACGAGCACATGCCGGTATGAACGCTCGGGATGGCCAAGCCTCTCCAGTGCCTGTCTTGTGCGGTCCAGACCCAGGGACCATACGTTCTGCGGGATGTCCTTCAGAACCATCTCAGGAAAAAGGAAAGGGTGTCTCTCAGGTCGCGGCGAGGGACGATCCGGTCGATCAGGCCGTTGGCGAGCAGGGTCTCGGCATTCTGAAAATCCTCCGGGAGCTCCGAGTGCAGCACGGTCTGGATCACGCGCGGGCCGGCAAAGCCGATGCGCGCCCCCGGCTCGGCCAGGAGAATATCGGCAAGGGCGGCAAAGCTCGCCGTGACACCGCCGGTGGTGGGATCCGTGAACACTGTGATCACGGGTGAACGGGTGATGCGGTCTCGCGCGTGCACTGTCCTGAGCATCTGGAACAGGCCCCAGATCCCCTCATGGATGCGTACGCCTCCCGATGCGGTGAAAAAAATGAGTGGAAGTCCGGTCTCTTGCGCGGTATCCATGAGCTCAATGATCTTCCGCCCCATCGCGACCCCCATGGAACCGCCCTTGTGTGAAAAATCCATGACACCAAGCAGGCATAGCATGCCGTTGATTGCCGCCTTCCCGGTCTTGATGGCGTCATCGAAATCCTCGTCTCCGGTGTGATCGGACGGGGCGAGCTCCTCGAAGCTCCCTTCATCGCAGATCAGGCCGATCCTGTCGCGCGCGCCGAGCCTGAAGTGATGATTGCAGTGGTGACAGACCCAGAGATTTTCCTGGAGCTTTCTGGTTATGATGATCTCGGCGCAGGAGGGGCACTCCACCCATCTCCCGTCTTTTTTCGCTACATCGAGAACTTCGCTCAAAACTCGAATACCTCCCCGCCGACTATATATGCAACATTCGGGGGGAGTTGCGCAACCACTTCGTCAAGGTACTTGGGTTTGATGTGGTAGGCGATGATGCGGGCCGATGGGTCCATGCGGCCGTCGATTCCTTCTTTCAGGAGCAAAGGCGTGAGATGGCGCGAGAGCCGGGCGATCTTTTCCATCCGGTCGGGGAAAGAGACATCCACGAAAAACGCCTTGAGCCCTGCTCCCCGTGAAAGGACCAACTCGAAGAGCGCAGGGTCGAACCCGGTGTCCCCGCTGAAAATCACCGTGGAGTCGCCTTCCGACACCTCGTAACACAGCGAGCCCGGTATGTGGTCAACCGGATGTCCCTTCACCCTGAAATCTCCGATGACGAACTCACCGGGCGGGACTTCTCTGAACGTGATGACATCCTTGTGGGCGTTGAGGTCACGGATCTCCGGCCAGATCATGCCGTTGAACACATTGCGGGTAAGGGCTTCCAGGGTCTGCCTGCTCGCCCAGATGACTACCCCGTGCGCTCTGCTGGAAAACAGGGTGTCCAGGATAAAGGGGAGCTCCTTGATATGGTCGATGTGGGAATGCGTGATGAGGATGTGCCGGATGTCGCACACCGCGTCTTCTGAAAGGACCGAGGACACCGACCCGGCGTCGATGAGGGTGTCCCGGTTGAGCAGGATGCTCGTGGTGTTGTATCCGTGCATCACCGATCCGCTGCAGCCGAGAATCTCTACTTTCATGGACACCCCATGCTATCCCTTCCCTCTTCACAGACTACACACACGTTAAAATATCCTACTTCATCGGTAAGCCGCTCTCAAAACTGTAATGCATTTTCGTGCAACGAACGCCTCTTTGGTCAGGTTTTTTCCCGGTCTTCAGAGACGAGCCTGGCGAGGCGGCTGACGTCCTGAGACCTCGACCTCGGACACACCAGGATCGCGTCTTTGCCCTCGACCACGACGAGGTCGTTCACTCCCAGGAGCACGATCTTTTTCCGGGTTGCCCACACCACATTGCCTGCAGCGTCTTCCAGCAGGACGCCTCCATTGACTGTATTGCCGAACTTATCGCCGGGCACGATCCTGCCCAGGGCGTCCCACGATCCGATGTCGTTCCACCCGAATTCTGCGGGAATCACACCCACATCCGAGGCCTTTTCCATCACGCCATAGTCGATCGAAACAGCCTCGACCCTGTCATAGAACTCCCGGACGTTCTGATCCCGGATCTGAGGCCTCTCGTTCATGGCCGAGAGAAGCGCATGCATCCCGGGCAGGTGGACCCTGAACGCATCGAGAATGGTATCCACCCGCCAGAGGAACATCCCGGCGTTCCAGAGAAAGCCCTTTTCGATATATGTTTCCGCGGTCTTGAGATCGGGTTTTTCCCGGAAGGTGAGCACCCGGTTAAGGCGGTGAGACGGTCCCCGGGCAACGACCTCTCCCGGTGCGATATAGCCGTATCCGGTCTCGGGATGGTCCGGCACCATGCCTAAGGTGATGAGGAGGCGGGGATGCTCTCTCAATGCCTCGATTCCGAAGCCTATGGCGGCGGTGAACCCCTGCCTGTCAGATATCCAGTGGTCGGCCGGAAAGACCGCCATGACCGCATCAGGGTCTTTCCGCGCGATGACCAGGGCCGCATAGGCTATGCAGGGAGCGGTATTGCGGCCCACGGGCTCGGCGAGGACGTTTTCCCCGGGTATTTCGGGCAGGTGCTCGCGGACCTTGTCTGCGATCTGCATGTTCGTGACGACATAGATCCGGGAACTGTCAGCGATCGCGAGGATTCGTTCGAAGGTGCTCCGCAGCAGGCTTTCTGCAGTGCCGAAGGAGTGGAGCTGTTTGGGATTGTCCGGTGTCGAGAGCGGCCACAGGCGCTCTCCCTTTCCTCCTGCCATGATGACTGCGTGAACCGCCATATGATCACTCCTTCCAACTGTGTCATAAGAAACAGCAAAATCCCTTCTGTTGTAATATACCACAGGTACCGGGTCAACCGGACAAATCCCTGAAAAGTCATTGACACTGGCTCTCCAGATGTCCTAGAAACTATTATCGATATGGCTTCTATTGTACAGTTCACCCAGGATTATCGGATTGCGATCTCGAGGATATGCGGGGCTCTCATCATCCTGCTGGTCCTGTTCACCGGCTCGTCGTCTCCAAATAGCGGTTCGTCGTACCTCGATCTGGCCGTGGACTTCTTCGCCTTCATACTCGTCATCACAGCCGCCTTCGGTCGGCTCTGGGCCCTTGCCTTTATCAGCGGCCACAAGACAAAGGACCTCATCACCGAGGGCCCCTATTCCATGGTGCGAAACCCCCTGTATTTCTTCAGCCTCATCGGCGCTGTGGGCATCGGGATCATGACGAACAACGTGCTGATCTTCGGGCTCATCGTGATCCTGTTCGGCCTGTACTACCCCTTCGTCATCCGGGCGGAAGAAAAACACCTGCGTGAGGTCCACGGAGAGGTATTCGACAGGTACCGTGAGAAGACCCCCATGTTTCTCCCCAGGCCTTCCCTGTACCGGGAGCCGTCCCAGTACACCATCGGTACCCGGCTCTTCAGGCGGGCGTTCTTCAGCGTCATGTGGTTTCCGCTGCTGTTCATGATACTGTTCGTGATCGAACGCCTCCGCGACACCGGCGTTCTTCCGACCCTTCTCGCCCTTCCCTAGCGTGCATTGTCGCGCAGCGATTTATCATGTATAGTCTCTATCAAAAGAACAGAACCAGACGTTTGTAAAAGGGAGGATACGATGTTTCCCGAGCAGAGACCCCGAAGGCTGCGGATGAAACCCGCGCTACGAAGAATGGTAAGAGAAACCGCCGTTTCGGTGGACGACCTCATCTATCCTATTTTTGTCAAGGAGGGCGAGTCCATCAAGGAACCTATCGACGCCATGCCGGGGCAATTCCGGTATTCGCCCGACCGGCTCTCCGAAATAATCGGCGAGGTGGTGTCGCGGGAGATACCGGCGGTTCTGCTCTTCGGCATTCCCCGGAGTAAAGACAAGTTCGGCACCGAGGCGCACAAAAAAGACGGGGTGGTGCAGCAGGCAGTCCGCAGAATCAAGGACATGGCACCCGATCTGATGGTGATCACCGATGTCTGCCTGTGCGAGTATACGAGCCACGGCCACTGCGGCATCCTGGACAGTGACAGCTCCGTGGAGAACGACGAGACCCTTGAGGTGCTCGCAAAGGTGGCGCTGTCCCACGCCAAGGCGGGCGCGGACATCATCGCACCTTCCGACATGATGGACGGCCGGGTGGGCATCATCCGCGAGACCCTGGATGAGAGCGGGTTCGAACACATTCCCATCATGAGCTACTCCGCCAAGTATGCCTCGTCCTTCTACGGCCCGTTCCGCGAGGCGGCGGGCTCGGCCCCATCCTTCGGCGACCGCAAAGGGTATCAGATGGACCCGGCGAATGTTCGTGAGGCCATGCGGGAGATCCGTCTCGACGTGGACGAGGGGGCCGACATCATCATGGTCAAGCCCGCGATGCCCTTTCTCGACGTGATCCGCCTGGCTGCCGACGAGTTCGACGAGCCTTTGTGCGCCTATCAGGTCTCGGGCGAGTACGCCATGATCAAGGCCGCTTCAGCCAACGGGTGGCTACCGGAAGACGCCTGCATCATGGAAAGCATGCTTTCCATCAAAAGGGCCGGGGCAGACATGATCATCACCTATTTCGCGTGCCGGGTCGCAGAGCTCCTCTCATGAGTGCACCGCGCATCCTTGCATGGGAGGTGACCACCTCCTGCAACCTCGACTGCCGTCACTGCCGGGCATCGGCCACCGCCGAGCCCATGCCGGGTGAGCTGACCACGGATGAAGGGCTCTCTCTCCTGCGTGAGGTCAGCGCCGCCGGCACCAGGATGGTGATTCTCTCAGGGGGTGAGGCGCTGATGCGCCAAGATGTGTACGACCTCGCCCGGTACGGCACCTCTTTGGGCATGCGGATGACCCTTGCCACCAACGGCTCCCTGGTCACGCCCGAAGTCGCCGTGCGGATACGGGAGTCGGGGATCGTACGGGTGTCCGTGAGCCTCGACGGCGTCACCCCCGACATGCACGACCGGTTCCGGGGACGTGAGGGAGCATTCGATCTCGCGATCTCCGGCATCCGCAATCTCATAAAAGAGGGGGTGCCGGTTCAGGTCAACACCACGGTCGCCGCGATGAACGTGAGCCAGATGGAGGCATTCCCCGCTTTCCTGGAGACGCTCGGTGTTATGGCATGGCATGTCTTCTTCCTCGTGCCTACGGGCCGGGGACACGACATGGAACCCGCCACTGTCAAGGAGTATCGCTCCATGCTCGAAGATTTCCACCGCGTCTACCAGACGTCACGGATCGAGTGCAAGGCCACCTGCGCCCCGCAGTTCTACCGTATCCTGGCCGAGCACGGAGAGCCTGTGCACACCCGGGGCTGCCTTGCCGGAAGCGGCTTCGGCTTTGTCTCGTCCACTGGCGTGCTGCAGCCGTGCGGGTTTCTCCAGATTCCCTGCGGCAATGTCCGGGGCAGAGGCTTCTGCGCCGCCTGGGAGGAGTCCGATACCCTCCACGCCCTGCGGGACACCGCATTGCTCAAGGGAAAGTGCGGGACGTGTGGCTACAGGGACGTCTGCGGCGGCTGCAGGGCGCGCGCGTATGAAGTGATCGGCGACCTCATGGAGAAGGACCCCATATGCTGGTTCAAGGGCTGAGTGCAGTCTGTGGGCCGATTTCGCGTGGAGCAGGGCCGGCGCACCGCAGAGCATCCGGGATGTACGTGAAGTGAGGCAGATGCTGGATGGATAATACAGACAAGCAAATCAAAGGCATGGATGCCACGGGCTGCATGGATCATATCGACCGGAAGATCCTCAGCCTTATCAGCAAGTCCTTTCCGCTGACAGAGCGCCCGTTCCTGTCGATCGCGGAGCAGACCGGCATCACCGAGGACGAGGCGGTTGAGAGGGTCCGCCGTCTCAAGGAAAGCGGCGCGATCCGGAGGATCGGCGCCGTCATCAGCCCCCGGAGCCTGGGATGGCACTCTACGCTCTGTGCCGCAGAGGTGCCTGAGGACCGGATCGACGAGTTTGCCTCGCTGGTCAACTCTTATGACCAGGTGACCCACAACTATGTTCGCTCCGGGCACCCCAACTGCTGGTTCACCCTGATCACGCCGGACAAGGCGCAGGCGGAAAGAATCATCCATGAGATCGGACAGAGACTCGGGACCGAGATCCTCGATCTTCCCGCCAGGCGCGTCTTCAAGATAAACGTATCCTTCGATTTCCACGAAGAGGACGAGCCTCCGCCGGAAAACGGCTGAGGCCTTCCGGGACTGGCTGCTCCGCCCGGGAAGCCCCGGAGTGTTCGAAGGCGCACGTGCGTCAATTTTATAGAAAAGGGATCACTTCTTCTTCAGCAGCCGTGAGAGGATGCCGGTATCGGTCCCTGTCGATTCCGCCAGCTCCTCCTCGTAGCCAACGATGGTGAAAAAGATGGCCCGGTCAAAGAACAGAACGACCTTGTTGTTCAATTCCAATGCCTGGTAACACTCGTAGGTCGAATCGAAGAACTGATTCTCCCTCACATAGAGCCAGAGGTGCCGCTTGATGATCATCAGGGCCATGATCACTTCATGCAGGGGGATCCCTTCCCTGAACCTTTTCTTTCCCATATCGCTGTAATACTGCTGCACCTCGCCTGTTTGCATTTTCTTGTTGAGCCACGAATCGAGCCTGCTGTACACATCGTAGATTCGATCGCGGAGAAGGTCCTGCGTGAGCGTCCGGTAGCTCTTGGTTTCCTCCCGGGTGAGCAGGTCTTTGCACACCCTGTTGGTCAGTTCGTCTGCATTGTCTTCGATCAGCTTGATCAGCCTGGAATAGATCATCTCTCCCCCTTTTTTGAAATATTCAATATAACGGTCACATAATGCTCGAACATATATTGATATTATAGAAATACTGATTCTCAATTGCAATATCTCTTCACGGGATTTCCAATCTCCAGGCTAAGCGAAGCAGCTTGATATCCGGCCTGTGCGCAGTATCCTTATACCCTATCGAGAGGAAAGTATTCTTGTTTCACGAGGTTATTCCCGTGTCCCGGAATGAATATATCCCGCAGGTGATCAACCGGAAGAAAAAGTGGAGCCAGGCAGCGTCTTTCTCGTTTTGTGTGCATTGATCGTTGCCGGAGTGGCCGGCGGATGGCTGGCGGTTCATATCAACCTGCCCGCCATACTCGGCGAGCTTGCGGCAGGAGCCCTCCTTGCACTGGCCCTCAGCGGCGGAATACCCTTCTGGCAGGAGCACGAGGATATGCTCGAAGTGCTGGGACAGGTGGGCTTGTGCGCCCTGCTCTTTTCCGTCGGCTTGGAGATCCGCATGCGGGATATTGCCAGCGTCGGTCCCGCCTCTGCGGGAGTAGCCTTTATAGGGGTCATCATGCCGTTTATCCTGGGATACGGCGTATCCCTGCTCTTCGGCCTGACACCGCTCGTGGCCATCTTCGTCGGGGCGTCACTCACCGCCACGAGTGTGGGCATCACCGCCGAGGTGCTCAGCGAGCTGGAGATCATCGGCTCAAAGAGCAGCAAAATCATCCTCAATGCCGCAGTTCTCGACGACGTGATCGGGCTCTTCATTCTCACCCTCGTCTCGAGCATTGCATTCGGAGAGGAAATTTCGGTGAGCAGCATCACCATGCTCTTTGGTGTAGTGGCTGCATTCTTTCTTGTTGTCCTCATTGCGGTGCGCCCGGTCATTTCCCGCCTCATGTCGTTCATCGAGAAGACATACGGCGACAACGGCACGGCCATGACGAGCTTTGCCTACCTCATGTTCATCTCTTTCGGTGCTGCAGCCATCGGGCTCGATGTTATCGTAGGGGCATTCATCGCGGGTCTGTCTCTTTCCGAGTCCAGGGTCAGGCATCATATCTCGGCCTCGTTCAGGCCGTTTATCAGCGTGTTGGCATCCCTGTTCTTCGTGCTTATCGGCACGAGGATGGATCTTACACTCCTGAACCCTCTTGTAGCAGATAATCGGCCGGTCCTCGTCTTGAGCATGGGCCTGCTCGTGGCCGCGGTCGCAGGCAAACTCATGAGCGGCCTGGCCGTTGTCCGGGACAGGGAAAACCGGCTGGTTATAGGCGCGGGGATGATACCGAGGGGCGAGGTGGGCCTGATCTGCGGCAACATCGGACTGATGTGCGGGGCACTTCCGGGAGACGTCTTTTCCTCCCTGCTCCTGGTAATCATGTTCACCTCCTTTATCGGGCCCGTGTTCCTCAGGTTCATCGTGCCGAGGAGGCTCAGCTTCTATCCGAGAATACCCATCGATTCAGAAGGAGAGGAAGAATAGTCTGTCCGGGAATCCCTCCATCGATTGTTTCAGAGACGTTTGCATATTGGTATAATATGTGGTAAAAGTTATGCATCAATAATTTTTTCCATACAACGTTCAGCCGGGACGTGTCTTTCGGCTGTTCATACTTCGGTGATCGGAAGAATGATAAGAGAGGCCATTGCCGGGATGGTCATTGTCACGAATTAGACAGCGAATGAGAGGTGTTTTCAATGACTTGGGAGATTCAACTCAAAGAAAGCATACGGACGATCCAGGAGGTTTCATCGGTTGTCAACATATCATCCAAGGAAATAAAGCGGCTCGCCCATGTGGTGGAGCGGCATCCCATGCGTGTCCCTCCGTATTATCTCTCTCTCATCGACCCCGATGATCCGAACGACCCAGTGAGGGCAATGGCGTTGCCCAGTGTTGACGAGCTCAATCTCATGGGCTCCTACGATACCAGCGGTGAGAAGGACAATACCAAGATGCCCGGTCTCCAGCACAAGTATCCGCAGACCGCGCTGATCCTTTCCACCAACAGGTGTGCAATGTACTGCAGGCACTGTTTCAGGAAACGTCTGGTAGGCTTGCCCAACCACGAGCTTCTTCAGCGGTTCGACGATGCGGCTGCTTATGTGAGACAGCACCGGGAGGTCAACAATGTCCTCATTACCGGAGGCGATCCCTTTGTCCTGGACACCTCCATCATCGCCCGTTTCCTCGAGATGCTCTCGGATATCCCTCATCTCTCCCTCATCAGGTTCGGCACGAGAACCCCGGTCACCCTTCCCCATCGGATCACTCATGATCCTGATCTCATCAGGCTCCTGAAAAAGCACTCCCTCCCGCAGAGAAGGATCTATGTGGTGACCCAGTTCAATCATCCCAGGGAAATCACCGAAGAGTCCGTGGCTGCGGTAGATTGCCTCATCCGGGCCGGCATCGTAGTGAACAACCAGACCGTGCTCCTCAAGGGCGTGAACGACGAGCCCGCAATCCTGGCCGAACTGCAGAACAACCTGGCAGGCATCGGCGTAAATCCGTATTACGTATTCCAGTGCAGGCCGGTCAAGCGGGTCCAGCACCATTTCCAGGTTCCGCTCCACCGGGCATTCGACATCGTGGAGGCGGCAAGGGGAATGCTCAACGGCCACAGCAAACGGTTCCGTTTCATCATGTCCCACAGAAAAGGCAAAATCGAGATCGTGGGCAAAAAGCGCGACGAGTTCTTCTTCAAGTTCCACCAGGCGAGGAACCCGGCCGACACCGGCAGGTTTTTCAGCAGGCACATCAACCCCGGGCAGGGATGGCTCACTGATACCGAGGAGATCGATCCCGGCCGGATGTACGGGGCCGCAAGCTGAGTTTTTCAAGCCTGCTTCACATGAAGAGCCGGCAACCCTGTTCTGCTGCAGGGCCGGCGCATGCCGTGGGAATGTAATCGGATTTTCTTCTCCAGACCACATTGACTTTGGTGCCCTGCCGGTTATTATTCAGCAGCATGACAGTAGGCAGATCATTATGTGAAATCTGCACCCGGCGGGATGACTGCAAGAAGAAATTCATGCAGGGAAACCACCTATGTCTGTGAACATTGAATCATCCCTTCCTGTTCTCGTCTTTGCGCTCACGGCCGGCATGGGCCTGGGGCTGGTCTATTTTTTCATCCTGTGGTTCACGGTCCAGAGGCTCTGCTCGTCGCCCGCACCGGCCGCCCTCATGATCTTCAGCTACATGGCGCGGCTGGCCCTGGTGCTGACCGGCTTTTACTTCATCATGGACCATAGGTGGGAGCGGGTTGCAGTGGCTCTGGCGGGCTTCATCGTCATGCGGGCCATACTCACACGCCTGATCGGCAGGAGGGAAACCATGGCAGGGACAGCATAGGGGAATACCCCGGCTGAACCAGATAACCCCTGACCGGGTCATTCTCTGGCAGTGGGGGCTTGTCAAGATCATAGCCACGCCCATATACACCTGGCTCGTGATGACGATCCTTGTGCTGGGGGCCTGACTCTCGACACGCCGGCTCGAAATGCTCCCGGTGGCAGGGTGTTCTGGAGGTCGCGGCCACCTCGATCAGGGATCAGATCTGCAAGATCTGCCATGAAGACCCGAGACCCATACACCGCCTTCATGGGATCCCTCTTTTTCTTCACAGGCATATCGAACTTCCTCATCATCCTCCCTGGCTACGAGACCCCAACCTCGCGAATTAAGAAGTGTCATGCTGATAAGCTTCCGGTTAGGACTCACTTTTCTGTGGGGTCCTTCCCCCTGAATTTCATTTTCAAGGCAAGTGACAGGATCGATGCTGGAATGAACGACGAGAGCCTGGTGGTGAGGATCCGGGACAGGACGAACAGGAGTCTGTGTGGGATGAACCTTACCATACCCAGATATAAAATGCGGTTGTGCAGGCCGGGGACAAAACGCCCCTTCCCTTTCCCGAAGGCCTTTACCCCTGGGGTAACGACCTCCTCCACGCTCATGAAGGACATCATAATGGGAATGTAGTCCTGCGGGACCCCTGCGTCCTGGATGAGGCGAGTCCTGGTGAAGGGCGGATTGAGCGTGGAGATGACGACCCTGCTCCCCTTGGGCAGCTCAGCCCTCATTGCCTCGGTGAAGCTCTGGGTAAAGGCTTTAGTCGCAGCATAGATCGCCAGCGTCGGCACTGGCTGGAAGGCCGATACCGACGAGATGTTCAGGATGCCTCCTTCGTCCCGCTCGATCATGGCGGGCAGGAAGAGACGGCTCAGCTTCGCATACGCCATACAGTTGAGCAGGATCATTGTATCCAGTCTCTTCAGGGGCATCTCCGAGAATTTCCCGAACCAGCAGACCCCGGCGTTGTTCACCAATACGTCGATTTTCGAAACGACTCTCGTCACTTCTTCATACAGCCGCTCAGGGCCGCCGAGGTCGGTGAGGTCCCCATGGAACGTCCACGTCCTGATGCCATAGGCGCGCCTGAGTTCTTCAGCCCACGCCTTAAGCTGCTCTTTTCGGCATTCCAGGTCTGTGAGAACGAGATTTGAGCCCTGGCGGGCAAAACATTCTGACAATCCTTTCCCGATGCCCATGGATGAACCGGTCACCAGGACATTCTTCCCATTCAGAGGCATCTCCATGATGAAACCTCCTCCTCACGAATAAATTCTCCCGACGACCGGATTGCGGCCGCGGGACTGAACACATGAGATTGTTCAGCAGCCGGAGAAGCCATATGGGCATACTTAGCGAGCTTTCCTCGGTACACAGCGGAGGGGTTGTCAGGGTGAAACCCACCTATACACAGTGGTCGAGGAACAGTCCATGATCTGCCTCACCCCCCTGCTGGGCAGCAGTGTTCAAGACATTCTCCGTGCCGTTCACATTGATGCCCTCAATCAATATAATATACCAGAAACCGAGGGCGGCCTGGCATCGATTCCGGTGCTTTTCGTAATTTTTGGCTTGTCCCTGAAGGAGCGGACAAGCCTTTGTCCGAAATATCTAGAAACGCAGTGATGAGGATGTGCTTCATATTCCCCCTTAAGGCCGGTTACCCGACGATCTCTTTGATGAGGACCAGCTTCTTGAGCGGAGCCAGGCCGAGGAGGGCCTGGACTTGCCGGGCATCGCGGTAGCGTTTCTCCTGGCCATAGTCCTTCATGTACCCGTTGCCGCCGAGGAGCTGGACACCGTCGGTGACAACCTCGCACGCCAGGTCATGGACATGCAGAGCGGTTGCAATGCTGATCATGCCCCAGTCTTTGAGGTTTTCGTCAATGGCCCTGCAGGTCTGAGTCACGCAGAGCTCGGCAACCTTTGCCTTGATGGCCATGTTGGCCAGGATCATCCTGACTTCCGACCAGTTGATGACGGGCCTGCCACCCTGTTCGCGCTCTTTGGTGTAGTCCATAGCTTCCCTGAGGGAGCCCCGTATGATCCCTGCATTAATGGATGCGGCTGCCGCGTGCATGATCTTCGACGCCGTCTCGAAATACCTTTCGCCTTCGCCTTCCTCGCCAATGATCCGGGCGCTCACATTGTTCAGAGAAATGTCGATGATGGGGCATGCATGGAGCCCGAGACTGAAGATGGGTTCGCTTTTCGTGACACCCCTATCATTGAGGTTCACCAGGAAGAACGAATATCCCCTGTTGCTCGAAATCCTTGCTGGTATGACGGCCCATTTCGAGAAGCTGCCCAGGACGAGATAATCGAGTTTTCCCGTGAGTGTGTAGCCCTTGCCGGAAGGTGAAGCCTCCGGCAGGGTTTTCGACTGGCCGGGATCGGTAAATGACGGGAAGGCGACGAGATACTCCTTTGCGTCTTTTGCCTTTGGATAGATCCTCTCAGCTATGCTGTCGGCCTGAGCACTCAGGATGATTTCCTGGGACAGCGCGCTCGTGAAGATGATCAGGGAATAGGATGCATCGACCTCGGCCACATGTCCGAGCATCATGCACAGGGTGCTGATTCCCTGGCCTATGCCGGTGTACTTCTCGGGCAGCATGATACCGAGGAACCCCAGGTCATAGATCTTGTTGAACCCCGCTTCGATGACATCGACATCGAGATCGCCGAAGGGGTAACGGTCGTGCACCTCGACATGCGGCTTAAGCTCTTCTCTTGAAAATTTGGTTATGAGGTCTTCAAACGGTTTCAGATCATTGTTCAATGCAGTCAGCATGGCATCCTCCTTCTTTTCATTCTTCAAAAAACGTTGCCTTGGGACAGGCAGGGGCAACGATGGATTTGAAAAGATTGATCCGGTTGAGCTGGTTGGTACCCTCGTAGATTTGAAGCAGCTTGGCATCGCGGATGATCTTCTCCGCGCCGCTGTCGTGCCTGAGGCCCGCCTTGCCCATGAGCTCGAGCGCCATCTGGCAGTTCCTGACCCCGAGATCGGTGCACGAGAACTTGGCCATGGAAGCCAGGCCTGTGGTCAGATGCTGATCATCCGGCTTCTGCCAGTCGATGTACCACTTGCTCAAGATCCAGGTTGCAATGGGTTTGTCGAGCAAGGGTGCGATGACCTTTTTGAAGTAGGATACGGGCAGATATTTCAGATAATAGTAGATGGGCTTCATCTGGAGGATGTTGTAGGCCCCCCGGTGCTGGTTCGCCAGGTTGGCTTCGGTGTACGCAAGCCTGCCGAGGCGCACATTTGCGTACATTTCCGCCAGCCTGCACTGCACCCACTCGTAGGTGACCATTGGCTTGCCGTCGATCTCGGTCTCGTTTGCATATTTCATAGCAGTCTCGAAGGCCCCGCGCGCTACCCCTACTCCGAATGCGCCCACTCCTGCCCGCGAAATGGAGAAAACATAGTCGATATGCTGCATGTTCACGTTACGGGGAGTCTTCTTCGTATAGGATTTGATGATATCCGGATCCATCGCCACCAGCTCGTCCGGGACGAAGCAGTCCTCGAAATTCAGCACACTGGCCGGGCAGACCCGCTGGCCCATCTTGTTCTCATGCGTGCCAAGGGAAAAACCCTTCATGCCCCGCTTCACCATCAAGGCCACCTTGGTGTCGGCACCCTTTTTCAGGTCGGTATAGGCATAAACGACGTTCCATGTAGAAAAATGCCCATTGGAGATGAAGATCTTGCTGCCATTGAGAATGTAGCCTCCCGGTACCTTCCTGGCATGGCATCCCAACCTGCCCTTTGCCTCAAGATCTACCTCCTCCACATCGGTGCCTGCCGTGGGTTCGGTGATGCAGTATGAAATGAGGCAGGGCTCACCGGTTTTCTCGCCTTCGACCACATCGTTCATCACCCTTTTTATGATCCTCGTGTTGGACAACATCATGCAGGCGGCCATCCCGAGATAATGCACTCCGATCACATTCGCGATACCGACACAGACCGATCCGACCTCTTCGAGGAAATACGAGATCGACGGCAAGTTGAAGCCTTTTCCACCGAAGAGCTTCGGGATCCACATGGTGTAGAAGCCCCACTCATTGGCCTTCTTCACGAGCTCCACAGGAAGGTAGTCCGGGTCTTCATGGGTCTTTCGGTCGAGTTCGAGCGATAGGGGACGCGCCACCTCGTCATTGAACTTGCGTGCCAGCGCGACTGCCTCCTCGGTTTCCTTGATCATGGCCTTGGGCATCCTTGGCGCATAGTACAGTGAAAGACTTTCATTCTCAAACCGGGGAAATTTCTTTGTATATGACTTCACCTTCGATCGTTTCAACATAATACGTCCTCCTTTGTCGCTGTATTGCCATGAAATTTCATAAAACCGCTCTGTTCACTCAAGAAGCCCGGCTGCGTCGTCGAGTTTCGCCGGGCCGGAGAGGGTGTTCACCATCGGCTCATGCAAACAGGAACTCACCCCTTCCCTCCAGGGCCTACTCCACCCACATGATTCTAGGAAATTCTCGATCCACAGGCTTGTCCACCTGCACTGCGGGGTAGCCCATGGTGATGACGATGGACACGGAGTTGTAGGGCCACTTAAGACCCAGCCTCTTGCCGAATCTGATCTTAGTGATGGGATCGAGGTTCAGGGCATTGGCCACGAACCCCACATAGCAGGTTCCTAAGCCCAGCGAATGGGCTGCCAGCACCATATTCTGAGCCAAGATTCCCATCCCGAGCTCAGGCTCAGAAATGTGCATGCTGTGTTTCAGAAGGAATATGGCAACAGGAGCATTGAAGAGGCAGTTCGCCATGCCCTCGCCGAATCTGGGGGCCAGCGTCCCCTGGATCGCCGCCATGGGCCGCTGGTCAATGGCATTGGGCTTGAGAAAGGCCAAGGCCTTCTTCAGCATGGAAAAGCCTGCTCCCTTGCCCTGGTAGAGCTTGGTGAAGATACCGAGGAATTTCATGGAGGAATCTGACAGATCCTTGAGGAATTGCCTGTCCGTAACCACCACGAACTTCCACCCCTGGCAGTTGCCTGCCGATGGCGCAAACCTGCCCGCCTCGATAACCCGGCTGATGATCTCCCTGGGTACGGGACGGTCTTGGTAGACCCTCACGGAGCGCCTGCGGTAAAGCACCTTCTCAACTCCGGTGAGCTTGTCGTCTATCTCGCTTAAAGAAACGGGTTTTTCCAGCTGGAGGGGATTGGGAAACCCGAGCCCCGCCTCGGGGTAGTCCATGTCATAGGCGAACCTGCCCTCATTCACCCTGTAGAAGTGCGGGAAGACGAGCGCCTCCTGTGGACAGACCGCCTGGCAATTGTGGCAGGCGATACAGACCTTCCCGAAGTACTTAACCCCGGCGAAGTTCGGTTTGTTCAGGCCGCAACCGAGACACCTCTTCGGCTCGGACACTGCCTGCTCGCGGTTCAATGGGGTGCAGACCTCCATGTCGGGCTGGGCGAGCCTCTGTTTTACCGGGATGTCGGTAGCCTCGTTCCGATCGGACTTACTGATTTCAGGGAAGGGAACGCCCGCGTAATCGATCTCTTTTACTTCGGGCAGTACTGCCTCCTTGCCCCTGATGAACGCATCGATGGCGATGGCAGCCTTCCTCCCCGCTCCTATAGCCTCTGATACCAGTCCCGGCCCCTTCACCGCATCGCCCCCGGCAAACACGCCCTTCTCGCTGGTGTTACCCAAGGGGTCTGTGGAGAACCAATATGAGCCCAGCAGCGGTTCGAACCCTTTGGCATTCAGGCCCTGACCGATGGCAACGATGAGCGTATCGAAAACAATTTCATGCTCGCTTCCATTCAAGGGAACCGGCCTCGGCCTTCCCGACTGGTCAGGCTCTCCAAGCTCCATTCTCTGACAGATCACCACAGATGATTTCCCGTTTTCTGTGATCTTGACCGGTGCGCATTGGAACACGATCTTCACCCCTTCATCGAGGGCGGCCTTTACTTCGGAGGTATATGCGGGCATCTCTGCGATGGTCCTTCTATAGAGGATGGTAACATCCGAGCCCGCCCTTCGGGCGCAGCGCGCCGCATCGATGGCGGTATTCCCCCCTCCGATGACAATGACCCTGCTGCCGAGCTCAAGGGGCTTGTTTTCCTTTATGGATCGCAGGTAGTCCATACCTGAATAGACATTGCCGGAGCCTTCACCCTTCACACCGAGCGCCGAGCTGTTCTGGGCGCCCGGGGCCACATAAATCGCCTTGAACTCCTTCTTCAGATCATCGAGGAGTATGTCCCTGCCTACGGTGGTATTCAGTTTCAGGGTGACGCCCAGGTCTACGATCCGTTTCATCTCGCTCTCCACTACCTCCTCGGGCAGCCGGTAGCGCGGGATGGCCCAGGTGAGCATACCTCCCGGCTTCGAGGCCGATTCGAACACGGTCACCCGGTATCCGAATCGTGCGAGTTGATAAGCGCAGGACATGCCCGAGGGTCCGGATCCCACCACTGCAACCTTCTCGTTCGCCGTCTTGGCAGGTTTGTCGAAGGAAAGCCTCTTCTGGATGGCATAATCCCCGATGAATCGTTCCATGCCGTGGATGTTGAGAGGTGTATCCACACCGTACCGGTTGCATGAATCCTCACAGGGGTGCGGGCAGACCCTTCCGGTTACTGCAGGCATGGGGTTCGTCTCTACAATCATTCTCCAGGCATCCTCATACGAGCCGCCTTCCGAGAGGAACTGCATGTACCTCCTGATATCCGTAGTGGCCGGACAGTGGTACTGGCATGCCGCCTGCTGCTTCGCCGAAGCCTCTTTCCGGGGAATCATCTCAATGCACTGGACCGGGCATTGCTTGACGCACACGCTGCAGCCGATGCACTTGTCCTCATCCACCGCGATGTCGAACGGCACCGTCGTCACCGGTGGATCGCTCACGTACCTGAACTTGTTTGGTTTGAAAGACGCAAACATGTATTACCCCCTTTTCAAAATCATACCCATGGAAAATACTTTCTCGTGAATCCCTCCTGCTCATGCCCCCTCATCATGCAGGTGAGAGGCCGCTCAGACGATTCTGCACTCAAATACTGCGGGAGGAGAGCCGCCCCGGGAAACTCGGGGCAGCCTCCGCAGCAGGAATGCCTCAAACCTTTTCGAATATATGAATGGTCATGGAGGCCTCCTCCACACCGAGGTTTCCTCCGCCGTTCTCTGTCAGAGCGATGCGCGCGCCTTCGACCTGGCGCTTCCCTGCCTCGCCCCTGAGCTGGGTCACCACCTCATGGATCTGGGCAAGGCCGGAGGCCCCGATCGGATGGCCTCTGCATTCAAGGCCGCCGCTGGTGTTCACCGGCAGCCTGCCCCCGAGAGTCGTGGCTCCGGATTCCGCGAAAAGGCCGCCTTCACCGGGAGCACAGAACCCCATGGCCTCGGTCTGATGGAGCTCCCCATAGGCTGTCGCGTCATGAAGCTCGGCCAGATCGATATCCATGGGCCCTATTCCGGCAATCTCATAGGCTTTTCTGGAAAGCCGCTCGCCAATATCCTCACCATCGATATCCCGATGAGTGGCCGATCCGAGCACGGACGCCCTGATCTTCACCGGCCGGGCGTTTTTGAGCTTTCGCAGGTAGCGTTCCGAGCAGAGGATGGCTGCGGCCGCGCCATCACCGACCGGGGCGCACATGGGCACCGTGAGGGGATAAGTCACCGGACGGGCGTTCATGACCTCGTCAACGGTCATGGACTCCTGAAATTGCGAATTGGGATTGAGCGATCCATGGAAGTGGTTCTTGGAGCAGATCACGGCGAGCTGCCTCTTTGTGGATCCGTATTTCTTCATGTGCCATCGTGCGCCCATGGCATAGGCGTCCATAAAGATACTCCTTCCCTCTCCCGGCGGTGTCTCGCCCGGCGGGGGTGTGAAATCGAGCTTCTGGTTGAGATCCATGAGCATGTTGATGTGTGATTCAAAGTTCTCGACGTCCATGCAGGTGGCATAGGCGCTCAAGGAAAGCGCCTTGTTCTGGTGGGAGATCTTCTCAGAGCCCAGAGCCAGCACCACATCGTACATACCGGAAAGAATTGCTGTATATCCCAAGTGAAAGGCGGTTGACGCCCCGGCGCAGGCGTTCTCGCAGTTTACGATGGGAAGCCCGCTCAAGCCCGTGTCCCAGAGCATGACCTCGCCACGGATGGAATGCTGGTTTGAGAACATTCCCCAGAAGGAATTGGAAACGTAGGCGGCCTGCAGATCCTCGATTCCCAGGGCCGCGTCGGCAAGCGTGAGGTTCAGGGCATCTATGGCCATCCCCCGCACAGATCCGTCGAGGTACTTGCCGAAGCGTATCATGCCCACTCCGATCACATATACATTATCCATGTGCATCTCCTTTTCATTTTTTTAAGAGATTCCAAATTGTTATATGGTGAAGACATTTTTGGCGTCCTTGCTGAACTCATCACGCAGAACTCGGTCGAGATTTTTCTCGGACGCGGTCTTGGGGATCTCATCCACTACCTGGAGGTATTGAGGGATGTGTGATTTCTCCAGGGTCTTCCTGAGCTCCCTGCTGATTACCTTCACATCGAGCTTTATCCCTGATACCGGCACAACGGCGGCCACTATGTCGCTCTCCCCGGGCGCGCCGGACTCGGCCGGAATGCCGTAGACGCAGACATCGCTCACATAACCGAGATCTGCTATGGCCTTCTCCACATACTCGGGCAGGATAAAGTCGCCCTGGCGTCTCAGGCCGCCGCCCTTGCGGAAGTCAAAGAACAGCCAGCCGTTCTCGTCTTTGTGGCACATGTCGCCGGTGCGAAGCACACCTCCCCTGGTCTTTTCCTCTGAGGCTTCTTTCTTGCCCAGATATTCCACCTCCACCTTGCCTTGCTTCTGGGCTACGACCAGCTCACCTATCTCACCCGGCTCGCACTCGGCGTCATCTTCTCGCACGATCTTCATCTCCATGATGCCCTCTATAGGCTTGCCAAAGGATCCGATGGGACCGGTGCCGGGGGCGTTATGTGCAAAACCCCCTTCCACGGCCCCATACCACTCGTGGATCTTGACGTTGAAACGTTTCTCGAACTCCTCCCAGATACTCCTGGGGGTGCCGGCGCTGAGGACCTTGCGGACGGGGTTATCGGCGTCGTCCGCCCTTCTGGGCTCGCTGTAGATCCCCATCATCATGCCTCCCAGAAGTGAGAAGGTCGTGCAGCCGTGCTTCCTGCAGATGTCCCAGAGCCTGCTTTTGGTGAACTTGCGGCTGATGACTGAGGGGATGTTCAGCATGAGAGAGGGTACCATAGTGACGGACTGGGCGTTGCCATGAGTGAGGGAAAGCCCAGTGTAAAGCTTATCGTCGGGGGCATACTGCCAGACGAATTGAGCGAGCATGGTGAACATGGGTATACGGTTCCCTTTGATGACCACACCCTTGGGATCGCCCGTAGTCCCAGATGTGTAGATTACCTCGAGAGGTATGTTCACCTCCTGGCTCAGGTTATCGGGGAGCCCCAACTCCGGACCTTCGAGGATCTCATTGAGAGACGGATATCTATCGGGTATTTCAACATCGAACCCTTCCTTGAACAAAACGCCTACCACCTTGACACCTGGGACCTCGGCCAGGGATTTCTCAACCTCATTCATGAATTCTGTCGTGAAGATGATGCCCTTCGAATTCGAATCCCTGATCTGGTAACTGAGCTTGTTCCCTTTTGACCGAGGATCGATAGGCACGACGACAGAACCGGTCATGGATGCTGCCATCATGGTATAGATGAACTCGGGGTGATTACGCATGACGAGGCTGAATCGGTCGCCCTTGCCGATACCTGCTGCCTGAAGGGCTCTGGCTATCTTGCACCCGTTCAGGAACAGGTCGGCGTATGTTATGACCTCGTCCGCCAGATTCTCTCCATTCTCGAACGTCACCACAGGGAAATCCGGCATCTGCTCATACTTTGCCTGCACCTCATCGTAAAACAGCCCGGCCACGTGCCCTCTGGACATAAACCCTCCTTATTTGTCTTATTGTATTATTGCCTTATTTTAATATGTTGTTTTCACTGTGTTCCCAGATTAGAAATAGATGAGGGAGCGAGCCCAAACAATCTGACCAGGAGACATTTCAGTTGTGAAACGAGGTCATGAAGGGATAGCTGGTCGGGAGTTTAATGTGCATGTATATCGAGCCATCGTGTAGGAACAAAGCCGGATGCGGTTTCCGGGCCGGGCTCATTTCGGTGGATTGATGTTCGGAAACCGGTGTCGCTGCCCTGTTGGCCGCTGATCACAATGAAAATGGCTTCAGATCATATTCCCTGTTAAGAAAACAGGTTATATATTATAATAACGTAAGTCATTATTACGTGAAACATATGCAATGGACATGGTGGCAGTATTGAGCCGATGGTATCGAGGCGAGGCGGCCCATGGCGGATGATTCAATATTTCTTTCAGTTCATGCAGGCGAACCGGATGGGAGGTAGCGGTGCATGTGAGCCAGCCTCCTGATCTCAGCAGGATTCATCTCAAGTCAACAGACCGTCTGAACCTGAAGCGTTCCATTTACAGCGTCAATATCCTTGTGGAGTATGCGAAAAAATTCAACCTTCCCGCCGAGGTCCTTCTGTATGGAAGCACCTTGAGCCCAAGCGACCTGGGCGACCCGGAAATGTTCATCTCCCCCGAGGAGGAGCTCAGGATCTTCAAGAGGGCCATTTCCCTGATTCCCGACCCGAAGATCGGGCTTGAGATTGGCAGGCTGCACAATGTCAGCACCATGACCAGAGTCGCCATTCCGGCGATGTTTTGCGACACCGTGCTCGATGCGATTCACATGATGTTCAAGTACATCGACCTCACCCAGACGTACTGCAAATACGAACTCACCGTAAAAGGCGACCTCGCCATCATGAGCTGTGAAGAACTCATCGTATTTGGCGATCTGAGACGCTTCCTGTGTGAGCGTGACACGGTTTCAGCCTATACCTTGTTCTGCAATGTGCTGGGAGCTCCGTTCATTCTGAAAGAGTTGAAGCTGACATACCCGCGTCCCGAATATGCCAAGGCATATCAAGATATTTTCAATTGTCCCATTACATTCAATGCGGACAGGTATCAGGTAATTTTCGATAAAAGCTATCTGTCTCAGCGTATGCCGCTGGCGAACGCCCTGACGAGGGAAACCTATGAAAAAGAGTGCAAGCGGGCCTACGCGCGCCTTCATGAGCAAACATCCACGCTCGACAGGATACATCAGGAGCTTTTGTTCCCACACGACGAGCTCCCCAGTTTCGGCAAGCTGGCCCGCAGGCTGAATATGTCGACCCGAACCCTGAGACGTCATCTCGCCGCAGAAGGCATATCATTCAGATCCCTCTTGCACGACATCCGGAAAAATAAAGCCCTGGAGCTCATCTCTTCAACAGACCTGCCCATTGAAACCATTGCAGTGAAACTCGGGTATAAAGATGTGGCAAACTTCTACCATGCTTTCAAAAAATGGACAGGTACCACCCCCATCAGCTACCGGAAGGCAAGGATCTGACATAGATTCTTGTTATACTTAAGGAGCACCATCATCCAGTTACCGGCTTTCGTAGCCTTAAAGAGGTGCTCAGCTAGCCTTTCGGAGCTTCCGGATCAACTGTCTTTTCATCTGCGATGACAGGTGTCCTTGCGTTGATCAGCCTTCGGAGAATGACGAACGCAGCCAGGACCAGCACGGCAAACCCGATCTGCCCGAGGTTGCCCTCCAGCCCCCCGCTCCCGAAGGCGGCAAAGACCGCTGCAAGCGGGATGAACCCCAGGACCGAGCCCTGTACGTATGCCCAGAACGGTACTCTGCAGCTGCCGCAGAGCAGGCTCATGATGGTTGAGTTGGAAAATGGAACGAGCCTGCCATAGAGCACCCACCAGAAGGCATTCTCATGAAAGCGTCTCCTCCAGAACTCAAGCCTTCCCCCCAGCCGCCGCTCCACTACCCGTCCGAGCAGAGATCTCCCGGCAAGGTAGAGAATCGAGGCGCCCAGAATCGACGCCATCACCGAGAGCACCGTCCCCATGAGCGCCCCGTAGACGACGCCGCCCACGGCGCTCGCCCACAGCCTCGGCATCCCCAGGGCAATGACGCCTGCCCCTCCTACAACGAATATCGCCGCCGAGACCATGCGCCCGGTGCCCGAAGACCCTCCTTGAAGCAGCGATCGGAAGGTCTCCACGTCAAAGAGAGCATTGCGTATGCCGCTTTTCTCGAGAAACACGGTGGCCGCCACGAAAAAGACCGCCACCCCGGCTACCCGGCAGACATCACCCGCAACCTTTCTGTCGAGGCCTGTGCTCACCGCGTCTCCCTCACCGTGTACTTGAGCGAACGCATCCTCAGCCAGGCAACCCCGGCCAGATCCACTATTCCCGCCCAGAGCCTGCTGTTGATTCCCCGGCCGTACTTGCTCGTCCCTTTCAGACGCGCCCGATGGTTCACCGGCATCTCCGCCACGCGGTAACCCGCCATGATGAACAGTGCCGGGAAAAACCGGTGCGCGTTGCGGAAGAACCTCACCTTGCCCAGACACTCCCGCCTGAATACCCGCACCGAGCAGCCAACGTCTGTGATGTTGTCCTTGAGCACTCCGGAGCGTATCCGGTTGGCAATCACGCTCGATACCCGCCGGATCATGTTGTCGGCCCGCTTGCGCCTGATGCCGCACATCATGTCCACACGCCTGGCCTCCAGCTCGTCTTTGAGCCGCAGGATGTCGCGGGGATCGTTCTGCCCGTCTCCATCAAGGGTCGCCACAAGCTCCCCGCATGCCGCAGCAAACCCCGCCTCCAGCGCCGCTGACTGGCCGCTGTTGGGCCAAAGATGCACCACCCGAACGCTCCCGCCCTTAAGCTCAAGGCTATCCAGGATCTCCGGTGTCCGGTCCGTGGAACCGTCATCAACCAGAATGAGCTCCCAAACCAGCCCGGCCTGCTCAGCCAACACCTCACCCACCTCACTAACGACCTCCTCGATGCACTCCTCCTCGTTGTAAAACGGCATAACTACACTCAGAACTACATCACGACCGTTCAACAACACACCTCCCCTTTTTTCACCTGTTGAGGATTCGGGAGGAACCGTCCATATTCCCTGAAATCTCCACCCACGGCCTTCCCGGCTGTTCGGGCGCATGCCCACAACGCATCTGTGATCCGGCAATTCTCCCCTACAGGTGTATAATAATACTCCGTGATCCTCACACACGGCTTGCCGTTAGGATATGGTCTCAGAGGCTAGTGCATGGTTTCGGGGAAGCAGATCTTTCCGGCATCCGGCTCATGGCGCTGATCCATCACCCGGCCGTGTTCTCTCCGGCGGCTCTTGCCCCCGTGCCCGGATCTCTTTTCGACAAATATGCAGTCAGTCGCGGCCCGTATACTGTTCGCCGTCCGGACCGTCTCCGCGGGAACAGCCTTCCCAAAAGTCCGGCTGGCAAAGATACACCTGAGGGGGATAGAACACGCCGTGTCCTTTAAGATTATTTATGTACGGTTGCATCCTCCTACCTCACCTCCCTTGGGCCGCGACGATCGTCCTGCCCTTCCATACTCTGATGGTATGGTGAACTCCGTAGTCGTACTCATAGACCGGAACCATGCCTTCTCTTGGCTGCAGATGTTCCTCGTCGGCAATGACGAGTCCCTCTGGATGAGATCTTGCCCATTGTGCCACCTCTTCTTCTCTGATGGATTCAACCGGATCATCCAGACGCCCCAGGAAATTGAACATGCCGTGATACGTGCCGACATAGCTCACCGCAACCCCTGCACGCTGCATGCTGCCCACATATGCACTCAGTCCCCGCACATCGTAGGCCGCCATGACCCGGATCAGGCTTACGTCCAGCATGAGAACGAGGGCGAGAGCCGCTGCTGACACAGGCAGGATTGGTCTCATCCTGAGCAGGGCACAGGATACCGGCATCAGAATGCCTGCTGTGATGAGTGCATAACCGCAGTACGGACCCGCGCGGGCGAAACCTTTGATGAGCATGGGATCACCTGAGAAATACATCAGGGCCAGCAGACCCGCACCCAGGGTCGCGAGGGCAATGCCAGGGAATATCGGGTCCCAGCTTAAGTGCACCACTCCCCTGTCCAGGGCATATGACGAGATCAGGGCAAAGGCAGGGAACAGAGGCAGCAGGTAATGCGGCTGCTTGCCGCTGATCAGCGAGAAGATCGCAAACCCTGAAACAAGCCAGGCAAAGCAGATCCTTACCGGGCTCGATGGTGGATCCGACCGCAAGCCGCAGAACGCCCGCCATAAGGCAGGCCAGAGGGCCCAGGGGAACAGTAGGGCGGGCAGCAGCGGCACGTACCACCAGAACGGGCGCTCGTGCGCAAAGGATTTGGCGACCCTGCCGGCTGACTGCTTCCAGAAGATGGCCTGCGCATACTGCTCCCCGCCCGACAGTGCGGCCGGGACTGCCCAGGCGAGCCCGATCACGATCCCGATGAGTATGGACAATGCAACCCCTGAATACCATCGCGCCCACGACCCGGGCTGGTGCTCGACGGCCCACCAGGGAGCCAGAAGGGCCAGCGGCAGGGTGTGTACCAGGATCACCGGCCCTTTCGAGAGGATTCCCAAACCTACGGCAGCCCCGAGAATCATCCATCCCGTGATGCCGCCCTTCTTCCAGCTGTGCACAATACCCAGCACCCCGAGCAGGGTGAAGAACACTACGAGCATGTCGAACATGACAGCAGACAGGAAGATGCTCCACAGCATGCTGCAGACCAGGATCAGGGGGGCGGCTGACGCTGTATGAGGTCGATCAGGCCAGAGACGGCGGGCGATCCTCATGGTAAGAAACAGGCTGGCAAGACCGAAGAGCGGAGATACCAGCCTCGGCCAGAGGTCGTTCACGCCGAAGAGTGCCCACCCCAGGTTGAACATCCAGAAGAGAAGCGGGGGTTTCTGGCTGTATATCTCGCCGTTCAGATGGGGAACCAGAAAATCTCCACGCAGCCACATCTCCCAGGCAACAGATACATACCGGGTCTCATCTATGGGCACATAAGAGCGGGTGAGCAGCGAGACGCCGACCAGGGCGGCCCAGTAATATATCCACAGTGGCATGCCCTTCTTATTGCATTCCATATGCACCCCCTCTTATCTCTGCGAAAAAGCTGCCCCCGGTGAGACCGAAGACGCCCACAGCATTGCCTATCAGAGTTGACGGTGATGTGCCCCTCAGGCGTAGCGAAGCCGTTTATGACAGACAGCCCCGCCGAGCTTGCAGCACCAGAGGTCGGTCTTTGCAGATGCCCCGGTCGGTATACTTGAGAATGAGCTTGCGCAGGTATGAGCCGATAAAACCCCTGACGCCCAAGATCAAGATCTTCACGTCATGTGTCTTTCCGATACGGTATGAAGTTTCTCTCTATGTCTCTGTCACTTATAATCGTTTTCTGAACATCAAACTCAAGGGGGTGGGGAGCCCTCGTGATTCAGGGAGGAGTGCCGGGATGAGAATGGATAGAATGCCTGTCAAACGGCGGGATATCGAATCCATACTATGAGATTTCTCTTAAAAGGCAGGGGGTACCAAACAATGTAGCACTGCCCGCTCTTTCATGCACTATCCTGGTTTTTTACCCATTGGATTCGTATCATATACACAGAACCCAAAAAAGAGAGGTAGATGCTGATCCAGGTCTGGCGCTTCATCACCCTTCTTCTCGCAGCGCTCTCGCTAACCATGGAATCCGCCCATGTCTTGGAGCTGCCGCAGAAGATGCAATACGATGCACAGATGTATACCGCGGTCAACAGCACCCTCTACAGATACTTTGCACTCGTGGGTGGTGTGTATCAGGTGAGCTCAATCATGGCTTCGTTCGTCCTGGTCTTCCTGATACGGAGGCACAGGCAGACCTTCATCTGGACCCTGGCCGGAGCCACCACCCTTTTGCTGGCCTTCGTCATCTGGATCGCTGTTGTCGCACCTGTCAATGCAGAGGTTGCCGAGGCTCACAGATCAGCCCCGGAAACAGTGCCGGCACTCTGGATGCAGCTGCGCAATCGTTGGGAATATGGGCATGCAGCAGGATTCATTGTTCAGCTCATCGGATACTGCGCTCTCTTGATTTCTGTCATCAGAGAGATACCCATGGAACATCCTTAGACACGGCCCTGTGTGAAGCTGCGCATGTCCACCCGGAAAGATTGGATCGATCGGCTCATGCTGCTGTGAGACGAAAGATGCCCTATCGCATGAAAAATCAGGAGGAAACATGACTGCTGAAATAAAAGAATTGCGAATCGTAAATGCTGATAACAAGTATGGGAAAGTGAATCTCGTTGAGCCTGCAACGCTCGGCTATATTCGCATCGCTGCCACCGTGCAGCCCGGGGTCATACCCGTGGTCCTGCCCAGTATTGAACGGACGAGCCTGCTGGTAAGGCTGAAGGAGCTGGCACGAGATCTCGAAAGGGTCGATCAGGTCGTGAGGGTCCGCACCTTTCGTGCCGTCATTATCCCGCCGACGCCAAAGGTGAATTCCTATCTCAAGGAACGGGGGTACTCCATGCATGCCGAAGGCTTTGATGTCGTCGCCCTTATCGAGACGGCATCCCCTGAAACCATCCCTGGTGTGCAGGCCTCGCCCGCTTACAGTGCGTTCATGGATGCATTGCAGGCCAATGCCAAGGCAGTGAATGTTCTGGCTGCCCGGAATGTCAAACGTATTGCCGACGTCGATATGGCAGAGAACGGATTATTCCTTTTCAACTCCTTTGTAGCTGATGATGCCAATATTGCACTGGAACTGTGGGACTACCTGGCCGATTGGTTCATGAAGGAAATCGGGCTCGATAACTCCATCGTGCTGGCACCCCTGGAAGGGGAGCAATCAGAATATGCATTCATCAACCTCGCACGATGGAATGCGAGTTTGCCTCACCAACTCTTCCAAATGCTGACCAAAAAGAGCTTCAGGGGCTTCGTGATCGCGAACCTGGAGGTGAATCGAGTCGGGTCACTGCCGGCCTTCTATCGACTTGCATAGCCGAGTGTGTCAATGCCAAGCTCGCTTCGCTCTTGCCTTCAGCAGCATTGACACGCTCAGTGCCCATGCTGTTGGTGAATCAGGCCGGCGGCAAAAAGATTTAGGGAAAAAAAGGCTATTCTCCGAAGCTCAGGGCCCTCAGTCAAAAGTGCGAAAGATTGTTGACACTACCGAGGCTTCGGCCTCATTCCATATATCCGTAATCTCCATGGGCTCTTCTGAGATCTTGAAACTTGTGATATCCAACTCTCATCGATTTCTCTTCGTCTGGCCGTGCCTTTTAGAACATCAGAGCGAATCCATTATCTTCAGCAGAGATGGACGCAAGGGGCAGAAAGCGTATCTGACGGCCTAAGACTTGCTGGTGGGCTTTCCTTTATCCGACGGCGGTTCATCGGTCTTGGTTGCCAGCCAGGCCTGGGCATCGGTGAGGGCCTTCCTCGTCGATTCGCCGAGGATGGATGTCGCCCGGTAGGATTTCAGGCGGAGCCTTCCCATGCCTTCCACATCCCGCCGCGCCGTTTCGCTTAAGCCCGTGAGGTACAGCCTTCCGTTCACCTTCCTGAGCTCGTCGCTATAATGTGACAGCACATCTTCCATGGTCGCGCCGAGGCGGCTTCGGCCACGCAGGCGCAGGATCACGACAGGGCGCTCATGCCCTGCTTGGGGCATGGGCAAGAGGCTCTCCAGGACTCTTGCCCCGGCGTAAAAGATGTGGCCGTACACATTGAGCACGGTCACCGTGTTTGCCGGCAGATACCTGGGTGGATCGCGCTCTTCGATCCGTCCATCTGGCCTCTCCACCAGCTCGACCAGGCCGACATCGGTTGAGGATCTGGTGACATACAGCAGCCCCGAAATTACCACACCGATCCCCATAGCGAGCTGGATGGGCAGAATGAGCGTCGCCCCAAACGTTATCGCCGCAGATGTCCTGGAATGCCAGCCCGCATGCCAGACAGAGACTACATTGGAAGGCTTGATGCTCTTGAACCCGATAAGGATGAGCAGTCCTCCGAGAGCAGGCATCGCTACATAGGCGATGAGTCCCGGAAAAGCGATCAAGATCACGGCAGTCCAGAGCCCTGCAAAAACCGACGACAATCGCCCCGCTGCTCCGGATACCACATTGAGGGTGGTGGAGCTCAGCGATCCCCCGACCGGTATGCCCTGAAAGAATCCGGTTACGATGTTCGCCGCTCCCTGGGCGGTGAAGTCGTGCGAGATGCTTCTTCGGGAGCCATCGGGGTTCGGCACGCTCTGGCTGACCCCTGCTCCCTGCACAATAATTACCAGGGCAACGGATAGTGCGCCGGTGAACACATCGAGAGAAAGGTTCGTAAGCGACGGCAGAGCAGGCATCGGTATGCCGCGGGGGATTCTACCGAGATCGGAGACAATCTCCACGATACCCGGACGTGCAAAGGCGAGAACCGCTGATGGGATGGCGATCGCCAGAAGGCTTGCTGCAATACGCAGCCGGGTGTGCGTCAGAAGGTAAGCAAGCAGCAGGGCCGCAGACGCAGTGGCAAGAGACGCGATGCTGACCTTGTCTGTGTTCCTGAGCAGGTCGATCACTTGAGCTATCCGATTGGAGCCCCCGGGCTCATAGCCTGTGACTGTGGAGAGCTGGCTCAAGATCAACAGCACTGCGATGCCTGAGAGAAACCCTGTTATGACCGAATAGGAAACGAAACGCGTCATCCGCCCCAGACGCAAAAGTCCGAAAAGGACCGCGAATATGCCCGCCAGGATGACCATGAGAAACAGAGCGCCTTCGCGTTCGCCCGATGGTACGCCCATGAGTGACTGGCCGGCCACCAGCGCCTCTGCGCTGGTGTTGTTTATTATCATGAGCTGGGTGCTGGAAAAAATGCCGCCCACGATCGGGCCGGTTATATTGGCATACAGGCCATAGATCGGATTCACTCCAGCCAGGATACCTCCCGCCATCGCGACCGGAATACTGCCGATCGCGACCGACAAGCCGGCAAAACCTTCTCTGCGGATTGCCGCGCGGCTCGGAGGTTTTCTGTGGATATAGTTATCCACTGCTTCGTGCAGGTCATGGAGCCCGGGGATATAAAGCTCGGGCACGAGGTCTGACAATCGAGACTTGCGCGTGCTTTTTTTCATGGCCGTCATCTCTTTCTCGGGTGCAGGCCCGGGGCGAACACCTCGATGAAACCCGCAGCGGGCCTGCAGACGAGCTCTTCCATCCGCTATTCCCTTACAAGGGCGGCCTGCAGACGATCCCGATCCGAGATCTTCGCATCGCTGTCGGGTGCGCCCTCGGGTATCTCGATCTCGACCCAGTTCACCTCGCCGGAGAAATCGTGCTCGGTGTAATCGCGGGTCACGGGCGAGCCCCCATCGGTGCCGATATCCAGAGGCTCGTCGCTGGCGAACGGCAGGGGTTGCGTCCGCCCGACCCGGCCGTCACCGGCCGGCCTGCCGTCGATGAAGAGGTGAACGGTTCCTCCTTTTGCCGTGCCTTTACCGTCGTAATCGAAGTCCATCCGAACGATGTGCTTTCCTTCCGGGAGTTCTTCCGTGCCTTCGACAGTGAAGAGGTCGATGCCGTAGAAGTTGTAGCAATACTTCAGCCGGCCGACCTTCACATATATCGTCCATCCGCCGGCAAACCCGCCCTGGGCCACGATCACGCCCTCGCACCCGCCTTTCGGCACAATGACTTCCGCTGTCACCCGGTGGGACTTGTTCTTGATGTTGATCACGGAAAACACGTTCAGCCGCCCGATGCCGCGATACAGGCGCTGCCGCCTGCCTTTCACTGGCGACGGCCGTCCCGCGAGGTCCGGATCGGCCCGCTCCGCGGTACGGCCGTCGAGGGGCAGGACGTTGTACCGTGCAGCTTCGATGAGGAACAACCGCTTGAGCTCACGCAGCTTCTCCGGGCGTTTACGTGCGAGATCATGAGCCTGGGTCCAGTCGGTGTTGGTATCGTACAGCTCCCAGATGTCTTCATCGAACCCGCGCTTCGGCCAGTCCGCCACCGGCGTGTTGTGCGCCGTGACCGCCGTCCAGCCGTCATGGTAGATGCCGCGGTTGCCGAGCATCTCGAAGTACTGCGTCTTGTGCCTCTCGGGTGCGCCTGCGTTATCGAACGTATAGACCATGCCGACCCCCTCCATGGGTTGCTGGTCGACCCCGTTCACCTTGATCGGCTGGGGGATCTGCGAAACCTCGAGAAAGGTGGGCGCGACATCGATGACATGGTGGAACTGGTGGCGGAGCTCGCCTCTGGCCTTGATCCCGCCGGGCCAATGCACGATCAGCCCATTGCGGGTGCCGCCCCAGTGCGACGCCACGCGCTTGGTCCACTGGTACGGTGTATCCATCGCATGCGCCCAACCGAGTGAATACTGAGGATACGATTCGGGCGTTCCAAAGGTAGGGAGCTGTTTGCGCAGGAACTCGGGCGTCTCTATCCCGGCCATTCCGGTCATGGTGATCGACTCGTTCCACGTGCCGTTCAGAGACCCCTCGCCCGAGGCCCCGTTGTCACCCGTGATCACGAATATCAGGGTGTCGTCCAGGGCGCCCAGTTTTTCGATTGCATCGACGACGCGGCCGATCTGGCAGTCGGTGTGCTCGAGAAAAGCGGCATAGATCTCCATCTGCCGGGTGAGCACCGGCTTGAGGTCATCGGGCATATCGCGCCAGGCAGGGATGCCTCGCGGCCGGGGGGTGAGATCGCAGTCCGGAGGGATGATACCCATATTCTTCTGCCGCGCGAAGGTCTCCTCCCGTACCACGTCCCATCCCTTGTCGAACTCGCCCCTGTAGCGGTCGATCCAATCCTTGGGGACATGGATCGGCGCGTGCGTGGCGCCCGGTGCGAAATACAGGAAGAACGGCTTGTCCGGCATGAGGCTGCGCTGCTCGCTCAGCCAGCGCAGCGCCTTTTCGGCAATATCCTCGGTGAAGTGGTAGCCCTGCTCAGGCGTCTTGCCCGGTTTGACCGAGCTCGTGCCCTCGATGAGGCTCGGATAGAACTGGTTTGTCTCGCCGCCTATGAACCCGTAGAAGTGCTCAAACCCGCTTCCTGTGGGCCAGCGGTCGAACGGGCCCATCGGGTTCCACTCCCAGGAGGGTACCTCGTGGCATTTCCCGAACTGCGCGGTCGAGTAGCCGTTCAGCCGCAGGATCTCGGCAATGGTTGCGGCCGTGTTCGGCCGCTTGGATGTATAGCCCGGAGCCGACGTCGCCATGTCGGAGACCGTGCCCATCCCCACCGAGTGGTGATTGCGGCCCGTCAGCATCGCCTGCCGCGTAGGAGAACACATCCCGGTCGTATGAAACCGGGTGTAGCGCAAGCCGCCCGCGGCGAGTCTCTCGAAAACAGGGGTGCGGCATGGGCCGCCGAAAGCGCTGCTCGCGCCGAATCCGACGTCGTCGAGCAGCACGAGGAGGATGTTCGGAGCGCCCGCGGGCGGCCGCACCGGCTCGATGGGTTCGTATCCGGCATTCGGGTCTTTCATTTCGTACATGGTCGGACCTGTATACGGGCGGTCCGGAATCGGAAGGATCTCACGCGCAATATCACGGGTCACTCCTTTGTCCCTCATATGGACCTCCTTTCCTTTTCCCCATGCTCTTTACCTATGCTCATGTGCATGCCTGCTCAGGACCGAGGCTACCGGGAAGAGAATGGCGAATCCTACCAGGGACGAGACCACGACCATGACCAGCGTGTCGGGATTCCTGAAGCTCTCTGCCGCAACAACCATTGCCGCTGCAATACCGCGCTGTGCTGTGCCGAGCCCCAGGGCGCATCGCCTCTCGAAACACCTGCCACCGAGTGCATAGCCGATCGCGAATGCCCCGGTTATCACGATGACGGCTGCAAGGACGGCACCGGTGCCGAACAGGCCGAGTATGGCTCGAAAATTCAACAGAACGGTGGTACCCACCAACACCATCAGCGAAATGGTCGATACCTTGCCCATGACCGGCTGCAAACGCATGGCCCAACGGGCGGAGTGTGTCCTGACGAGCAGACCGGCTCCCAGGGGCAACAGCATCGTCAGCACGAGCGGCAAAGCGATCGCACCCGCACTCACCTCTGCCTCGGGCAGCGCCATCGGCACGACGATGGGCAGGTAAATAACGGTGGCAGGGAGCAGGAGCAGGAGGAGCGCAGCACTGAGCGCCACATCATGTTCGGCGAATTCCGTGAGCTTGACCAGAAAGGGCGCGCCTGCAGCAGTCGAGACAAGGAGCAAACCGTTCTCCAGGGGCCGGTCCAACGGCAGGAGCCAAATGACCGCCATTCCCAGGAGCGGAACCAGCACGAAATTGGCAAGGAGCGGAACGATCACGCTCCTCGGACTGCTGAACGGCTCGATGATCTCCTGTACCACGTGGCCGAAGCCCACGGACAGCATGCTTGTCACTGAGAAGGCCGGAACAGCCACAGTCAGGATAACCGACAGGATTTCAGCCATGGAAACCACACCATCGCCGGCCGCTGATCACAGGGTATCGGGCCGGCCTGTCCGGATCCTCTCCCGCCCCTTATACAGCTTCTTCCCCAAAGGTCCTGATTCTCTCCTTGTGCAGTCTCGCCTCGTGCTTCCCCATATCCCTCACTATCCTTCCCTCTCTCCGGACGGTTCATGGGAAGGCCATCTCTAAGATATTCACCTTTGATGAAGGACTGGCTAAGCAAGAAGGCGGATATACATGATAGTAACCCTTCAAGGGCAAGTATCAAAGCTCACCTTCGCCGCAAGCCGGTCGATGTGAGGAACGGTATGCTGTAAGTATTTCTTGAACCCCTGCTATGCGCAGCTCGTGGTCGATGAAATCGAAATTGATCTGGGAGATAGTGTCCTCATACAGAACCGGACAGGTTGTCAGGCCCCACGGTGTGATATGGGGCGGCACCTCTCACCACTGGTTCATCATGGTGCGAGCTCGAGCTTGATCTTGCCGACTATCTGCATCCATATGTGGAGGGTGTTGTACGTATCCTGCCAGGCATGAAGCGGCAGGCTCGGCCAAAGACTTTCTCTCGTATCGATAACAGCCATAGTTCCCCCTTCCCCCGCGGTTAAAAATAAAGGAAAACATGACAGGGTGTAAAGATATCTAGAGACGCTGTACATATACTGATACTTCATAAGGTTCGTGTTCCCTTGACCTTATCTCCTTGGCAAGATTCCCTACCCGGTTCACCGACCTTTTAAGAATTTGATATCAACCACCTTCAAGCTATTTAAATAGTATATCAACGAAATAATCATCACTTAAGGAAAATTCCTTTCATTTCCATAGGAGCGAAAAATTGCCCGGAGTGGATTATGATTCAGACGGTGTTCTCTGAAGGTTGATCGCGTAAAAGATCATGACAAACGGCCCGTACCCATGGAGTCAGTACAGGGAAGTTGCTCGATCCCGGCATGCTGCCTGCTGACGAAGAGCGTCTGCCGCCACCATACAAAAGGAAAAGATAACACTTAAGACGGCTCACGGAAATCCGGGCAAAGATCTTGTTCTCCGCATATGTTTTCTGCCGGCATGAGAGGTTGGTATCGAAAGAGGCAGGAGCATTTGCCAAAGCTGCCATAGGAGTAAACCAGGGCAAAGAAGGTGATGCAGAAAGCCTTTTATGATGCGCCCTTCATACCCCAAGTCCTTCCATGTCATGGCAAAGCCTGCAGGTTCCGCCTGCAACCTCAGGTGCGAGTACTGCTTTTTCCTTGATAAGAAGTCACTTTACCCCGGGAGCGGATTCCGCATGGGGGATAATGTCCACCGGGAATACATCCGCCAGCTGCTCGATGCGCATCAGACCACCCGAGTGACCGTGGCCTGGCAGGGAGGTGAACCCACGCTCATGGGGTTAGACTTCTATCGGCGCTCCCTGGAGTTGCAGGAAAGGTACCGGAAATCCTCGACTGTTATCGAGAATACTTTCCAGACCAACGGCATCCTCTTAAACGATGAATGGTGCAGCTTCTTCAGAAAAAGCAATTTTCTTGTCGGCCTCAGTATAGACGGTCCACAGAGGCTTCACGACCGGTATCGCAGGGACGCACGCGGAAACGGGAGCTTCGACCGGGTCCTCAAGGCAGCCCGGCTGCTCCAGAGGCATGGGGTTGAGTTCAATATCCTCTCCACGGTCAACAGGAAGAACATGGATCACCCTCTCGAAGTCTACAGGTTCTTCAGGGATGTGCTCGGAGCTCGTTACATCCAGTTCATCCCCATTGTGGAGCGGGAAGATGCGGATACCATCAGGACCGGCGGGCGAATAACCGGCCGCTCCGTCTCCCCTGCCCGCTGGGGAAGCTTCCTGAACAGCATCTTCGATGAGTGGGTCAGCTGTGATGTGGGAGAGACCTTTGTCCTGAACTTCGACGCCGTGCTGGCAGGCTGGCTCGGGCATGCAGGCACCGTATGCATCTTCGGGCCCACCTGCGGGCTGGGCGTGGCACTGGAGCACAACGGCGATCTCTATTCGTGCGACCATTTCGTAGACACGAACCATCTGCTGGGGAACATCCTCACCACACCCATGATCGAGCTTGTGTCTTCGGAAAAACAAAGACGGTTCGGCAGGGACAAGGCCGGCACCATTCCCCGGCAGTGCCGGGAATGCCGGTACCTGTTCCTCTGCAACGGGGAATGCCCCAAGAACCGCCTGATCGAAACGGCGGAAGGCGAGCCCGGCCTCAATTATCTGTGCGAGGGCTACCGTGCCTTTTTCAGCCATACGGAAAAACCAATGCAAGCCATGGCCAACCTCATGAGGAATGGCAGGCCTGCCTCGGATGTCATGAGACTGACCACCGGGGAAAAGCCCTCGGTACATGCGAGTTTTCCCGGTGTCGGCAGGAACGATCCCTGCCCCTGCGGGGCACGGGATGCATCCGGCAAGCGTATGAAATTCAAGAAGTGTCACGGAGGGGAGAGGTAAGAAACAAAAATACAAGGAGGAACAGCATGCCGCTCAAGGAATACAAACCAGGCACCGCATTCCCCGGGATTGTGGGGCGGACGGTCGACCAGTCCCAGCCGGCATGGCCGGAGCCCCTGAGGGCAAAAGAGGGCGCGCCCAACGTCCTCTTCATCGTGCTCGACGATACAGGCTTCGGCCAGCTCGGCTGCTACGGCAGCCCCATCAGGACTCCCAACCTCGATGCCCTTGCAGCGAATGGCCTGAAGTATACCAATATGCACACCACGGCACTGTGTTCGCCCACGCGCTCGTGCATCATCACGGGCCGCAACCACCACTCCAACAACATGGCCTGCATCACTGAAGGCTCCACCGGGTATCCCGGCTACAACGGCAATATCCCATTCGAGAACGGCTTCTTCTCGGAGATGCTCCTGCAGCAGGGCTACAACACCTTTGCCGTGGGCAAATGGCACCTCACGCCATCCGACCAGCTCTCGGCAGCCGGCCCGTATGATCGATGGCCCCTGGGAAGGGGATTCGAACGGTTTTACGGATTCCTGGGAGGTGACACGAACCAGTACTACCCTGACCTTGTGTACGACAACCACACAATCGAGCCGGAAAAGACTCCGGAAGAGGGGTATCATCTGACTGAAGATCTGGTAGACAAGGCAATCTCGTTCATCGCCGATTCCAAGCAGGTGGCTCCGGACAAGCCCTTCTTCCTGTACTTCTGCCCCGGCGCCATGCATGCACCACACCACGTGCCCAAGGAGTGGGCCGACGAGTACCGGGGCATGTTCGACGACGGATGGGACGCCTACCGGGAGAAGACCTTTGCCCGCCAGAAGGAACTGGGCATCATGCCCAAGGACGCCGAGCTTTCCCGCCACGATCCGGACGTGAAGCCCTGGGAGGAATGCTCGGATGCAGAGAAAAAGCTCTACAGCCGCATGATGGAGGTCTTTGCCGGGTTTCTCACCCACACCGACCACCACATCGGGCGCCTCATCGACTTTCTCAAGAGCACAGGCGAACTCGACAACACCCTGACCATGGTCATCTCCGACAACGGCGCCAGCGCGGAAGGAGGACCGACGGGATCCATCAACGAGAACAAGTTCTTCAACAACGTCCCGGACTCGCTGGAAGAGAACCTCGCCGCCCTGGACAAGCTGGGCGGGCCCGAGACCTTCAACCACTATCCGTGGGGATGGGCCTGGGCAGGCGACACGCCCTTCAGGCGGTGGAAACGGGAGACGTACCGGGGCGGCACGAGCGATCCGTTCATTGTCCACTGGCCGGCCGGATTCGCTGCAAAAGGAGAGGTGCGCACCCAGTACGTCCATGCCATCGACATGGTTCCCACGGTGCTGCATGCCCTGGCCATCGAGGAGCCCCTGTTCATAAGGGGAGTTAAGCAGTCTCCCATCGAAGGGGTCAGCTTCGCTCATACCTTCGACAATCCTGGCGCCGGGAGCAACAGGCGCACCCAGTACTTCGAGATGATGGGAAACCGCGCCATCTACCACGACGGCTGGCGGGCGGTCTGCCCCTGGCCGGGGCCGTCCTTCGCCGAGGCAGGCGCGTTCTTCGGCGAGCCCATCCCGGCACAAAAGCTTATCGAGCTCGACGAGAAGGGCTGGGAGCTCTACCACGTGGACGAGGACCCCACCGAGACCCGCAATGTTTCGCAGGAACACCTGGACAAGCTCATCGAGATGATCGCCACCTGGTACTACGAGGCCGGCAAATACCATGTGTTGCCGATTGACGGGAGGGGGGTGCAGCGAGTTATAGAAGATCGTCCCAGGATCGCCAAGCAGCGCGACAGCGCGGTCTATTACCCCGGAACACAGGCGGTACCGCAAAACACCACCGTCAATGTGCTCAACCGCCCCCACAGCATCACGGCCGAGGTCGAGATCGAAAAGGGCGGATCTGAGGGTGTCCTCATCTCGCAGGGAGGCGTGGAGGGCGGCTATAGCTTTTACATGAAGGAAGGCAAGCTCCATTACGCCCATAACTACCTCGCTTCGAAGCGTTACCATATCGAGACCTCGGAGAATGTGCCCGAAGGCCGCCATAGCCTGCGCTTCGAGTTCGAACCCACAGGCAGGCCGGACATTGCGCACGGCAAGGGAAGCCCTGGCCGCGGCCAGCTTTATGTCGACGGCAAGCTCGTGGGCCAGGCGGATATACCGGTCACCATCCCGCAGAACATCAGCCTCGGCGGAGGCATCACGTGCGGGGCAGACCCGGGTTCCACGGTCACGCCCGATTATCAATCGCCCAACCGGTTCACCGGGAAAATTTTAAAGGTGAAGGTGGACGTGAGCGGAGAGCACATCAAAGACAGGGATGCTGAGCTGCGCACGATCATGGCACGGCAATAGGGGCAATCACTGGTATGAATGCGCCATAGGCCCTGTTCCGCCGCAAGCGGAATGTGGGAGAGATGAAGGACGAAGAACGAGAATACGAAAGGGAAAGGGCTCAACACGGGAACAAGGGTGATTGACCGATGCAGCTTACCTGCTTTCATCCTGAGGAAAATCACACCGGTCTTGCCGGTTTCTTTCTGCGGTCATGGCGGAGATATCGAGGCAAGGTGAAGGAGAATGGCCGCAAGTGCAGGAGGGATGTGGAAATATGAATTCCGGAGAAAGTATCGGAGAAGAACCTCCAAACATGAAAACCTCCCTCGGAATCGATCGCACGCGGCTTGCCGCCGAACGGACACTCATGGCCTGGATCCGCACGTCTATGGCCATGATCGGTTTTGGGTTCACCATCGGGAAATTTTTCCAGTACATGCGGGAATCCTCTCTCTTCAGATCAGAGATATCCGGCAGGGAGCCTTTCTATATCGGCCTTGCACTTGTCGGCACAGGACTGATGTTCCTGGTCATTGCATGCGTGGATCACATCCGGTTCCTGCGCCTACTGGACGCTGAAAAGCGTCGCCGGCTCCCGCTGACCCTGCCCCTGATGGCCGCTGTTCTGCTCCTGGCAATCGGCGTGCTGGCCCTGATCAGCATACTCTTCTGATGGACCGGGCGGATTTTTGAAGGCGCCGGAAGCCGGCTGGTCATGATCGGTAAAGATGAAGGAGAAGCCATATGGAGCCTGTGTATACCTCGGCGGCGCGGCTCTTCACATTGCTGTTCATCTTCACTGCAGCGGCATACATAGGGGTGGCCGCCTCGGCCCGGGATATCGTGATCGTGCTGCGAGACAGGAAACTGATGCTGAGAGTCCTGCTGGCCAACATCCTCCTCGTGCCGGTCCTGGGGCTGGCGCTGGTGAGCGCCATCCCCCTGCCGGGGGGCGTCAAGGCCGCGATCATGCTCCTGGCCTTTGCCCCGGGCGGCATGAACGCTCTGCAGTTCATAACCAAGATCAAAGGCGAGCTTTCCTTTGCTTCGGCCGTGCTGTTCGTGCTCTTCGTGGTGTCGCTTGTCCTCACCCCCCTTGCCGTAAGCGTGTTCATCAGCGGGGGAATCCAGGCAGAGATCCCCTATGGCCGCATCCTTCTTGACTTGGCGTGGCTCATCTTCCTGCCCCTGGCTGCAGGGCTAGCCGTACGCACGTATTCTCCCTTTCTGGGTAAAACGGTATCAAGGCCGTTGAACCTGATCTCTACAGCCGCTTTCGCTTTGGCAGTCGTCCTGAGCGCATCGGTGAAAAAAGAAGCTATGCGCGGCATCGGGCCCGAGGGTGTAGTTGCCATGCTCGCCCTGGTCATCGGCTCCATGATCATCGGGTGGCTGAGCGGTAGCAGGGACACAGGCAGAAAGCGTGTGCTCTCGAATACGACGAGTTGCAGGAACGCAGCCCTGTGCCTGGCCATTGCCATGGCGGTCATTCCTGACCGGACCGCGGTCCTGTCCATACTGGTTTTCCAGCTTCTGACCGTGCCGGCCAACATGTTTTTCACCCTGTACCACGTGATCAGGATGAGACGACAGAAACACCCGCTGTCTTATCCTGCTGATTGAATAATGGAGGATATACAGGACATATGGAAGGACATCCTGCTCCCGGAGGCATAGATGGGTTATCCCTGTTCATGAACGATCCGCTTATCAGGCTCATGAAGCGTTTCCACCCATCTTTGCGAGGATTCACCTTCTTCTTTGCGAACGTTTTGATCGTCTGGCTCATCACCTGGCTTCCCCTGCTCGTGCTTTCCCTTGCGGGAAGAGCCGAATCTGCAGGCATCGTAGTTCCATTCTCCTCTGACTTCTTATCCCATATCCGGTTCCTCTTCGTCGCCCCTCTGCTCCTGCTCCACCCCCTTTTCCTTGAGCCATGGATCAAAGAGACGCTCACCCATCTCATCGAACGGGGCATGGTCGACGAAGCAGCCATGCCCCGGTATATAAACGCTGTTGGGAAAACAAGAGCACTTCTCGGTTCGATCCCTGTCACGGTCTTCATGCTCGGGATCGTCATTCTCGTAATGCTGCTGGATATCAGGAGGGATCTCCCGCAAGACATCACGCTCTGGCAGTTTGTGGGCACGGGAAGATCACTTTCCGATCTTACGCCTGCGGGATGGTGGCTCTACCGGGTGAGCATCCCCGTATTCCAATTCCTCCTCCTGAGGTCTCTCTTGCACTACCTCGCCTGGGTCGGGCTCCTCTTCAGAGTATCCCTGCTCGGGCTTCGCCTTGTCCCTGCCCACCCCGACTATGCAGGAGGCATCAGGTTCCTGGGCTTGAGCCAGGTGTTTTTCACACCCTGGGCCTTCGGCCTTTCTTCAGTCCTTGCGTCCGAGATCGGCATGAGGATCATTTATGGGGGCGAATCTCTGTTATCTTTCCAGAAGATTATCATCCTTTTCATTGCACTGTTTCTGGCAGCTCTGCTGCTGCCGCTCCTGGCGTTCTGCCCCATGCTCGTCAGGGCAAAGAAGGACGGGCTCAAGGAATACGGACTCCTTGCGGTTGATCTCCTGAAAGCATTCGATGCACGCTGGATGACCGGTAAAAAAGCTGCCGGCGAAAAAATTCTCTCCGCCGTCGACCCTTCGGCGACCACTGATTACCTGAGTACCTACATGGTCCTCAGAGGGATGAGGTTCGTGCCCTTCGATCTGAGGATCGTGGCTGTCCTCCTGGCGTCATTGATCGTACCCATGCTGCCCCTGCTCCTGACGGTCGTCTCCCTGACCGAAGGAATTATCAAGATCGTTAAAATCCTTTGGAGCTAGAACCGTCCAGGGGACAGAGTACTCCCCTGGACCTATTTTCGGCCATCCTGTTCGGGCTGACCCAGACAGCAGCGCCACGGGCTCAGACGAGCAAGGAAGACTCAATGCCCGGCGCTGCTTGTGGCCTCGCCCATCTTTGCAAGGGCATCGTCGATGGTGAACGAGGCTGCCTTCTGCTGCGGCGGGAATTCCTTGAATGTCTCGGCAAATTTCCTTGCTATCACCTGCACCGCGAACATGATGTAGTCGTGGTGGAGGAACCAGTCGTAATACGTATTCGACGTGATGTCCGCCCGCTCGTAGGGGTCGGTCCTCAGGTTAAAGAGCTTGGGCAGCCTCAGGGGCGTGAAGGGCTCTGACCATACACGCAAGGTCCCCGGCGCCCGCTGCTCCATGAACACGACCTTCCAGTTGTCGTACCTGATGGCCAGCACGTCGCCGTCGTCGCTGAAGTAGATGAAGAGATTGCGCGGGCTCTTTTGTTCCTTGCCGGTGAGGTATGGCAGGAGGTTGAAGCCGTCGATATGGTTCTTGAAGAACTTGCCGTTCGCCTCATAGCCTTTCTTGAGTTTCTCAGCCACATCCTGCTCTCCTGCCATGGCGAGGAATGTGGGCAGCCAGTCGTGGTGCTGGACGATCTCGTTGGAGACCGTTCCCGCCTTGATCTTGCCGGGCCAACGAACAATCATGGGGATCCTAAAGGCCCCTTCCCAGTTGGTGTTCTTCTCGCTGCGAAAAGGGGTCATGGCACCGTCCGGCCAGGTGTTCATATGGGGGCCGTTGTCGGTCGAGTACATCACGAAGGTGTCCTCCGCGATACCCAGTTCATCCAGATAATCAAGCACTTCGCCGACGAGCTTGTCATGATCGATCATGGTGTCGTGATAGGGCGACTGCCACCGGCCGGCCTGTCCGAGGCTCTCCGGCTTCGGATGCGTGAACAGGTGCATGTGCGTGGTGTTGAGCCAGACAAAGAAGGGCTTGCCGGCAGCGTTCTGCCGCTTGATGAAATCCTTTGCAGCAGCCGCGAACTCGTCGTCGATGGTCTCCATGCGCTTCTTCGTGAGCGGACCGGTGTCCTCTATCCTCTGCTTGCCTACCCGGCCCCAGCGCGGTTCCTCGGTCGGGTCGTCTTTGTCGGTGGCCCAGGAATGGATGACGCCGCGCGGGCCGAAGTTCTTCCGGTAATCCGGGAAATCCTTCTCGGGCGGATAGTCGTACATCTCGGGCTCTTCCTCGGCGTTTAGGTGATAGAGGTTGCCGAAGAATTCATCGAAGCCGTGCACAGTGGGCAGAAACTTGTTCAGGTCTCCCAGGTGGTTCTTGCCGAACTGTCCTGTCGCATAGCCGTGGTTCTTGAGGAGATCGGCGATGGTCACGGTCTCGGGCTGCAAACCTACGGGCGCGGCAGGGACCCCGACCTTCGAGAGGCCAGTGCGGTAGACACTCTGCCCGGTGATGAAGGCGGACCTCCCCGCGGTGCAGGACTGCTCGCCGTACGAGTCGGTGAACAGCATGCCTTCTTTCGCGAGCCGGTCGATATTGGGGGTCCGGTAGCCCATGAGCCCGAGTGTGTAGCAGCTCAAGTTCGCGATGCCGATGTCATCCCCCCAGATGACGAGAATATTGGGCTTTTTTTCAGCCATGATTTTTTCTCCTTTCTTGATCCGGGAGTGATGATGCCTGATTGAATTACCGTTGTTTTTCCTGCTCCCGTGAATAGCCGGGGAAAACGGTCTTCCAGTCCCTCTTCATGCTGACGACCGTCCAGCCCCGTCTGGGCGCTTCGTCGAGGGCGCGGTCGAGTCTGCCCACGTGCGACGAGCGGTCGTAGTCATACTCCCTCACCGAGTCGTCGTGGTGGACGAGGAGCCCGAAGCGAGGTCCCTCCCCGGCCGCGACCCACTGAAGCATCTGAAGATCGCCGTCCGAGTTGCCGAACGCGGCGATGGGCCTACGGCCGATGAACTTGTTGATGCCCACCGGTTTGCCTTCGTGATCATCGATGAAATCGATCTCGGGTTCTCGCACAAGTACCGGTTTTCCATCCCGGATCTCAAACCTTGTCAGGTTGCTGCTGCCGATGACCTGCTCGGGCGGTATGCCGTATCGATCCTCGCTGAACGTGCGGACGAACTCGACGCCCCCGCCGGAGACGATGTAGGTTTTGAATCCGTTGGCCCGGAGGAAGGCCAGCAGCTCGAGCATGGGCTGATATACGAGGTCGGTGTAGGGCCGCCCGAGCTTCGGATGCCGGGCTGTGGCAAGCCAGTCCTTCACGATACGTCCGAACTCTTCGGTGGTCATGCCTGCATGGGTTGCCATCACGAGCTCGGCGATGCCCTTCGGGCCCGAGGCCGCCAGTGTCTCCATGTCGTTTTCGAGCACGGCCTTAAACGGCTGCGTATCCTTCCACTCGGGATGCCGCGGGGCCAGGGCACGGACGCGGTCGAGAACGAAGAGGCCCTGGACGTACAGGGGCTGCTCGATCCAGAGGGTGCCGTCGTTGTCAAAGACCGCGATCCGATCGGCAGGCAGAACGTAGTCCGGCCCTCCCTGCTTCGTGACCTTTGCAACGAACCGTACGATCGATGCTTTTGCTGCACCGTCGTTCCAGGACGACAGGGGATCGGCCTGCGCAGAAGCCTGCTGTCCGAAGACCAGAACGAGCCCAAGCGATATCAGGAAAGTGAGAACGATTATCTTCATGCACTGCTTTCCGATATCATATCGATCCGCACCCTCTTCAGAACCTGAAGCCCAAGCCTGCCAGCCACCCCTGCGTCATGGCATCAAAGTGGAAATCGTCCTTGTCGTAATCGACGTCCAGCCATCGGTACCCGGCCCTGAGCATGATCATGTCGCTTAAGGGGAAAACCGATCACGGGCATGACTTCCCAGGCGAGGTCTGAGCCGGCACCGAAACCGCCGATATCGGCCAGCACACCGGCACTGATCCTCTTTGAGAAAGGAACGGACAGGTTAACCCCAACGATCGGGTCCACCCATTCCACTGTTTTTGTCATGTTTTTCATGTTGGATATCTTGCTAAAATTTCATGCTTGATGAGAGAAGGGCTCATACGGAAGGCCTCAATGCAACAACAGCCCTTCGTAAAATATATTATATCACTACTGTCCCAACGTTTAGCAGATAAAAGACTGTACATCAAGGCATAGCGGTGTTTAGCGGGTAAAGATGGTTGAAATCGATTTGAAAATATATT
>MPOS01000050.1 GCA_001896555.1 Candidatus Phosphitivorax anaerolimi
CGCTCTTGAAAATCGAAGACGATTTGTCCACTTTCATCGACTCGATCGATCAGGCTCTATGCCCCCATCTCAGGATTAAGGGGTGCGAAACTTGAGTAAATAATATGCTTGAAGAGTTCGTAAATCCAAGGTGCAGGTCAGCGGCGGCTGCCAGCCATCCGCTGAAACCGGACCATAAAAAATGAATTCAATTGCAGCAACCACCTTTGCGAGCCGCCATCTGTTGCGTTCCACAGCTGGTGACGATCCGCTGGATGCACCAATGCATCACCGCGGCATCAGCGCGAATACACCCCAGCCCAGGTATTCACGCGTGTAAGCGGCATAGCGCTCGGGTCCCGAGGTCAGTTCGGCTCGAACTTCATTCGCCAACTCGTCGCCGGCGTTGGCTTCAAGCCATCGGCGCATGGTGAGCCATTTGGCCGCCTCGTATCTATCCCAGCCGTCTTGGTCGGCCAGAACCATTTCAACCACGTCGTAGCCGATGCGGCTGAAAAATGCGAGGAGCTCAGGCAGCATGAGAAAGTCGGAAATTGAGCTCGCATGACACCCCCTGGCAACATCTTCCGTGGGAGGCAACTGCCTCCAGTAGGGCTCACCGATGAGGATGATCCCCCCGGTGCGCAAACTCTTTGCCAGAAGCTCGATAGTGCCGGCAACGCCTCCGCCGATCCACGTGGCGCCGACACAGGCTGCTACGCTGACCTTCTCGTCAGAGACATAGCCGGCGGCATCGCCATGGATGAACTCGACCTTATCGGCGACGCCGAGTTCTTTAGCACGGAGTTTCGCCTGCTCGGTAAACAACTTGCTCATGTCGATGCCGGTGCCGATGATGCCGTGATCGCGCGCCCAGGTGCAGAGCATCTCGCCCGAACCGCTGCCGAGGTCGAGCACACGGGCCCCTGATTCCAGACGCAGCGCCGCGCCGAGTGTGGCGAGCTTTTCGGGTGTGAACGGGTTGTGGATGCGGTGAGCACTCTCAGTGATGTTGAAGATCCGCGGGATGTCCATTGGGAAAAACCTCCTTTCGAGTATGATCAGATTCGGTCATGGTCTGACGACAGAGATCAGCGGCCGAGGCGTAGCCCCAGTCCGTTGGATTGATTTGCTCGGTGATTACTCAGGCTTCCAATCACGGGCATCATGGATAACTCCTGTGATCCAAATCTCATTTCCTTCTATTCGATACATAATCCGGTAGGCGCCATAGATTACTTCACGACAATCCGGATTGTTAATCTCTGGGATTATCCGGCCAGAGGAGGGAAAATCTTGCAAACGATCTGTTTCATCAAACAACCTGCTGACAAACAAAGAAGCCATTTCAACCGAATCTCTTGCAATATACTCAGCAATAGATTCGACATCATCGAGGGCAGAAGGTGCCCAAATTACTTGAGCCATTTCTTCAGCTGCTTCTTGGCATCTACTTGAGATACACCCTTGCCCTCACGTATTTCTTTTTCGCCATGTGAAAACTTAACGTTCACATAGAGAGCATGGATAATCTCATCCATTGAAACATCATTTGGCAAAGATTCAATTACTCGCTTTGCTGTTTCTTTATTCAACATCACAGTTCTCCCACTATGATTATTACAATAGTATATGATTCCAAAGCAATCATTTCTAGAGACACCGAACGTGCGAATCACCGGCGGCTGAAAGCCGTCGCGGACTCCGTCCGCGGCAGGTGAATGGGACGAATGCTATGGCGCTCCTCTCCAAATATCATATGCATGCAAACCGGAACATGTCAGGTGTACATTCGTGCTGCAGATCACAAGACAAAAATATCGTACCATTTTTGTGAAACAGATTCCAGGAAATTGTCCGGTATTCTTTTGCAGATCGAAGAAGGGGCGGGTTGGAATGCTATTCCCGGGCAGTCGGAGGCGGGCCGGGGGAGGGGCTTACTCCCCGCTCTCTCCGTTCAGATGCTGCTTGATCTTTCTCCGGATCGACTCGGGCAGCTTGATGCCGATGGCTCCCAGGCGGGCCTCATACTTCTTCAGCGACATCATGTGGGGTGTGGATGAGGAAAAGATCTTCAGGTATGACTGCACACTTCCTTCGAGCTCTTTTCTGAAGAGCATGTCCTGGTTGAGCATGTCCTCGATGTGCGCGATGACCCGGTAGTTGATGGGCCTGCACATCGACCGGTATGCGACGAACCGCTGGGTGGTCTCACACTCGTAGTTCTTTTCCCGGATGCTCTTTTCCACAGTGTTGAGGTTGATGCAGTCAAGGATCTGGAACTCATAGGCGTCGGCGAGCGCCTCGCGGACCATGTTCTCCGTCTCCTTCATCTGGATGCATTTGCCCGTGCATTCGCTGCAGGTGCCTTTGCACCTTAAGTAGACCACAAAGTCTATGTCCGAGCCCTGCTGCGACACCCCCATGTTCACCGATCCCATCACGTCCATGGCGATGTGGCCCTTGATTTTTTCTTCCAGGAGGCGGGCCACCTCTTCGAGCGTGTCGATCCTATCTTCGGTTTCCCGAGTCTGAAACGCCCGGAAGAATTTCTTGATCTCGTTGAAGAGCTCGATCTCCGGGATGTGCGAATACTTCTCCACCGCTGTGTCATAGTTTCGCTGATTTTTCAGGGCGAGAAAGCGCTCCTGATCTATGATCTCTTCGGTCCATACACCGTTTCGGGGGTAGTAATCGGCCACGTCATAGATCTTTCCACCGCTGATCTTCCGGAAAATGACCTTGCATACGGCGCGGTCCTCGATCTCGATCTGGTGAAAGAAGCCCCCTTCGGACACCTCGCCGTTCACCTGGGTCACCTCGCCGAAGTTGGAGGGGTTGAGATAGAGGGTGCTGCCCGTAGACTGCACGCCCCAGGCATGGTGGGCATGGCCCGAGAGACAGAGCATTACCGGGTTCGTGTCGCAGTAGGTGCGCAGCGAGGGCGAGCCCACCGGCCCCGCGTATGAGGCCCGGTCGTGTATGCCCCATGCGGGCTGGTGCACCACGATGATATCGGGCCTGACCGCCCGGAAGTAGCGGAACATTTCGTTTTGCTTCTCGCTTGCGCCTCTGCCCGCCTGATACTTCACGATGTAGCGCTCCGGGATGCCGGCCGTCCATATATCGGCGCCGCCATAGCCGCATATCTTGAGGCTGTCTTCGATAAAGCAGTGCATGTGCAGGTCGTTTTCGTGCAGCGAGGTAAACTTCAGGTCCATGTCGTAATTGCCCGGGATACAGTAGATGGGCGAGGTCTGCTTGGCAAAGAAGATATCCTTGAGCACCTTGTACTTCTGCTGCATCACCCTGCGGGCGCGGATGGTGAGCTGCTGATACCTCGTGCCCATCTCCTGCACTTCTTCCGAGACATGGGGGTCCTCCAGGAGCTCGTCAACGAAATCCTCGATGAGCACGGTCTCTGCGCTCATCTTTCTGCGCATCCCATGAAAATACGACTGGAGCTCGTGATAGCGGATGGAGGTGCCCATATTATAGAACGGGATGTCAATCAGATCGCCCGCGATGATGTATACATCGGCTACGGTTTCCAGCAGCAGGCTCCTGACCTTTTCGAAGTCGCCGTGGATGTCGGTGGCGTAGATGATCTTCATGTCTCTCTGGTATCGGCGCTTCTCAAAGGAAGGTTAACGGCCGCTTTGCCCCTTACTCCTCCAGGCATCGCGGGCGCAGCGCCCCGCCGATTATTCAAGATCCTAATCTCTCTTTGCCTGCTGTGCAAGATATCTTTCGGTGAAAAGAGCGGATACACCGAGGTATGATGATACAGGGCAGACCTCTCCTGCACTGACTCATTTACTGTCCGGTCAGGGGGCGGCGTGGAGATAGTCTGCACCGGGAGAGCACGCGGTGCTGCCGACAGACATCACCCGGACGAAGGGAAGGTGCTGCCTGCAGGCGGAAGGGCATACCCCTCTCAGTGGAACCACAGGGGCCGGTAGAAGGGGTCGTAAAACGGGTAGTATGTGTAATACGGGTAGTTGCCCGGGTATGAGTAGTACTCTCTGTAGCCTCTATGAGGCCACAGCACATGGTTGGTCATGGAGACAACCGGATAGGGATACTCATACTCGCCAATGGTCATGAACTCTACTCCATCGATCGTGCCAACGACCGTGACCTTCCGCCCACGGGTGTAGATGGCTGGATCGAGAAAGCGGTCGCTCACGGCCAGAAAGCGCCCGCCGGTGGCATCTCCGTCCCGTGGTTCGCAGCCGCTTCCCAGCGGCCTTTCGAGTAATTCGATCACGGTCCCCTCTCTCTGCGGGTTTGTTTCCAGAATAGTGCCTCCCCAGAGCACGCGACGGCCCTCATAGGCCTGGGGGTTCTCGATCACCAGTGGCAGCAGGACCGATTCGTCGACACCTTTTCTCAAGTCCCGGCACAGAGAGGATGCACACGAGGAGATAAGGAGGAGTGTCGAGAGGAGCAGTGCGATCAGAAGAAATCTTTGGGTCTTCATGGCAGAGCCCTCCATTGCGATTACTTCCATGAAGACTCATCATAAGCACGCCCCTGAAGCAAATCAAGATATGCAGGCTGCGCCGGTAAGGCGCACTCACCGGTGAGTGAGAATGGGCCACCCTCTCTTTGCTGCAACCCGCCTGAGCTGTTTCGTGGGCTCCACGGCGTGCGGGTTGCCCACCATCTCAAGCAGGGGGATATCCGAGTGATGGTCGCCGTAGGCATACGAGCGGGAGAGATTGATCTGCAGCCTTTCCGCAAGCTCCTCGGCCGCCTTCTTCTTGGTTTTGCCGGCACATACCTCGCCGTGGGGTGTTCCGGTGAGCAGGCCGCCTCTGCCCACTTTCAGGTCGGTGCAGATGAGGTGGTCGAATCGCAGGTCCTCAGCTACGGGCCTGAGCAGATACCGTATGCCGGCGGAGATCAGTACCAGGGCATGGCCCTGTTCCCTGTGCTCCTGCACTCGCGAGACGATGTTGGGGGCCAGGTGGGGCTTGATGATCTTGTGATAATACTCGTCGGCCCCCGCCTCGAACGGTGCGAGGTCCTTGCCTTTGTAGAACGAGAGGAGCATCTTCGCCATCGCGGTCTCGGTCACCAGGTTGCGCTGATAGAACCAGTTGGCGATGATGACCTTCAGAACATAACCGAGAGACACCTGGCCCATGTCCCAGAGATACCTGATGCCGAGCTTCGGGCTGTTCTCGGCCAGAAGCGTCCGGTCGAAATCGAAAAAAGCAGCTGTCTTTCCAGCCATATTCCGCTGTTCACTCCTTGTCTTGAAAGAGTATAATATGGGCAAGCCAAAATCAAAACAAGGCCCGCCTTCTTTATGTAAGGAGCGATTGGGCGTGCATCGTACACCCTTGGATGGCGTGCTGCGGCAGGTATGAGTATTGCAATATTTTTTGGAGCATGCATCAGGAGGATGATCCGGGCGAATGTCCTTCGAAGAAGAGTGAGAAAGGGGAAGCGAAGATGGAGCTGATGTCGATGAGATCGAGGAGCGGGGCTGCATTGGTGCTGCTGGCAGGATGTATGCTGTTGTCTCCGGCCCTCTCGTATGCCGGCGAGGCGGGATGCATCGAGGGCGATTGCACGAACGGCTCGGGCACCTATGTGTTCGATGACGGGTCAAAGTATATCGGTGAGTTCCAAGAGGGAATACCCCATGGAAAGGGCAGATATTACGCCGCTGACAGCATGTTCTACTCCGGTGAGTACGAGCAGGGAAAAAAGAACGGATTCGGCAAGGTCACCTATCCAGACGGGCGCCTCTACGAGGGATATTTCAAGGAAAACCAGCTCCACGGCAAAGGCATGTACCGCTATGCAGATGGAACCGTATACAAGGGTGAGTTCCATGAAAACATGTGGCACGGCCAGGGGGTGCTGACACTGCCCGACGGCCGGATATATGAAGGCGGGTTCCAGGACAACAAGAGGCACGGTACCGGCAAGTTCACCTTCAGAGAGGGCGAGGTCTACGAGGGCGGATACGTCCAGGATCGGATGGAGGGCAAGGGGGTCTACACCTTTCCCGACGGCTCCCGCTACGAGGGCGATTTCCTCAACGATGCCTACGAGGGCACGGGCACCTTCTTCTTTTCAGACGGCCGTGTCTATACGGGCCTGTTCAAGGAAGGCAAACCTCACGGCACCGGCACGATCACCTATCCCGACGGGACGAGCGAAGCGTGTGAATATGTAATGGGCGAGCTGGTGGAGGCCCAGCCACCCGCCGATGAGGCAGGGGAGGGAGAAGACGAGGCGGCGGCGGAAGAAGAGGCGTCCCTGGAGCAGCCTTAAGACTGCCGAAGAGTTTTAGTCCGCCCGGCAGGGGCGCCTGCCGGGCGGAGGCGATTGCAAAAACGTATCTTTTAGATACCCTTAGATATCTTTCAGTAACCTGTTCTCGGGAGATTTTTCCATCGCCTGGACAAACGAGTTCAAGGCCCGGGAGATGCTGGTGAACGATTCATCGCCGGCCACCGGTATCGAATCCTCGCCCCTGTTATCGAGCGACTCGATCACGTACGAAATGCTGATCTCGTTGATGGAGCGGGCAGGCTGGTAGATGTTCTGCTTGTACCCGGGCAAAGGAATTACGGTCAGCAGGGAGGCCGCCGCGAGCTCGGAGAGGATGTCGTTGGTGAGGCGGATGGGGATCTTTAGGTCCTCTGATATCTGCCGCCCGTTTAAGGGGGGATTCCCCTGCGAGAAGTTCCTCACGATGCGGTGCATGACCATCAGGCTCAAAAGCCTCTTGAACGAACGGCTGATCCTCTGGATATCCGGCGCATACTCGAAAGACCTTTCGTTCTGGTGCGCATACGAGATCTCAACCCCGAACAGCACGATGTACCAGCTCAGCTGCAGCCATACGAGGAACAGGGGCAGTGCCGCGAAGCTCCCGTAGATGGCGTTGTAGCGCGCCACTCCGATCTGGAAGTAGATATACGCCGCCTGCACCAGGACAAAGACCGTTCCGGCGATGACGCCCGCCAGGATGCCGGAAGTGTAGCGCACCCGGGTATTGGGCAGGAAGATGAATACAAAGGAGAACAGCATCCAGATGAGCACGTGCGGGATGATCTGGACGACCAGGGTGATGAGGGGAGAGATGTAGCCCAGCAGGCCGAAGGCCTCCATGAGCTCGTTGATCCGTGCGACGGCAATCACGGTGACGCTGCTCGCCATGACGAACAGCAGCGGCGAGATGAGCGTGATGGCGAGATAGTCGGTGATCTTTCTGCTGATGGGCCGCGGCTGACGTATCTCCCAGATATGGTTGAACGAGTCTTCCGCCGAGCCCAGGATGCTGATGACCGACCAGATGAGAAAGGCCGCCCCCACCCCTGCGATGATGCCCCCGCTGGTGTTCTCCAGGAGGTTGCGTGAGTATCCCACCAGGCGGGTGACCACCTCTTCCTGCCCGGCGAGCTGCTCGATGATCAGCTCCTCCAGCTTTCCCTGAAGGCCGAACCCCTTGGCTACGGCAAAGGTCATTGCCAGGACCGGCACGACGGAGAGCAGGGAAAAGAAGGTGAGCGACGACGCCCGCAAGAGACACTGGTCGCTGAAGAATTTCTGAAATGCGATGAGAAAGATCCGGAGATACCGGATGAAAAATCTCCTCCACCCGGCCGTTTCATCCAGCCGGATCCGCCAGATATCCGTCTGGAAGAAGCCCATGACTCTCGATACTGCATCGAATACGGTCATACTGTGTCCTCGCAATTCATCCCGCCCATGTGGGTTTGGAATATCGGCGGCGTCAGTCTTGTGCCGAATCATCGGCAAAAAACAAAAACAAGACCCATCACTTTCGAGCCCCTAAGGACCTGCCTCTCCGGGAGCCGGCTCACTTGAGCATTATCTCTGCCCGCGACTTGCTTTTCCCCGGCTTTTCATCAGGGGAGAGGTTGTTCTTCTCAACCAGGAAAATCCGCGCCGGGTCGATCACCTGCATGCCCATGAGGCACGCCTTGACCTGCTGGGCCCGGTTCAGGGCAAGCAGCCTGAGATCGCTGTCGGTCACCTCGATGTTCTCCCTGATGAGCTTCTCCATCTCGTGCGGCTCCAGAGACAGGGGCATCCCGAGGAAGTTGCGCGGCTTGGGGAAGTCCGCCGCGTCGTAGGCCTTTTTGAGATAGCGCCCGTATTCCTCGGGGAGAATGACGATCTCTTCAAGGCTACGGGCCCCCGTGCCGTTTCTGGCCATGACCTTGAGCTTCTCGGCCTTGAGCTTCTTCTCGAACAGTACGTCTGCAAGACCGGCCCGGTCTTTTTCCCTGTCGGCAAAGCCCTGGATATCGATCTTGAGAGACGGCTTGTCCGTGAGGATCTTGACGAGAACGCCGAGCCGCTCCACCGAACCTTCGGGAAGCCTTGCCCTGCCGGGCTCGAACTCGATGACGTTCAATTCGGATGCGCCCGGATAGATGGCCTCTAGGAGAGAGAACGGCGAGGTTGCGGCCTTGGAGATGGTGTTGGTGATCATGGTGAGAATGATGCCCCCGACGCTGAACTCGGGATCGTCGATGCGCCCCTTCACCGGCAGGCGCAGATCGATGAGACCCTTTGTGTCCTTGAGCAGGGCTACCGCGAGTTTGACCGGCAGGTTGACGGCCTGCTCGCTCCCCACGGGTCCGCCGAAGGAGAGCTGGTCGATGAGCACGTCGTTGCTCGCATCGAGCTCTTTTTTGTCGATCAGGTATGCGAGGTCGAGCGAGAGCTTTCCCCGTTCGATGGCATAGCCGATATACCGGCCCGAGTACGGGGTCAGGGCGCTCAAGTCCATGCCCTGGAGGTTAGTGCGCAGATCGAGGAAGATATCGTCCGCAAAGGGATTGACACTGCCGGTTATCTTCAGCGGCGTGCTGTAGTTGAGCTTGCCGGAAAAATCCAGGGACGCGGGCTGAACCCGCTCCGAGGAGAGCCCGGTGATCGAACCCCAAAGCTCACCGAGATCCGCCGAGAAGTTGGGCTCGACCGAGCGGTCGAGGAAATTCACGTCTCCGTTCTGCAGGACCATCCGGGCGATCCTGATCTGCTCGATCTTCTGCCCTCCACCCTCTGCGGGGGCCTGCCCGGCGTCTTTTCCGGCCTGGAAGGCGTTTTTGATGTTCAGTGAGCCGTCCTTTTGGACAATGATCTGCGAGAAGACGTCTTCGATGCGTATGCCGCCGATCTCGAGGCTGCCCGGATCGGACATGAAGCTGATATCGTCGATGGCCAGGGTCCTCCACTTGATGAAATCATCGGCATGCGTCTTGTCAACAGAGGCGAAATCCCCGATCCGGGCGTTCCCGGCGAACGACGTCTTGATCGCGTTGTCCGGGGTTTTCCCCAGGCTCACGTCGCCCTCGGCGGAAAGGTGGCCGCGGGTCACCACCAGCTGCACCTTGTCGGCGAAGTAGGGCTGCACCCAGCCGATCTCCAGCCCGTTCACTTCCATCCGTGCCCTGCACAACAAAGGGTTCAGCGTCAGGTCGGCTGCGGCGGAAATCGAGCCGGTGCCGTTGAGCCGGGACTCGAGCCGGATATTTCCCTGGGCATCCGGCCGGGTGGAAATGTCCCGGGCCTGGAGGTCGACCTCGCTCCATACGAGCTTTGCAGGGTTGGTGTTGGATGCGTCCGTGAACTCGACCGTGCCTTTGCTTATGCTGAGGACGTTCACATCCAGGTTGAAGGACTCTTCCGGGCTGGTCGGCTCCCGGCCGGCTGTTGTCTCCGGCGCCGGATCTTCTGCGCCGGTCCGGCCGTCAGCTCCTTCATGCACATCCGGTGCGAACAGGCCAGCCCAATCGAGCGCGCCTGAAGCATCCCTCCTGACATAAAGCCTGGGGGTGTCGATCTGGATATCGGAGAGTATCACGGTCTTGTCCGAAAGCCGGGAGGGCGCCAGGGTGACCCGTGCAAGCGGCAGGGCCATGAGCGGCAGGCTCTTGTGATCGAGGAGCGAAAAATCCTTCAGCGACATCTCACCCAGTACCACAATGTCCGGCTTGCGGCTCCGGCTCTGGATATAGGAGACCTTGCCTTTCAGATCGAGCAGGCCCGACTGAACGACGATCTTGAGGTCGCGGGGGATGTACCCCATGTAGAACGGCAGGGAAAGGTCTTTCAGATCGATATCCAGCGAGGTTTCCAGAGAATCTGCAAAGGGCTTTGTCTGGCCGGCCAGGGAAAAGGCGGTGCCATTGACCACGGCGGTCAGGCTCGGCTGGACAAAGGTTTCCACATACTCGTCGATATTCGACATAAAGGGGATGGCCAAGACGATGTCCGTGGTCAGGTGGCGGGTATCGGTCACCCTGTCTCTGAACTCCAGGGAGCCGCCGGTAATGCGGATGTTGCCCAGGGCAAAGAGGAGCGGCTTTCCAGATGAGCCCTGGTCTCCTGCTGTAAGATCGGAGAAATTGTATGTATTGGGCGCGGTGCGGGTGATGACGAGCGACGGTTTTTCAAGGCGGATTTCCCGTGTGATGAGGGCCTTTCGAAAGAGCGATCTGATCTGGAGGTTGACGAAAAGCTCGTCGAATGACGCGACAGGCGCCTCGTCCCGGTTTTCCGAAATCTTAAGCTCTTTCACCCTCACGGACAGTACGAACGGGTTGAGGTCAATGTCCCTGATGGTTACCTCCCGGTGCAACGCTTCGGTGAGCTGGTCCTGGGCAAGGGATCTGAGGAAGACGGGGAGAATCAGAAAACCTGCAGCTGTATACCCAACGAAGAGAAGAGCCAGAACTATCGAGAGTTTTCTCCACATGATCGGCCACCATCCGAAAAACGGCATTGAGAACTCATCCTCACAAACCATAAAGACAGGCAATGCGCTTGAGGGCGCATATCCCTTCGCGGAGCATGATATGGATGAATTCTCCTTGCCATTATACTGGTTCACCGAAAAGAATTGCAAGGAGGTTGTGGTAAAAAGATGGGATGAAATACCTTATGTAGGTGGTGAGGGAAGAGGTGATTTTCTGCTGACAGGGTGCATATTGATTTATTATGATGCAGGTGTTTGAAACTGCCGGGCCCTCTGGAGGAGCGTTCACTCCGGAGACGGCCCCTTTCTTGAGGAGGGAGCATGAAACACGATATTCTGCTCATCAATTTGCAGGACAATGTCGGGGTGGCCCTGGTCGATATTCCCCGGGGCGGAAAGGCCCGCATTTCCAGCGGAGAGCGGGTGGAGGCGGTAGACGAAATCCCCTACAGCCACAAAATGGCGCTTGAGGATATCCGGGCAGGCGAGCCGGTGCGCAAATACGGCGAGGAAATCGGCCGCGCGCTGAGCGATATCCCCCGGGGAGGCTGGGTCCATACCCACAATCTGCATACCGGGGAGCAATGACCATGTCAGGGCATACCTTCAAAGGCTTTGTCCGTCCGGACGGTTCGGCGGGTATCAGAAACCATATCGCCGTGATCCCCACGGTCTCCTGTGCGGCAGGCGTGGCTGCAAACATCGCCCGGGCAGTGCCCCCGGCCGTGCCCCTGCTGCACGGCCACGGGTGCGGGAGGGCGCTTGAGATCACCATGCACCAACAGGTACTGGCCGGCCTGGGCAGGAACCCCAACGTAGCGGCGGCCCTCGTGGTGGGACTGGGGTGTGAAACCGTTCAGGCCTCATCGGTCGCAGCCGAGATCGCCAAGACCGGCAAGCCCTGCGAGTTTCTCGTCATCCAGGAGCAGGGCGGCTCACGGAAGACAACGGAAAAGGGTATCGAGATAGTGATGCGTTTTCAAAAACATGCCCAGGCCCTTCAGCGCAGTGAATGCCCTGTGAGCCGCATCGTGATGGGACTCGAGTGCGGGGGTTCCGACGCCTTCTCAGGGATCACGGCCAACCCGGCAGTGGGTCTTGTCTCGGACTGGCTTGTCGAATGCGGGGGGACTGTGGTCCTCACCGAAACCACCGAGATGATCGGCACCGAGCACATCCTCTCGCGCAGGGCGGCGAGCCCTGAAGTGGCCGCACGGGTGGAACACATAATCTCCCAGGCCCGCAGGCGCACTCACGACATCCTCGGGCCGCTCGCCTCGTGCGTCATCGCGCCCGGCAACATGGACGGGGGTTTGAGCTCCATCCGCGAGAAGTCTCTGGGCTGCATCGTCAAGGGAGGCGGCACGCCTGTCACCCAAGTGGCGGACTACGGGCAGGAGCCGTCGAGCAAGGGACTCGTGATCATGGACGGGCCGGGGTATGACATGGAGTCTCTGGCAGGGCTCGCGGCTGCGGGCTGCCAGCTCATCATCTTCACCACGGGCCGGGGCACCCCTGCAGGTTTTCCGCTGGTGCCCGTGATCAAGGTTGCGAGCACCGGCAGGCTCTACAAACTCATGGAAGACGACATGGACATCGATGCAGGTGGTGTCCTCGACGGCGGAAGCCTTGAAGACGTGGCCCGCGACCTGAAGGCACTTGCAGTCGAGGTGATGAACGGCGAACCGACCAAGGCTGAGCGGAACAATCAGGACGGCATTCTCTGCCTCGCCGTCATGACCCCGGCCTTTTAGCACCCAAAGATGAACAGTGCCGATGGGGCGGATTCTGTACCTCTGGCAAAATATCCCGCCCCGGCACAGTCCTCAGGCGGTCACGAGGGTATTCACACACCACTGGATCGAGGGTCTGATACGATTGTCATCCCCCTCCAGCGATTCCCGGGCAGCATGCGATTCCGGCACTGATACGGGCTTCTGACTCTCGCGGCAGTGCTGTGGCAGGACTTGGTGCGGTATATGTCAATGAACGAGAGATCTTGCGCCCCAGATGTTCATGGATGTATAGTAACCGGCAGAAACCGGGGCGTCCCCCGGATACAGGAAAGCAGGCACCCTTCAAGGCGAGGTGAGCATGAAAAATATCTTGAACAAGATCAATGCGCTGGCGCGCTATCACAACGAGGTCTCACCGGATTTGGTAAGGACCAAGGATATCAAGCTGGGTCTGAGGAACGCAGACGGCTCAGGGGTCGTGGCGGGGATCACCTCCAAGGGCGAGGTGCTCGGCTATGAACGGGTGCCCGATGAGCGCGGGAGCGGATATGTGGTGAAACCCATCCACGGCAGGCTTCTCTACTGCGGGTACGACGCTATCGAACTGGCCCGGATGATCCAGGCCGAGGACCGGTTCGGGTTCGAAGAGGTGGCGTATCTTCTGCTCACCGGGGAGTTACCCAATGCCGATGACCTGGACAACTTCACCAAGCTGCTGGCGAAGAAGAGGCCGCTCACCCGGCTGGAGCGAAGCATCCTGATGCAAGAGGCCTATAACGACAACCAGATGTTCGCCCTGCACTCCGTCATCTCACACTTAAGCAGGTGCGATCCCAACCCCGTGTCCACCAACATCAGCGATGTGATCGAGACCTGCATCTCGCTGATCGCCAAGTTCTCGACCGTGGTGGCGTACAATTACCGGGTTTCGCGCTATCGCAACGGATCGGATCTCATCCTGCTCCAGCCCGATCCCGAGCTGTCCACGGCAGAGAACTTTCTCTATCTCATCAAGGGGCAGAGGCCGTCCAGAAAAGAGGCGCTCCTGTTCGATCTCGCCCTGATGCTCCATGCCGAGCACGGGGGAGGGAACAACTCGACCTTTGCAGTGCGGACGGTGACGTCCAGCGGCGCAAACACCTACATGTCCATCTGCTCGGGCATCGCCTCGTTGAGCGGCCATCTGCACGGAGGGGCCAACGAGGCGGTCATGATGATGATGCGGGACATCCGCAGGAATGTGAAAAACTGGGAGAACAGAAAAGAGGTGCGCCGCTATCTCATCCGGATCCTCGAAGGCAAGGCCCACGACGGCGCCGGCAAGATCTACGGCATGGGACACGCAGTCTACACCCTTTCAGACCCCAGGTGTACGATCCTCAGGGAGAAGGCCGAGGAGTTTGTGACCAGGAAGGAGCAGATCCAGGAGCTCAAGCTCATGGACCTGGTTGCAGAGCTCGCATCCGAGCTCATCTACGAGCGCAAGGGCCAGATCGTGTCTCCCAACGTGGACTTCTACTCGGGATTCGTCTACAAGATGCTCGGCATCCCCATCGACCTCTTCACCCCGATCTTCGCCATGGCAAGGGTCGTGGGATGGTCCGCCCACCGGATCGAACAGATTATCCAGGCAAAGCTCATACGGCCCGCGTACGTGACCTCTCTGCCCGGAGAATACAAGTATGTGCCCCTGAGCGAGCGGAAACGGGCTCTCGATCGGGAAGACGTGAAGGCATCGGCATAAGGGGCCTGCCTGGATTGGCGATTGACAGGAGGGTGCCGCCTTTTTATAGTCTTTCCGGCGGAAAGGCACCCGGCTGCACGGCGTATGCGGCCATCGGCGGTCCTCTTTCTCCGGCTTACGGGGATGGGAGTGGCGGGAGCGGATTTCTGAAAGCTCTTTATTTCCGTGCGAGGCGGATGTGACGCCATGTTTTCCGGACGGGCCGTGAGCGGCTCGCCGTAAGATCACCCAAAGAGAAAGGCGGCCAGGCGTATATGGCACATCTCACACTCTCTGAATGGCTTGCCCGGGCTGAGAACAACCCCCGGTTCATGGAGAATGTCACCGCGGTCAGGCATCTGCCGGCAAAGGACGCGGTGCTCGCGCCGTACCCCGCCTGGGTGGACGGGAGGATCCGCGCCGTCCTGAACAGACGAGGCATAAAGAGCCTCTATAGCCACCAGGCCCGTGCCGTGGAGCTCATCAGAAGCGGGCGCGACGTGGTGCTCGTCACCCCGACCGCGAGCGGCAAGACCCTGTGCTACAACCTGCCCGTGCTCCAGAAGATCCTGGAGAACGGTGAGAACCGCGCCCTGTACCTGTTCCCCACCAAGGCACTCGCCCAGGACCAGATGCACGAGATTCACAGCCTCATCACAGAGCTGAAGGCGGACATCCGCACCTTCACCTATGACGGCGACACGCCCGACGACGCGCGGCAGGCGATCCGGAAGCAGGGCCATGTGGTCATCACCAACCCGGACATGCTCCACGCCGGGATCCTGCCTCACCACACCAAGTGGCAGAAGCTCTTCTCCAACCTGGCCTACATAGTCATCGACGAGCTGCATGTCTACCGGGGGGTCTTCGGCAGCCATCTGACCAACGTGATCAGGCGGCTGAAGCGGATCTGCCGGTTCTACGGCGTGGACCCGGTGTTCATCTGCTGCTCGGCCACGGTGGCCAATCCGAAGGAACACGCACAGCGCCTGCTCGAAAAAGAAGTCGAGCTCATCAACGAGAGCGGTGCGCCGGCCTCGGCCAAGACCTTCATGCTCTACAACCCGCCCATCGTGAACCGGGAGCTGGGCATCCGCCAGTCCGCGCTCATCCCGGCCCGGACCATCGCGAGCGAGCTCATAGGCAACGGCATCCAGACCATTGTCTTCACCACGAGCAGACTCACCGTGGAGGTGCTCACCAAGTATCTCAAGGACCAGTTCAAGAACAACAAACCCGTGGACGACCACTTCGTCACCGGGTACCGGGGCGGCTATCTGCCGAAGCTCAGGCGCCAGATCGAAAAGGGCCTGCGCGACCGCGAGGTCATGGGCGTGGTGAGCACCAACGCCCTGGAGCTGGGGATCGACATCGGGGACCTGGAGGCGTGCGTCATCACGGGCTATCCGGGCTCCATCGCCAGCACCTGGCAGCAGGCGGGTAGGGCGGGGCGCCGCAGCGGGCAGAGCCTGGCTGTGCTCGTCGCCCGGAGCACGCCCATGGACCAATTCATGGTGGAGAACACCGACTACTTCTTCTCCCGCTCGCCCGAGCACTGCCGGGTCAACCCGGACAACCTCCTGATCCTGCTGCACCACATCAAGAGCGCGGCCTTCGAGCTCCCCTTCGAGAAGGGGGAGCGGTTCGGGGCCGAAGACCTCGAGGAATTTTTGAGCTACCTGGAAGAGAAGGGGGTGCTCCACCGGGTGGACGACCGCTGGCACTGGGCGGCCGAGAGCTACCCCGCGGATGAGGTGTCCTTGAGGACGGTCGACCCGGAGAATGTGGTGGTCGTGGACACAACAGACGCCTCGTCCCACCGGATCATCGCCGAGGTGGACTGGGACAGCGCCTTTACCACGGTGCACAACGGGGCCATCTACATGGTGGAGTCGCAGCAGTACCACGTGGACAAGCTCGACTTAGAGCGCAGGAAGGCCTATGTGCACAAGGTCGACTCCGACTACTACACCGACGCCATGACCTATACCAATGTCCGGGTCCTGGACGAGTTCGGCGTGAAGCGCGCGGGAAGCATCATCGTGGAGCACGGCGAGGTGCAGGTGGTCCGCAAGGTGGTGGGTTTCAAGAAGATCAAGTTCTACACCTCGGAAAACGTAGGTTACGGCGAGGTGAACCTGCCCGAGCGGCAGATGCACACTACGAGCTACTGGTTCACCGTCCCCTGGGACCGCCTCTCCACCCTGAACTTCCGGAAAGAGGAGATCATCGACGGTCTCATGGGCCTGGCCTATACACTCCACCATCTGGCTGCGATCATGCTCATGGCCGACACCCGGGACATCGACCGCTGCATCGGCGACAAGAGCGGGCAGTGGTACGTGCGGCACGGCAAGGACCGCAGGGTCATCACCGACCTGCCCGCGGGCGGCGCGGCAGAGGGAGCGGTCATGGTGGATGCCTACGATCCCACGATATTCGTCTTCGATGCCTATCCGGGGGGTGTAGGCTTCTCTGAGCTGCTCTTCGAGCAGCACGCGACCCTGCTCAATCTGGCCAAAGGCCTCATCACCTCCTGCGTGTGCGAACACGGCTGCCCCATGTGCGTGGGCCCGGTCCTTGAGGTGGGCCCGACCGCAAAAAAGGCGGCCCTTGCCATCATCGAGCTGATCGAGGCCTCCTCCCCCCAATCAGGCACCCGATCCTGCGGATCTCATGGAATCAACGCCCGCGTGTGTGAAAAAGAATAACCTAGCGGTTCTGTGCAAAAACTTTAGGAAGCGGGAAAGCGAACCTTACAGCTGCCCCTCGAACTCCTTCAGGAAGCGTCTGAAAAACTCCTCCATGAAGGCGTGACGCTCCTGCGCCATGTGTCTGCCCTCAGGGGTGAGCATCCGGTCCTTGATCTTGGAGAGCTTGACCATGTATTCCCGGTAGCCGGTGTCGTCCCTGCTGTAGGGTTTTGCCGTGAGCGGGTCCATGTCGGGGTTGTGGAGCACCGCTCCCACCTCGCCTGCGAAGAGGTAGGCCCGGGCGATGCCGACGGCGCCGATTGCGTCGAGCTTGTCGGCATCGAAGAGCACCTTGGCCTCCAGGCTCTCAGGATGGTGGCTGTTGCGATACCGGTGGGAGATGATGCAGTGGATGATGTTCTCTTTCTTTTCCGGCGGTATGGGATACTTTTCCAGGATCTTCTCTGCGATCCGGGCGCCCTGCTCGGCGTGGCAGAGCGTGCCTTTGGCGCTGTCCTGAATCGCCCTGCCGATGTCGTGCAGCAGGGCCGCTATGGCGAGGACCTCCAGGTCCGCGCCCTCGACCCGGCCGATGTGCATACAGAGCCGGTACACCCGCTCGGTATGCTCCCAGTCGTGGCTGTACTTAGCATCGGCAAAATGGTTCCGTGCAATATCCCGGATGGATTCAATGATGTCCTGCATGCCAGAGGCTGATAGCACAACCGCCCGCAATCGATCAACGCCCCAATTCGGGTGGAGCAGGAAATGTGAACCAGTCCCTGAATCGGGTGTTTGGCCTTGACAGCAAAAGGACCGATATATTAGCCATTACAGTGCTATTCTGATATTGTGGCAGTTCTGTGCGGTCGCACTGCGGCATCGGAAAGGAGAACTGATATGAGCACAGAGAAGAAAGACAGGCTGGGGATGTCCTCGCGGGCGATCCATGCGGGCGAGCCCCGGAACCACTACGCTGACGCGATTACCACCCCCATTTTCCAGACATCCACCTTTGTATTCCGGAACAGCAACGATATCGAGGAATATACCAAGCACAAGAAGGAGCGCTTCGAATACGGCAGATACGGCAACCCCACCGAGCTCATTGCACAGAACCGGCTTGCAGATCTGGAGGGCGCAGAGGATTGCGTGGTGTTCTCATCCGGCATGATGGCCATCACCACCACCATCCTCTCCCTGGTGCGCACCGGCGACCACATCGTCATCACAGACGACAGCTACAAGAAGACCCTTGAGTTCTGCAGGTCATACCTGAAGCGCTTCGGGATCGAGTGCACCATCGTGCCGTTTGGTGACTACGATGCGCTCGAGGGCGCCATCAAGAGCAACACCCGCTTCATCTTCTCAGAGTCGCCCACCAACCCCTACCTCAACGTGTTCGACCTGAAGCTTCTCAAGGAGATCGCAGACCGCCACGGTGTCATGACGCTGATCGACAGCACCATCGCCACACCCATCAACCAGAGGCCCCTTGAGTTCGGCATCGATCTCGTCACTCACAGCGCCACCAAATACCTTTCCGGGCACAACGACATCCTGGCCGGGGCCGTGATGGGCCGCAAGGACCTCATCACGCCGATCCGGAACCTCCACAAGTCCATGGGCGGGCTCATCGACCCCCATTGCTGCTACCTGCTCCTTCGCGGCCTGAAGACCTTTCCCATGCGGGTGGAGAAGCAGAACGAGACGGCCTTGAAGGTCGCACGGTTTCTTGAGGCCCATCCCATGGTGGAGCGGGTATACTACCCCATGCTGGAGAGCCACCAGCACTACACCATCGCAAAGGAGCAGATGAAGGGCGGTGGATGCGTGGTGACCTTCGAGATGAAAGGCGATCTCGACGATGCCAAGCGGTTCATGGACAATCTGGATATGATCTTCATCGGGCCGAGCTTCGGCGGGGCCGAGACCCTCATCACTCATCCGGCCACGGTGAGCTACTATGACTACACCCGTGAGGAGCGCTACGAGCTGGGGATCATCGACACCCTCTTCAGGCTCGCGGTGGGTCTGGAAGACGTGGACGACATCATCGCCGATCTTGATTGCGCATTCGAAAGGTCACGCCGGTAGAGACACCTTGTCAGTTTTGGGGCTGTGCACCCTCATCAGGAGTACGACCGTAAATGACGGTTCCCGGCCTGCCGTGGCCCCGCTCCCTTCCTTGTTCTGCCTCTGCAGGCAAAAGAACCTGCTTCCTGCAAGAGAATCCTCGTAAGACGACAGCTGTATTATCATACAGAAGGTTCGGGAGATTGAAATTGCTCTCAAGTCGGCTGAGCTGTTGCCCGAAAGAGACCGGTAAAGAGGAGTGTGAATCCGGTGAATCGAAACGAGGAGAGGCCCGATGGCGTGTGAGGAATACGTATTCATCCCGCTTAAGGGCGACAAGAAGATCTCAGCGATCATTTCCATTCCGGATCAGTTCGTCCGGGAGAAGAAACCTGCCGTCATCCTGGCACACGGTGCAGGCAACGGCATGTTCCACCCTCTGCTCATTCATATGGCAAACGTGCTGGCAGAGGCGGGCTATCTCTGCCTGCGGTTCAATTTCCTCTACCGTGACGAGGAAAAGAAGACGCCGGACAGCGAAGGGGTCCTCGAGGCGACTTGGGTCAAGGTGTATGAGTATCTGAAGAACCACCCTCTTTACAAGCCGTCGTTCATCGTGGCTGCGGGCAAGTCCATGGGCGGGAGGATCGCCTCCCAGGTGGCTGCCGACAACCTCATACAGGTGAGAGGACTCATCTTTCTCGGCTACCCGCTGCATCCCCCGGGCAAGATGGATACGCTGCGCGATAGACACCTCTATCACATCCGGGTGCCCATGCTCTTTTTTACCGGGTCCCGCGATCCTTTCTGCAATCTCGACAAGCTCAGCGAAGTACTGGCCAAGACCGACTCAGTGAGCACGCTCGAGGTCATCGAAGGGGGCGACCACTCGTTCAAGGTCCCCGGTTCCTCCGGTGTGTCCGACCGCGAGACCTATGCCAGGATTCTGGGCAAGACGCTCTCCTGGCTCAAAACAATCTGACTTTTACTAGGGGCATCGCATCTGCGCGAAAAAGCATCCACCACAAAAAGAGTTTTCCCCACTTAAGTTTCCCGCCTTTTTCCCTTGAACCTTTTCATGAAAAGAGAGTACCTATGCCATTGAAAGGAGGCCGACATGAAGCAAAAGATCACGATCAGGGATATCATGGACAAAAAAGGCAGGGAGCGCATCGTCATGCTCACCGCCTACGATGCCACCATGGCCCGCATCGTCGATGCCGCGAACGTGGATGTCATCCTCATAGGGGATTCCGCCGGAAACGTTATGGCAGGGGGCGACAGCACGCTGGGCGTCACCATGGACCAGATGGTATACCACACCCTCTGCGTCACCCGCACCAGGCCGGGTGCGCTGGTCATCAGCGACATGCCTTTCCTGTCTTATCAGGCGAGCGTTTCCGAGGCGGTGAGAAACGCAGGCAGGTTCCTCCAGGAGGCCGGGGCCCAGGGTGTGAAGCTCGAAGGCGGCAAGCGCGTGATCGAGCAGGTCAGGGCCATTGTGAATGCCGATATCCCGGTCATGGGGCATCTCGGTCTGACGCCTCAGTCGGTGCACGCCTTCGGCGGCTACAAGGTCCAGGCCCGGGGCAGAAAGGCCGCTGATCTCCTGAAGGAAAACGCCCTGGCGCTCCAGGATGCCGGGGTCTTTTCCCTGGTGCTGGAATGCGTACCCGCCTCCGTGGCCAAGGAAGTGACCGAGGCCCTGGACATTCCCACCATCGGCATCGGCGCAGGGCCCCACTGTGACGGACAGGTCCTGGTGATCCAGGACATGCTGGGCATGGACAAGACCTTCAAGCCCAAGTTCGTCAAACACTACGCGAATCTCTACGACATCATGCTGGGCGCTATCCAGGCATACGCCTCCGAGGTCAGGGAGGGTGCGTTCCCGGCCCAAGAACACTGTTTCAAGGATTAATTGCCATGAAGATCATCAGAGAAATTCCAGCCATGAAGGACTGGGTCAGGGCGGTCAAGAAAAAGGGTGAAACCATCTGCCTCGTACCCACCATGGGCTATCTCCACAAGGGTCACCTGGATCTCATGCGGATGGGCAAGCCCATGGCCGACCACCTGGTCATCAGCATTTTTGTCAACCCGACCCAGTTCGGCCCGAGCGAAGACCTGGACAAATACCCCAGGGACCTGCCGCGTGATACCGAGCTGGCCGCATCTGTTGGTGTGGAGTGCATCTTCCATCCGAGTGCAGAGGCGATGTATCCGAAAGGTTACTGCACCTATGTAGAGGTGGAAAACATCTCCGAGGGTCTGTGCGGGGCCTCCCGTCCCGGGCATTTCCGGGGGGTCGCCACGGTGGTGACCAAGCTGTTCAACATCATCGAGCCCGACATCGCGATCTTCGGCGAGAAGGACTACCAGCAGCTTGCGGTTTTGAGGAAGATGGCGGAGGACCTCAATATGAATGTGCAGGTTCTCGCCCATCCCACGGTGCGGGAGGATGACGGCCTGGCCATGAGCTCCCGGAACAAGTATCTGAGCACCGAGCAGCGGCAATATGCCCTGGTGCTCTCCCAGGCCCTTCTGAAGGCGCGGCGGCTCGTGGAGCAGGGCGAGCGGAGCGCGGAGGCCATCAAGGCCGAGGCGGTGAGGATGATCGAACAGACCCCCGAGAGCACGGTCGACTATGTGGAGATCGTGGACCCGGCGCTGCTCAAGCCCGTGGAGCGGATCGAGGGCCGCGCGGTCATGGCGCTCGCAGTCAGGGTGGGTGCCACCCGGCTCATCGATAACATAACCCTGGAGGCGTCCTGATCGCCGGTGCGAAAGCAACCCTGCCGTATCGAGAATGTGAGGCCGGAAGACCTGATGCCGGAGTTCCGCGAAGGCGCCCTTACAGGCGCGCTCATCATCTGGAGCATCGCACCAGCGATCTGAGCCGTGATCAAGATCAGCTCTGCGCTTAGGCGGCAAGGGGGAATCTTCCGGAAGAGGATCCTCTTTAAGAAAGGGAAGAAAGAAAGCCCCAAATGATCTCGGAAGGCCTGGTATAGTCAGTCAGGAACGCGTCGTGGCCGTGCTCGGTAGCGATCTCGGTGTAGGAGACCCGGACATTGAACGCGGAAAAGAACTGCACGATCTCCTTTGACTGGGAAGGCGGGTAGAGCCAGTCCGAGCTGAAGGAGATCACGAGGCCCCGCTTCCCGCGCATGTCGTCCAGATGCGCTCCCCGCTGTCTTCCCTCACCCCGGAAGCGGTCCCGCGAGCTCAGCGACGTTTTCAGGTCGAAGTTGTCGATGGCGTTGGTGATATAGAGATAGCTGTTGGCATCGAAGCGCTTGACGAACGAGATCCCCTGGTAGTCGAGATAGTGCTCCACCTCGAAGGAAGGCCGGAAGATAGCCCTGGACTCCTTGTCTTTTTTGAGCCTTCCGAACTTCTCCTGCATCATCTTTTCCGAGAGATAGGTGATATGGCCGATCATCCGGGCCACCGAGAGCCCCCCTTCAGGGGGCACGTCGTCATAGTAGTTGCCGTTGTTCCATCGGGGGTCGGCCATGATCGCGCGCCTGCCCACCTCGTTGAAGGCGATCTGCTGGGCGGAGTGTTTCATGGACGAGGCGATACAGATAAAGGATTCGAACTGAAACGGATAGTCGCAGAAGAACTGAAGGGTCTGCATCCCGCCCATGGAACCCCCCGCGATGCACTTGAGCCTGTCGATGCCCAGGTGCTTGAGCAGGATCCGCTGCACCTCCACCATGTCGCGTATGGATATGGGAGGGAAGGTGAGCCCATAGGGTCTGCCCGTGGCGGGGTTGATGGAGGACGGCCCCGAGGTGCCCCGGCACCCGCCGATCACGTTGGAGCAGATCACGAAGTAGCGGTCGGTATCAAAGGCCTTTCCGGGTCCGATCATGCAGTCCCACCAGCCGGGCTTGCGGTCGCCCTTGTGGTAGAAGGCCGCATGGGCGTCGCCGGAGAGAGCATGCTCGATGAGCACTGCGTTGTCCCGCCGTTCGTTGAGCTGTCCATAGGTCTCGTAGGCGATGTCTATCCTGGGGAGGATGTCTCCGGACTCGAACCTGAAGGGCCGCTCGACGGAGAGAACTTCAGTCTCGACAAAGGTGGGGTTGTGACTCATGTGCGCCTCAACCTGAAGATTCCCTCCTTTGCCAGGAGGTTGTAGAGCGGCCACCGGGTGCTGCTCACGACGTTGAAGGGAAAGATGTACCGGGCGTCCATGATCTCGACCCCGATCTCCCGTATTGATGATATGAACTCCTTGAGTGAGACGTAGCGCAGCACCGGGGTGTCGTGCCAGCCCCCGGAGATCCTGGCGCTCGAGCTCACCCTCCCCTGGGCAAGGACGCGCAGGCGGTTGCGCGCATAGCCGAAGTTCGAGATGGAGATGATGGCGAACCTCCCCACCCTGAGCATTTCCTCGATGACCCGGTAGGGCCGGGTGATCACCTGCAGGGTGGCATTGAGCACCACGTAGTCGAAGCTGCCGTCGTCCCACTCGGAGAGGTCCTTGTCGATGTCGGCCTGATACACGCAGATCCCCTTGCTGATGCACTTGAGAATCATCTCCTCGGAGATTTCCACCCCGATGCCTTCCACCTGCTTGGTGCCCGCCAGGGTTTTGAGCAGCGAGCCGTCGCCGCATCCCAGGTCCAGCACCCTGCTGCCGTGCGCGATCCACTCCTGGATGATGGGGTAGGTCTGTGCCGGGATCTTATACACTCCTGCCCCTCGTAAGCGCCCGGTCCAGGTCTTCCAGGATGTCGTCCGCATCCTCGATGCCCACCGAGATCCGGATCATGTCGGGCGTGATCCCCGAAGCGGCTTGCTGTTCCAGGCTGAGCTGCTGGTGAGTGGTGGATGCGGGGTGGATGATGAGCGTCTTGGCGTCGCCGATATTGGCCAGGTGCGAGATGAGCCTCACCGAGTCCACCACCTGCTTCGCGGCCGGGTAGCCTCCCTTGGGCGCAAAGGAGATGATGGCCCCGAAGCCGTTCTTCAGATACTTGAGTGCGATCGTGTGGTCCGGGTGGTGCACGAGGCCCGGATAGTTGACCCAGTCCACGCCCTCGTGGCTGTCCAGGAACGAGGCCACCTTCATGGCGTTTTCGCAGTGGCGCTGCATGCGCAGGCTCAAGGTCTCGATGCCCAGCAGGAAGGTGAAGGCATTGAAGGGCGACATGCACGCCCCGCCGTCACGCAGGAGCACCGAGCGGAGCCGCCCGATGTAGGCCTGGCTTCCGAACTTCTCGGTGAAGTTCAGACCGTGCAGGTCGGGGTCGGGTTTCGAGAGCTTGTCAAACCCCTCCCAGGAAAACCGGCCCGAATCCGTGACGATCCCGCCGATAGAGACACCGTGGCCCCCCATGAACTTGGTCAGCGAGTGCACCACGATGTCGGCCCCGTACTCGAAGGGCCTCAGCAGATAGGGAGTGGTGGCGGTGTTGTCCACGATCAGGGGCACCCCGTGTTCGTGGGCCAGGCCGGCGAGTGTTTCGAGGTCGGCCACCGTGTTCATGGGGTTGCCGATGGTCTCGGTGAACACGGCCCTGGTCTTGGGGCCAAGTGCGGCCTTGAGCTGCTCCCGGTCGTTGATGTCCACGAAGCGCACCCCGATGCCGAGACCTTTCAGGGTGCTCTGGAACAGATGGATGGTGCCCCCGTAGAGCGCCCGGGACGACACGATCTCATCGCCGCACTGTGCGATGGTCAGGATCGAGGCGAGGATGGCGGCGCTCCCGGACGCGAACGCCACCGAACCAACCCCCCCTTCCAGAAGCGACACCCGCTCCTCCAGAACTCCGGTCGTGGGGTTGCTGATCCGGGAATAGATATCGCCGCTTTCCTCTCCGGCAAAGAGCGCACCTGCATGGTCGGCATCCCGGAAGGTGAACGACGTGCTCTGGTAGATGGGCACCGCCCTTGCCCGGCTGGAGTCGTCGGGCCGGTGGCCGCCGTGGACCTGAATCGTATCGAATCTGAAGGGCATTCATGGCACCTCGTTTATTCAGCGTTCTCTGCCCTGAATCCTTTGCCAGGGCATATGTGACCATACATAGCGTTTCTTTCCCGGAGGGTAAAGGGGTGATCTTTCCTGCCAAAAATTTTTTTCGAACAGGCGGCAGAGAGCACTTTCACTCCCTTATGTCCCGGGCCGCGGAAATGCATTCATGGGAAGATCACCCCGCTACTCTAAAATCTGTCCAAAAGGCATCTCGCCCGGCTTATCACATGCTGCTTCCGGCAAACACACACCCGCACTTGGGGGCTGAAGGGTCGGAAAGAGACGTTTTCATCCGGCCGATGCCGGCTGGACCCCGGAGGCCCGGAACAGGGCAGGGGGGCCTTCAGTGCTCATTCTGGCCCTGCCTTCGCTGATGAGCACCTCGAGATGGGCATAGATCTCCGAGACAGCCAGGAAGATCTCGCTTTCGGGTATGTCGGGAAAGAGATCCTCAACCAGGTGGGAGATGGGCTGATCAATGTCCAGGATGTGGTGGAGGATCTGGCGCTTCCGGCTCTCGTGATGTTCCCGGTAGCGCGAAAGAAGCCCGGGCACATCGTCGATGTATTCCCCGTGTCCGGAAAACGCATAGCGGATGTCAAGCCTTTCAACCTTTTCCAGGGATGCCTCGTAGGAGATCAGGCTCTGGTAGCCGGGGTCGCTCAGCAGGGAGCGGTGGATCTCCATGATAGGGTTTGGGGTGATGTGCTTGATGATGTGGTCCCCGGAAAAGAGCACGCGCGATCCTGTTTCGTACAGACAGCAGCTCCCCGGGGAGTGCCCGGGTGTGTGGACGACCCTGATCTCGAAGCCGGGGCCGGAAAAGGTATCTCCCTCGTCCATGGGGATGCCTTCACCATCCAGCGGGTCGCAGAAGTTCTTGTAGAATGCCGACCTCCGTTTCATGCGCTCGACCGCGTCCCGCGGCATGCCTGCCATCCGGGTGAACTCCAGCACCTCATCGCTCCAGAACCCGTACCGGATATATTCGCCCGAGGTGCGCCAGATATCGTCCCGGTGAAGGTGGCAGGGGATGGAACGGCCTGCGGCCTCGATGATCTTCCGCGCCAGGCCGAAATGGTCGATGTGGCCGTGGGTCAGGATGATGCGCTCGATGTCCTGGAAGCCGAACCCTATTTCATGGAGCTGTTTCTCGATGTTTTCGAAGGCGCCGGGAAACTTCGGCCCGGTATCGATCAGGGTCACCGGGCCCGTGCCCAGGACATAGATGTTCGAGGTCAGGAGATTGCCGAACCCCGGAACCGGGAGGACGACGGCATGGATGGCATCGGAGGGGGGAAATGCGCTGATCATGGGAAAGATCACCGGCACAACGCACGGGTATACGAAAAAAGGCCGGTGCTTCCGGCCTTTTTCGTATACCTGCCGTACGTTTTTAGCCGTTTATCGCACCTGCTGGACCGATGTGACCTCGGGAACGTCCTTCTTTATTTCACGCTCGATAAAGGATTTCAGCGTCATGGTCGCCATGGGGCATCCGCCGCATGCACCCTTGAGGCGCACGAAAACCCTTCCGTCATCCGTCACGTCAACGAGTTCCACGTCTCCGCCGTCTCTCTGGAGCATGGGCCGGGTCTTGTTCAGTACCTGCTCTACCTTTTCACGTTCAATGGACATGTTTTCCTCCATTCATGTGTGCTGGCTATCGCCACTATCACTTCCTTATCTGTTTGTCATGTCTATTTCTTTGATGAAAAATCGTGTACAAAGGGTTCGAACGCCCGCACTTCCGGTGAGCCTTCCGGTCGCCCGATTTATTGATTCCCGGGAGTGATGCGGCATATGAATTCAAGAGGAGATCTCTTTTAAGGGACACTGCAGAGGTCAGAGGGTCAGGTCATGACTCCGGCACGGGCACGCATCGACCGGCGAGAAGGGCCGGTTCATCTTTAAGGAATGTGGGAGAGGCAGGTTTATATGATCCGAGAGAGATGGAGCGGTCCGGGTGGTTTTCGTGAGGTGCTGGGCATCGCCCTCCCCCTGGTGGTGAGCTCGGGCTCGTGGTCGGTCCAGCACTTCGTTGACCGCATGTTCCTCACCTGGTACTCACCGGAGACCATTGCCGCTGCCATGCCTGCCGGCATGCTGAGCTTCACCATCATCAGCATATTCATCGGTACTGCGAGCTATGTCAGCACCTTCGTGGCCCAGTATTTCGGCGCCGAGCGGTACACCCGGGTCGGATCGGCGCTGTGGCAGGGCATCTACGTGTCCCTGATCGGCGGGCTGGTCGTCGCTCTCACGATTCCCTTTGCAGATTCCATTTTCAGCATGATCGGCCACCCGGAGGGAATCAGAGACGATGAGGTGGTCTATTTCCAGTATCTCAACCTCGGGGCTGCTCCGATCATCGCTGCAGCGGCCCTGTCCGCCTTTTTCTCCGGCCTGGGCAGGACCTGGATCGTCATGTGGGTCAATGTCGCCATGACGGTCATCAATATCGTCTTCGACTACATCCTCATCTTCGGACACTTCGGTTTTCCCGAGATGGGGATCAAGGGCGCGGCCATAGCCACGGTGATCGCAGAGATCTTCAACTTTGCGGCCTACTTCGTGATCATCATTCGCCCGTCCTACAACGGCCGGTTTCACACCTTGAGGGGCTGGAAACCCGACAGGGTCCTTTTCGCGAGGCTGGTGCGCTTCGGGGTTCCCGCAGGGGTTCAGTTCTTTCTCGACATGCTGGGATTCACCGCCTTCATCATGATCATGGGCAGGCTCGGCACTATTTCCCTTGCAGCCACGAACATCGCCTTCAACATCAATACCATTGCCTTCATGCCCATGATCGGGTTCGGAATCGCGATCTCGGTCCTCGTGGGGCAGTATCTGGGGAGGGGAAGGCCCGACATCGCCCAGAGGAGCGTATACTCGGGCTTCTTCATGACCTTCACCTACATGTCGTCCATAGCGCTCATGTATGTCTTGGTGCCCGAGCTCTTTATCGCGCCGTTTGCGGCCCGCTCCGACCCGGAGCATTTCGCCCGGATCCACGAGCTCGCCCTCGTCCTGCTCCGGTTCGTGGCGGTGTATTCGGTTTTCGACACCCTCAACATCATATTCGCATCCGCCATCAAGGGCGCCGGCGACACCCGCTTCGTCATGTACATGATTGTGCTCACATCCGCCCTGGTGCTGGTCGTGCCGAGCTATACGGCCATCGTGGTCCTCGGCTACGGTATCATGGCGGGGTGGACGTTTGCATCTCTGTATGTGGTGGCCCTCGGTTTCGTGTTTCTGTTCAGGTTCCTGGGGGGCAAATGGAAGACCATGCGCGTGATCGAGGAGCAGGCCCCGGTGACCGTGATCTGCCCCGAGCGCCCCGAGTGCCCGGCCATCGAGCTGGAGTCATGAAAGGCAAAAAAAGCTGCAGGTGAATCCATTCTACCGCGGTTTCATCCGCCTGCAGGCACGAATCAACCTTTGCGCACGCTTGAGGAGCCTGCGCGATCCATGTTTCTTTCTTAAGAGAGATGGTATCTACTCGTTCTTTTCATCCCCGTAGTCGATGAGCTTCTGCTCGTCTTCTCCTGCGGGGATCTGCTTCCTGGGGACGAAGACCTTGCGCATGAAGGCGGCGATGCCGGTGTCGGTCCGGGCGATCTCTTCTTCCGCCTCTTTCAGGACCATCTCCCAGGTGGGAGCAAACCCCGGCGCCCTGGCGAGCATGGAGTGGATCGCCTTGTCATAGACATGGAGCTGGCGTATCTCCGCCCGGCCCGGTTTGTTCTGGAGCGACTTCACGGTGATGCGCAGGTTCTCGTTTTCCTTCTTGAGCTGCTCCAGCTCGCTCTCTCTGGTCATGTAACCCTTCGCGTCGATCTGCATCTTGGTATAGAGGCTCTCCTTGAGCCTGGTCATCTCCCTGTTCAGGCTCCGGCACCGGAGCAGGCCCCGGACCCATACGAACAGCACGGCGATGAACCCGACAGCAAGGCCCAGAAGAAAGGGATGACCCCTGAAGAACTCCACTACCTCCATCATACTGGTGGCCCGCCTTATCGATAAAGTGTAGTGTTATATCGCCACAGCCGTCGCAGAGATTCAAGCAATAAATCCAGTGCGACTGAGTAGTGACTCGTCTTCCTTCGATCTTGTCATCTTTGCGGCACCTGGGATAAGGTGTTTGAGTTTTTTACAGAAGGTGCTACCTGAAAAGCAGGGGAGAAAAAACAGGCATGAATGAATTCGACAGGCTGGTGGAGATATTCGAGAGGCTCAGGGCACCGGGCGGGTGCCCGTGGGATGCCCGGCAGACCCACAAGAGCATTTCCCAGTGCGCGGTGGAAGAGGCGTACGAGCTCATGGATGCCATTGACAGCGGCGACCTGGATCACCTCCGCGAGGAGCTGGGAGACCTGCTCCTTCAGGTTCTTTTTCACAGTACCATTGCCAAGGACCTGGGGGAGTTCACCATCCGGGACGTGATCAACGGGCTCGCAGACAAGCTCATCTACCGCCATCCCCACGTGTTTGGGACCGAGCAGGTTGCAGGCTCCGAGGAGGTCATCAGGAACTGGGAGCGGCTCAAACAGCAGGAAGAGGGCAAGGAGGGCCGCGAGTCAATATTGGACGGCATTCCCGAGGCCCTGCCCGCGCTGCTCCAGGCCCGCAAGATCCAGTCCAGGGCCTCCCGCGCAGGTTTCGACTGGCCGGACCACCGGGGCGTGATCGACAAGGTGAAGGAGGAGGCGGACGAGCTTCGCGAGGCCATGGAGAGGGGCGATCCCGAGGACATCACAGCTGAGATCGGCGATCTTCTCTTCAGCATCGTGAACCTCTCCCGGTTTGCCGGGGTTGACCCGGAGACCGCCCTGAGGAGGACCAACCGCACCTTCAGGAACCGTTTCAGAAAGATCGAGGAAGAGGCGCTCAGGAGGGGAGTACCCCTCGAAGAGATGAGTTTGGAGGAGATGGACGAGATCTGGCAGAGGGCGAAGGACGAGACCTCGTCCAGATGATGCCCCTGGCGGCAGGTGGTAGTGAAATAATTTTTTCGGTTCATCACACGGAAGCGTACTTTTGAGTTGAAAGGAGTGGACATACCTGCCTTTCTGAATCTGAAGAAAGAAAACAGGAAGGGATCAGGGCATGTC
>MPOS01000025.1 GCA_001896555.1 Candidatus Phosphitivorax anaerolimi
GAAGGTGGCATTCTCAACCATGGGTAGTGACCCGGCAACCGAAGCAGCGCAGGCTATCCTTGGTTGGATACAGCGCAAGGAACGAGACAAGTTCACTCTTCGGGACTGCTTCCGTGATCTTGCCGGGCGATACAAGAACACTTCCGAGATGAAGCCCGGCCTATCTGTACTCACAGAACGCGGATACATCAAGGATATAGGCACGGAGCAGACAGGCGGTAAGGGAAGACCCAAAGGCCCTTACTTCGTTGTGAATCCCATAGTCATAGGGGGTGGCAAATGAGCTTTTCAGCGCAGTGGTTTTCAAAATCCATATCTAAGGACAATATTGACAATAATGACATAAATGGGGAATCGGGCCTTTCTGTCAATTCTGTCAATATTGTCAGTAGGGGTGATATTTTAAAAACCGAACAGTGGGGAGACCACGCGCACCTTGTGGAGTGGTTCTTCTCTGCGAGGGATACCCTACCCCGCGAGCGGTTCACCTATGACCAGGGCGACGGATGGCAGGTCATATGGATGACCCCGGTGGCATCATACGAACGGCTCAAAACGGAAATTGAAAAAGGCCCGGAGAGCCCATGGGCAGATGAAGTGAGAAGCATTCTGAAACAACTGCATAGGCTATTCAAGAATCATAGACCTGGGAGATAAAGCATGAGCGTAAAGATCACTCTCACGATTGACAGCCAGGCTCGACTAAGCGGCACGAACAGGATTCGACCTGATATTCCCCGTAGGATCAAGAACCGGCTCTCATTCCCGAACCCGAAATATCTGGATGCCCGCAATCGAGGCTTCAGCACATGGAACCTGCCCGAATACATCCAGTGTTACGAGATGGACGGGAGCTCGATGATAGTTCCCCGAGGATTCACAAGGCAGTTGATAGGCATCCTGAACGAATCCGGCGCGCAATTTGAGATTCGGGACCACAGGAGAAGGCTTCCCGATGTAGAGTATCAGTTCTTCGGCGAGCTCAAAGGTTTTCAGGAAGAGGCGGTCAAGGCCATTCTATCGAGGGAATTCGGCACACTGGCAGCTCCGACAGGCAGCGGAAAGACAGTTATGGCTCTTGCCGTCATAGCACACAGGAAGCAGCCTGCCCTTGTAATCGTTCACACAAAGGAGCTGTTGAATCAGTGGTGCGAGCGCATAGAAACCTTCCTGGGCATTCCCCGGGAAGAGATCGGCATTATCGTCGCAGGGAAAAAGACCATAGGCGAAAAAGTAACGGTTGGCATCGTGAAGTCAGTTTATCCGATCGCGCACGAGATCAAGAAACATTTCGGCTTCCTCATTGTGGATGAATGCCACCATGCCCCTGCCAGGACGTTCACAGAAGCAGCGGTTGAGTTCGACAGCCTGTATATGCTCGGGCTCTCCGCTACGCCCTATCGCCGGGACAAGCTCACACGGCTTATCTACTGGCATCTTGGAGATATGGTTCACGAGATTGATAAGACCGCTCTTGAAGATTCGGGAGACGTTCTCAAGGCAGAAGCGATTATCCGAGAAACTGGCTTTGCCTCAGCGTTCGACCCGATAGAACAGTATTCGCTCATGCTCTCAGAGCTTACAAAGAACCACTCCAGAAACATGCTTATCGTTCAGGACGTGATCGAAGAGGCACAGAACGGTGGGGGTATATGCCTGGTGCTCACGGACAGGAAGGCGCATTGTGAAACGCTTGCCGGACTGCTCGAAGATAAAGGCATCCAAGCGGACATTCTCACCGGGGATCTTTCGGACACAGACAGGAAGACCGTTGTTGAACGACTGAACACAGGGCGAGTGAAGGTCCTGGTGGCGACAGGGCAGCTTATCGGTGAAGGCTTCGACTGCAAGGAGCTTTCCACGCTCTTTCTCACTTGTCCAATCAAGTTCTCTGGCCGGTTGCTCCAATACCTTGGACGTGTTCTCAGGCCCGCACCAGGAAAAGAGAAGGCGCGAGTTTATGATTATGTGGATTCAAGAATCGGCGTCTTGGAGAATGCGGCAAGAGGCAGGCAGAAAGTATATTTCGGGGAATGATAAGGCATCGTGCAGAGGTATTTTTCTATATGACAGCACAGGGAAGGATTGGGGACATTCTCTCTCACTTTCTTTTACTCTTCACATCAATATGTGAGCAAATGCTCACATTAGGCCGGGACGATACATCCGAGTAACTCTAATTCTGTATGGCAAGTTCCTTCCGAAGCAAGGCCCATCCTGAGTTTTGCGTGATTTGAGAATCGTCTTTCGCTGGAAGCTCATAAAAGCTTGGAAAATGAGGAAGAGCTTTGACATTTCATATAATTGGGTTACTGGATAACTGGATACACGCTTGGTTGTTTAATTGTCCTGTGGTTCGAGCTCTCTTTGATGCCTCAGAATGAGGCAGGCGGTTTTCGCTTTGGCGGGGTTTACTTGGTTCTTAGTGCGCCACGGCTCTTGGGCTGTTCAGCCGTCAGCCTCTACTCTTTCCTGCAATATTGATGAGCTTGCCCTTGTCTCTCCCATTCGCTTTTTTCTCAACCTTGCCGTACACGACCAGCACCTTGCCGTCAGTGATGCCCACGTCGCCGGTCTTGAACTCCAGCCTCCACAGGTTCGCATCTTCAGGAGGCGTGAACGATGCAAGATTTCCGGCTCCGCCCTTGTCGTCCATCATGATTCCGCCGATCGCCACCAGACTGCACTCCATGTCTTCCGGGATGTTAAACTTCTTCATGCCTTTCATATTCTTCCTCCTGTCTACGCTTTTATTTCACCCTCATCGGCCTGGGCCGTAAGGGTGATCTTGTCCCGTTTACGTGTGCCCCTATATGATCATGACACTGAACCATTACCGGACTTCGGACAGAGAGAGATTGAATCGGTGCATGATCAGGATACCCCACCTTGATAAAAAAAACCAGTCCTGAAAGAGAACAGAGGATGGATACATCTCCAGGTGCCCCTATCTTATGTAAAAAACCCCTCACACAACTTCAATTTTTGAGCCCCCTACGGACCGTATGATAAATCATACAAACCGAGCACATCGGCATCAAAAACATCAGTTATGAGTGGTTCTATCTGTCTTCCTTCTGCCCGTTATCTGCAAATGCCTCTATTACACCGACTGCCGCACCGCAGGCTATCAACGGAAGGCACAACCAATAGTTTTCGGTGAAGATACCGATGTAACAACATAACCCGGAACCGGCAACTAGGGCGCCTATATACTCTCTTCTCCCATACAGGTAATGAAAAAATCCGATTATCGGTATGCCGAACAGTATTATCGCAAAGCCCCACGACACCAACAGCCAGACATAATCCATGAGCCCCCTGACTTCACCGGTCTCCATAGCACCCCCCAAAAATTGAAGCATAATCAAGATACCCGTCTTCGACCAAAAAATCTATTTGGAAAACAGAACAGGGGATGAATGTATCTCCAGACGCCTCGTCGTTTACAAAAAACCACCATCACAGCTTTGATTTTTGCACCTGCACCAAGCCGGAAGATAAATCATACAGGCCAACGAGTCGGGGGTAAAAAACGCAAATTATAAGGGCGGTTCTGAAAAAAAAAGAGCATCTAGATAAAAGCGTTTACCTTTTCTCATGGACATATTATAATTGTAGCAAAAGATTTTAACAAGGATTGCATTTGACTTATGATTAGGGGCATCGCAACTTTAATTGTCGTTTTCTTTATAAGCGGTTGTACTGCCATGATACAATCGCAAGTTACGGTTTTCCATGAATTGGAGCTGGGACCAAAAACTTATGCGTTTCTTCGGTTAGAAGATCAGCAGGGTAGTCTAGAACATCGGCTCTATGAGAATTCAGTAAGAACGAAGCTTGCACAATATGGGCTCAAAGAAGCGCCCCTAGAAGATGCAGAATATGCTATCTTCATTACATATGGCATCGGATCACAGCAAGTTTTGAAATCATATCCCATTATTGGCCAGACGGGGATTTCTTCAGCAACAACTTATGGATCTGCTACTACATACGGCAACACTGGTACGTACTCTGGCACTACCACTTACACGCCAAGTTATGGTGTTGTTGGAACAAGCACCTATTCAACCACAGAATATACCCGATATTTTAACCTTACATTTTTTGATAAAAAATACTTCGATAAGCATCGGGAGCTTCGCTCAGTATATGAAGGGAAAGTGACTAGCAAAGGCTCAACGGGAGAACTTTCTATTGTGGTTCCTTACCTTGTGGAGTCTTTGTTTCAAGAATTCCCTGGGAACAGTGGCTCTACTCGTAGAGTAATCCTTCCCATCAATCCTCAATAGAATAACATCGATAACCCTGATAAACCTACATCAAAACCAGCATTTCTTCTCTGGAGATTTTATTTTCCAATCTCTTCGGAGCAATTTTGAAAGATCTTCCAAACACTTATCTAGATTTTTTAATACACTATCCAACTGTTCAATCTTCTCGGGTGAGACATCACCAGAAGAGATTGATGATTTTATAGCGTATATCCCCTTCATTAAATCCTCATGACAATTAACCACTCTTTCAATACATTCATTGATGGATTCGTCTTGGCAAATTATAGAGATATAAGCAGAACTTGCATTAACTTTCCTCATTGCCTCATCAAAATCACGAGAACTGAAGATATTACTTACCCTTTTAATCCAATCCTCTTCATGTCGTTCTATAATTGTTATGATATCCGATATAACTCCATATACATACATATATGTTCCAAGAAACTCTCCATAGCTGTTACATCTCATTCTTTCATCTGATAATTGTCCTTGATAACTCAATTCCATTTCTCTCACTTTTCGAGCATGGCGATTATTCAGCCAACTTGTTGCCATGCCAATAAGGCCTCCTACAGCTGTACCGATTAGTCCGAAAACTGCAGAATCCATTCTCCCCCCCCCTTATAAATACCTTACTAGGAAACACAGATAAACAATCTGATCTTAGATGCAAGTTAAATCAACATCCACATTTTACTTATTGATATTATTACTGTCAAAAGAAGATTGTAAGATTTCAATCCAGATTTCATTGTTAAGATATATTGGAGGATCGAATATAAGCCCCTGGCACTCCCTCTTTTGATTGAAGATGATCATATCACTGGGAAAATTACTATAGGCAAACACACAGCCTGTATGATCCATCATCTTGGGAAAGGTTGCTCTTATTTTTCAAGATAAAGCGCACAAGTTTTTCTATAAGGCTCCGCACGGAGAGCTAAGGATACCTTTACCTTTTGGCTTGGGACTCCCTTTCCCTGGCCCCGGGGTGGGGGTGGATGGCATGAATAAGCCGGGCATGAACCCCTGAATTTCAAGCTTTTTCAAGGATGTGTTAGCAAGCTGTTAGCATATCAATATTCATAAAACCTGTGAATCAAGAGCCAGCGCAGGGACTTGAACCCTGGACCTGCTGATTACGAATCAGCTGCTCTACCGCTGAGCTACGCTGGCAACGCAAGCTTTTTTACATAGAGCGTATCCATTGTCAATGGCTTACCGTGGGGGAAATTCATTGCCCGGCATCTTTTTTCCAAAGCCGGCTATGCCGCGGTCAGCAACACGGACGGAAAGGATCAGGCTAGAGGATCTGCCGCATGAACTGCCTGGCGCGCTCGTGGGACGGGTTCTTGAAGAAATGCTCCGGGGAGCCCTCTTCCAGGATTTTCCCCTCGTCCATGAAGATGACGCGGTCGGATACCTCTCGGGCAAAGCCCATCTCGTGGGTCACCACGATCATGGTCATGCCTTCTTTTGCGAGCTTGACCATGACGTCAAGCACCTCGCCGATCATCTCGGGGTCGAGTGCAGAGGTGGGCTCGTCGAAAAGCATGAGCTTTGGCTGCATGGCGAGGGCACGTGCTATGGCGACGCGCTGCTGCTGCCCGCCTGAAAGCTTGGTGGGATACTCGCCCGCCTTTTCCAGGATCCCTACCTTTGCCAGGAGGTCTTTCGCGATCTTCTCGGCATCGCTCTTCGAGCGCTTCCGCACAACCCTCTGTGCCAGGGTGAGATTCTCCAGCACGGTCTTGTGCGGGAAGACGTTGAACTGCTGGAAGACCATGCCTACCTCTTCACGGACCTTGTTAATGTTGGTCTTGGGATCGCTGATCTCATGCCCATCCACGATAATGGTCCCCGCGTTGATCTCCTCGAGCCGGTTGACCGAGCGCAACAGGGTGCTCTTGCCCGACCCCGAGGGGCCTATGATCACCACCTTCTCCCCGTCATAGACATCCAGCGAGACATTGTCCAATGCCTTTAATCTTCCGAAGAACTTGACCACGCCCTTCATCTCGACCATCTTGCGGCGGGTGTTATTCTGCACCGATTCTCTCCTCCATGATGCTGATGAGTTTGGACAGGAACAGGGTGATGATGAGATACACCAGGGCCACAACGGTATAGGTCTCGAAATAGGCGAAGCTCTCGGCCGCAAACTCTCTACCCCGCCTCAGCAGGTCAGCCACGGCCAGGATGGACACCAGAGACGAGTCTTTGAGCAGGGCCACAAACTCGTTGCCCACCGGAGGCAGGATGGTTCTGAATGCCTGGGGCAGGATCACATGGTACATGGATTGGGCGTGTGTCATGCCCAAAGAGCGTGCCGCCTCGGTCTGGCCCTTGGGTATGGACTGGATGCCCGCCCGGAAGATCTCTCCCATATAGGCGCCGTAGCAGATCCCCATGGCGAGCACCGCCGAGGGCAGCGGCGGCATCTGCACGATGCGGCCCAAGGCAAAGTAGATATAGAAAAGCTGGACGAGAAGCGGAATCCCCCTGATCACTTCAACGTACAGAGACGAGATGCCGTTGATCAGGGGGTTTTTGGAGATCCTTCCCAGACCCGTGAAGAGCCCTATGACCAGCGCGAGAAGAATGGAAAGCACGGTCACCTGGAAGGTCACCAAGATCCCGTCCGGCACGAACTTGATGATGTCCAGATACGGATCTGGCTTGAATACCACCAGGTAGACGATGATGGCGATGGCGCCGAAAAAGGCCACCCTCCACGCGGTGAAGAGCCCCACATCCTTCTTGGATGGGATGGCGGCCCCATCGCCTACGTCTATGGTAATGGGCCGTGCTTCTTCTAGGTGCGGTTTTTTGTCGTCAGCTAGCGCAGCCACTTGTCTTCGAGTTCTTTATCGATTCCCTTTGCCTGGACTGCCTGGATCCCCTTGTTGATGAGATCGAGAACTTCCTGGTTGCCCTTTTTCACCACGATGCCGTAGCTTTCCTGGGTGAACGGCTCACCCACGATCTTGAACTTGTCTTTATACTCTTCCCGCTGGAGCGCATAGTCGGCAGCCACCGGGGTGTCGCATACCACGCCCTGGATTCTGCCCGACGCCATGTCCTCGAAGGCGAGGCCGATCTCGTCGTAGTTCTTCGCCTCGACGCCTTCAGCCTTCTTGACCTCCATGGCGCCGGTGGTCCCGATCTGCGCGCCTACCATCTTGCCGGTCATTTCGGCGAGCGAGGTCACTCCTTCCAGATCCTTGGGAACGGTGAGCACCTGGCCGGCATTGATATACGGCAGGGAAAAATCAAAATTCTGCTTGCGCTCGTCGGTGATGGTCACCGAGGAAATAACCGCGTCGTAATTTCCCAGGTCCAGGCCGCCGAAGATGCCGTCCCATGCGGTGTTCTTGAACTCGACCTTAAACCCGGCCTCTTCTGCTACTGCCTTCATGAAGTCGATATCAAACCCGACGATGTTCTTGTCCTTGTCAACCATTTCCATGGGCGGCCAAGTTGCATCTGTGGCCACGACCAGGGTCTTCATCGGAGCGGCCTGCTCTGAAGTTGCCTGCTCCTGGGCAGCCTGCTTTGGCTCCTCCTGCTTCTGCTGGCACGAAGTCATACCAGCGACCAGCCCGATGACCACGATAAAAGCCAAGAAATATTTCAAAGTCTTCATAGATCCTCCCCCTTATGCTTTGGATACCTTTGATTATCTGCTCTGGTGCTGTCGAAAACTAGCACTTTTCACCGGGGAAGTCTAGAGCGGAGAATAGTTCACGCGCAAGCCCCGCTGCTCTATACTTTAGCGTCCTGAAAAAGCGCCGGTTCCTCCGCAGCAGAATGTCTGTCCGGCCTGAGATATTTTTCTCAAAGGATAGCCCGCAGGGCTGCCAGTCCAGTATTCCCTTGACAAAAAGAGGCGGGCCAGCTTATGTTCAGCATCAGGTTATACATATTTACGTTTTGATAACAATGAACTAGGATAGTCAATGGCACGAGGTTCCGAGAAAAGAAAAGAAGAGACAAGAGAGAAAATCATCTCAGCCGCCTGCGAGCTCTTCAGTAAATACGGTTATCACAATACCCAGGTCATGGACATCGTCAAGGCTGTGGGGATGTCCGCCGGAACATTCTACAACCACTTCCTTGACAAGAAAGACCTCTATCGCCAGCTCACCCTACAGAGCCTGGAGAGCCTGAGGATCAATGTGAAGAAGATGCGCGAGCCGGTCGATATCTGGAATCCCAGTGCCAGGAGTCAGACCCTTCAGGAGATGTTCGACGCCATCTTTGATTACATCGACGCCAATCCCCAGCAGTTCATCATGCTCCTGCGCGGCGGATTCGGCGTGGATGAAGAGCTTGACGGAAACGTCTGGAACTATTTCCTGGGCTTTGCAGAAGACGCCGGAGAAGACATCCAGCGGTGGATGAACGAAGGAGTGATCGAGGGGATAGACCCCATGTTTTTCGGCCATGCCTGCGTAGGGATGTGCATCCAGGCAATTCACAGCTACCTGATCGATAAGCGCAACACCCGTGAAGAGGTGATCGGCAACCTGATCAAGATGATCCTGGCCATGTTCGAGGCCTATCTCACAGAAGAAGGCCGCAGGGCACTCGAAGCAGGAGATATCCAAGCCACCTCCTGACGGCCGGCCTACCCCTTGCGTTTCCTGAAAAATCCTGAAGAGATCGCCAACCAGAGCAGTTATCACTAGAGCACACGCCTTGGCGGGAAATTTTCATGGCCCCTGGCATTACATGACCCTTGACATCAAGAAAGAAATAATTATTATTATTCGATAATGAGATTTCATTACAAGTAATGTACCCCGCACTCCGGGGATATGGGGAAGGTTTTCGCTGCATCTTGAGAGATTCGTCCGTACCACCATCCTGTAGGGAGCTTTGCACTCTGCTCGAGGGGGGAGTGTCCACGGCGCATGGCAGAAAGTACGCATCAGAAGGGTCAGCAACATCAGAGGGATGCAGGTTTCAACAAGCATGAGCGGGCTCTGTGCGGGGTCAGGTCTCAACATATGGCACTGGCAGTGCATATGTTGAAACATGACCCCATAACGGCTGACCTTGAGACCAGACCCCATGACTAATATCCCCAAGGATAATTACCACTTTCTAAGGAACAGGCTGGAGAAAGTGGATTCGGGCAACAGCCCGGTGCACATATCCGGCGAAGAGGACCGGGCGTGCGTCCCCGGATTTGAGGTCTTTTGAGATCAACCAGAGGGCATGAGTTCGAACGGAGGTTTCATGAACAAGGGTCTTGACTATCTTTTCGGTATAACCGCAGGAGACAGGGATGGAGATGCGCCGGGCGTGATATCCCTGGCCCGGCAATGGGCCGCCAAAGAGGTGATCGGAAACAGGCTCGATTATCAACGAAACTATGCGGCCCTCTTCGAAGACAAGGCACGAGTGCTCGCCCTGAACATGGGCCTCCAGCGGCTTGCCATCCCTGTGGATCAGGGCGGGTTCGGGTGGCATGGACCCGACCATGCGGCTGACATAGCGGCTGTGCTTTCCGAGGTCGGCAGGGCCGACAGCTCAACCGGGGTCATCCTAGCCCTGAACTATGTCCTGTTCTCGGTTCTCACCCGCTTTTCCGAAGGAAGGCCGAGGCTTGTCGAGGCGGTGGCGACATCGTATCTTGAGGACGAGCTGAAAATCGCCTCCTGCATCCTGCCCGGACCTGGATCGGCGGGAGAGGAAACCCCGCTGTTCAAAGGCCGCTCGATCCTCGCGCGGGTCAAAGCCCATGAGAACGGATTTGTGATATCCGGTGCTGACTTACGTCCCTTTGCCGCAGGACTCAAGGCGGATCTGTTCCTTGTCGTATGCGCCGATGAAAGGGGCCGGCCCTGCATCGCCGTGGTTCCGGGAGATGCACCCGGGATCGAGCGCGGCCGAGGGTTGCTGACTACCGGCCTCAGCGTCCTTGCAAATGCCGATATCTCCTTTGTTGAAACGGAAATCAAGCAAGAGAACCTCATCCAAGGGCCTGAGGCCGTTCCCTTGCTCTTCACCCTGCTCAATCTCTTTCTGGGCGGGGTGAGTCTGGGCGCAGGGATGAACTTCTTCGAGATTCTCCTCGACTGGAGCGACAGCCGGATCATCTGCGGATCCACCCCGCTCAAAGAGAACCCGCTGTGCGCTTCCGTCCTCGCCGATGCAGCCGAGGAGATCGCCTGCTCACGGCTTCTCCTCGACGGCCTTGCCCGGCTCGTCTCACCCTGCAGGAGCGTGCAGCCGCTCGATACCGAGGGCCTGTATACCTATGCGGTGATGATCGGTGCAAGGGTCCAGCAGAGCATCATGCGGGCAATCAACCGCGGCATGGAACTCATGGGCTCGGCAGGCTACGCCAAGGAATGGCATGCGGAAAAACACTGGCGCGATGTCAAGACCATTCAGTCGCTCCTGTGCGGCATGGGGGCCGAGGCCCCGGCAAAGATGGATACAGCCCGTTTCTTCTGCGACTGTAAGGAGATCTGAAGAGGAGGGATGCCATGGATCATTTCGACGAGTTTTCCCGGCCCCTGGAATACCTCTCTCCCATGGACAGGCACTTAAGGTCTGTTCTGAGAAGATTCATCGAGCAGGAAGTCATGCCTGTGAGGAGGCAATATGACGAAGACTGGAAGGAGCACGCCCTGATAGAGCCTGCCTTCGACAGGCTCATGGGCGAGCTCGGTCTCCAGAAGGCCCTCTTCCCGCAGGAATACGGGGGATGGGGGATTGCCGGGTCGGACTATATCTTCCGCTTCGCATATCTGCTCTGCGAAGAGCTCGGCCGGGCGGATACGGGAATGGCCGTGGCCCTGGCGGTCACGTTCTGGCCCCTGCTGGTCATTCACCTTGAGCCCTATGTGAACAAACGGCTCATCGCCGAGTTCGCCCCCCTGTTCTGCGGCACGAACAAGGCAATGTTCGCCGCCAATGCCATGACCGAGCCGCAGGGCGGCTCCGACATCGAGAACATGGGCCTGCTCAAGGGCAGGACCATCCGCACTACGGCCCGGTTGGAAGGCGATGAATGGGTCATCAACGGGCACAAGCTCTGGCCCACCAATTCGGGCGGGGTTGCCAGGCTGTTCGGTGTGCCCTGCACCACCCGGCCCGGGTCTTCGGATATCGACGATTTCGCCTTCATCTTTGTGCCGGCCGATGCGAAGGGCGTCACCCAGGGAGGGCCCTATGAAAAGTCGGGCATGGCGGCCGACAAGAACGGCGACATCTGGTTCGACGACGTCCGGGTGCCTGTGTGGTACCGGGCGCACGGCCCGGGAAGAGATGCCGAGGCCTTCTACCAGCTCATCCCCTTCGGCCAGGTGGCAAGCATAGCGTTTCTGACCGGCGCCATGATGAACATGTACGAGCGCCTGTATGAGTTCGTGTCCACGCGGACCTACCGCAACAGGCCCCTCAAGGAAAACCCGGCCGTGGCAGGCATCATCGGCCGGATCGCAGGCGACATCGACATCTGCAGAATCCTCGGCCACGAGGCCGCCATGATGGGCGATAGGAGAAACACGCCCTATGGCCTGCCGCTCATCTCTGAAGAGCTGGTGGGCAAGATCCGCAACATCAAGGACTTTGTTTCGGACAGGGCTGTGGAAAACCTTGGGAAGGTTATGGATGTCCTGGGCTGCTACGGCCCTGACCGTGACTGGGACATTGAGAAACACTGGCGCGACATAAAGATCATCCAGCTCTGGATGGGCGGCAAGCAGCTCTGCCAGATGGAATCCGCCCGTTACTTCTTCAACTGCGAGACCCTGTAGGGAGGAAGAGCATGAACAGACATCCAAACCGGGGACTCATGGATCTGGGGAGCAGGATCCTGGACACACTCCTCTCAAACACCGCCTTCAAGGACGAGCTCAAGTCCCTGCTCAGGAACATCGACCCGGAAAACAGCCCCCGGCTCGTCCGGACGTTCCTGGAAAAAGACCCGGAGGTCCCGCTCGCAATCGTGTGCACACTGCCCGCAATCACCAACTGCTTCATCAAGGCGGCTGAGGAGTTCCTGACCCGGATTCAGAACCAGTACCCCCCTGCCCTCCTCCAAAGTTTCGCCCGGTCCATGCTGCAGGAGGTCGACCGTGAATCGCTCACCCGCGTGGCGGCCCTGGCAAAACAGCTCGGTGAAGATCTTTCGCCCGTAGTGAATGAGGTGTTTGGTCCACCTGTGCCGGAAAGAAAACCAGAGGATCAGGAGGTGATGTCATGAAGGCACCGCAACAAACCCGAGATCAGGGAGGGATTCTGCAGGAGCTTCTGAGGACTCCTGTGTTCAAGGACATCCTCCGGAGCGCGCTCACCTCGGTCAGACACGCAGACGGCAGGACGGCGATAAGGACGGTAACCGGCCAGGACCCTGAGGTGTTCCTGAGCCTTGCGGCCGCGACCCCTGCAGCCGTGAACCTCCTCATCCGATCCATGGCCGAGCTCGGCAGGCAGATGAATACCCGGTATTCCCCGGAAATCCTCACCGTGTTCATGGAAAGCCTGGTCCGAGAGATCGACGCCGGCTCGCTTCATGAGTGCAAAACGGTGTGGAAGGATCTGCTGGCCTCACTGTGGGCTGCCTCTCCCGGTACGCGCAGGGCCCTCTTGGATGCAATCCTTTCGAAGGGCCCGGATATCTGCGCACAGGCCATCAACGGCCTGTCCCGCTCGATCAATGCCCTGGAGCGGGACAGGCCCGGCTCGATCAACTCGTTCCTGTCACAGACCCTTGCGCAGATCGACAGGGACGAATGGTCCGAGGCGTCACAGCGCATGGCCGGTGCCCTCATGGACCAGAAATGGGGCGTGCTTTCGTGGTCGTGGCGGCTGCTCAAGGGCAGGCTCCGCAAGCGATTCAGAGAGGAGAGGACATGAGGGAATCCCGGGCTGTTCTCACTCGTGTTCTTTCTCTCTGTTCGGCTGCATCGAGGCCGTACCGGGCGATTCGCGGCGGAACAGGGCAGGCTCCGGCTGGCGAACTCCCGTGCTCATCCCGGGAGAACTGGAGGTGCCCGTGACCAGGCTCTCGGAGATCAAACGGCAGTATACCCGCAAGGCCATCATCGGGGCGGCCGGGGAGCTCTTCAGCCTGCACGGCTATCACAACACCCAGGTCATGGACATCGTCAGGGCCGTGGGGATGTCAGCCGGAACATTCTACCACTACTTCAAGAACAAACGTGATCTCTTCGACCAGATCACCCGTGAGAGCTTCGAGGACCTGCGGCTGAGGATCAGGAGGCTCAGGGAGCCGCTCAACATCTGGGATCGCCGCGACCGCAGGGCTAAGCTCAAGGAGACGTTCACGGAATATTTCAACTACATCGACAGCCACAGGCAGCAGTTTCTCATCCTGCTCCGGGGCGGCTTCGGCGTGGACGAGGAGCTGGACGGCGATGTCTGGAGCTACTACAGAGGCATTGCCCTGGACCTTGCAGAAGATCTCCATACCTGGATCGACATCGGGATCATCGAGGGACTGAAGCCGCTTACCGTGTCCTTTGCCGTGGTCGGCATGGCGATGCACCTGGGTCACAGCTATCTCATGGAGCATACCATCACCCGTGAAGACGCCATAGAAACCCTGACTTCCATGTGCATGGCCGTGTTCGACTCGCACATGACCGAGGCCGGGAGAAAGGCCCTCACCGAGCTGAAAACAGAGGAGGACTGATGGACAGGGAAACCACGACTCAGCACAACCGGATAGAGGAACTGGCTGTACGGATCGTGAGCGATTCGCTGCGCAGCGCCGGGCTCAGGCGCCTGGCCCTCTCCGTGGCCGACACCCTGGTACAGGGGTGGTCGCAGGGCAGGCCCCTGAAGCTCACACTTACCGGTCCGCTTCGCAGGCTGATAGCATGGGGCATGAAATCGGATGGAAAAGCAGCGCCGGGGACGTTCCCCGCAGATCTGGGAAAGCTGATCACTGCCTGGTCGACCCGGGTGAGCGCCGATCATGCCGAAGATCCCGCATGCCATGCACGAGCCCGCGAGAACTCCATCCGCACATTCGTGGAAAACACCGACTTCGGAGAGGTCTGCGGGATGATGCAGGGCTCACAGGAGTGCGTGGTAAAGACTGTCGAGATCTTCAACGAACAGCTCTGGAAATACCCGGCCAAGGTAGCGAGCATCCTCGGTGCTGTCCTGGCCGCGGTGAATACCTCGATACGGGCACTGCGCGAGCTCCTGCGTCCGGTGGAGAAGAACGTGGGCCCGGACCTGCTGGCCGACCTCATCCTCTCACTCCTGAAAGGAATCGATGCCCGCAGCGCGGGTGAGCTGTCCAACTCGGCCCTCGAGCTCTTGCGCAGGATCCATACCGGGAGCCTCCTGCTTGGCAGGGCGGGCAGGCCCCTGTTCCAGGTCTACCTCACCGAGCTCCTCAAGGATGCTGGTCCGCAGATCGACCCCCAACTCCTGGGCAAGGCCTGCATTGCCCTGGCCGAGGACCGTCAATCCGTGAGCAATGCGCTGGCCGATGCCCTTCAGGAAAACCCTGAGCTTGCCCTCGCCCTGGTCTCGGCCCTGGGTGCGGCAAAGAACTCTGCAATCAGGTCCCGGGTCCACAAACTCAAGGTCCTGTCCTCCCTCGATCCAGAGCGACTGAACCAGGCCCTGGCCCGGGCAGGGTCGGATTTCGATACCTTCGAGGCAGCGGAGGTCGTGAACGCCCTTTTCCAGCTCATCAACCGTCTCCATGATACGAACCCCGACCTCTTTGCTGCTGTGGCGCGAAGCGTGGCCGACTCGCTCGACCCGCATGAGATCAGGCAGACCCTTCAGTGGCTCGTGCCGGAGCTGCTCGATGCCTTCCGGCCCGTGCTGGTGGAGGTCATGCCCCTAATCATCAGCGGCCTGTGTGAGATGATCAGTCCGGATGGCGGATACACAAACCCAGAACATGAACAGGCGATCCACCGCCTGAAAGCGACCCTGGGAACCACAGGGGGTGAATCATGATGGAAGAGATGAGAGAGGCAGCCCGCGCCCTGTATCATCCCCTTGTGCGGAAGTGGAAAGAGGCAGGCAAGACCGTGATCGGATATCCCTGCACCTTCGTTCCCGAGGAGATCATCCACGCTGCAGGCATGCTGCCCTACCGGATGCGCGGCATCGGCACCACCTCGCTCTCTATCGGAGACACCTACTTCGGACCAGTGATCTGCAGCCTTCCCAAGTGCATGCTCCAGCTTGCTGGCGAGCATGCTTACGGATTTCTCGACGGCGTGATCATCACCAACGGGTGCGATTCCATGCGCAGGCTCAACGAGTGCTGGCGAAAAGCAGGAGAGGACATACCTGGAATACTTCCCGGATATTTCCACTACTTCGGGGTTCCCCACAAGGCTGCGAGCTACAGCTATGAATGGTACGAGGAAGAGATACGGGAGCTCATCAAGAGCTTGGAAGAGCACTTCGGCGTGAAGGTGACGGAAAAGGCGCTGAGAAAATCTATCAGGCTCTATAACGAATCCCGAAGACTCCTCCAGAAGCTCGATGATCTCAGGTCGGGCACAGAGGCGCGCATGACCGGAGAAGATGCGCTCACCGTGATCCTGGCAGGCTCCGCCATGCCCAGGGAAGAATACACCGCCCTGCTCAAAACACTCCTCAAGGATCTGAAAAAAGCCCTGCCTATCGACAAAGGCAGAAAACGTCTCATGCTGGTGGGCAGCTCCAATGACGACCCAGAGTTCGTACGGCTGATCGAAGACTCCGGCGCCCTCGTCGTGGCCGACAGTCTGTGCTTTGGCTCGCGGTCATACGAAGATCTGACCAACGAAGAGGGAGACCCGGTTGCGTCACTCTCGCGGAGATACCTGAATCAGTGCCGCTGCCCCCGCATGTTCGGCTGTTACCAGGACCGGCTTTCCCTCATCCTGGACAAGGCGGAAAAGGCCCGGGTGGACGGTGTGATCCTACAGAACATCAGGTTCTGCGACCTCCACGGGTCGGAAAACGGCATCTTCGAGCGCGACCTTGAGGCCAGGGGCATCCCCTGCATGCGGATGGAGCGCGAATACGGCCCCCTGGTGGAGACCGGCAGGATCCGCATGCGGATCGACGCCTTCCTTGAGAGGATCGCATGAACCATATCGGGAGCGGGTTCACATTTCAGGAAAGATCGACGGATATTGCGGGACTGACACATGTCGCCAGAATGACTGAATACGGAGATAGGGCATGAAACGGGAAACCAGGGAATACCACTACGACTGGAACATATGGAGCATCATCGAAAACGCATCCAGAACCGGTGACGGCACCAGGAAGGAATACGACACCCTGCTTAAGCTCATACCCCATTTCCGGGATTCCCTGGATGCGGTCATCCGATGGGGCGAGCCCGGGACCCTGCTCCTGAAACTTCTGGCCCAGTGTCTCAATGCCGTCCTCACCGCCCATGAGCAGGGGAAAAAGGTGGCGCTCACGACCTTCTGCTTCGCGCCCCCTATCCTCCATGCCTTCGATGTAGTGCCCCTGGTGCTGGAGCCCATGACCGTGCTCGGCACCTTCATCTTGCAGCGGGGCACGGGTGAATACCTCGATTACTGCTGCGAGGTCGGCTTTACCGAGACCTCGTGCTCATCCCAGCGGGGGGCCCTGGGCGCATACCTGGCCGGGCTGGGCGTGAGGCCGGATTTCATCATCTGCGACTCGCCCGGGATCTGCGACACCAATGCCAATTCCTATGCATTCGCCTCGGCCTACCTGGATATCCCCTTCTACCAGCTCAACTATCCGCCCTTTCTAACCGGCGAACGGGCAAGCGCCTATCACCGGCAGGATTTCAGGGGCCTCATCTCCTTCCTGGAAGAGCAGACCGGACATACGCTCGACATGGACAGGTTGAGGCAGATCACCGCGGAGATTCGAAGGCAGTCAGAGCTCATAACCGAAATCAACGAGCTCCAGAGGATCGTGCCGTCTCCCGTGCCCGGCATCTTCAACCTCTTTCTTTATTCGGGCAATTTTCTCATGGGCGGCACCCCAGGCTTCACAGACCTGCTCGAATCCATGCTGAAATATATCAGGGGAAGGGCCGCTCAAGGGCTGGCAGGGACACGCTCAGGAAAGGAGCGTGCGCGAGGATTCTTCTCATACATCGATCACTACACCACGGACTTGCGGTTCTGGACCTTTCTTGAAAACCGTGACATCTCGCACCTGGGGTGCATCCTGAGCACCTTCTGGCAGGAGGATGCACCCTACAGCATGGAGCATCCAGATGCCGTCTACCGGGTCGAAGACGGCGATCTGGATGCCATGATCGATTCACTGGCCATGCAGGTATCCCGGATGCCCATGATCAAATCGATCCGGGGGCCGTATGACGCCCCGCACATGTGGCTGGATGACACCCTGACCATGACCAGGCTCCTCAGGGCGGACTTTGTGGCCTACTTCGGCACCATCGGGTGCCGGAACACCTGGGGCATGGTCAAGCCCTATGCCCGGGACCTCGAACGCGCGGGCATCCCCGCGCTCATCCTGTATGCGGACGCCTTCGACGACCGAGTGCAATCTTGGGATGCGGTCATCGACAAGATGCAAGAGTTCTTGAGTCTGAGAAAGATCGGCACGGGGCGCCCAGCCCGACGCCCCTGGAGGTAGGTATGGAGAACGAAAAGATCGCCATGGAGGTCCTGAGAGACATCGCAATGGACCCGGGCCGGGTCCTGGTCGAGCGGCAGCGGGCAATCGACGCCCTGACACTGTTCCGAGAGTCGGCAATCCCTGTGCTCCAGCACATCGAGCGCAAGACCGACATGGACGTGCTGAGGCAGCGTTCGAGCCTCTATCTGAGCCGGATCAGAGAAGGCGCGGTCGTTACCATGACCCTGTAGGGAACGGGACCATGAAGAGGGAGACACGCGAATACCGTTTCGACTGGATGATATGGAGCATACTGCACCATGCAGCCATGAGCACAGGCGGAACCAGAAAGGAATACGAACGCCTCCTCGATCTCGTGCCGCACTTCCGGGATGTTCTGGACTCGTTCATCAGACACGGGGAGCCGGGCAGGCTATTCCTGAAGCTCATCGCCGAGTATGCCGGCATGTGTATCACAGCCCGGGAGCGCGGAAAAAAGGTGGCGCTCACCACCTTCTGCATGGCAACGCCCCTGCTCTTTGCCTTCGATGTGGTACCGATCATGCTTGAGGCATGGACCGTGCTCGGCACCATCGTTCTCAGACGGGGCACGGCCGAATACCTCGACTACTGCAGCGAGGTGGGCTTCACCGAGACATCCTGCTCGGCCCAGCGGGGAGCGCTGGGCGCCCTTCTGGCCGGCCTGGCCGTAAGGCCGGGTTTCATTGTCTGCGACTCGCCCGGCATCTGCGATACCAACGCCAACTCATTCTCCTTCACCTCGGCATACTTGGATATCCCGTTTTTTCAGCTCGACTACCCGCCCTCCATCATGGACGAGCGGGCAACCGGCTACCAGAAAAAGGACTTCCGCGAGCTGATCGTGTTTCTGGAGGCGCACACCGGCACTACCCTGGATGAAAACACACTCCGGGAAGTGCTGGATGAGGTGAGGCTCCAGGACGGGCTCGCCTCGGAGCTCATCGACCTCATGAGGCTTAAGCCCTCTCCGGTGCCCGGGCTGTTCGACATCATGCTCTATGGCGGCAGGTTCATGATGAACGGCAAAAAGATCTACACCGAGCTCCTGCGCTCCATGCTGAGGACCGCTCAGGCCAATGCCGCGGCAGGGATATCCGGCACCACCTCGAAGCGCGAACGTGCACGGGGCCTCTTCTGCTACATCGACCACTATACCACCGACGCCCGCTTCTGGAAGTGGATGGACGAGCAGGACATCAGCCACCTGGGCTCCATCCTCTTCACCTTCTGGCACTCGGATGCGCCCTATGCCAGGGAACGTCCCGGCGAGGCATATCACATCGACTCTTCAAGCATGGAGGCCATGGTCGACACTCTTGCGGCCCAGATGTCACGGATGCCCATGATCAAGCAGATCAGGGGGCCCTACGATGCCCCTGGCATGTGGCTCGACGATCTTCTGGGAGCTGTCAGGCTCCTGAAGCCGGATTTCGTTGCCTATATCGGAAGCATGGGGTGCCGGAACAGCTGGGGGGTGAACAAGCTGCTCGCCCGGGACCTGGAGCGTGAAGGCGTGCCTGCAGTCATCCTCTTTGCCGATGCCTTCGACGACCGGGTCCAGTCATGGGAAAGCGTCATCGACAAGATGGATGAATTTCTGCAACTCAGGAGGATAGGGATATGATCGTGGCAGGATGTGACGTGGGCTCGCTCACCAGCAAGGCCGTAATCCTCAACGACAAGACCATGCTTTCCCATGCGGTGGTGCGCTCGTCGTTCAGGCCCGGCGACTCGGCGCGCGCGGTCATGGACCAGGCGCTGGATGTTGCCGGCCTGAAGATGGACGAGGTCCGGTACTGTGTGGGCACCGGCTATGGAAGAGAGAAAATCCCGTTCGTGAACAAGGTCTACTCCGAGATCGCCTGTCATGCACGGGGAGCAAGGCATCTCATGCCCTCGGTGCGCACGGTGATCGACATTGGGGGCCAGGACTGCAAGGCAATCCGCCTCGACGATTCGGGCGCGGTGGTGAAGTTCGTCACCAACGACAAGTGCGCCGCAGGCACGGGGCGGTTCCTCGACGTCATGGCAAGACTGCTGGGCGTGAACCTGGACGAGCTGGGCAGTCTTTCCGCACAGGCCCAGGCCCCCCTGTCACTGGCATCCACCTGCACGGTCTGGGCACAGGCCGAGGTGATCCATCACCTGAACGAGAACACGCCCATTGCCGACATCGCCGCAGCCGTGAATCAGGCCATGGCCGGAAGGGTGGCCATCCTGGCCCGGAGTGTAGGGATCGATCGCGAGGTCTGCATGACCGGCGGCGTGGCAAAAAACACGGGCGTGCTGACCTACCTGGAAAAACTTCTTGATGTAAAGATAAGGAGGCTCCGCATCGATCCGCAGATTGTGGGCGCCCTGGGTGCTGCCTTTTATGCCTGGAGAGAATACAGGAGGTGCGCCGGATGATCGTAGCAGGATGTGACATCGGTTCTTTGAGCGCCAAGGCGGTCGTGATCGAAGACGGCAGTATCATCGCCTCTCACGTGATCAGGGCCAGGCCCCTTCCCCGGGACTCCGCCCGGGAGGTCATGGGAGAGGTCATGCGCTCCATAGGCCTTTCTCCCGATTCCCTGGACTACTGCGTGAGCACGGGTTACGGAAGGAACAGCGTCGAGTGGGCCGACTCGGTTGAGTCCGAGATTGCCTGCCATGCCAAGGGGGCTTGGAAGATCGTTCCGGACGCCCGGATGGTCATCGACATCGGGGGCCAGGACGCCAAAGCCGTACGATTCGATGACCAGGGCAACGTGGTCCGCTACGTGTACAACGACAAGTGCGCCTCGGGCACGGGCAGATTCCTCGAGATCATGGCGGAGGCCCTCGATGTGAGACTCGAGGATATGGGCGCGATCGCGGCCCGGGCGCAGAATCCCGTGACGCTGTCCAACCAGTGTGTAGTGTTCGCCGAGACCGAGATCATCTCGCTGATCAACGAAGGCCGTGACATCAGCGACATCATCAGCGGCCTGCACACGGCCATGGCGAGCCGGGTGGCGTCGCTGGCCCGGAGCATCGAGCTGGCCGAGTCCGTCACCATGAGCGGGGGCGTGGCAAAGAACCCGGGCATGTTCGCCGCGCTCCAGGAGGCCCTTCAGGTGAAGATCAGGCCCATGGCGATCGATCCGCAGATCGTGGGCGCCCTGGGCGCGGCCGTGATCGCCATGGAAAAGGCCGGGGGAAACGGTGGTGCCTGAGATGGAGCTCTTTCCGTCCCATATCCTGCGAATCCGGGAGTTCCTGGAGAGCATACCGGACAGAAAAATCTTCCGGGCCCGCTTGTCCCGTTCGTGGCCTGAAGGGGGCGGGAAAGACGTGGTGCTCATGGGCGACGTAGGGGTCGAGCTCGGAAGCCCGGAGACCGAGTCGTGCTCGGTTCTCCTGTGGACCGGAGACGCCTCCCTCGTCAGGGACGGGGTCGTGAGCCTCATCGGCCCGGACCTCGCGGAGGCGAGGCAGAAGAGCATGGCCTTCGGAAAAATCGTGCTCCTGCACGTGGAGGGCTTCACCGAAGAGAACACCTTCCACCGCTACCGCGAGATGGAGCAGATGCGCTTTCTCCTCGACCTCAAGGGATACATGCTCAGGGCCACGTCGCAGTATCAGAGGGAGTGGTGCCGGGTGAGCAGGGATGCGCTCGAGAAGGGCTTCTGCCTTTCGATCCTCGGGTCGTCCCTCATGCGGGTATTCCGTGAGCTCGACTATTGCAAGGGCATGGAGATCGTCTTCATCACCGAAGACAGGGATACCATACGGAAAGTCAGGGAGATGACCCGGGACACGTCCAGGATCATCGCTGCCATGAACAAGATGGCCGATGAAATGAGCTTTGACTGTGACGAGTGCGATTACCGGGATGTGTGCAATGACGCGGACTACCTGAAAAAGATGCGCACGGTCTATCGCAGAAAGGCAACGGGAGAGGAACCATGGGAGAAACACGAATCATAGCGCTGTGCGGCAAGGGGGGAGTGGGCAAGACATCGGTGTCTTCCCTGCTGCTCAGGCATCTGGCCCTCGCAAAGGGGAAGAAGGTTCTGGCCATAGATGCCGACCCGTGCGCGGGCCTGGCCGGCTCCCTTGGCATCCGGGTGAAGAAGAGCGTTGACGACATCCGCAGGGACCTCGTCGCCGCAATCGGAAAAGGACGAAGCGCGGGCGCTCCCGAGACCCTGCGCATGCTCGACTACGAGATCTTCGACGCCCTGTCCGAGGCAGAGGGCTTCGCCCTGCTCTCCATCGGCAGGCCCGAGGACGAGGGCTGCTTCTGCCGGGTGAACTCGCTGCTCAAGGACATCATACAGGACCTCGCGGCGGGCTTCGATTACGTGCTCATCGACGGCGAGGCCGGAATCGAGCAGATCAACCGGCGGGTCATGAAACGGGTGGACCACCTGATCATCATATCCGACACCTCGGCAAAGGGGGTGAACGTGGCCGGTACCATCGCCCGGGTGGCCCGGGAAAACCGCGCTGTGGACTACCGGACCATGGGCCTCGTGCTCAACCGGGTCAGGAATGAAGACGAGGCCCGCGCCATCGCCGCACAGGTGAGCCTGGAAATGTACGCATGGATCCCCGAGGACGAGTCGATCCGTGAGCTCGACTTCCAGGGCAGGCCATTGCTGGGCATGCCCGAGGATTCACCGGCGAACCTGGTGGTGCAGAAGCTGTGCAAAAGGCTTGCCTGAGGCATACCGCTCCCGGGACGGGTGAACAGCGTCAACCTTCCTTGCGCTCGAGCCTGTTTTTCATCTTCTTTTCTCGCTCGCCGGCCCATAGGCGATACTTCACATTCATCAGTTCCCGAATCCTTGTTTGTTGACTTTGGGATATCGCTCAATTATAATGGCATACCAATGGAACCCTTTTGGTTTTCGCATCAGCCTGATATGACATGGCCCTAAGAAAGGGCGGGAATATGGACACCATATGAATATCCATCAGCTCAAGAGCTTTTACGTACTGGCGCAAAAGGGAAGCTACAGTCTGACTGCTGAGACACTCTACATTACACAGCCTGCGGTAAGCGTTCATATCAAGGCTCTTGAAGAGTTCTTCGGTGTGGTCCTGTTTGAGAAGGTTGCAAAAAAATTCGTTCTCACCGAAGCAGGGCACACCCTCTATCAGTATGCCGAGAGGATCTTCAAGCTCATCAACGAGACAGAGCGGACCATCAGGGAATTCAATCTGCTCGAGCGTGGCAGCGTCCACCTGGGCGCCAGCAGCAATATCGGCGTGTACATGCTCCCTTCGATTCTGGGCGAATTCAAGACGAGATACCCCAAGATCCATGTCGACGTGACCATCGGGGTCACCAGGGTCATTGAGCAGAAGATCCTGAATTACGAGGTGGATGTCGGGGTGGTGGAGGCCCAGATCAAGAGTCCGGAGGTATTCCGCGAGCCCTGGAAAAAAGAGCGCCTCGTCCTGATAACCTCGCCCAGGCACCCCTGGGCGGCGCTGGGAAAAATTACGCCGGCGCAGATGAAGGAAGGTCAGTTCGTGGTCGGAGAGAGCGGGTCGGGCACGGGCTACGTGGTCTCCCAGAAGCTCCCGTCGGTTGCGGCCGAATTCAATGAGTTCCTGCGCCTGGGCAGTACCGAGGCGGTGAAAAGGGCGGTCGCGGAGAACCTCGGTATCTCCATCGTGGGAGAGAGCACGGTTTCCCGCGAGATCGAGATGGGCATCCTGTCCCGGGTCGATATCGCCGGGGTCGAGCTCATCAAGGAGCTCAGCATCGTCTTCCGGAAAGAGAAGCTCCTCACCCCGGCTCATAAGGAGATGATCAGGTTCATCAGTGAAAAATAACCTTTCCCCGAAAGAAAGGCGGGCAGATGGTATGAGCGGCAGAAAACCGGTTGTGTATTATACCCGCAAGGCGCCTGACCCGGCAAAAGATCTGCTGGCGCCTTTCTGCGAGCTGATCGAGCCCGATGAGCATCGTGAGTTCTCAAAGAAGGAGCTGATTCACGGCGCCCGCACATCCGACGCCCTGTGCTGCTTTGTAACGGACATCATAGACGAGGAGATTATCGAATCGTGCCCGGAGTTGAAGATCATCTCGCTGGCAGGCAGAGGGTTCGACAACATCGACGTACACGCAGCCACGACCCGGAACGTCTGGGTCACCAACGCGGTCGAATCGGTCGAACCGACGGCCGATCTGACATGGGCGCTTCTGCTGGGTATCGCCCGGAGGGTAAACTCGGCCGACTCCTTCGTGCGGTCGGGCAGATTCAGTGGGTGGGTCCATCCCTCGCCGTTCTACGGAAGCCTCGTGACCGGCAGGACCCTGGGCATCATCGGAATGGGACAACTGGGTATCGCGATTGCACGGCGCGCCCGGGGATTTGACATGACGGTGCTGTACTACGACAGCTACCGCTACGACGGGACCCTGGACGTGAAATATAACATGAACGCCCTGCCGCGCGACGAGGTCCTCAAGAGGTCCGACTTCGTCTGCCTTGCCTCGCCCCTCACCGAGCAGACCTTTCACCAGATTTCCCGGCGCGAGCTCTCGCTCATGAAACCCACCGCCTACCTCGTCAATCCCTCACGCGGCTCCGAGGTTGACGAGCAGGCCGTTGCGGAGGCCCTCGCCTCCGGGCGGCTGGCCGGATATGCCGCCGATGTCTATGAGATGGAGGATCTGCGCTTTCCTCAGCGGCCCGCATACATCGATCAGGACCTGATCAGGCTTTCGGACCGTACCATCTTCACCCCTCATCTGGGAACCGCGATCCCCGAGGTGAGAAGGGAGATCATGAAGACACAGGCACTGAACGTTCTGCAGGCCCTGCGGGGAGAAAAGCCGGCAGGTGCGATCAACCGGGTGCACCCTCCCCGGCCGTTGGCGGCCGAATAGCGGGGCTGTGCCGCCATCACCGTCCGTCTTTTCCGGCAGACCGGCTGGAGGGAAGCGTGTACGGGCACCGGCCGCAAACGGAGACCCTCACGGCAGACCCACCTACCTGCCCCACAGGGAAAGGCGCTTGTGCATCAGCGAAACCTCGTGAACGGCCTTCCCTCCCTGACCGGAAAGATAAGACTGGAGCTGCGTTCTCTCACGGGAGATATTCCCGGCCTGACACGTCCTGATGCCGTATCGTTCCTTCATGACCTCGACTGCCCCGCCGATCAGGGCCTTCTCGATGGCTGCGCGTTCTTTTCCCGCCCTGCGGCTTACGGCGATCCTGAAAATCTTCGCCTCGTCGATCTGTTCAAGCTGCTCCCGGGCCTCTTCTCCGCCCAGGTAGAGGGCCTTGCGGCCTCCCTCCAGAAGCAGGGGATAGACGTTGGGCCACCAGTGGACAAAACCCACGGCCTCCCCGTTCTTTTCCGCAAAGAGAATGAAATCGTCCCTGTTGAGCAGGGCGGGATACTCGGTATACCACAGCCTGGGCCACCCGAAGACATTCCTGTACCACAGGCCGGAATGACCGAAATCGTACGGGCTCTCGCCGCTTAAGGACCACAGACGGTAATAGCGGTCACGGTCCTGACCCGCTTCGGACCGGTAGGGCCGCACCTGAACTCCCCCGCCGGGGTGTTCGCGAACGAAATCTTCCAGGTTCATCTCGAAGCAGCGGGTGGTGTTTTCAAGCGCAAACCCTCCCTTCACCAGGGTGTTCTGCCACTGGGGGGTATTATAGGTGTTAACCACGCACGAGGTGGACGGAAAGAATATCCGCGCGTTGATCCGGGCATACACCTCGGCTTCGACGGCGTGCACCCCAGCCCTGCGGCCGAGGTCCTCCATCACCCTGATCATGTGGGAGACGAGTGCTTCATCGTCCCGCTGCTGATCGGGCAGCAGCATCAGTCTGGTAACCCTCAGCAGCTTCTTCCTCAGCCACCTGCCCGCCGTGAGGTAGGGGAAGCAGGAGAAGCCCGCGGCAGGCGCCCTGCTTTTTGCATCACAGATACAGAAACCCTGGATGCTCGACGGAAGGGGAAGCTCCGAGGGCAGGTAGTACGGGTCTTTCCGGCCCGCCCGGTCGAACAGGTCGAGGCACTCGGCGTCGGTACCGAATACCCGGTAGTGCGGCACGCTAGACAAACTCTCCCTCCCCCAGAATCCGGCCCGCCCCTTCCAGGTACAGCGCCTTCATCTCCTCAAACCCCTGCGTCTCGTTTCTGAAAATCCAGTTGTCGGGTATCAGGTCATCGTACCTGCTCATGAGCCGGGCATAGGCCTCGCGCTGCACCGAGGAGAATATGTCGAACTGTCTCAGCTCCTTCCACCGGTCCCTTCGCTCAAGAAAATCCCGATAGAGCACCACCGCATCCGTGTCCGGGTACGGGGTCATGATCCAGAGCTGGGTCTTTGCGCCCAGCCTCCTGAGATCGCACATCAGATCAAAGGTCGCCTCCACCTCTTCCCTGGTCTCGGTGGGGATGCCGATCATGGCAGATACCGTCGGAACCAGGCCCAGGCCGACCTCCCGGGTTATGACATCCCTGATGTATTCCCGGTCGACCCAGGGGGGGAAACCCTTGCGCAGAACCTCGAGCAGACGGGGCGAGGCGCTCTCGATGCCGTGATACACCCCCTGGCATCCCGCATCCCTCATCGCCTGAAGGATCTCGGGATCGATCCGGTCGATCCGGGTCAGGCAGTCGAAGGGGACTGCCTCGTCTTTCAACAGGCCGAACAGCTCCAGCGACCACTGACGGTTCGCGGTCAGGTCATCGTCTTCGAACCGGATGAACCCGGCGTTATAGGTCTTCGCGATCCACCTGACCTCTTCGAGGATATTCCCGGGCGAGCGCCTCCGCTGGTATTTCCACATCCTGTTGGCCGAGCAGAAAATGCACTTGTAGGGACATCCCCTGCTGGCGACCACTGAAAACACGTATTTCCGGTTCAGCGGCTGATAGCGCTCGACCGGCTGCAGCAGGCGATAGGCGGGAAAGGGTATCCCGTCAAGGTCTTTGATCAGCGGCCTGTCCGGCGTGTGATGAATGGCACCGTCCTTCCGGAAGGAGATGCCATTGATACCCTCCAGGGACCGGTTCGTATCGAGCGCCTCCGCAAGCTCGACAAGGGTCTCTTCTCCCTCCCCCCTGACCACGACGTCCACCGGGCAGAGCCGCATCAACTCTTCTGTCTGAAAAGACGCATGGACCCCGCCCAGCACGATCGTCACCTCGGGATGACTCTTCTTGTAGATTCTCACGAACTCCAGGCAGAAAAGCAGGTGCACGGTCCAGCAGGTGATCCCCACCACCCGGGGCCCGGTTTTCTCCACCAGGGCCACGGACTGCCTGAAAACATCCCGGGGTTCGGTCAGCTCTAGGTTGAGATCGACGATCCGGACATCCGGGAAACCATGCTGCATCAGACTCGCAGCGAGGTACGAAACACCGAGCGGATAGAGCTTGCTGGGGGTGTAGAACTGCCACGGCGGGTTGACCAGGGTTATGTTCATGGGAACACGCGTCCTCGTATCAGGTTTTCTCTTTCGTTCAAAATAGCTACCAGCCTTGTACAACCCATGAGCTCTACCGATCAAGCTGATTCTGTCCGGACGCCATCTCGCAGACACGTCCGATAAAACCGGGAAGCGCCTGCCTCATCGTATCATGGTGAAAAATCATCACGATGTGGAAGGTAACAGAGCGATGAGGGTTCCGCCACCTTTTTTGCGCCGTTGGTCTCTGTCCGTATCACGGTCTCTGGATGAACCGTGAGAACAGAAGGAAGAGGGCTCCATGGCACACCACATGGAGCCCTCTTTTTTTCAGGCCGGCTGTTCCATGAAGAAAACAGTGGGCAGGTATTGGGCGCACAAAACCGTTCCTCCCGGCCTTTTCTTATTCCCGTACGATGTTGACCAGTATCATGCCCAGAACCGTGCAGCCCGCCAGCATGCCGAACACCAGGGGCCAGCTCTGCGTCGCGGTGAGGATGCCGCCGATGATCACGCCCTGGGCGCCCGCACCCATATAGTTGAAGAAGTTCACGGTCCCCACGCAGGTTCCGGCCATCTTCCTGCCGCCGAAGTCACAGGCAGTGGTGAAAACGAGGCCCACGGCACCGAGGACGAAGAAGCCTCCCAGGACGAGCAGACCGAACGCGAGCGGCAGGCCCAGCGTCTTCAGACCGAAGGTGGCCAGGGTGATCATGATCAGAGTAAAGGCGATCATGTAGATGGTGAGCACCTGGTAGCGTTTGGCCTTGAAGAACTTGTCCGAGATCCAGCCTGCCAGGATCGGGCCGAACATCATGCCCAGCGGAAGCGCTATCGTCGCGATGGGAATCTTCTTGAGGTTGATGCCCGCGGTCTCGGCATAGAACAGGGGGATCCACGTCAGGAGTCCGTATCTCCCCATGTACAGCATGAATGATGCAATGGCCACGCAGACGAACTTCCAGTTTTTCAGGAGCATGCCCCATGCCTTGAAGCCTGCGATGTCGGCATCGGCTATGCACTCGGCCTGGCCCGAGATCGAATCCGCCATGGTCTCGTTGTACCGGGGGAAGCCGGCATCCTCGGGCTTGTGCCGCGCCATCACGAAGAAGGCGATGGTCAGGGGGAGCGTGCAGAAAAGAAGCGGATAGATAAAGGCGGCTCTCCATCCGAACTTGGCCACCACTGTGCCGGTTATCAGCCACACGAACACCGAGGCAATCCCCATGGACGTCGCGAAGATGCCTGTCGCGAATCCTCTCTTGGCCTTGGGGTACCACTGGGTGATCATCATGTTCGTGGGGGCGTATGCCTGGCCCTGCACGAACCCGTTGACCCCCCAGGGGAACAGCATGGCCCCGATATTGGAAAGGCTCGCGACAATGACATTCAGAATCGTGGTGCCGACACCGCCGATCGTGTTCATGATCCTGGCGCCGAAGACATCGCCCAGCCGTCCGCTCACCAGGGTTCCGATCGCATAGGACCAGAACAGCACCGTTGCGCCGAGGCCCGCCTGCAGCTTCGTGATGCCGAGGTCCTTGATCATCCAGGGCATGCACATGCCCCAGTTCAGGCGCCCGAGATAGTAAAAGCTGTACCAGACCGCCACGATGATGACGACCCGCCAGAACCTGAACTTGTCATACTCGAGCTGCCGGGCGTCCGACAGCCCGAGCCCTACAAATTCGGGATACCGTATCGCCATCTCCGGGTTTATACTCGTTTCTTCTGTTTTTGGATTTACACTCATTTGTCTCGCCTCTGCTTTCTTACCAAAAGGAGCGATTCACCAAGAAGGCCTTGCCGAATCCTCCTGTGAAAGGGTAGATCCGCGGGGCAGTCTCACGGACTGCCCCTTAATGACAAATGACCTGCCGCAGATTCACCCCATCAGATGGGCGACGGCACACCGAGCCGCTTGGCATAGTAGGGGATGGTCCGCTTCAACCCCTCGACCAGGTCGTACTTCGGCTCCCAGTCCAGAACCTCCTTTATCGTGGCGAGATCCGCCTTGGTCTCCACCTTCACCTCTCCGGTCCTCAAAGGCACATACTTGATCTCTGACTTGCTGCCCGTGAGCTCGATGATGAGCTCCGCCACCTTCTTCACCTGGGTCGCCACGCCCGTGCCGGCATCCATGATCTTGCCCACGGCCTTGTCGCAGGGGGCCTTCATGCAGGCATCCACGATATCGTCGATGAAGACGAAGTCAGAGGCCTGTTCGCCGTCACCCATCACGGGAAGAGGTTCGCCCAGGAGGGCGGCCTCGATGAACGTGGCCATCATCTTCCTGCCTTCGCCCGGCTTGTACGAGTTCGCCTCGAGCACGGCCCGCTCTCTGGGCCCGTAGCAGTTCTGGATGTTCAGGCCGATGGTAGGGAGCCCGTAGATCTGGTTGTACATCCGGGTGAACTGGGTCCCGGCTGTCTTGGTGATGATGTAAGGAGTCATCCAGACCGAAAGTGCCGGCCTGGGGGGATAGACATAGTACTTCACCCCCGCGTCCAGTGCAGCCTGACAGGCATTGATCGTACCGATGACATTCACCTCCGTGGTGATGACCTCCTGCTTGAAGCGGGAGCTCGTCCCCATGAGGGCTGCGAAGTGATAGAACACCTCGGCGCCCTTGGCGACCTCGGCCATCGCCTTGGGGTCGCGGATGTCACCTTCGACGAACCTGACGTTCTCCTTTTCTTTGATGAGCTTCTGGGTTTCCTCGTACATGGCGTGCTGCTGCTGGTTGTCGAAGATGACAACCTCGTTGCCGTTTTCCGCATACCTCTCGGCCACGTTCGACATAATGAGACCGGTCCCGCCGGTAAGCACCACTTTTCCCTGTATCATAGCATATACCCCTTTCTCGATTCGTATTTTTGAAGCTGGAAGACTTCCACTCGTGAAAAGCGTAGCCCTGATCAAGGGCAATGACAAATTAATAATTTTTAATGAGAGATAATTGTTTTTTATAGACCGGGGTCAATAAGGGAAACCCGGCGGGCTTACGCTGCCGGCCGTCCGAGTCTGCGCATCAGTACCGCCCTCACCTCTTCGATACCCACCCTCCCCACGATTATCCCGAATCTCTCACCCGGCCTTGCATTGTCCCGGTAGAAATCCACAAGGACCCGCGTCGCCGCCAGGGCTTCGTCCGGGGACAGGATCACCCCCGCATCCTGCCCGATGGTGTAGCGCTTGCCGAACTTTCCGCCAAGAAAGAGGGCCACTCCGTGTTTTTTCATGGAAACGGCATGGGCTGGGCAATGCTTGATGCATTTACCGCAGAGGATGCACCGGGACTCGTCGAGAAAAACCCTGCCCCCTGATTTTTTCAGCGCGCCCGTGGGACAGAGGCCGATACATTCCCCGCATCCGTCACACAGGTCCTCATCGATCTGCGGCAGGCACTGCCCCATGAAGCCGAGATCGTGCAGCTGCACCTTTGCACAATTGTTGGGACACCCGGCCACCCCCATCTTGAACTTTGCCGGAAGCTCCTCCCCGAAGAAACCCTGATCCAGCATGGCACACAGGCCCTGGGTGTCGATCAGACCGTGGGCGCACACAGTGCCCTTGCACGCGACGATCGCCCTGACGGTACGTCCCGTGCCGCCCGGCTTCAGACCGATCTTCTCCAGCTCGACCCTGACCTTTTCGAGGTCTTCGAGCTTCACCCAGGGGATCTCGATACCCAGACGGGCCGTGAGCCCCGCGTAACCCCGCGCATACGCGTTCGAGATCTCGGACAGCCCGCGCATCTGCTCTGCAGTGATGTTCCCCGCAAGGATCTTGATACGGACGGTAAAGTAATCTTCCTCTCTCTGCTGGATGAATCCCTGTTTTTTCAACTGTGCCGGATCAACCTGGGTCATGGTGCGTTCTCCTTTGTAAACACAACATTTCTTGCGCGGACCCTCCCGGAGACCTCGTAATGTGTCCTGCAGCACAAGTCCTGAAGCCTTTTTCCAGACCGGTACCATTCTTTGCGTAAAGGAGATCCCTCCGGGAAGCAAAACAAATATTTTTATTCCAGGATAAGATTTTTTTATAGCTACTGAATTTCTCCACAGACCGGGCACCATCATAAAGCATGCATGGTGTCTTGCTGCGCGAAACCACAGATTCTTTTTGCAGGTCTTCTATTTTGTTTAATATTTTATCCAGGCAGGACAGACATGCAGATATCGTCATCTATTCCCTTGTTTCATTGACAATATTTTTTCCAATGGGGTACATGTGAGTAACTTGCATACATTATCATACCATGAGGAGGAACCATGAGTCTGATTTATGAGAAGCAGGGCCACATCGCCAGACTGGGCCTCAACCGTCCGAAACAGCTCAACGCCCTTGATCCGGAAATACTGCTGGAGCTGCACAAGGCGTGGAAGGACGTGAACGAAGACAGCTCTGTCAGGGTCGCCGTGCTCTACTCTGCACTGCCCGGCATCTTCTGCTCCGGAATGGACTTGAAGACGGCCATCCCCATACTCACCAGGGCGCGCGAGCCGGAAAACGAGGCCGAGCAGTGGATCGCAGGGGGCTGGGATGTCGCCGGCGGCGTGGCCGAGGCCATGCTCAAGGTAAACATCGTGAACAAGCCGGTCATCGCGGCTATCCACGGCTATTGCCTCACCGGCGGGTTCGAGATGGTCATGGGCGCGGACCTGCGGGTCGCATCCACTGATGCGGTGTTTCAGATGCGCGAGGCGAGCCTGGGCATCATGCCCACCGGCGGAGGTAATGTCTTTCTCTCCCGGCACGTGTCTCCGTGCAGGGCCCTCGAAATCCTGCTCACTGCAGGCAACTACGATGCGCAGACCCTCTACGAGTGGGGGTTCCTGAACCGGGTCGTACCCAGGGAGAACCTCATGAAGGCCACCCTGGACCTCGCGCAGAAGATCGCTGACAACGGCCCGCTTGCCACCCAGGGAATCATCAGGCTCTCACGCGAGATGCGGATGATGCAGATGAAAGACGCCTTCACCCGTGAGGTGGAGATCGGCATGCCCGTCTTCGGCAGCGAGGACGCCCGGGAAGGAGTGAAGGCCCAGAAGGAAAAGCGCAAGCCCGACTTCCCCTGCAAGTACTAGCCGTTCCGCGCGCCGGCGGGAAACAGGCCCATTGCTGCGACCAGAAGGGGTTGTGAAAGGATCTTTGCTCCTCCTCTCGCTCCTGTGGCCCCCGGTTTTCCGGCAAGCGTTCTCTTACGGAAAGAATGAAGAGGGAAGTCCACAAGCCAGACACAGGAGGGATTATTTCCAATGAAAGCCATCTTCGAGCCGAGGTCCGTCGCCTTTATCGGGGCGTCCAGCGATCTCTTCAAGTGGGGGTTCAACATCCTCCACCACATCATCGAGCGCGGATATGCCGGAAAGATTCATCCCGTGAATCCGAACGGCGGGACCTGGTTCGGCAGAAAAGTATTTTCCGATGTCAATGAGATCCCGGCCCCTGTGGACCTGGCAATCATCGTGGTAAAGGACAGCCTGGTGCTGGAGACCGTCCGCAAGTGCACGGCCAAGGGGATCAGGGCCGGCATCGTGATCACGGCCGGATTCTCCGAGACCGGTGCAGCAGGCGCCGCCCTTGAACGGGAGATCGTCGAGACAGCGATCAGGGGCGGGATGCGGATCGTCGGTCCCAACACCATGGGCGTGTTCAGCGCCTACCCCTGCATCCTGCACGCCCTCATGGGGTCCATGCCGCTCACCGCGGGCAATGTGGGCCTCATCGTGCAGAGCGGCAACCTCGGCTCGTCCATATCGTACCGGTTCCTGCGGAGGAAGATCGGCATCAGCAGGCTCGTCAGCTCCGGGAACGAGGCCGATCTCACCCTGGAAGACTTCCTGGAATATCTCGAACACGATCCCCACACCCACGTCATCTGCTTGTATGTGGAGGGGCTGAGGCAGGGCGAGCGTTTCTTCAGGCTGGCCAGGCGGATTGCGAAGACAAAGCCCATCGTGCTCATCAAGGGGGGCCGCACGGAAAAAGGCGCTCAAGCCGCCCTCTCCCACACCGGCGCCATGGCGAGCAACGACGGGGTGTTTTCCGCCCTGTGCCGCCAGGCCGGCATCATCCAGGTGGATACCATGGACGAGATGATCGACGTGGCCGGCATGCTCCTGAGCCAGCCCCTGCCCGCAGGCAGCCGGGTGGGCATTCTCACCATGGGAGGGGGCTGGGGGGTGATCGCGACCGACCTCTGCATTCGAGAGGGTCTCCTTGTGGAGCCCTTGGGCGAGGCGGTGATCCGGAAGCTCGACCGGGTGCTCCCGCCCTACTGGAGCCGGGGCAATCCCATCGACCTCGTAGCGCCGGGCAACACCCGTACCGTGACCGATACCGTCCGGATCCTCCTGGAGCATGCCGCCCTGGATGCCGTCCTGGTCATGGGGCTCGGATACATGTTTCTCCGGGCGAGAAGATGGCTGATGTCGGAGGTCGTGCCCAAAGAGGCGGCTCAGGGCCCGGCCGAACACCTCATGAAGGCGGAGCTGGAGGTCTTCGGCCTCATCGCCGATCTCATCGGTGAGTTCGGGCGGCCCATCGTGCCGGTCGTGGATATCATGGCCTTTGATATACCCGATCAGCGCGGCCCGCTCGCCTGTCTGGAGAGCAGGGGCATAACCGCCTACCCGTCTCCCGAACCGGCCGTGCGCGCGCTTGCCAGGGTCACGGCATATGCGAAGTCCTTCCGGGAGGATGCCCCTGAAAAACGCGACAGGATCCAGGCAGGGGCAGAGCTTTTGCGTCCATGAGCGAGCTGGGCAGCCTGCTGAGATTTTTTCTGGATACAAAGGTTCGCCGCCGCCGCATTCACCTGATGGCGAGCTTCAAGCTTACCAACCGGTGCAATCTCGCATGCCGGGGATGCCCGAACGGTATGGAAAACCGGACAGTGCTACGGCCGTGGTTGGCGATCTTCATTTCCTCTCAGTCACCGGAGGCTACCAGGAGGCTACCAGATTGTCATGATACACGGATCGGCTTTTTGCGCCCCCAGACTCGATGCCTCCGGATCGCGTCCAACAAGTTGTTGATTTAATACTCTCTTTGGAATAACTTGAAAGGATATGGGAGAACGCATGCCTTCACTGCCGGAAAAGATCGTCGACTTTCATGCACATCTGTTTCCCGATGAGCTGTTCGAGGCCATCTGGAGATTTTTCCAGAGAGAGTACGGGCTGCCCGTGGTTCACCAGCTCTATGCGCGGGACTGCATCGACTATCTGAGAGCCCGGGGAGTGGAGACCATCGTGTACTCGAACTATGCCCATAGAGAAGGCGTGGCCGGCACGCTCAACGACTGGAACCTGCGCCTGCTGGACGAAACCGGGGGTATCTACTGCTTTGCAGCGTTTCATCCCGGGGATGACGACGCCGTCCGGATGATCAGGCGGGTGTTCTCTCATCCCAGAGTGCTCGGGTGCAAGCTCCATTTCCTGGTCCAGAGGTTCTACCCGCACGACGAACGGCTCTTTCCGCTCTACGAAGAGGTGCTGGAGCAGGGCAAGAGGATTCTGCTCCACGTGGGCACCGGTCCCATCGGCAACGAGTATGTGGGCATCGCCCACCTGAAGAAGGTTCTCGACCGCTATCCCGGCCTCAAGTTGAACATCGCCCACATGGGTGCCTTCGAGTTCCGGGATTTCTTCGATCTCCTTCAGCAGTACCCGGGAATCTATCTCGACACATCCTACTGCTTTCTCCCGGACAACTTCCGTATGTTCCGGCTGGGGAACAGCGTTCTGGAGTCGTTGAAGGGCCGCCTCCTCTATGGCTCGGATTTTCCGAATCTCTTCCACCACCGCAGGGAAGAGCTCGACGCCCTCCTGGGGATGGGGCTCTCCCAGGACTTTTACAGCCGCGTTTTCAGGGAAAACGCACACGATCTCCTTTGCACCCATACCGGAACCTAGCCGCGGTTCCGCCCTGCCCGCCATTACCTTAAAACCACGGCGCATTCCAGAGGGCCGGGCCGGTGCATCGGGCTCCTGCATCCATTCCGGTGCCTGCAGCTCCCCAAGGCGCAGAAAACCGCCCTGGTGCCGCCCGCACTCATAACCCGGAAGGCGGCGGCACGGCCGGTTTTCCTGCAGTCCAAGCGTTTTGTTCATGGATCTGCTTCTGAGAAATCATTCTGCATCCTTTTGCATTGAGGATCATCAAAACAATTAGAAAAGCCAAGTAACGAAAAAGCAAACATTTAACCTCCTCTTATGGATGGCGCGTCCTATGCCCTAACCGCCATCCTATTTTTTTGCCTTTTTTCCCGGGATCGTCGTTTTCGGTCATCTACCGCCGAATCCGTTTTCATCTGCAGACCGGACGCCTCTGCCGCCCTGCCCGACACGGCACGTCTTCCATAAAGGCCTGGGCCGCATCGGAATCCTCTGATTGAAATCACCAGTTATCCGCTTACAATATAGTTCTAGTTGCAATTGCTTGCACACCTTGAGGTCAGGAATTCTGAATAAGGAGTGTTTCGTTAAGATGAGGTGTTCCCCGCCTGCGCCCTCTTCAGTGAGGGACCTCCACAGAGAAATCGACAGGCTTCGCAGAAGGCTCGCAGAGGCAGAGAAAATGGCAAGCACAGCCGGGAGCCCGGAGCCCCCGCATCTGATCCTCGAGGAGATCGTTCATCTTCTGTGCCTTCTTAAGACCGACGGCGTCATCACCTATGCCAACACCGCGTTCTGCTCATGCATGGGAAAAACCAAGCCCGAAATCCTGGGAAAATCCCTGTTCGGCCTGCTGCCCCGCAGCGACCGGAAGCGCTTCATAATGTACATGGAAACCCTGACACCGAAGAGGTCTGTCAGAGAGTTCGAGTACCGCACCCGTCCCGAGGACGGTGAGACGCGCTGGTATCAGTGGACACTCAAAGCGCTCTTTGACGAGAGCGGGAGGCCGGCAAACTATATCCTCGCCGGGAGCGACATCACGCTGCTCAAAGGCATCGAGGAAGACCTGATCGATGCCCTGGAAAAATATGCAACCCTGTTCGAGTCCACCAACGACGCCATCATCCTCCTCGACCGCACCCGGTTCATCGACTGCAACACCGCAGCGCTCAGGATATTCCGCAGCAGCGACAAGGAAGGGTTTCTCCAGAGCAGGTTCGAAAACCTGTCGATCCCCGGCACGCAGAGCGGCGCACGGGTGAAGGCGGAAATCGACCGGCACCTGAACCGGGCGATCGAAGCGGGCATGGAGCGTTTTCAGTGGGGATTCAGGCGCGCCGACGGGTCGGTTTTCCCGGCCGACATCATTCTGAGCCCCTTTCCCCTGGGGAGCAGGAAGATCATCGCGGCGATCATCCGGGACATATCCGAGCTGAAGGACACGGAAGAGGCATTGAGAAGGGCCCACGACGATCTGGAGGAAAAGGTGAGAACCCGCACCAGAGAGCTCGTGGAGGCCAACGAGGCCCTGACCTGCGAGATCCGGGAGCGCAGAAAGATCGAGAACGAGCTGAAGACGAGCGAGGAGCGTCACCGGAGGATCAGCGAAGAGCTCGATGTGGTGCTCAACGGCATCACCGACATCATCATGCTCAACGACAGGGGCCGGAACATCATCTGGGCCAACAGGGCCTCCTCCGAGGTCTCCGGACTGCCCCCCGAAGAGATCCGGGGCAGAAAGTGTCACGAGGCCCTGTGGAAAAGAACCGACCCCTGCGACAAATGCCCGCTGACCCAGGCAATGAAGACGGGCAGGCACCGGGAAGGCACCATGAAGACCCCGGACGGGTCCCTCTGGGAGATCACGGGCTATCCGGTCAGAGACAAGCGCGGATCGATCAGGGGGTCCATCGGGATCGTCCGGAACATCACGGACAGAAAAATGATCGAAGAAGAGAACCAGAAGCGCTACAAGCTCGATTCACTGGGTACGCTGGCAGGTGGTATCGCACACGATTTCAACAACATCCTGACCGTTATCATGGGGAATATCTCGTTCGCCAAGATGCTGATCAGCAGCGAGGACAGGCTGTGGGGAAGGCTCGACGATATCGAGAAGGCATCGATGCGGGCGCGCGAGCTCACCTCACAGCTCATGACCTTTTCCCGGGGCGGAAGTCCCCGGAAAAAACCGGTCGCAGCCGATCAGCTCTTGCGTGACACGATTCACTTCTCACTCCAGGATTCGGATATCACGGCCAGGTTCCACACAGACGGCGCCCTCTGGCGGGTGAATGCGGACGAAGCCCAGCTTGGGCAGGTGATCGGGCACATCGTCCAGAACGCACAGGAAGCCATGCCCCAGGGAGGCACCGTAAACGTGACCACGGAGAACTGGATCGCAGAAGAGGGAAGCACCCTGCCGCTCTCCGGAGGAAGGTATGTGAAGATATCCATCTCCGACACCGGCTGCGGCATTGAGGAGAACATCCTCGGCAGCATCTTCGATCCTTTCTTCACCACCAAAAAGAAACGCAACGGGCTCGGGCTTGCCACCTCATACTCCATCGTGAGGAAACACGGGGGGCATCTCACCGCTGCTTCCACCCCGGGACAGGGGACCACCGTCACCCTGTTCCTGCCCGCGGCTGCCGACACGGGCCGAGCAGACGCCACCGAGACACAGGAGACCTATACCGGGAGAGGGCGCATCCTGTTCATGGACGACGAGGCCTTTATCCGGGACCTCGCCATGAGCATCCTCTCTCACCTCGGCTATGAGCTCACATTCGCGCGTGAGGGAAACGAGGCCATCGAAGCGTATAGAAATGCCCTTCGGGAGGGCGCGGGCTTCGACGCGGTCATCCTCGATCTGACCGTGGTGGAGGGCATGGGAGGCAAGGAATGCATCCGGGAGCTGAAAAAGATCGATCCTCACGTGCGGGCCATCGTGTCGAGCGGCTACTCGAACGACCCGATCATGGCCGACCCGATGAAGTACGGCTTTTCGGCGCTCATCGCAAAACCGTACAACATACAGGCGCTCAGCATGGTGCTGAAAAAAACCATCGAGGAGAAGGGGAATCGCTGTGAAACCTCCTGACAGCGGACAGTTTATCGGATCGCTCATCGGCCAGTGCCTGGGCGATGCCATGGGCTTCCCGGTGGAGGGGCAGAGCTATCAGGTCTGCCGCGACTATGTCCGGGAGCTGATCGTTGAGGGACCGGGGCTCAAGGCGAGGCCCGGGTTCGTGCTCGGACAGTATTCCGACGACTCGCAGCTCGCCAGGGAGCTTATCCTGAGCTATGTCGCCCGCAAGCGGTTCGACCCGGTGGACTATGCGGCCCGCATCGCCGACCTCTTTTCCCGGGGCAGGGTCGTAGGGGGAGGTCTATCGACCTGGGAGGCTGCGAGACGCCTGGCCCGGGGAGTTCCCTGGGACCAGGCGGGCACGCCGAGTCCGTCTGCAGGAAACGGAAGCGCCATGCGCGCAGGCCCCATCGGCCTGATGTTTTTCGACGACTTCAAATCCCTGGTCAATGCGGCCCAGGATCAGGGCATCATCACCCACAAGGACATCCGGTGCTCCGCCGGGGCGGTCGCGATCGCCGGTGCCGTGGGGCTGGCCCTGGAGCAGAAAGAGATCGACACCGTGAACTTCCTCACCGAGATCGCCAAGCTCTCGGCCATGATAGATCCGGCGGCGGAAACCGTCTTCACCGAGCTCATCGACTGGGTGGATCTCGATCCGGGAGAGGCGCTCAAGTCCATTGTCCTGGCGGGATACGCCATGGGATCGGTCGACAACTGGCAGGGACTGACCCCCTTCGTGACCGGCAGCGTGCTCTGGAGCCTGTATTCCTTTCTCCATACGCCCCACAGCTTTCTTGATACCATGGCCACGGCCATAGGGGTGGGAGGCGATGTGGACACCACCGCGGCCATGGCAGGCGCTGTCAGCGGGGCATATCTCGGAATCGAAAACCTCCCCCAGAACCTGGCGGAGTACCTCACCGACCAGGGAGAATGGGGATACGAGGATCTGATCCAGCTTGCGGTCACGCTCTACGAGATCAAGGTGCAGCTCGGCATATCAGAGCCCTATCCGTAAGAGGGCGCGGTACGCTCCGGCGGGCGGGGGTGTTGTGGCGGCACTAACCTCATGATGTCCGGCCCGTTTCCGCGGGATGCCGCCGCCGGTGGATAAAGCCGGCGATGAATCCGCCGAAACCAATCACCGCTGCCGCGGATATCACCATCCACCCCACCACGGGGATGAGCCCGGTGGCCCACAGCACGATGCTTCCCACCAGCGTCTCGATCACCATGGGCGATCCGGATTTCTTGATCGCGACGATAATCCTTTCCCCGATGATCCGCGCCACAGCCACAGACCCGAGAAAGAACGCGATGAACACAACCAGGATCTCGAGCGGGATGAGGATGATGCCCACCAGCGAGATGACGAGCACCAGTGCTACGGGAAAGATCAGAAGGGTGCCGATGACCCCCCACAGGAGCGATATGCCGGTGCGATACCTGATGGTGGAGGATATGAGGTCAACCTTCTCCGGCAGGAGCGCCACCACGATCAGGGCCAGTGCCAGAAATCCCAGAAAGGGAAACATGCCCGGCATGAAGGGCGTTCCCTTGTCCTCTTTCCAACTGGAAGGCGGTGGACGTTCGAAAAAGGAGGTGATCCGTGTGGTGTCATAGGTATTGATGTCACCCGACACGATCGCGCCCTCCTGCTTCACGACCATGCCTCCGATGGTGGTGACATCTCCGTTCACCACGGCTTCAGGCCCGAGAAAAACCGAGCCTCCGACCGAGATCACGCCGTTTCTGACCGTCCCGTACACCCGGACGTCACCGCCGATCGAGACCGCGGTCCCCACCTCTTCTCCAATCTCCACAAGGACATCGTCTCCGATGTGGATCCTGTTTCTCTCCTGTGCATACCCGTCCGCACAGATGAGCAGAAAAAGCATTCCGATCGCGGCAAGTCTGAGTGTTTTTTTCACCCTTCCCCCGGTCAGCCAGAAAGATGGCTTACTCGCCAATCTACCACACCTTTAAGCCTTTTTCATAGTGCATCCCGGAGCCGGTCTTTGGCCTCACGCGATGAACCGCCTGCCTCCCAGAGCGGAAGACACCGCAGCCACGAGGAGATACACCACACCGGCGAATATGATGATGGTCGCTCCGGCAGGCAACCCCGGGGCATAGCTCAGGGCGAGACCGCCTGAGGTGAACAGGATGGAAAAGACTACGGACAGGCCCATCATCTGCCAGAGTCTCCGGGAGAAATAGCTCGCCGTCGCTGCAGGGAGCGTCAGGAGTGCAATGACCATGATGATGCCCACCACGCCCACCAGGAGCACGATCGTAAGTGCGATCAGGCACAGGAGCAGCAGATAGTACGCCTGTACCCTCAGGCCTCTTAAGAGAGCGAATTCCTCATCGAAGCACACGGCGAGAAATTGCCGGTAAAACACCAGGCCCGTGACGAGAATCAGGAGATTGAGGCCTGCCGTCAGCCAGAGGTCTTCCCGGGATACCATGAGAATGTTGCCGAAAAGGTAGCTCATGAGATTCTCATTATAGCCCGGGGTCTTGAAGATAAACAGAATGCCCACCGCCATTCCGATCGCCCAGACCGCACCGATGACTGTATCTTCACGCTCCCGCGCGCGAAGGCTCACCAGGCCGATGATCAGGGCCGAGATCAGGGCCGCGGTGATTGCCCCCAGGAGCGGATGAAGCCATGAGAGTCCGTACACCACTTCGCCGTACCGCGCTGCCCCCATGCCGCCCAGCACGCTGTGGGCGATTGCACCCGCGATATAGCTGATTCTGCGGGCCACCACATAGCTGCCCATGATCCCACACGCGATACTTACGAGAAACCCTGCCAGGAGTGCGTACCGCAAAAAGGAAAAGCGCGCCAGGTCGCTTATGAACTCAGTCATGAGAAAACCCCGTCCCTTTCCTTGGCGTCGTGCCTGATCATATGGACGTGCGAGCCGTATACCGCGCTGATCATCTCTCCTGTGATCTCGCACGTCGGGTGGGTGAGAAGTCTGCGGTTCACGCACGCAACCTTGTCGACATAGTGAGAGACAAAACCCAGATCGTGGGTGACCAGGATGATAGTGAGCTTTTCATTGAGCCGGTGAAGGAGCTCGTAAAGCCCGGTCTCTATCGCGGCATCCACGTTCGAGGTGGGCTCGTCGAGCAGAAGCAGATCCGGATCAGAAACCAGGGCGCGCGCGAGCAGAACGCGCTGAAACTGCCCTCCGGAGAGCTGGAAAAACGGCCTCTCGCGCAGATGGGCCATCTCTACCTTATCGAGCGCCTCCTCGGCGCAGAGCCTGTCGGACTTGCTGTATCCCCACAAGTTCATCCCCTTTCTGAGACGTCCCATGAGCACGACATCGAGCACGCTCACGGGAAAGAGCGGATCAAGGGATGTGTACTGGGGCATGTATCCTATCCGGTGTCGTGTCTTTTCCGGTGAGGCGCCGAACAGCCTGACCGTTCCCGCTGCCGGTTTTATGAGCCCCAGGATGAGCTTTAAGATCGTGGTCTTGCCGCCGCCGTTGGGCCCTACCACAGAGAGGAAATCCCTGTGTTCCACGGTCAGATTCACGTCCTCGAGCACCGGCGTACCGTGATAGGCGAAGCTGACATGCTTTAACTCCACCACCGGTTCGGAATATCGGTTCTCACTCATGTCCGCACCTTTCCTCATGTTCTCCTTTTTTTAAGCCCTAAGGGGTGATCACGGCCCTTGGAAGAAAGCCCTCTGTATCTCTTCTGCCAGGGACACGATCTCCGGCAGGTAATCCCTGGGCAGCGGGTTGATGGGGACCGCTACGCCCCCAATCGATTCAGCAACTGCGCGGGCGGCCTTTTCCGAGAACTGTGACTGGACGAAGATCACCCTCACCCCTTCACCACGGGCCCTTTCGATGATCCGCGCAAGTTGCTTCGCCCCCGGCTCCTTGCCCTCCGCCTCGAGGGCTATCTGCTCCAATCCGTACGCCTCGCAGAAATAGCCGAACGCCGGATGAAGCACGTAGATCCTGCGTCCTTTCAGCGGCTCAAGGATGCGGGAGATCTGCGCATGAGCCCTGTCCAAGTCCTGCCTGAGTTGCTCGAGATTGCGCTCGAACTCGCCGCTGTGCCCGGGATCGAGGGTTTTCAGGCAGAGCGCGATATTTTCGGCTATGATCTTGGCCCGCCCGGGATCGAGCCAGGTATGGGGATCGGGCGTCTTGCCGTTGTGTGCATGTGTATCGGAGAGATGATGGGCATGGGTCTCGTGCTCGTCTTCGAAATACCGCAGCCTGACGCCTTTGATCGTGTCTGTGATTCTCAGATCGGGGAAGAGGCTCCTGATCCTGGGGAGCAGCGCGGTCTCGAAGGGCACGCCGACCGTGAAGTAGACGTCTGACCGGGCCAGAGCGGCCATCTGTGCCGGTGTGGGCTCAAAGGTGTGGGGTTCCTGCCCCTCGTCCACCAGGACCCTGACCTCCACATGGTCTCCACCGACCCTCTGCACCAGGTATGCCTGGGGCAGGATGCTCACGAATGCCTCTATCCGCTCCCCCTCACTCGATGAGGCATGAGCGGGCGGCCCTGCGACAACAGCGGCAATCATTGCTACGATACCGAACAGCACGCCTTTTTTCATAACAAGGAAATCCTCACCGCGCCGTGATCCGGTCACTTGTGATGGTGCTCCGCGCACGAGCAGACCAGATAACGCTCCCGGCAGTCTTCACATGTCTCTACGGAATGCGCTTCCGAAAAATCGTCCCAGTGTTGCTTCTGGTTCGGGGTGAGAATCCCGGTGCCGTTGCACAAAGGGCAGATGCTCCCCAGGGCCGCAAGAACGGCCGAGCGGATGAATTCCGAGCGGTTGGGCATACCCTGGATGATCTCGAACAGATTCCTGTCAACCTTGAAGGTTACTATCTCCTGCTTTTTCATTGGCGAATCCTCTCCGAACCGATTGGGTATTACATGGTATTACTCTTGAGATATCCGTATTCCCTGCATCTTGTCAAGGATTATCAATCAGATGATCATGGGGGAGAAATCAATGGCATGGGCCTTTGGTGGGCAGGTATTCCGGTCCTGTTTCGGGCCTCGCAATCAGTTGTGTACACCTTCAATGGCAAGCCTTGTGCCCTGCTCCGCGCAAAAAGCTTGAACGGGAATGTGACCCCGCTCCAAAGTCCTTCAGGATGTGTACTTGAGAAGGATGATTCAAAGAGGACACGCCTGCTTCCTGAAAGAGTCTTTGAGGAAACGGATTTTTTTAAGAGAGAATTCATCCGCGTACCCGGGCCTGCCGTCCGCAGCAGGCCCGGGTACGCGCACGTTTATTTGGGAACGTTTTTCAGGACGCTGTAGTAGTCGGAGTCGGTACCGATGATGATGGTCGAGTTCTCGAACGCAGAATCCTTGTAGGTCTCCAGCGTCTTGTAGAATGCATAAAACTCGGGATCCTGGTTGTATGCCAGGCCATAGATCTTTGCCGCCTCAGCGTCCGCCTTACCCTTGATCTCCTCTGCGGTCTTGAATGCCTGAGAGGTGATCGACTTGAGCTCTTTTTCCATCTGACCGAGGATCTCGGCCTTCTTTCCCTCGCCTTCCGACCTGAATTGGGCGGCCTTGCGCTTGCGCTCGGAAATCATCCGCTCATAGACCTTCTCGCGGACCTTTTCCACATAGTTGAGCCGCTTGATCCGCACGTCGACCAGCTCCATACCGAACTCGGGCATGGCCTTGGACGCCTCTGCGAGTATGGCCCGGGTAATCTTCTCCCGCCCCAGCACAATCTTGCTCTTGGCATCCATGTCGGTGAGGGCTGAGCTTGCATCGAGTTCTTCTCCATCTTCGGCTTCGATGAGATCCGTTGATCTCACCAGCTCCACGAGCGGGTTGGCAGAGACATGGTCCTTCACCACCGCATCCAGGATGTCGTTGAGCTTCACATACGCCTGATCATAGGTGCCGAGGGACTGGAGGAACCGCACGGGATCCACGACCCGCCACCGGGCCGTGGCATCCACCCAGATGAAGCGCTTGTCCCGGGTGGGCACCTCCTTGGGGTCACCGTCCCATCTGAGAATGCGCTTTTCATACCGGGTGAGCTTCTGGATGAAGGGGATCTTGAAATGCAGCCCTGCATCGGTCACCGCCTTCACGGGCCTGCCGAACTGGGTGATGACCACCTGCTCGTACTCGCCTACCGTATAGAACGCACCCGAAATCCCGAGAAAGACCAGAATGGCTATAGCCAATAAGAGGGTTTTCAGCGCCTTCATTGTTCACCTCCGCTCTTGGAGCCCAGCTTGTCGAGATCGAGCATGGGGAGAATGGTTTTCTGCTTGCTGTCGACGACATAGACGTTCTTTGCCTTGGGGATGATCTCACGATACGTCTCCAGATAGAGCCGTTTCTTGGTCACCTCCTTGGCGTTGCGATACTCCTTGAGCACGTCGGTGAACCGGGCCGTCTCTCCCTTGGCCTTGTTCACCCGCTCGAGGGCATATCCCCTGGCCGAGTTGATGATACGGTCGGCTTCTCCTCTGGCCTTGGGTATCTCGCGGTTGTAGGTCTCCTGCGCCTCGTTGATGAGCCGCTCCTTTTCCTGCTGGGCCTCGTTCACCTCGTTGAAGGCGCTTTTGACTGCATCGGGCGGGACCACGTTCTGGAGGCGCACGCTTACGATCTTTATCCCGCTTTCATACCCGTCCAGGATCTCCTGGAGGTCGTCCTGGAAGATACGATTCACCTCTTCGCGGTTCTGGAGCACATAGTCAAAGCTCCTATCGCCCACAATCTGCCGGGCCACGGTCTCGCTGATGTCGCGTATGGTCTGGACCGGGTCGTGGATTGAGAAGAGAAACTTCCGGGGGTCCTGGCGCCGGTACTGGACGATCCACTCCATGTCGATCACGTTCAGGTCTCCGGTGAGGATCATGGACTCGTTCGCCGTCTCCGGGTCCTTCCGGGACTTTCCCCTGACACCGGCGTTTGCGCTCCGAAAGCCGAAGGTCTCGGTTTCCACCTTTTCGGTATGGACATCGATGACCCTATCCACCCCGAAGGGGATCTTGAAATGCAACCCCGGACTGACCACGCCGGCGAATTTCCCGAACCTCAAGACAACGCCCCGATGACCTGCTTGTATGGTATAGGCGGAGGTCAGTGCCCCGATCCCGATAACCAGGACGAGAACGACGAGGGTCCAGAGACCCTTCCCCCGATGTTTTATGGACTCGAACTGGGATTTCGCCTGCCTGATGACCTCTTCGATATCCTTCTCATTGCCCTGATTCCGTGGGTCCCACGACATAAAACGCTCCTTTCACTGCCAATCGCAGCCATTTTCCCCACAGAGGAAGGTACCCGGCTTTGAGCCGGTGTGTCAACGGGAAATGGATTTCCCCTTTCATCGCGCGACCGGATACAGTACAGAAAAAGACAGCGCCACACGACACCTTCTCTTAAAGAAGAATGTGCATCGGGCACCCCTGGACACTGGGAGGTTGGACATGAGAGCAGGTACAGGGTTCTCCAGATATCTGAAGACCATCGACTCCGGGTTTCTCATGCTCGACTCATTCATGATCCACTACCTCCGGACAGGCACAGGAGGCAGCCCGCTCATCCTCGTCCATGGAGGCGGGATGTGGTTGTACTCATTCAGACACAACATCCCTGCGCTCTCCGCGCATTTCTCAGTCTTTGCGCTGGATATGCCGGGGTACGGCTACACCCTGCCTCTCTCCGCCCGCCGGTGCTATGGCCTTGAGGATACGTCTAAAGTCCTGCTCCAGTTCATGGACCGGCTCGGTATCGACCGCGCGTCCTTTCTCGGTCACTCGTGGGGAGGCGGATGGGTGCTACACTTTGCCCACCGGCACCCCGAGAGGGTGGAGAAGCTGGTGCTGGTGGCATCGAGCGGTCTCGATGTCCGGGATGTCATCGAGTGGGAGCTCCTCAAATGCCCTCTCCTGGGGCCTCTGCTCCTGCAGCTCGTGACCCCCGGCACGGTGAAGAAACGTCTCCGGCGGTCGTTCCACCACAGGGAACTGGTTACCGCAGAGATGGTCAGCGAGGTGTACCTGCCCCTGAAGTTCGCCCACAATATCCGGTTTCAAACCCTGATCGCCAGGCACCAGGACTGGTCGGCAACCGAGCGAATCCTGCCAGAGATCCGGCATCCCGCGCTGGTCATCTGGGGAGAGAACGACCGGTATCTCCCCCTTGAGCTGCTCGGGAGGTTCGAGAAGCGGATGAAGAACGCCCGGCCCCATCTCCTGAACAGGTGCGGCCACTCCGCCCACGAGGAATATCCAGAAGAGGTCAACTCGCTGATCACCTGCTTCCTCGCGGGGAAACCATCCTGACCACGGAAAACCTCATCCCGGTAGGAGAAGGTCCCATTTTCGGGGTGAGGCGGGAGGGGAGGATACCGATTGGCGCGCCGCTGAAGGCTGCCGCACGATTGAATCGAAGAATCGGGTATTTGCATCTCAAATCAATTACAGATAGTATACAGACAATGGTTTTTTCCGGCATCACCCTGCATCATAATGATGAGAGCCGGCAGCGGAAGAAAAACAGACAGGAGCCTGACAGCGAATGTTTTTTCCCATAGGAGACACCCCGAATCCCAAAAACTTCACGCCATGGATAACCTGGAGTCTCATGGCCGCAAACATTCTGATCTATCTCTTCATCACTCTTCCGCTGAGCATGCAGGGTGTCAATCCCGGCGACCCGCTTCTGGAGGAATACATCCGCAGCATCGCGCCCTATCTTCCGTCCGGGGTCTCACTCAGGCAGGTGCTGGACCAGGTCAGCGCCTATGACCTGTTCACCTTTGCGAACGGTTACAAGCCGGGCGCACCGGAGATGAGTGATCTCTTCTTCAGTATGTTTCTCCACGGCGGGTTCCTGCATCTGGCAGGGAATATGCTCTTTCTGTGGATATACGGCGACAACGTGGAGCACGTGCTCGGCAGGTTCGGCTTTCTGGCTGTCTACCTGGGGACCGGCGCGGTCGCGACCTGGTTCTTTTCCTTTTTCGCCGGCCCTTCCATGATACCGCTGGTGGGGGCGTCAGGGGCCATCTCCGGGGTGCTCGGCGTGTATTTCCTGCTCTTTCCCCGGAACAAGATCAAGGTGTTCGTCGCCCTCATTCCCTTCTATGTCGATGTGTTTCTGCTGCCCGCGCGGCTGGTCCTGGGGTTCTTCGTGATCGTGGACAATCTGCTGCCCCTGCTCATCGGTCCCCAGTCATCTATTGCCTACGGCGCCCACATCGGAGGTTTTCTGGGCGGGATCGCCATCGCTCTGGCAGGAGAACGTCTTTCCTGGAGCTGGCCTTGGAAAGACCGGGCCTGGAGAACGGACAGGCCGACGGCTCCCCGGGAGCCGGAGCCCGGATACTCAGGGATTTCCAATCTCTCTGTCCTGAGAACCGCCATGGAACGGAAACACCCCTTGGATGTCATCGACGCCCTCTCCCGCATGAACAGATCAGAGGTTGCCAAGTTGAGCCCGGATGAGTGCGTCATTCTCTCGGAATGGCTCGATGACACCGGTCATGCCGCCGCTGCCTCGCGTATCTTGAAGCAGTGCATCTCGACCCACCGGGACTCTGACCGGCTTGCCGATGCATATCTCTCACTCGGCCTCTTGCGGCTCAAGCAGGGCCAGCCCACCGCAGCCTACCAGTATCTCCTTGCCTCCCTGGAACTGAACCCCTCTGCCGAGACCAGCATGCGCGCGCGTGAGGCCCTCAGACGGATCGATGTCTATCGGAGCGCACGGTAAGGCATCTTTAGGTGACCATTTCCTTCGGGTGTGCGTCAGAACAGCAACCGTGACTTGAACGACACACCTCCTGATATATGCGGAAATTCATATACCTGGCGATACTCCCCGATGTGCCAGCATCCACCCCGGTGCAAGGGTGCTCTGGTTCAATACCCGGTAACAAAACTGTTTTTTTCACCGCATGCGCGAGTTACGAAACGGAAACAATCATCAGATGCAGTGAGGCATCTTTATTACAGTTACTGCGCCTGCAGCGAGCATAATCAAGACGTTACTGTCTGGCCTGCATCTTGCTTGGAACCGCGTATGGAAATCATACGTGAGATACACTACATAGTAACCAATGTTCCCCATGTCCTGGCATTCATCTTTTTTCTTGTCATTTCTGCATATCTGTGCTTGCATCGTGCCTGAATGTGGTTGAATGTCAATGGGTTAAACATGCAACTTGCGCTCCGGCAAGAGACATACGTGCATCACGGCAGCAACGCTCTCCTGTCCGGCAAACCCATATTTTGCACTACCTGTGGAGGTATTGATGTTTACGAAAAAAGATAAGCAGCAAAAGGACGATATCGTCGGTCTGCTGGGTAACGGGACTTCGTTCGAAGGGGTGCTGAAGTTCAAAGGCACGGTCAGGATCGACGGGAATTTCACCGGCGAGATCGATACCAACGGGATGGTCATCATCGGAAACACCGCCATGGTAAACGCCCAGATACGCGCGGAAAACATCATCATACACGGTGAAATGCACGGCGAGGTCAATGCGCACAAGAAGCTGGAGCTGAAGGCGGGGGGCAAGCTCTTCGGCAACGTCAAGACCTCGTCACTCACCATCGAGAACGGCGTCATCTTCAATGGCTACTGCAAAATGGTGCGTGAAGAACCCAGAAAACTCCGTGAGGCAGAGCCGCTTCCCCAACCGTCCGATGCCTCCGAGCCTTCCCAGGCATAGCGGACCCGGCTCCGATATTCTCCGCGCCCGTTTTTAAGGGGAGGGGATGATCTCGCTGAACGATACCTGCGGGCACCCACTTTCCTTGAGCGAAACAAGCGAGCCGAAGTCTGAGGCCTTCCGCACGCCTTCATTCCACACAACAAAGAGAACCACCTGTTTGCCCATCGGGGATTCGTCGATCTGCCAGAAACGGTAATATCCGCCCCGGCCGTCGTATTCTATGGGATTGGCGGGGTCCCGGTGCCACCCCGCCCTGAGCTCGGGAGAGCCATGGTCGAGTCCGGTAAGCCATACCAAGCCTGCATGTCCCAGAACTGCGGCCAAAGTGTGATCCCGGGCATAGCTGCCGGACCGCGTTGAGAGTATTGATATCTTAGCCCCAGCCGTGAAGAGGAGCATGATCACCAGGAGGGCGACCAACACCTCCAGAAGGCTGAATCCCCTGTTCACGGCAGCGCCTCCCAGGCGCCACGATATTCCCACATCCTGACCGCCCCCGATGCGGGCAATACCCTGATCGCCATAGACCTGTCCTCGGAGCGGATATAAATGCTCCCGGAGTTGCAGCATCCCAGCGGAGAGTAGCTGATGCGGTTGTCGACGAAGCTGATGCCGTCTCCGGGGACCACGGTGCCGTTCGGCCCCGTGCCGGAGACACACCCGAAGCAAACCTTCCTATCAAGCCTGTCAGGGCCCAGCCGCTGCTCCGTCTCGTCCATCTCGGAATCCCCGTCTGCATCGCCAAAGCAGACCCAGGTGCCCTCAGCCGGATGAAACACCACCTTCCAGTCGTGCCCCTGCTCCATGGCCAGGTCCCGCGCACGATGCAGTGAAAGGGCGATCTTGTCTGCCTGAGAGGACAGGGATTTCCTGGACAACAGCTTCCCCAGGTCAGGCAGGGCCATGACCGCCAGAATCGATGCGATACAGAGAACCGCCAGAAGCTCGAGGAGCGTTACACCCGCGATGCCTGAGCCATCATCCTCGCGGCGATGAGATCCGACCTGTTCAGGTCTTTGAGTATTGCATTTGCCATGCATATGCCCCAGAGTATCTCCCCCTCCATATCAAGCCATCCGTATTTCATACTATTGCAGATGAACACCCTGTTGCCGTTCCTCATATAGCGTTTCCCCGAAACATACCAGGGGACCCGCACCTCGTCTGCATATTGGAACCACGGCCGGATTGAGTTTTCGATAAAGGGATCGACCACATCGAAGCCGATGAGATAATGCTCAAGAAAAGGCATGACCTGTTTGAGCCGCTTGTAGATCATGCCCGACGCCCACGACAGCAGCTCGGTATGCGAGGTGAGCATGCCTCCCACCGGGACCTTTGCCGTCACCGATACGATCCCCTTGCCGTCGCGCCTCTCCAGCAGAAGCACGAGTGGAAAGTGCATGTCTTCCGGCGGAGGGGCTATGACCATGTCTCCCATGCCTACGGGTATCACATGCTCGTCGACCACGCAGGTGCCGTAAAAGATGAACCCTCCTGCCCGACTCTGCTTCACCGGGCTTTCATCCGATATGCAGTACCGTGAACGTACCTTGACATTGCCCAGGGAAAGCCCGACAGCCGTGTTGTTCTCCACCGTGAGATCCGCTTTTTCAGCCCTAAGATAATGACCCCGGTTATGAGAGAGGTATGCCCCGAGTGCGTGCTTCGCCGTGGTGAAGTCGAGTGAGTACAGGCCGGTGAGCAGGGCCGACCACCTCAGATACGAAAGATAGTTCGGTTTCCCGGTCCTGCACAGGGCCGTTATCTGGTCCTTCTGCCACGGCTCGACCTCCGGAACCGTGCGTGAAGAGGCGCGGAGCAGAACGCCGGGCCTCGTCATGGTCTTCTCCATGAGGTGAAGGTACCGCTCGGTGTTCTTTCGATGTGCCTGGGAATACCCGTTTACAGGAGCGGGGCCGACATCGAATCTCCTGCCGGGAACGATGGCCTGAATCTTTCCAATCGCCCTGGGTTTAAGAGCGCCCGGAAGCGTGGTGTCCATGGACGAGAGCAGAGGCCTGATACCCCTGTCCCAGAACTCACTGGAGATAAGGAGCGGGATGCCTTTCCGGGCATGATCCAGATCCGCATCGTTGCCTGTATCCGCCCACAGGCAGGAGAAACCCTTGTGTGCAAGGAGAACACAGGCGATAAGCCCTGAAATGCCCTCGCCCGAGCCCACGACATCAAAATACGATTTCATAGCCGTCCTTCCTCATCCATGACCGCGATCCCGTTGTCCAGCAGCAAGGCGGTGGTAACTCCCACCCCGGGCACCTTTTTGCCGTCCTTCCAGACAACCCGCGTGGCGCAGGAAGGGCTGCCATCCTTGAAAACAGCCCATCTGGCCCCAACGATCCGCGCAATCTTCAGCGTCTGCCGGGCGCCTTCCATAAAGAGCCCGGTTACGTCCCGGCCTTGTGCATCGATCACCCGGGCACGGCCCTTCCACACATCCCGTCCGTCTCCACCGGTGAACTGAGCGGGCGGCCGGGGGGTCGGCATGCCGCCCAGCTGTTCCGGACAGACCGGAACCGGGAGAATATCATGGTTGCTCACAATGCTCTCGGATGTCTTCGCCCGTTTGTCGTACCTGCACGATATCCCCAGCAGGCAGGCGCTCACCAGCACAGGGCCTTCTAGATGTCCAGCGGGGGGTTTACCAGGCATTGAGCCGCATCCTTATCGAACCCCCTGATGTAGACCTTTCTTCCGGAGACAATGAGCCTTTCCTGAGCAAAGAGCTGTATGGCCTTGGGGTATATCTTGTGCTCCTGGACCAGTATCCTGTCCTTAAGCTCCTCTTCGGTATCGTCGGGGTACACGGGGACCACGGCCTGAATGATGATGGGGCCCGTGTCCACCCCGGCATCCACGAAATGAACCGTGCACCCGGAAAAGCGTACGCCGTGCTCGATCGCCTTTCGCCTGACGCCCAGCCCGGGAAACGACGGGAGGAGCGCCGGATGGATGTTCATGACCCTGCCCGGAAACTCACCGAGAAATTCGTCGGAAAGCACGCGCATGAACCCGGCCAGCGCCACCAGATCCACCTGGTATTCCTTCAGCACGGCCGCCAGCCGGCGGTCGAAGGAGCTCCGGTCGGGAAAGTCGTTGTGGGAGAGCACCACCGTGGGGATCGATCTGTTCCGGGCGCGCTCTAGGGCATAGGCATCGGGGACATTGCTGATGACCACCGCCACCTGCCCGTCGATCTCTCCATTCTTGCAGGCGTCCATGATGGATTGCAGGTTGGAACCGCTGCCGGATACCAGCACCCCGATCCGTATCAACTCTCCGCCCTCCTACTCCTGGAAGAGAACCGCATCCTCTCCCTTTTTCCGCGACTTGACATGCCCGATCACCGTTGCAGGCTCCTTGAGCCCTCTGAGCCTCTGCATGACATCGTCTGCATCCTTTTCCGCAACGACCAGCACCATGCCGATGCCCATGTTGAAGGTGCGGTACATCTCGGCATCTTCGATCCTGCCCAGATCCTGAATGAACCGGAATATGGGCAGGACCGTCCACGAGCCCCTGCGGATCACCGCACAGGACCGCGCCGGAAGGACCCTGGGGATATTGTCGATGAAACCCCCGCCGGTGATGTGCACGATCCCCTTGATCTCGAAGTTCCTCAGGATGTTCATCACGCTCTTGACATAGATGCGCGTCGGGGTCAGGAGCTCCTCGGCCAGGGTCTTGCCCAGGTCTTCGATGTAGGAATCGATGTCCAGCTTCTCCCGCTCGAAGAGGACCTTGCGCACCAGTGAATAGCCGTTGCTGTGCACTCCGGACGAGTGCAGGCCGATGAGCACGTCCTTTGCAGATACCCGGGAGCCGTCGATGATCTTGTCGCTATCCACCACGCCCACGCCGAAACCTGCCAGATCGTACTCGTCGTCATTGTATACACCCGGCATCTCGGCGGTCTCTCCGCCGATGAGTGCGCAACCGGCCTCCTTGCACCCTCTGGCCATGCTGGATATGAGCACCTTGCCGCGCTCTACGTTGAGTTTGCCCATGGCCATGTAGTCGAGGAAGAACAGCGGATTGGCGCCGTCGACAATGATATCGTTGACGATCATGCCCACCAGGTCAATGCCGATATTCTCGTGGTTGTCCGCCATCAGGGCGATCTTGAGCTTTGTGCCCACCCCGTCGGTAGACGACACGAGCACCGGATCCTTGTAGTTCGCCAGATCCAGCCTGAAGCGGCCTGCGAACCCGCCGATCCCGCCGATGACCTCAGGACCGTGGGTGGATTTTACGATCGATCGTATTCCCTTGATCAAGAGGTTCTGTTTATCGATATCTACGCCGGCTTCCTTGTATGTCAGTGACATGGGCATCCCCCTTAAGGCTTTCTTCCTACTATAGGAATCCTCTCATAGTCAATTGCGCTTTACGGCGAACCGATTTTCTAATGCAGTAAAACAGGTAACATTTTTCATCTGTCTCTCTCCATGGGCTTTATCTCATGAACGATTCCACGACAAGAAGGGACAACACGAAGTAGAGTACAGCGCTCGCCAGAATCGCCGCGCTCGGAAGCCACAGATACCGGTACACCCCCCGCATGGAGGCCCCGAAATATTTGTTCGAGAGCAGCAGGCACAGGTGGAGCGGGGAAAGGAGCACCCCCACGAACCCGCTCACCAGGGCCAGCATGAGATACGGGAGCAGGATATCTCCCTTCCCAAGCGATACAAGGAGGGCGATCAGGATGGGAAAGGTGCTCCCTACGAAGGCCACTGTGATTCCCATGATCGCCCCCACCATAAACGGGAGCATCATCACGACCGCCACAAGCGGGACACTGAGCCTCTTGAGCTCGGCGCTGACAGCCTCAACCGCCCGGCTGTCCTCCATGACGCCCTGGAACACCATGATGGACGCGACCATATAGATCATGCCGAGCAGCTTGGGGCTCAGGATGATGGACCGTATCGTGCCAGCATCCAGCCTGTTGCGGGCCCAGACCCATCCGCTTGCCGCGGCCAGGCTTAAGACAAGGGCCGCATCCTTGGCCGGAAACCATCCGGGAAGCAGGAGGGCGGGGATTTCCCCAAGTCCGAATCCCATGACGATGACCAGAAGGATAGGCACGAGCTCCCGGATAAAGGGCCATATGGGGGGCCGTCCGGTCTCTCCGGCATGTTCGCTGCTCAGGCGGTTTCCCGCGAGAGGATAATATCCCGCTCCCAGGGCTACGAGGGTGAGCGGAAAGAGATAGATGACCGCGGTCCACAGGCCCACGTCCGCCAGAGCCACCGCGAGGATGATCCCAGGATACAGAGGCCACCAGTATTCCCAGACATGTCTGAACCAGTAGTTCACGTAGCTCAGCTCGTGCGGGCCCAGCGAGGTGGACGCCCCGATCTCTCTTACCATGGGGGCCGAAAAGACCGCGCCGCCCGGCATTGGCAGCAGGCCGATCAGCGCGGGGAAGATCGCCAGATTGACCCGCGGGCTGCGCACCATTCCCCGGAAGTTTGCCAGCAGGCCACTCATGTGCCCGGACACCTCCATGCTCGTCGAGAGGATCAGTATGAGCGAGACGACAGCGCATAGCGCGATCGTGCGGGAAGAAAGCACGGAGGACAAAGCCGAGGCCGCCATGGATGTCGCATCGAGACCGAACAGAACGCCCAGGAGCACAGAGCTCATGACAAAGGTGTTGCCCAGGGAGATGCCCCTTCTGATGGCGGCGAGCATCAGCACGAACACTATTGCAAGCTTGAATATGGCGGATACCTCCATGATCAGAACGCCGCTCCCTCCTTCCATTCGGGACAATACCGCCTTTTTAAGGCCCCAAGGCCAGGGCTCTCTTATTGCACGGCACGGCTTAAAACCTGTGCCCGGGCGGACTGTCGCTTGCCCATTAACAGAATAACCTGCAGAAAGCAACGAGGCGGGCCCGGGTTACAAAAAAAATCGGGATGGCGTCAGGGCATGAGAACGGCCATCCCAAAGAGGAGGTTTTTATGAGGAGGTATTTTTCTGGGGTTTCTGCAGCCTTGCTACAGGGCGTTCGGGCAGTAGGCCCTCCGGTTTTGTCTTTCCCCGAAGCCGGATCGCGGGCAGCCTTTCCACGCAGAGATACCGCATCCCCTGCCGTATCCGGAAAACGCCTGAGGATTGATCTCCTTCACCTTGAGAACGTGATCGATCCGGGCGTCGGCCAGCTGTGCGCGCAGGGTGTTTATCTCTGCCTGCACGCGCTTGAGCTCTTTTTTATCAGGGCTGCTGCTCTCCATGAGGGTTCTCATTTCCTGTCTCTTTGCCTGAAGGCCCTCGCGCAGTTCTCTTGTCTGATCTGCGAAGTCCTGTCTCAGCTTCTGCAGCTCGGCCTGCTGCTCGGCGGTCAGGTTTTGTTCCAGATCCTGCCCGCCGGAGAGGCACGCTCCTGGTCCCCGGCCGGAAAACGGACCATAGGCTAAGGCCGGTAACGCACTCAACGCCAGCACCACGATTCCGCATAGGACGATGACTTTCTTTTCCATGTCTCTCACCTCCGTGGTACCACACTGTTTCAATGAACGTGCCAGGTTCCCGATTTTGTATCCAAGGGCCTGATTCGATTACATTTCAAAGCCTGTCGGCCAGTGTTTCCCGTGCTTGTCTGTCCCTGGTTGCAAGAAAAGTGTATAGAAGGTATACATGTGCTGGATACATCTGTATAAAACATTTACATCCCTCCGGGTCATATCCTTTCATTCGGATTGATCAGACCGGATAGCGAGCCCTGGCATGGGATTTGTAGCATAATCATCGAAGAACCGGGAAACGAGTGAGCACTCACTGCATGAGAGACAGATATACCGATAAGAGCTGGATACGCGTATCACCGTGGGTGATTGTGGGGGCATTCATCGTACTGGTGCCGATCTTCGCCTTTATGACCATGAAGAACGTGAAGACACAAGAAGACAATATGGTCATGCTCATGAGGGAGAAGGGGGACGCCCTCATCCGATCATTCGAGGCCGGCGCGCGCACCGGCATGATGGGACTCAACTGGAGCGGCATCCAGATCCAGCGGCTCATCATGGAGACAGCTGAGCAGCCGGATATCCTCTATATTCTCATCACCGATGAGGACGGCAGGATCGTTGCCCACAACCAGCCCATGTTCATCGGTGGTATCCATGGGGCCGACCTCGATCTTGCGAGCATAGACGAGCAGGCCAGGTCGCGCCGGATGTTCAGATCCGACGGCAAGCCCGTGTTCGAGGTCTACCGGAAATTCATCCCCTCCCGCGGGAGGATGGCTATGCACGGCAGGCGCATGTCGCCCGAGGACTGGCTTATGTCGCGCATGTTCCCGGAAAATTATCAGCAGCCGCCGCTTACGATCTTCGTAGGCCTGGACATGGATCCGATCATCAAGACCATGCGGGAGAGCACGCACCAGAGCGTCCTGAACGCCGTGATCCTCCTCCTGATCGGGTTCTCGGGCATCGTGTCCATCATCATCGCCTACAACTACCGCATCGCGCGGGCCAGCCTCTCCCGCATCAAGGCGTTCTCCGACAACATCGTAGAGAACATCCCCGTGGGTCTCCTGTTCATCAGCGAAAACGGCCGTATCCTCACCGTGAACAACGCATGCGAGAAGATGCTTAAGATCACACCCCAGGAATCCGTGAACCGGAAGGCGGACGATGTCCTCCCCTCCCCTATCAGCGGCCTGCTCAACGAGGCGCTTCGCGCCTCCGGTGTTCTCATCCGGGAGATCGACGTGCCGGTCAAGGGAAAGAACATGCTCTTCGAGGCCAGTGCGAGCATCCTCAAGGACGACCAGGACCAGTTCCTCGGATGCATCGTGCTCTTAAGAGACATCACGGAGATCCGGCATCTCAAGAAGGAGATGCAGCGGAAAGAACGCCTGGCATCGCTGGGAAGCCTCGCTGCAGGTGTGGCGCATGAGATCAGGAACCCGTTGAGCTCTATCAAGGGTTTTGCCACCTATTTCAAGGAGCGCTACAAGGATGTTCCCGAGGACCAGGAAACGGCCGAGATCATGATCAGGGAGGTGGAGCGGCTCAACCGGGTGATCGGGCAGCTCCTCGAATTCGCCCGTCCCCTGAACGTGCAGCAGAAGACAACCGACATCATCGAAGTCCTGCGCCATTCCATCGAGGTGATCCGGAAGCAGGCCGTTTCCCAGGGAATATCCATCGACACGCGCGATCTCCCTGACGGGCCCGTATATGCCTACATCGATCAGGACCGGATCGGTCAGGTGCTGCTCAACATCTATCTGAACGCTATCGAGGCCATGGAGAACGGCGGGGTCTTGAAGGTGTGGATCGAGCATGACGAGGTGAACGAGAACATCATCGTGCACATATCGGACACCGGCTGTGGAATCCCTGGGCACGACGTGGGCCGGGTGTTCGACCCGTACTTCACCACCAAGCAGTCGGGCACCGGACTGGGGCTTGCCATCGTGCACAAGATCATGGAAGCGCACTCGGGTCAGGTGATCATCAACAGCATCAAAGAAAAGGGAACCACGGTTTCCCTCATTTTACCCGCAAGAGGAATGGAGGGAATAGTGAGATGAATACCACACGAGATATCCTGGTAGTCGATGACGACAATGGGCACCGCACCATGCTCAAGACCCTGCTCTCGGGCTGGGGTTATCGGATCTTTGAGGCGGACGACGGGTCGAAGGCCATCGAGTGGGTCCGTTCAAGGCCCTTCGACCTCATCCTCATGGACATCCGGATGGTGAAGGTCTCCGGGCTGGAGGCCTTGAGTGTGATCAAGGGCATCAACCCCGCCATACCTGTGATCATCATCACGGCATATTCCTCTATAGAGTCGGCAATCGAGGCAATGAAGAAAGGCGCCTACGAGTATCTCATGAAGCCGCTCGACTTCGAGGAGATGCGCATGAAGATGGAGCAGGCCATGGAGCACAGCCGGCTCAAGGAGGAGAACCGCCTCCTCAAGGAGATCATCGGCGAGCACTTCGACACCCGCAACATCATCGGCAAAAGCCCCGCCATGATCCACCTGCTGGAGACCACATCCAAGGCGGCTGCCTCGGACGCCACAGTCCTGATCACCGGCGAGAGCGGTACGGGTAAGGAGATGATCGCAGGGGCCATCCATTTCAACAGCACGAGAAAGGACCACCCTTTCATCAAGCTCAACTGCGCCGCCATCTCCGAGGGTCTGCTCGAGTCGGAGCTCTTCGGCCATGAAAAAGGCGCTTTTACCGGGGCGATCAGGAGGAGAGAGGGGCGCTTCCATCAGGCCGACAGGGGAAGCCTGTTCCTGGATGAGATCAGCGAGATGTCCATGGCCATGCAGGCCAAGCTCCTGCGGGTGATCCAGGAGAAGGAATTCACCCGGGTAGGGGGCGAGGAGGTCCTCACTGTCGACGTTCGGATCATCGCGGCCACCAACCGGGACCTGCTCGCGCGCGTGCAGCAGGGCGATTTCCGCGAGGATCTCTACTACCGCCTGAACGTCATCAACCTGAAAGTGCCGCCCTTAAGAGAGCGCAAGGACGACATCCCGCTTTTGGCCGAACACTTTCTCAAGATGTTCGCTGCCAAGAACGCCAAATCCATCAAGGGCTTCACCCCCCAGGCCATGGACCGGCTCATCCGATATCCCTGGCCCGGCAATGTCCGGGAGATGATGAACACCGTCGAGAGCGCTGTAGTACTCACCGATTCCGAGTATCTCTCGGAAGACGACCTGAACCTGATGCACGCGGACGTCCCTCCGGCAGGCCCTATCGCGCCGGTTGCCGCGAACCTGCCGCTTGAGGAGGTGGAGAAGGCCACGATCCTCAAGACCCTGGAGTTCTCGGGCGGCAACAAGAGCGAGGCCGCCCGGAAGCTCGGTATCACCCGGGCCACCCTGCACAAGAAGCTGAAGAAATACCAGGTCCAGTGACGGGCCCTGTCAGCGGTCCAGGGCAAGCCCCGGGCAGAGGTGAGAGAGCCTTTCCAGAAAATCGTCCTTGCCGCGGTAGTGGATGGCTTGAAGTCCTGCCTCGCGGGCGCGCTGTACATGCCCCTCGGTATCGTCCACGAAGAGCGTCTCGCCTGGTTCGAGATGCATGATCTTCAGGACGTCGAGAAAGATCTGCTTTTCGAGCTTGGTCCTGCCCACGTGGTAGCTGTTGAAAACCCGCTCGAAGTAGTGGAAGAACCGATACCTTTCTTCGAGCTCATCGAGCCAATTGGTCTGGTCGCTCAGGATGGCAAGCCGTATGCCCCGAGACCCGAGCTCTTCGATCACCCGGATCATCCACTTCCGCAGGGTGAAGCCTTTCAGGATGATATCCCTTAAGCCACTGTCGCTGCCCCTGATCCCGGTCTGCCTGCGCAGGGTTTCCCAGAAGAACGTCTCGTCCGCCCTTCCAGTGATGTACCCGGTGTCGTGGATGATCTCCCTGGTCGCGGCCGCAAAATCCTCTTCAGCCAAACCGTTGAGCCGGGCGATCTCGTAGAGCCCGTTTCTGAAACCCTCCTCCGCGATCACCCCGCCGAAGTCGAACAATGCTGCATTGAATTTGCAGTCTTGCATCTCACACCTCTGGCAAGCGCTTCTATATCCCCAGAATAGGCCCCTTGAACACGAAAAGCAAAGGCAGAACAATCAGGAGGAAAAAAAGGGTGTTGAACACGAAGAGGTTCGAGGCGAGCTCTTTGTCGAGGTCGAAGAGCACCGATGCCACCACCGAGTAGATGGCGACCGGCATGAACGACTGGATCGCAATGACCGCCTCCACGTGCTCTCCGAGATTCACCATGGCGAGCACCCCCAGCGTGATCGCGGGCAGGATCAGGAATCTATTGAGCGAGAGCGCGACGTTTTCCCTCAGGAACGAGAAGACCCGGGAGGTCTCAAAGCTCATTCCTAAGCTGAAGTAGTACACGGCGATGGAGATCATCATGAGCGTATTCACAGGAAAATCGACCCCGGGCCTCTGGACATGGAAGAGCTGTAGAACAAGGGCGGAAACGACCGCGGCCAGGGGCATATTCTGAATATCGAGAAGATAGGCCGTCACCCCGGGCATCGATCCATCCGGCCGGGATACGGACCTTGCATAGGGAAAGATGACCGTGAAGATATAGATCATGAAATATGACAGAAAAAGAAAGGCCAGGCCCAGCCCCCTTTCGCCGAGAAAGAGAAAACAAAGGAACGCGCCCATGGTAAACCCGTGATTGGCGATGGACGAGCTGATGAGAAAGGTGGCTCTGGATCTCTCACTCAGCCGTAAGCCGGGAAGCATCAGTCTTCCGGTAGCCATTCCCGCCGCTACGAGGAGCAGGCCCGAGAAGGGGAGGACCGCCATGTTCCAGTCCAGGCTCAACCCCCAGATGCTCCAGAGGACGATGAGCGGCTCGATCAGGATGAGGTTGAGCCTGATGAGCATGCGGGTGAGGTCCCGGGCCGAAGATATGTGCCGCTTGAGGGCCATCCCGCCCAGAAAGGGAACGATGATCATGAGCTGGAATAGGATAAACCGCGCCTGAGGGCTCATATCATCTTAAGAATGGGTAAGGGGGAATGCCGTATCAACGCAATACCAGCGACTCGATCTCCTTGAGCCTGGCAAGGTATTCGTCTCTGTTTTTCAGGGCATTAAGATTCCTCAAGTCTTCCTGGATGAGCGTCAGATGCGGCCTGATATCGATGCCGTAGGGATTCATGGTTTCCCTGTTGGCCATGTCGAGAATGAGCACGGAATAGTATTTTGTGAGGGTCCTCGTGATGGAATCGCGCCGGTAGAGGTATGACTGCCCTCCCAGGGTGTTCAGGAAGAACCCCGCATATTCATACATCTGCCCGCTGTTAACGTTCAGTTGGTGCCCGGCGCTCCCCTTGACGAGATAGTGGAACAAAAGCGCCATCAGGGGTTCGATCCGGTCGCGCTCATGAGAGAGGATGTCTTTGAACATCATGATGTCGTTCTTGCCCAGTACCCGGTAGAAGTGCGCGGCATTGCTGAGCAGGGAATACAGGTCTTGTGTCTCTCCCGAGACCACGGGCGGGCGATAGGCGAGCTTCTCGATCAAGGCATCGAGGTGCTTGAGAAGGCCTCCTTCGAGATCATAGGACTTCATATAGTCCTTTTTCTCAATCTCGCTACACACTGCGGCCAGCTCGGCCTTCAGCTCGGCAAAGCTCTTTTCGCTTTCCTTCCGGGGAACGGGGATCTCGGTTATGGTTGCCGGCCGCTGGGCCGTGATCTGCTGCTGGGGGGCATCCGCCTGCGGCACGGCCTCATCGCGTTGTATGATGTGGATATTCTCTCCGGGTGAGGGAGTTTCATGCTTTTTCTGAAAGAGGTACGTGTCTGCCGCAATGTATGCGCCGGCGGCCACGACGGCGACAACGATGAGCGCTATCCATTTTTTCATGAGGGCTCCTCCTTAAAAGAAGACCGGGCAACCGATATGCCGCTCGTAATCCCCCTACCCAAACACCCATGTACCAGCGTGATTCCTGGTGGATGATATCGTGGATCATCTCCCGGCGTCAACCAGGGAAAACCGCTTTTTACTATCGTTTTCTGTCGAGCTCGGAGCGGATCGCCCGTGCCATGTCGTGAAGACGGTAGGGTTTTTTCACGTATGTGCCTGCACCCAGGTCGAGCGTTTCCTTGACGCGGTCCGACTCGGAAAAACCGCTGACAATGATCGCCTTCTGACCGGGCCGTATCTTGAGGATCCGCCGGTATGTTTCCAGGCCGTCGATCCCGGGGTCCATGATCATGTCCAGGAGAATCAGATCGGCCCTGGATTCGCTGAGATATTTCAGCGCGTCTTCTCCGCTGGCGGCTACGTCCACCGTATATCCCAGTTTCTCGAGGAGCTTGCGTGCGATCTCCCGCTGATCGTCCACGTCATCGATCACCAGGATCTTCTCGGTGCCCCTCAGTGCGTCGAGGGGACCGGCGACATCGTCATCCTTAAGCTCCCTGCGGGTGATGGGGAAATACAGTTCGAAGCAGGTCCCCTCCCCCACTGTGCTTCGGGCATCGATGTATCCATGATGATCCTTCACCGTGGACCAGATCACCGCCATGCCCAGACCCGTGCCGCTTCTGCCCATGACCTTCTTGGAATAGAACGGCTCGAAGATCCGCTTGAGGTTTTCAGGGGGTATCCCAATGCCGGTATCGGACACGATCATGACTGCGTACTCCCCCTCCTCAATGAGATCGTAGCCATGGATGAGAGAATCGACATACCGGTTTTCCGTGGCTACGGTCACCACCCCCCCGCTGGTCATGGCCTCTGCCGCGTTCGATATGAGGTTCATGAGCGTCTTCGACAGATGGACCTCGGATCCGAGTATGTTCATGAGATCCGGGTCGAGATTGAGTTCGCAGCGGACATTCTTGTGGTATTCCAGAATCCTGTTGCACTCGGGGCTTTTGATGAACTCGCGGATCACGGAGTTCAGGTTCACCACATTGGAAATGTTCAATCCTCTCCTGGCCAGTGTGAGCAGATCCTGCACGATGGCAGCGGCCTTTTCACCGGAGCGCTTGATCACCTCGAGCGATTTCCGCATGGAGCTGCCTTCCGGTACCTCCATCAGAAGGATCTCCGGATAACTCACCACTCCGCTTAAGATGTTGTTGAGATCGTGGGCAACGCCTCCTGCCAGCATGCCGATGGCCTCCATCTTCTGAGACCTCTGCAGCTGCATCTCGAGCCTGGCTTTCTCCTCTTCGGCCATCTTGCGCTGGGTGATATCACTCCCTACACAGAGAATCTCGGAGAGGTTGCCGTCTTTGTCGAATATCGCCTTGTTGCTCCACGAGATCCATACACTCTCCCCGTTCTTGAGGATGTTCATATTGATCAGTTGACGGTAGTCATCGGGGTTTTCCAGAAAATCGGCGAAGACCAGTGAAAAATCGTTCCCTTTGGCATCAATGGGCGGCATGAGAAAACCAAGCACCTCCCTCCCGATCATTTCATGCTCCTCATATCCATAGAGCTCTTTTGCATAAGTGTTGACAAAGCTGATCCGCCCTTGAGTATCCAGCCGCATGATGATGCTGTTGGCGCTCTCAACGAGATCGCGATATTTCTCCTCGCTGGCCTGCAGTCGTTCGTATGACCGCGCATTCATGATGCTGATGGCGATCTGCGGCGCGATGCCCTTGAGCAGATTCAGATCATTCTGCCTTAAAGGCGTTTTCGACAAATTCACCTTATCGACTGCGAGCACACCAAGGGATTCTTCTTCAAAGACTATGGGAACACAAATGAAACTGGTGGACTGTGAGAACTTGAGAATGGTCTGGCTCCGCTGTGAGAGGTCATCGAATATCATGCTTACATCTTCTATGAAATAGGGTTCCTTATCTTTGAAAGCACGGACGAGGGGACCTTTTGAATGCGGTTTGTCGAGATGCAGGCTGTTCTGGCGCAGGAAGTCTTGCTGTTCGTCGGTTATCCCGTATCCTGCCCGGAAAACCAGCCGTGTTCTATCCTTGTTTGCGAGCATGACAACACCCCGGTCAAAGTTCAGGTGCTTGTTCAGGGTGTGCATGATTGTTTCAAGGAGCGTATCGATATCGAGGTACTTGGAAATGACCTGTCCCACCTCCTGTACGAGGCAAGCATCTTGATACCTGGCGTTTGATTCTGAAATGAGCAGTTCGGCCGATCGTGACTGATCCTCAAGCTGTCTGCGGTAATCATCCTTTTCCAGAAACCAGGATGCGAACGTAACCCCGCATGTCAGGGCGACCAGAGAAAGAATCAGGTTGATCCATGAGTCCTGAGACAAGCTGGGAAAGGCCAGGGTCACGGCAAGAACACTGAAGATCAGAATGTAATTTCTATACCGCCTGATGGTGAGAAATCTGGGTTCTTTCCAGGTGATATGGTACCGGCAATGCTTGTCCCCCCTGTGCAGGCATTCAGGGTGCTCGATTTGGGCATAATGACCCGTGAACCCGGCTGCGATGGCTTCGAACTGCCCGATTCGATTCTCGCACTGATAGGGTTTCTCAACAACCCCCTTGACCGGGGTGACGACGACCTCGACCTTCCCGCGATAGAATTTGTTGACCTCGATAGAGGCCCCTCTGGATACTTTTGCGTGTATCTTGGAAAGCAGCTTGTATGCAGTGGCCGGGCCGATGAATCCTCGGATGTAGTCTCGTATTGTCCCATATGCCCGTGATGAGGCCACGTAGCGTCCGGCGTCCCGTGAGATGGCAGGGTTGTTGGTGAACTTATCGATCGCATCGTGAAACCGGTCTGAGACTTCCTGTGAATACCAGCATCCTGAATCTTCAAGCTGGAGACGGGTTATCCCGGCGGATTTGAGGACCTCGTCCACGTTTACATCAGGGTAGTATTTCTGGAGATACTCCGTATATGTCTTGAGTATGCTGATGTTATACAACAGCTCGGTTCCCTGTTTATCTTCCATAACTTACCTGCTGCCTTGCGTATGGGTACCAAGATACTATTTTTGTGGCCAGTTCTCATCCATGCGAGAATCTTGAGGATAAGTATCGTCAAAATGCCCCAAAAGCATGACCGCAAAACGATGCTCACAAGACAAAGGTGTTGCACCTGATCAGAATGTCATGGGCCTTAAGGCGTCAGGCTCCTTAACCCGATCCCCATGTCACCAGGCCTTCCAAGCCATCCGGAGCAGGGCGAGAAGGAGGGCTCAAATGGTCGCGCGAGAAGGAGCGGGTTATTTCCGGAGCCCCAGCCTGGTCTCAATATAACTCTTGAAGTACTTGAGTATGCTGAAACGAGTCATCTCCCTTATGGCATCATAGTACGGATCAAAGTATGAGGTTTTCGCAATCCAGAGACAGTACTTCTTTGGATAGCGGACACCGGCTTTATCGAGATAAGAGCTTGGAAATACCTGGAGGACGATATCCGCTGTCCTGTATTCTTTCCCCAGACAGGAGATGACATCGAGCAACATGCGCCAGGGCAGGAATTGAGGATCGGGGTCCGGGATGATGACCTTGATGCTGTTCAAGAGATCCGACATATTGAGCCCCTGGTCGGACTGATCCACGATGAAAAAGCACACCCGCCTGTTATCGCGGATGAGGACATGAGGGGTGCATCTCCGCTTCAGACCGCGGCTCGCAAAAGAGTTCCGGAGCTCATTGTCGCCCATTTCCAGGCCGAAAGATTCGATCATGAGGCCAGGCGAATGCCTGTGATATGCTTCATGGAGTGCGGCAAGGTCTTCCTGGTTGCACGCCCTGATAGTGCAGCCGGCAGGAACAACAGTCTCCTCGTCGGGCAATCGGTATGTGAGGTACGCGAATTCATCCACCGAGCACATGCGGGGTGCGTTCAGAATGGCGCACACGCCTCCAAAAAAGTAGTTCGGGAATTTGTTGTCCGGCCGGTAATTGAACATGAGATACTTCATTCCTATGGACGGCATCCGGTGAAATCCGTCCAGATAATTCAGCATCTGTCTGAGAATGAAAAGACCGGTTCGTTTGTTCCCCATGGGCAGGGCCGCGAGATGCTGCACCATCCATGCATAGGGATATGCCCTGACGATGGATACATGCCCGTAAATCTGATCGTTTCTCTGGTAGGTCAGGCTGGAAAATATGTCGGGGCAGTCATGATACAGCTTCTTGTAGGTGTTTTTGAAGTGTTCCTTATTATTACTCAGACTTAAGTACTTATCGGGATAAATGAAACCGGAACGGAAAAAGAACTCCCATAAGGCGTCGATGGGGACCTTGGAAGGCGCCAGAGAATGGGGATCGTCCGCCCGTGTAAGGATATTGAACAGGCGGGTGTACGTAACCGGGTCCATATCGGTGATCAGAAATCCGGCCTTTGTCAGATTGCCCCGCTGTTTCTTCAAATACAGGGCCTGCGCCGAGCACTCCAACGACAGCCCTCCGGCGAAAACAACCTGCAGCCTGGAGAGGATCATTCCGGGAACAATGGTAGTGCAGTCGCTCTCCATGAGAAAAGAAAAACCGGATGTTGTGATGTCGCAGATGTCATACGTGGCGTTCTTGCCGGTGAAAGGATGAATGAACACCGCCTGAGGGGCTGGAACCAGGGCAAGGCGCGTGTTGCGAAACTTGCGTTCATTAAATTTTTTCTGCTCGATGTTCATTGGAGCAAACACGACGGTATGAGAATGCTCCTCGATCCGGATGAGTTGAGACGGGCCTGAGAATAACTTTTCACATCCACGGAAAAGCTCGATAGTTATAGGCTGTGAAGGCACACGCGCGGCATCGTGCCCAGCCCACAGCCTGTCTTTCAGATTGATACGCAGACCTGATGCATTAAACTCGCTGAGCGTGCCGTAGTATTCTCCATCTTCCGCATGGATCACGGCATCAACCATACGGCACGGGAACCTTCTCTCTCTGCGGGAGTGATAGGCATAGCCGAACTGATGAAGCTCGGCACAAAATGACCGGTCCGTAACATTTACAAGGTCAATATCCATTACCATGACAGTTGTGCCGTTATCGATGAGAAGGGCTTCCAGACTGAAATCGGCAAAGCTCAGAAGGCTCGATTCGGGCAGTGTCATGGTCACCCTGCCGCTCGAACAGGCGCCCGGAGACACCACGATGAGGAATTTCTCTTTCAAGTGTGTATGGACTGCCTGAACATAGACATGGTCACTGATAAAGTTCCGGAAGTTCAATGCATTGAGGAATGATCTTTGCTTTATCCTCTTTGCCTTGAAATAGAAACGGGTGGAACGCTTCAGGTCAGAATGCCTGAACGGAAAGACGTACTGGGAATTTTTCGCAATGTCTTCCCTGCCCTTCCCTGGAAAAAGCTCCCCGGAGACAACATCTGTGCTCATTTTTGGCCCCTCCAGTAAAGGTAATCCTCCATAACCCTTTAGTCAGAACGCCTTGCTCTATTCGTGGGTGATATCCGGTACAACCTCTATTCCGTGGGTTTTTTCCCTGTGCATACGATCAGCGGTGAATACGTAAAACGCCTGGGGTCATGAGCTGACTTGACGAAATCACCAAAGAATCCTTCTCTACCACCGGGATAATCGTCAAAGAGATCACCGGCCTTGACCGAGGCCATCTGGACCTTTTTTAACCAATTGAAATCATCACTGGATTTCAGTTCGCCATACATGAGATGATGGGGCATCATATGGACTTGGATATCCTCAAAACCGAGATCATACATATGCGTATAGAGCTTTCTTCCTGCAAACGGGTCGAAGTTGTATTCCCTCATCATTTTTTCCATGATGCTTTTGAGGGTTTGCTCCATCTGATCGGGCAGAGGATAGTGGCTCAGGCAGTTGTAGTCAAGATCCAGCAGGCATAGGGTCCCGCCCGGTTTCAGAGAACGGGCCGCGTTTTTGATGATGTCCACCGCACCTTGCAGGTAATACTCGAGTACAAAGCGGATCCAGATGAAGTCGAAGGTGCCCAGACTGCCGAGGTCGCCCCGAAGGTCCATCAGGAGGAACTCGATACCTTCCTCTTTGCCGTAATGGTCCCTGGCGAATTCGATCCTGTCCGGAGCGAAGTCGATCCCTACGGCCTGCCCTCCGGGCTGCACCAGCGAATGAAGCACAGTGGTGGTCTTCCCGGAACCGCACCCGCCATCGAGCACCCTGGCTCCGGGCTTGATTCCGCACAGAAGGGCCTGCCTTCTGACTGCATCGATGTCGGTCTTGATGTCGAGACGATGGGCCTCCTGGGGGTTCTCCATCAGATATTCATGGGCGTCGCTCATGATGCTGCCCCCTCTCTTCTCCATATTCTATCCAGATGATCGCATGAATAATTGCTCACATAATAACTCAAGTTTCGCACCCCTATTGGGGGGTTTTGGGGGTAAAAAGTCAATAAGAATGGCAAAGAAGATGGTGAAGGGGACTCGCATTTGTGGTATA
>MPOS01000055.1 GCA_001896555.1 Candidatus Phosphitivorax anaerolimi
AATGGCCTGAGCGAGCACGGTAGCCGTAGTGGTGCCGTCACCGGCAACGTCGGAGGTCTTGGATGCGACCTCTTTGACCATCTGGGCGCCCATGTTCTCAAACTTGTCTTTGAGCTCGATCTCCTTGGCGACCGTGACCCCGTCCTTGGTGACGGTGGGTGCGCCGAACATCTTGTCCAGGATCGCATTACGGCCCTTGGGACCAAGAGTCGTCTTCACGGCATTGGCAAGCTTGTCAACACCTCTGAGTACCCGCACCCGGGCATCCTGATTGTAAATGATCTCTTTTCCTGCCATGTTCTGACCTCCTTGTTTACTCGATTATCCCCAGGATATCGTCTTCACGCATGATCAGCAGCTCTTCGCCCTCGACCTTCACCTCGGTACCTGCATACTTGGAGAAGAGCACCTTGTTCCCCGCCTTGACGTCCATGGGAACCACCTTCCCATCTTCGGTCTTCTTACCATTCCCGACGGCTATCACCTCTCCCATCTGGGGTTTCTCCTTCGCCGTATCAGGAATAATAATGCCGCCCTTGGTTTTTTCTTCCTCTTCGATTCTCTTGACCAACACCCTATCCTGAAGTGGTCTAATCTTCATACTTTCCTCCTTTGATCAGGTTTGTTAGCACTCAGCATTATTGAGTGCTAACAGGGATACCGGGAATCAATTTTTTTTTCAACATGAAAAAATTTTTTTATCTTGGATCATGTTTCATGGCTCACAAATTCAGATTATCTCATCCTGCTTTCCTGATCATCCCCGGCGATTTTATTTTCTTTCTCTTCCCCTTCAGGAGAATATTCTCTCTCATATCAATGGCATAGACCTTTGAAAGTCACACGATCCAACCCTTCTCAAACAAGCTTAAACGGGGAACCAGGCCCTGCCTTTCAGTCGTTACAGCAGACAGCGAAGGAGGATTGACAAAGTTGCTCACGATGTGACAGAGTCGACCCAAGTGTCGTGAAAAAAGGAGCCTTTCGTGACGCGTTTATCCAGGCAGGTATGGTTCGGGATCATGCTCATTGTCCTCTCGGTCCTGGCCTACTATATTCACTTTCTCATCTTCCGGGACCCTCACCATATATTCATCTTCATGATGAGCGATGTTGCCTTTGTCTTTATCGAGGTGCTCCTGGTGTCGCTCATCATCCATCAGGTTCTCGAACAGCGCGAGCGCCGCATCAGGCTGGAGAAGCTCAACATGGTCATCGGTGCCTTCTTCAGCGAGATAGGCACCACGCTGCTCACCTATTTCTCCAACCTCGACCCGAACCTGGACGTCATCCGCCAGGATCTCATCGTGAGCTCCGACTGGTCCGACGAAGAGTTCGACAGGCTGATAAAAAAGCTGAGATCATACTCTTACCAGGTACGGCCCGACGAGCTGGACCTGGTGAAGATCCGGTGCTATGTCGTGGAGAAAAGGGACTTTCTCCTCAGCATGATGGAGAATCCCAACCTCATGGAGCACGAAACCTTCACAGAGCTGCTGCGCGCGGTGTTCCATCTCGCCGAAGAGATGAAGTTTCGAGAGATCATCGAAGATCTCCCGGAAGAGGACATCGGGCACCTGACTCGCGACATCAACCGGGCATATAGCATGCTGGTATATGAATGGGTTGCCTACATGAAGCACCTCAAAGAAAACTTCCCCTATTTCTTCTCGCTCGCCATGCGCACCAATCCCTTCGATCAAAAGGCCTCGGTGGTCGTGGGCGCGGGGCAAGGCACGCAGGGCCCTCATGCGTGTTGACCGATATCAGAGGCTTTTTGTAGCAGCATGGAACTAGCCGTCATCATGCTCATCGCTGTTGGGCTGTCCATGGACGCCTTTGCGGTCTCCATCTCGAGCGGGCTGAACCTGGACCGCTTCCGGCTCGGCTATGCCCTGAAGATCGCGTTCTTTTTCGGTGGTTTCCAGGCGGCCATGCCAGTGATCGGGTTCGCTGCCGGGCTGAGTGTCCGTGACTTCATAGCCGGCATCGACCATTGGGTTGCTTTTGCCCTTCTGGCCTTCATCGGAGCCAAGATGATCTTTGATGCCCTGTTCGGCCGGGAAGACAACCCGAGGACGAACGGCCACAGCCTGGCCACCCTCCTGACGCTCTCCGTAGCCACGAGCATCGATGCCCTTGCCGTGGGCATCAGCTTTTCGTTCCTCGATATCGGCATCGTCCTGCCCGCCTGCATCATCGGGATCGTAACCTTCCTCGTCTCTCTGGCGGGGGTGGTGATCGGCAGAAAGGCCGGGCACCACCTGGAGAGCAAGGCCGAAGTCCTGGGCGGCGTCATCCTCATCGGCATCGGGCTGAAGATCCTCCTTGAGCACCTCTCCTGAAAAACCAGCCGGCCCCTCGTGTTCACGGCCGCGCACGGACCTCTCAAGAACCGTACGGCGGAATTCCGGGCGGACCCTGATTGAAAGACCGGACCGGGTTGTGTTATGAGTGAGCCACTTTTGAAATAGGCATCACTCGTTTATTATGATTGAAGGAGGAAGAACCGTGACTTATCTCGGTATCGATGTGGGGAGCTCTTATCTCAAGCTCTGGCACGAGGACGAAACAGGCACAATGATCGGGGCGCGGTGCGTCCACCACCGCGGCTCACCGCGCGAGGCACTTGCGCGGGAACTCGGTTATCTTGTCTCACAGCCCGATTATATCTGCTGTTCGGGCGTCATCCAGGGGAATGACCTTCACCGGTGGAGCTCGGACGGTCTGCTGGCCGAGGTATCACATCTCGCGGGCAGCCATACCCGGAACCAGCTTCTCGTTCTGGGTGCGGAGAGGATCGAACTCGTGCAGTTCGACGAGCACGGGCGCATCCTCTCCTACCAGACCAACCCGGCATGCGCGGCGGGAACCGGCTCATTCCTCGACGAGCAGATGGCGCGGCTCGGTCTCGACTTCGACAGCATCGGAGATATCGACATCGACGAGAACGTACCTTCGGTCGCCTCACGCTGCGCAGTGTTCGCGAAGACAGACCTCATCCACCTCCAGCAGGAGGGGTACTCGGCCCAGGCCCTCTACAACGGACTCTGCAAGGGCCTGGTGATATCCGGGCTCAAGAGCGTGTTCGGAGGCGGCATCCCCAACGGAAGAGGCATTCTTCTTTCCGGCGGGCTCCTGGCAAATCCCCATATCCGCCATTATATTCTCGCCCAGCTTCCCGAGGCCGAGGTCGTGGAAGAACCGATCTTCTCCCGCGCCCGGGCCCTGTGCGCGCAGGCCAGGCTGGAGCGGTTCCGTGCCGATGGATTTTTCGGCGCCCTGAAGGCATCGCCCAAGACCGCCCGCACAGGCGTCGAATCCGGCGCGCTGACCCTCTTAAGGAGCAGCTTCCCGGAAACCGAGATCCGACGGTCCTTGGACAGCCTCGGCAACGAGATCTGGCACGATATCGCCCCCGGTGAGAAGTTCACAGCCTTCCTGGGGGTGGATGTGGGATCCACCTCAACCAAGGCCGTGCTCGTGGACGCCTCGTCAGGTGCAATCAGGCTCGACATCTACACCAAGACCGCGGGCAACCCCGTTGAAGCCGCCAGGAGGATCTTCGACAGCCTGAATGCATTGAAGGGCAGCTCCGGCTTCGACGTTAAAGTCGCGGGCTGCGGCACCACCGGATCGGGCAGGAAGCTTGTTGGCGTCATCATCGGGGCGGACCTCATCGTCAACGAGATCTCGGCCCACGCCAAGGGTGCAAAGACCGTTGACAAAAGCGTTGAGACCATCTTCGAGATCGGCGGGCAGGATTCGAAGTTCATCCGGCTCTTAGAGGGCAGGATCGTGGACGTGAACATGAACTATGTCTGCGCCGCCGGGACCGGCTCGTTCATCGAAGAGCAGGCCAACACCCTGAACATGAGCCTCGACGACATCAGCACCGCGGTCATGGGCGTCTCCCCGCTGCCCAATTCCGACCGGTGCACCGTGTTCATGAACCAGGAGATCACCCGGCAGCTCGCCGGCGGATACCCCAAGGAGAGGATCATGGCGGGCGTTCTGCTCGCCGTGTTCAAGAACTATCTCAACCGCGTTGTGGGAAACCGGCCCTACCGGGCCGATACCATCGTGTTCCAGGGCGCCACGGCCAGGAATAAGGGCCTGGTGGCGGCACTCGAGCAGATCACGGGGGCGCGGGTGATGGTCTCCCCCTTCTGCCATGTGATGGGCGCCTATGGCGCAGCCCTGCTCGCCGGGGAAAAGACGATGGGGTCATCGACGTTCAAGGGGTTCTCCATTCCCGAGGTCACAGTGGGCGAGGTGGTGTGCAGGAGGTGCGAGAACACCTGCAGGATCACGGTGCTGGATACCGGCTCGGGAAAGGTCAGTTGGGGCTATCTCTGCGGCCGCGAACCGGATTCTGCAGGCAAGGGACGCCGGGACAACCCCGCCATGGGCCTCAGAGGGAACCTCCTGAGGCAGCATAGTCCGGATGTGGGCGATGGACGCCCTGCCTTGAGGGTCCCGGCCCTGCCACTGTACGACGGATTCGCTCCTATGTTCGCCGAGATCGGCAGGGTGCTCGGCATTCCCATCCAGGTCTGCTCTCCCGGCAGGGAGGAGATCGTTCGAGAGCTCTCCCGGCTCGGATCCGGCGATTTCTGCTATCCGGTCAAGGCAGCCATCGCCTGCACCAACATCATCCTTCGCACCTACCCCTCAGACCGCATTCTGCTGCCCCATCTCATCCAGGAGGCCAAGGACCCCGCCGTGCATCCCAGAAGCGTCTACTGCCCGTTCATCACCTCGCTGCCGAGCTTCTATCGCACCGGCGAGGACGAGCGGCGCATCGCCGCCCCTATCATCGATCTGAGCATGAAACCCGCCGGCATGGCCCCCGGGTTTGCGGATGCGCTGGAGCAGGCCGGGTTCACGGGCATCTCCCTTGCGCGCGTAGAAAAGGCCCTGCGAAGCGGCATCAAGGCGCTCAGCGACCATCGGCGGGCCTTTGCCGAGCAGGGAGAGCGGCTCTTTCGCGAGATCGGGGAAGACAAACCGGTCATCGTGCTGTTCGGGCGGTCGTATAACCTCTATCACAAGATCCTCAATCTCGGGATACCAGAGCTCGTCGAATCTCTGGGCTATACCGTGATTCCCATGGACATCGTCCCCGACGTGGTGAGCAACGCCGAGATCATGTCCCAGTTTCCCGACATGTACTGGTATCAGGGTCAGCGGATCCTGCGCAAGGCCATGTCCATCCGGAACCGGCCGAACTTCTTTCCACTGGTGCTGTCCAACTTCTCCTGCGGTCCTGACTCGTTCATCCTGAGCTATTTCGAGGAGATATTCCGGGCCAAGCCCTATCTCATTCTGGAGCTGGACGAACACGGCTCCGCCACCGGATACCAGACCCGGATCGAGGCCTTCTGCGACATGATCGAGCAGTACCGGGCCAGCGCTCACCCTCCTGCCCGGGCGCACGACCTCAAGATCCGGTACACTCTCAAGGATTTCACGAACGGCCGGGGCAGAATATGGATACCCCAGATACACCCCTACACCCCGCAGCTCTGGGCCTCTGTGCTCACGCGCCACGGATACGACGCACGAGCCATGGGCGAGGAGACAGACCTGGAATGTGCACTCGGAAAGTCCTATTGCCGCGGAAGCGAGTGCCTGCCCGCCGCGGTGACCATAGGCAAGTTCCTTTCCTGCCTGTCGGATTCCCGCTCCGGCAACGGCAAGGGCAGCGATGTGCTCCTCATGCCCCGGGCGGAAGGCCCGTGCAGGTTCGGCCAATATGCCACGCTCCAGTCGCGCATCCTCGAACGCGCGGGGTTCGACCGGACCTGGATCGTATCTCCCACTTCGGAAAACGGCTACCGGTTCCTCGAGCCCAAGATCGAGCGGGATGTCTGGCGCGCCCTGTGTCTGGGCGACATGCTCTACAAGCTCAGGTGCCGGACCGTGCCCTACCACCCGAAGCCACGCGCCGCCGAGGCGCTCATCGACCAGGCAGTGGAAGATATCGAGTACCGGATCTCGCGGGGCAGAGACTGGAAAGACACTGTCCGCTCCCTCGTGCTGGAGCTGAGCAATTCGCTTGACCACGCCATGCCCAGGAAACCTCTGGTGGGAATCGTGGGTGAGATCTTCGTACGGCTCAACACCTTTTCGAACCAGCGCGTGGTAAAGGCTGTGGAAGAGGCGGGAGGCGAGGCCTGGCTTTCTCCCATGAGCGAGTGGATACACTATACCCTGGAGATGGTCTCGCGCAAGGGCAGCCGTTTGCGTGCCTGGCTGCGCTCGCTGAAGCAGACCTACCTCCACCACCTGGAGCAGGAGATCAGCTCGCTGTTCTCGCCGCTTTTGGATGAGCGGTGCGAGCCTGCCATCGAAAGGGTCATCCAACAGGGAGAGCCCTTCATCCCGGTCAACTTCGAGGGTGAGGCCATCCTCACGGTGGGAAGGGCCCGCCTCTTTGCCGAGCAGGGAGCCGACCTGGTGGTCAACTGCTCGCCCTTCAGCTGCATGCCGGGCAGGATTACCTCGCACATCTTCCAGACACATCCGGATTACGTGGGGGTCCCCGTGATCAACCTCTTCTTTGACGGCATCGGCGATGTTTCGTCCCAGGTGGGCATCTACCTGAAATCCATCACACGAACGCACGAGTTGCGACACAGGGTTTCGTTCTCGTTCATCCGGAAGCGGCCGCATCCTCGTTCCGGAGTAGCTGCGGACAATGGCGAACCGGCAGGCATCATGCCCGACGATCAGAGAGGGACTTAAGGCTTGACCGGCCTACGGCAAGCCTGCCCACTAATCCCGGCAGGAATCCACGGTATGATTCGTGCGGGACGGTCCTGAGCAGGGACACCCCTCTTCTGCCAAACCGGATATGCGGTGGAGCCGTGCCTTTCGGCACGATGCTTGGTGAGACCGGCTTAAGGGCTCAGTCCCCGTTGCCTGAGCTCCAGCCTCACCCGGGCCTGCCTCTGGATCAGCCTCTGAGGATCGCAGGTGGCGAACCCCCGTGACAAACCCAGCCAGACCCCGAGCCTCCCCAGTCCAACCCCCGACCCGACGCCCACGGTGGCCCTGCCCGGGTCCTGCGCGCACCGGTCGATTGCGCTGGAGAGGTCATAGTAATAGGTGAGGAGTTCCTCATCCGTCATCACGGTGTAGTCACGATTGAGGAGATCACGGTTGTAGCCGGCGCACCCCGAGAGGACCGGCAGGGCTACTGCGCAGATAACCGCAGTTTTCAGCATGCCCGCTCCTGAAATCTTTTTTTAGAGAAATAATGGGCGCACCGTTCCTTTCCACCAGTCATCTGCATGCCGCATCTCGAATCAATGACACGGATCTCATGGGCGGCAAGCCCTTCGAGCCTATTCCAAGCCTGATGACTGCTGGGGAGTGCGACCCGCTTTCAAGGTCTTGGGAAAGCGAATCTGACCCCGATCCTTATATCTCTGACCCTCTGTTGGAACGATGCTTCAGGGCACCACCTCGATCACATCGCCCTCCCGGAGTTCGCCCCCAGCGACAACCCTGGCGAAAACTCCCTCCCTGGGCATGACGCAGTCTCCCACTGCATGGAAGATCGCGCACCGGTCGTGGCACACCTTGCCGATCCGGGTGATTTCGAGGAGGACCGACCGCCCTGCCCTAAGCCGTGTTCCGATACTCAGCTCATGGAGCACGATGCCTTGCGTGGTGATGTTCTCGGCAAAGTCTCCCGGGCCCACGTCGATCCCCTTTGCCTTGATCTTCTCGATGCTCTCCTGCGCAAGAAGGCTCACCTGCCGGAAATCCGTACCGGCATGTCCGTCTCCTTCGATCCCGAAATCCTCTCTCAACAGGCACCTGCCTGAGGGGTGCTTTTTCTGCCCCTTTCCGGTGCTGGTGTTGACCGAGAGCACCTTTCCCGCTCGGATAATAGGCACATTGTCCTGGGGTATTCTGTTGTCCTGCTGCATTCTCCCGCCTTCTTTTTTTGATAATCTTCTTGACACCTGTATTGAACAATCTTATTTACTAGCTTATCGATAGTATTAGTAGTGTTAGAGGGAAAGATCAATGAAAATAACAACGCGATCACGGTACGGGGTACGGCTGATGCTCGAATTGGCCAGAAACTTCGATAAAGGCCAGGTCCTGCTCAAGGATATCGCCAGGAACGAGGAAATCTCGGAGAAATACTTGAGTCTCATCATCATTCCCTTGAGAACGGCAGGGCTCGTGCAGTCAACCAGGGGGGCGCACGGCGGGTATTCGCTCACCAGACCCCCGGAGGAGATCACCCTCAAGGACATCGTGCAAGTCCTCGAGGGCGGGATCTCCCTGGTAGACTGCGTCGAAAACTCATCGTCGTGCTCCCGGTCCCAGACCTGCGTGAGCCGCGACGTCTGGTCGATCGTGAGCGAGCGGATCTCGCAGACGCTTGAATCCATCAGTCTCGGAGACCTCCTCGCCAAGACACGGGAAAAGGCCGACAGCGCCCCCGTATATCACATCTGACGGAAGTGACGCATATGGAGATGCATATGGATACAAAACCAATCTATCTCGATCACGCAGCAACCACGCCGGTGGCACCCGAGGTGATTCAGGCCATGCTTCCCTTTCTGGAAGGCGCCTACGGCAATGCATCGAGCCTCCATTCCTTCGGGCAGGAGGCAAAGGCCGCCGTTGAGGCGGCGCGGACGCGGATCGCGTCATTCATGGGAGCCCGGCCGGAAGAGATCGTCTTCACCAGCGGAGGCACCGAGAGCGACAATTTCATCATCAAGGGCATCGCCCTTTCACGAAGAGACCGGGGAAACCACCTCATTACCTCATCCATCGAGCACCATGCCGTGCTCGAAACCTGTGATTTTCTCCGGAAACAGGGGGTTTCGGTTACTTTGCTGCCGGTCGATTCAAACGGCCTGGTAGATCCGGACGACGTAAGGAAAGCAATCACGGACAAGACCATCCTGATCTCGATCATGCACGGAAACAACGAAATCGGCACCATCGAGCCCATAGCCGAGATCGGTTCGATCGCCCGGGAGCACGGGGTGGCCTTTCACACAGATGCGGTCCAGACCTTCGGCCATATCCCGATCGATGTGGACGAGCTCAAGGTCGATTTTTTGAGCGCATCCGCCCATAAGCTCCACGGCCCCAAGGGTGTGGGGCTGGCATACATCCGCAAGGGCATGAAGATCACGCCCCTGCTTCACGGAGGCGATCAGGAAAAAAGGCGCAGGGCATCCACTCTGAACGTTCCGGGCATCGTAGGCTTCGGCCGCGCGGTCGAGCTGGCCGACGCCAGCATGCACACCGAGTCGAGCCGCCAGTCGGCCTTACGGGACCGACTCATAAAAGGCCTGCTTTCCAGTATCGGCGATACGCGCCTCAACGGACATCCCGTCCGCAGGCTCCCGAACAATGCCAACCTCTCGTTTGCCTTCGTAGAGGGCGAGGGCCTGCTGCTGAGCCTCGACATGGAGGGCATCGCCGTGTCGACCGGGTCGGCGTGCACCTCGTCCAGCCTGGAGCCCTCGCACGTGCTCAAGGCCATCGGGGTTCCCGTTGAGCTCGCCCACGGCTCACTCAGGTTTACCCTGGGAAGGGACACGACAAGGGAAGATATCGACCGGGTGCTTCAGGTGATGCCCGGCATCGTTCATCGACTGCGCGCAATGTCTCCGCTTGTACGCAAAGGAGCAGTATCATGATACAGAACGGACCATACAATGAGAAAGTAATGGATCATTTCAGAAACCCCAGGAACGTAGGCGTGCTGGAAAATCCGGACGGCGTCGGTACGGCCGGCAACCCGGTGTGCGGCGATATCATGGAGATCAGCATCCAGGTCGAAGACGATGTCATCAAAGACGTCAGATTCCGGACCTTCGGCTGCGGCGCCGCCATCGCCACGAGCTCAATGGTCACCGAGCTGGTGAAGAACAAGACCATCGACGAGGCCCTTGCCGTGAGCAACCGGGCCGTAGCCAAGGCCCTGGGCGGCCTTCCTCCGATCAAGATGCACTGCTCGGTGCTGGCCGAGGAGGCGCTTCGCTCTGCTATCGACGATTTCCGCAGGAGACAGGGCAAACCATGAGCCAAAGCAGCCTTGTCAGTGAGATCATCCGGCTCAAAAAAGAGAGGAAGGCGGTCATCCTCGCCCACAACTACCAGCTCCCCGAGGTCCAGGACATCGCGGATTTCGTGGGGGATTCCCTGGGCCTGAGCATCGAGGCGGCTACCACCGATGCAAAGACGATCATCTTCTGTGGCGTGCATTTCATGGCCGAGACCGCCAAGATCCTCTCTCCGGGCAAGACCGTGCTCCTGCCCGATCTCAATGCCGGATGCCCCATGGCGGACATGATCACCGCTCGCGATGTGCAGGAACTGCGCAGGCAGTACCCGAAACACACCTTCCTCTGCTATGTGAACACCTCAGCTGCCGTCAAGGCGGAGTGCGACCTCTGCTGCACCTCGGCAAACGCCCGGAGCATGGTCAGAGATATCGCATCAGCGGGCGGGAAGGTGGTATTCGTGCCGGATAAGCATCTCGCCGGGTATGCAGCCGCTACCACGGGCTGCGATATCGTGGCCTGGCAGGGTTTCTGCCCGACCCACGCCCGGATCACCCCCGAGGATGTCCTCAGGCAGAAGGAGCGGCATCCAGAGGCCGTAGTCCTGGCTCATCCCGAGTGCAGCCCCGAGGTAAGGGGACTCGCCCGCGAGGTCGTCTCAACCGAGATCATGTGCCACTATGCACACAATATGAATGCAGGTGAGTTCATCATTGCAACCGAGATCGGAATACTCCACCGGCTGCGCAAAGAAAACCCTGCAAAACGCTTCTATCCGGCATCGGAAGAAGCCCTGTGCCCGAACATGAAGCTCACCACCCTGGAGAAGATCCGCTTGTCCCTCGAAGAGATGCTCCACCCCGTCACCCTCGACCGGGACACATTATTCCGGGCGAAGAAGTGTATCCGCAGGATGCTTGAGTACCGCTCGTAGGACCCCAGGGAGCCCTTAAAAAATCTGAAATATCCTGTTGAATAACACCCTTGGGATCGGTCTTGGCTGATCCGGAATTCCTGTGTATTTTCCCCATGATCGCCTTCATTCTTCTTGACCGGACAGGGCCTTTGTCATATACTCATACATAAGATCCTCAATTGCAGAAAAGACTATTCATTCAACGCGTTACGCGCCTGATAGGTAAGCCGGGGGCCAACGGGAAAGAGAATGGAAAAAGTTGCCTCTATGATCTTGAACGAAAGGCTGGATGCACTCGGTGAGTCTCTTGACAGCATCGGACAGGAGGCTGCGAGGGAGCACCTTCTGGAGCTGGCCGCGCTGGAGTCGTCCATCCTCGATGCCGTTCCGCAGGCGATCGTGGGACTGCACAAACGCCGGATCATCTTCGCGAACAACGCCATCAAGGAAACCTTCGGCTGGAACCGTGAGGAACTGATCGGCAAGAGCGTCACCCTGCTCTACCGAAACCAGGAGGAGTCGGAAGAGATCGCCAGGTACTTCTATTCCACCCTCAAGCGCCAGCGCACCTTTGTCAACGAGTTCTACTGCCGGCACAAGGACGGGAGAGACATCCTCTGCCGGATGCGGGCCGCCCGGATCGGAGACCGGCTCACAGAGCGGAGGATCGTCGTTACCTATGAAGACATCACGGAAAAACGGCGGGCTGAAGAAGAACTCAGGCGTTCACACCAGCAGCTCCGGGAGCTCTCCGCACATCTTCAGTCCGTCAGAGAAAAGGAGTGCGCCCGCATCGCGCGGGAGATCCACGATGAATTAGGGCAGTCGCTCACAGCCCTGCAGATGGATGTCACCTGGCTCGGCACGCAGCTTCCCGCCGGCTGTTCGCACCTGGCAGAGAAAACCAAGCGGATGGAGCAGCTCGTGCAAGCCACTATCGAGAGCGTGCACCGGATCATCACCGAGCTCAGGCCGATCATGCTCGACGACCTCGGTCTGGCCGCCGCCATCGAGTGGCAGGCTGCGGAATTCCAGAACCGCTCCGGGATCGAATGCCATGTGTTCGTGGATTGCCGGGACGACTATATCCAAAAGGATCTGGCAAGCGCTGTGTTCCGAATCTTTCAGGAAACGCTCACCAACGTGGCGCGCCATTCCCGGGCGACTGCAGTCTGGGCCCGCCTGACGCAGGAGAAGGGTGTGCTGAATCTTCAGGTGACGGACAACGGCAAAGGCATCACCCGCAAGCAGGCCGAAGACCCCAGGTCGTTCGGGATCGTGGGCATTCGCGAACGGGTCAGCCTATGGAATGGATGCATGCGGATAACCGGATCGAAGAACAAGGGAACGACCGTGAGCATCCAGATCCCTATCTGTGAGGAGGCTCGCGAATGATACGCATCCTTGTCGCCGACGACCACACAGTTGTGCGCGAAGGGGTAAAGCAGATCCTCTCGGCCCAGAGTGATATCGTTGTGGAAGACGAGGCAGAGGACGGGAAGGAGACCCTGGAGAAGGTCCTTCGCGGCAGCTTCGACATGGTGCTGCTCGACATCTCAATGCCCGGAAGGGGCGGACTCGAGGTCCTCGAAGACATTCTGAAATCGAAGCCGAAGCTCCCCGTGCTCATTCTGAGCATGCACCCGGAAGAGCAGTATGCCGTCCGGGCGCTCAGGGCAGGCGCCTTGGGGTATCTCACCAAGGCCAGCGCCGCCCATGAGCTCATCGGCGCCATCCGGAAGGTATCCCGCGGGGGCAAATACGTAACCGCCTCGCTCGCGGAAAAATTGGCCGTCGCGCTCGACAGCAAGGCGGACAAACAGCTGCATGATAGGCTTTCGACCCGCGAGTATCAGGTGATGCTGATGCTGGCATCCGGGAAGTCCGTAAGCGAGATCGCCCGCGAGCTGTGCCTGAGCGTCAAGACCATCAGCACCTACCGGATACGGGTGATGAACAAGATGGGCATGAAGAAAAACGCAGAGTTGACCTTCTATGCCATGAATCACCGGCTCATCGACTCCTACTGACACCCGGCCTGCCAAGGCATGGATCTTCGAAGGGCATGCCTTTCGACCCAGTCTCGCTGAAAGCCGAGGAAAACTTATCACCATTTCTTCTGCGCCCGTCAGAAGAAGACTCGAGAAGGAGATTGAGAAACGGGCCTGCCGCATTGCATTTCAGCCGGGAGCTATTCCGGCGACAGGGCCGTATGATCATGCATATTCCTTTTTCGCCAGCAATGTAGGTCATTGACCGTCATTCCCGCCATGTTTTTCTGTCAGCTGATATCCGTCAGTATTATCATTTCATTCGTCAAAAAAAAGAGCAAATGCCTGATATCGACCCTGTACTGGTAGTGATAGTAATGATATCAGCCTGAACTCTTGAAATACAGTTATCTGGCAAACATAGGCGCGTGGCGGCGGGGGTTACATTCATGAGCGACAGCAATATTCTGACTGATATACCCGAGCATGGAGCCCGGCCGGGAGAGGTACCGGCTTCATTTCAAAGCACATCATCGAAGAGCAGCACCTTCACAGATATCCAATCCATTATCGATCGAGCCCTGCAGGAAAACCGCAGTTGCCTGATGGAGCACGAGTGCAAGGAGATCCTCGAGGGCATCGGCATACACTCAACGGGCGGCGTCATCGCAACATCCGAAGAATCAGCCGTCCGCGCCGGCAGAGCGATCGGCTATCCCGTGGTCTTAAAGATTGTCTCTCCCGATGTCACCCACAAGAGCGACGGAGGCGGGGTCAAGCTGAACCTGAATGACGATGCAGCCGTACGCACGGCCTTTCGCGAGATCATGCAAGCATTCAGGCATCGCAATGTCATCGGCGTCTCGGTGCAGAAAATGGCGGAACCCGGAATCGAGGCGATCATCGGGGTCACGCATGATCCCAGCTTTGGGCACGTTCTCATGTTCGGCCTGGGCGGGGTCTTTGTAGAGGTCCTCAAGGACGTTACCTTCCGGGTGCTTCCTCTCGATGAGGACGGAGCAGCCGAGATGATCGGCGGAATAAAGGGCTCAGCCATCTTGAAGGGCTACCGGGGCCATTGCGCGGATATCGAGTCACTCAAAGGGCTGCTCCTGAAGATCTCCGACCTGGTGACGCAGTATCCGAAGATCAGCGAGCTCGATCTGAACCCGGTCTTTGTCTATCCGTCGGGCTATTCGGTCATTGATTCCCGCATGTTCATCCGCGCCCTTCCGCCGGAAGAAAAACGAGAAGTCACTGTGCAGCGGGGTAACCTGAAAAGGTTCTTCTATCCGGAGAGCATAGCCGTCCTGGGCGCCTCCGACGTTGAGGGCAAGCTCGGGTACAACGTATTCAAGAATCTGGTCCATCACGGGTTTCAGGGCAGGCTCTTCCCGATCAATCCCAAAAAAGACAGGATCATGGGGGTCAAGGCCTACCGCTCGATCCTCGACGTGGACGAGCCGGTCGATGTCGCGATCATCATCGTCCCTGCCGAGGCGGTTCCGCAGGCCATTCAGGACTGCTGCGCCAAGGGAATCAGGTATGTGGTTGTCGAGTCCGCCGGCTTCGCAGAGATCGGTGAGGCCGGAAAACAGGTTCAGGCCCGCATGCGTGAGATCATCAAGGAGAACGGATGCCGGCTTTTGGGCCCCAACTGTTCGGGCGTCATCAACACGCATCACCACATGGTCCAGTCCATCGGTCTTCTCGATGATCTGAGAAAGGGCAATGTAGGCCTCATTGCCCAGGCAGGGGTATATGCCGCCGGAATACTCGCAGGCCTGCGCCACGTGCTCGACTTCGGGATCGTCGCTACTATCGGCAACAAGATGGACATCTCCGAGACGGACATCCTGGAATACATGGAAGAGGATGAGCACATAGACGTGATCACCATGTATATGGAGGATGTAACCAGCGGCAAGCGATTCATCGATGTTGCCTCGCGGGTCTCGCAGCACAAGCCGGTGATCGTGCTCAAGACGGGCCGGACTGAGGCGGGCAAACAGGCTGTCTCGTCCCACACCGCGTCCCTGGCCGGCAACGACGAGATCAACAGCGCAGCCTTCAGGCAGTGCGGCGTCATCAGGGCCCGGGACAACGAGCACCTCTTTGCTCTGGCCCGCGGATTCTCCAAGCAGCCGCTTCCCAAGGGTCCCGGCGTGCTGATCATCACCTACACGGGTTCGCTCGGTGTAGCAGCGACCGACATGCTCTATACATGCGGCCTGAGACTCAGCAAGTTCGAGTCGTTCATCAAGGAACGTCTCGCCAGCTTGCTGCCCGGCTACCTGAACAACCAGAACCCCGTGGACTGCTCGTTCAGCTTGACTCCTGAACAGTTGAAAGGCATCATCGAGATCGGTGTCCAGAGCAACGATGTGCACAGCGTCATGGTCATCGTTCAGGGTGAGAAACTCGCCTCGTTCGTCGACACGATGAAGGGCATCGACTATCACGGCAAACCCGTGGTCTGCTGCGTAGCCTGCAAAGAGTTCATGATTCAAGATGTCATCAAGATGGAACAGGCGGGTATCCCGGTCTATTCCACCTCTGAGATGGCCGCCGAGGTGCTTGCCGAGATGTATCACTTCGAACAACGCAGGCGTACCACCCTGTTCAAGACACTCGACAGCCTTCTGGCCGACCACTCGTTCACTATCGACGGCAAACCCGTCAGATTCCGGCTGCTCAAACCAGGTGACACTGACCTGTGGACCGATTTTGTGAACGAATGCTCGCAGCAGTCGCTGTGGATGCGCTTTCTCACGCCCTTCAGCGCTACACCCGAGCGTGCCGTGCGGTTCTGCGACATCAATCCCGAAGAGGAGTTCGCCATCATCGCGGAGATGACCGATACCACCCGGCGAAAGATCATCGGGATCGCCCGGCTCATCAGGCTCTCGCGCCAGAACGAGGCAGAGTTCGCAGTGATCGTCTCCGACACCTGGCAGAACAAGACCCTGGGCAAGGTGCTTTCCGAGTTGAGCGTCGGCTTGGCAAAGCACTGGAAGGTCGAGAGCGTAGTGTCTGAAACCCTCAGGGACAATCACGCCATGATCAAGATCCTCAAACGCTGCCAGTTCGAGGTGGAAAGCAAGTGTGGCAACATGTTCACCCTCTCGCTCAGGCTTGCAAACGAGGCGGATCATCAGGCCGGATTCCACTCCCGCGCTCAGTGACCCTGGCCTGAAGGGAAAGCTGCCCGCTCACCGATTCGCAGATCAGGGGCTTTCCGTTCCAACATGAAAGGTGATTACCGCCCTCCCTTAGATTGGAGGGCCTGCCGTCATTTCATGATCCCTGCCGGAGAAGAACCCTTCGAATAAGACCTCTAGTCCGCTCCTCATGGCCATACTTGGCAGCCTCCCCAATCCGGCAGCTCTCCATGCCTAATGCAGGAAACACCCGATCAAGGCTTCGGCAGCTTCAAGAATTTCCGGATGTGCAGGTTGGTAAGATCCCCGATACGATCAGCGGCAGGGGAGTGTTTGGGAATAATTTTACCTGATGGGGGGAGCTGGAGGTAATATCGAGGGAAGAGAAGGCTGGACCGATTCCAACCTTCTCTTCCCTCATGCAAAGCGTTACATGGCTGATGTAACCTAGTTCATGGAGCCGGATAAACTCTTTAACAAGACCCCGTCTTTTTTATGCCGGGGTCTTGCCGTTGTTCTCTTACCCGATGCTCTTTCTTCCGTTGATCAGATCGTCGACCACTGAGGAATCCGCCATGGTCGATACGTCTCCGAGCTCGGTAAATTCGGAGGCTGCGATCTTTCTAAGCACACGGCGCATGATCTTGCCCGAGCGGGTCTTGGGCAGACCGTCGGCCCACTGGATCAAGTCCGGGGAAGCGATGGGGCCGATCTCCTTGCGAACCAGGGCTATCAGGTCTTTCTTCAACTGGTCGCTCTTCTCCACGCCGGTGTTCAGGGTCACATATGCAAAGATGCCCTGGCCCTTGATATCGTGCGGATACCCGACGACAGCGGCCTCCGCGACATCTGGATGCGAGGTGAGCGCGGCCTCGATCTCGGCCGTACTCATCCTGTGGCCGGAGACGTTGATGACGTCATCGACTCTGCCGGTGATCCTGTAATCGCCGTCCTCGTCGCGCTCGGCGCCGTCACCCGAGAAGTAGTAGCCCGGGAACTGCGAGAAGTAGATTTCCTTGAACTGCTTCGGATCGCCCCACACGCCCCGCATCATCCCCGGCCAGGCCTTCTTGATGCACAGTGCACCCTTGCCGGGACCGACGATTTCTTTGCCTTCCTCATCCATGAGGGCGGGAACCACACCGAAGAACGGCTTCATGGCCTTTGCGGGCTTGATATCGATCGCGCCGGGCAGCGGGAGAATCATGTGGCCGCCGGTCTCGCTCTGCCACCAGGTATCGGCGATCGTGCACCTGCCGCCACCCACCTTGTTGTAGAACCACCACCATGCCTCGGGGTTTAACGGCTCGCCCACCGAACCCAGGACCCTCAGCGAGGAGAGGTCGTGCATCTCGACCCACTTGTCGCCTTCCTTCGCGATTGCACGGATAGCGGTCGGTGCGGTGTAGAAGTTGTTGACGTTGTATTTTTCGATGACGGCCCAGAACCGGTCATAGGCCGGATAGCTGGGGACGCCCTCGAACACGATGGTCGTGTAGCCGTTGCACAGCGGGCCATAGACGACGTAGCTGTGGCCGGTCACCCACCCGATGTCGGCTGTGCACCAGTAGATGTCTTCATCGCGCACGTCGAATGCATATTCCTGCGTCATGGAAGCAAAGAGGAGATACCCTGCCGTGGTATGGAGCACACCCTTGGGCTTTCCGGTTGAGCCTGAGGTGTAGAGGATGAACAGAGGATCCTCGGCGTCCATCTCCTCGGGCTTGCAATACAACGGGGCCTTGGCCATGAGTTCTTCGTACCAGACATCACGGCCTTCCTTCATCGTGACCTCAGTACCGGTGCGATTGACGACGACCACGGTCTTGATGGACGGGCACTGTTCGGCTGCCTTGTCGGCGTTGCCCTTCTGTGGAACCGCCTTGTTGCCGCGGTATGTTCCGTCGCAGGTGATGAGCACCTTGGCGTTGCAGTCATTGATCCTGTCTCGCAAGGCCTCGGCGGAAAAGCCACCGAACACGACAGTGTGCAGGACCCCGATCCTGGTGCATGCCAGCATGGTGATGGCCAGCTCCGGGATCATGGGAAGGTACATGGCTACCACATCACCTTTCTTCAGACCCAGCTCCTTGAGGACGTTGGCGAACTTGTTGACCTCGCGGTACAGGTCCCAAAAGGTATATACCTTCCAGTCATTGGGGTCGTTGCCCTCGAAAATAATGGCTGCCTTGTTCTTCTTCTTTTCCAGGTGCCTGTCGACACAGTTGTAGCACGCGTTGAGCTTTCCGCCCATAAACCACTTCACGTGCAGGTCGTCGCCGAAGGACCAGTCGGACACCTTGTTCTTGTCGAACGGCTTGAACCAGGTGAGCCTCTGCAATGCAATCTTGGCCCAGAAGGCGTCCGGGTCCTCGATCGACTCCTTGTACAGGCGCTCATACTCTTCTCTGCTCTTTACATAGGATTTCTCCCTCACCCGATCGGGAACAGGGAAAACCTTATCGTAGAAATTTTGATCATTTACGTCAGCCATTATTACCTCCTTCTCCAGTCTTTTCTGTCGTAATTGAGTGGCGTATGTAATGTAGGACGAATCAATTCGTTTGTATGCCCGCTATTGTCTGATAATATTGTGCATTACCGGCTTACTTTTTGAAGGTGTTCGGCCTACATATCCTGAAATCTTTTCCAAGGTTTTGCTGTGTCTTTTCGATTCATGATATCAATTAATTACATATCACCGTGAGCCGAGGAGAGGCTTCCGCCGCCGATCAGGGGCTAAAAATCGGCTCCCGTGCGTTATGAGGGACATCCTGAAGCGGCATTTATCACAATAAAATCACACTTCCCCAGCAGATCGGCAGTGAGTCTGTCCATGCGGGCCTGGGGAATTTCACCGGTATATCCGCTCTTGCCGGGCATCCTGCCCCTTTGTTCATGATGACCGGACCCTCATCAGATTTTGACTACACGCTTGAAGTGCGTTTTCTTACGCAAGGGACCATTCACTGGTTGAAAAAACAGCAAAACATTGTCAGAATCAAAAAACTCCGGACATCTCGTTCCAGTTGTGGAACATTATGGGAAATATGGATCTTTTTTAAAGTCCGATCGGCCTGTATTGGCAGATGAGGATCTTCCATGTGAATAAAGGGGGGTGGTATGGAAAAGAGTCCGAGGGAATCAGGTATCGATATCGTCGGAGACATTCACTGGGGCGCTCACTTCTGCCAGTTCTACCGAAGTCAGCAGGACCTCAAGGACGTTCTGGTCCCCTATTTCAGGGCCGGCCTCAAGCAGAACGAATCCTGCCTGTGGATTGTCTCGGAGCCTATGGGCGGTCACGATGCCGTGCAGGCCCTGCAGAGCGAGGTCCCCGACCTCGCCTCCCGGCTGGAGAAGGGGCAGATGGAGATCCTCTCCTATGACAAATGGTACAGAGAAAGCGGCAGATTCGACGCAGAGGGGATGATGGAAAAATGGAAACGCAAGCTGGAGAGCGCCCTTTCCCGTGGTTATGATGGATTGAGGGTGTCCGGAAACACATTCTGGCTGGAAAGCAGGGACTGGAAAGACTTCACTGCTTATGAAAAAGAGATCGCAGATCTTATCTCCCAGCGTCGCATGATCGCACTGTGTACCTATTCTCTCGACAAGTGCAAGGCAGCGGAAATAATCGATGTGGTCAGCAATCACCAGTTTGCCCTGGTCAAGAAGGACGGGGCCTGGGAGATGATCGAGAACTCCCGGCACAAGGCCGCTGAGGCGGCACTCCGGAGAAGCGGTGAAGAATTGCGCAAGGTCAACGAGCTGCTCTCTGCCACCCTGAATGCCACCCATGTACTGATCACCTGTTTGGACACCGAGGGCAACTTCATCCTGGTCAACCGGATGTATGCACAGGCCAGCGGAAAAGAGCCCGGTTTCTTCATCGGGAAGAATTATTTCGACCTGTATCCGGATGATGAGAGAGAGGCCATTTTCCGACGTGTCGCGGCCACGGGCGAGCCCTACTATGCCCGAGCCAAGCGCTATGAATGTGACGGGCATCCGCAACGGAAAACGCGCTATTTGGACTGGAGCATGGTGCCTGCCATGGATGAACAGGGGCGGATGAAGCTGGTGGTCTTGAGCTTCCTCGATGTCACTGCCCAAGTCGAGGCCCAAATGGCGCTCAGCGAGAGCGAGATGCGTTACCGGTCAATCTTCAACGGGATGTTGGAAGGATTTGCTCTGCACGAGATCATCTGCGATGAAAAAGGCAGGCCTATTGACTATCGATTCACGGATGTCAACCCAGCCTTCGAACGCATGACCGGCCTAAAAAAGGAGGACGTGATCAGCAAGACCACGCACGAGATGCTTTCCGGAAACGACCTCTCCTGGGTGGATATCTACAGCAGGGTCGCGCTCACGGGCAAGCCGGTCAGTTTCGAACACTGCTCCTCCTCGCTCGGCAAATACTTCGAGGTACACGCCTATTCGCCGGCGCCACACAGGTTGGCAACGATTTTCATGGATGTCACTGCCCACAAACAGGCCCAGGACGAGCTGCTTAAGCACCATGAGCGCCTGGAAGATCTCGTCAGGGAACGCACGGCAGAGCTGGAAGAGAGAAACCGGAAGCTGGCCGAAGAGATCGCTGAGTGAAAGAAAGCCGAAGAAGAGAAGAAGAACATCGAGGCCCAGCTCATACAGACCCAGAAGACAGAAGCCCTGGGCAGATTCGCCGGAGGCATTGCCCACGACCTCAACAACGTGCTCTACCCGGTGATCATCAATACCGAAATCCTCCTCGAGGACACCGAGCCCGACACCGCCCAATATGAGATGCTGTCGCAGATACTCGCCGCATCGCACCGCCAGCGGGACCTGATCAAGAAGATCCTCTCCTTCAGCAGGCAGGGCGAAAAGAACTTCAGCCGAGTAAGGGTTTTGCCCCTGCTCGAAGAAACCATCGGGTTTCTGAGGTCTTCGATTCCGAGCACGATCGAGATCCTCTCCTACAGCGAGGCCCGCTCTGATGAGATTCTGGGCGATCCGGTGCAGATCCAGCAGGTGATCATGAACCTCTGCAAGAATGCCGCAGACGCACTCGAATCACGGCGGGGCACGATCGAGTTGAGGCTGTCGAACGTCTACCTGGACCCGGTTCATTCCCGCAGGGGGCTGCCGGCGGGCAACTACCTCAGGCTGATGGTCTCCGACAACGGGACCGGAATAACACGAGAGGTCATGGGCCGGATCTTCGACCCTTTCTTCACCACGAAGGACATGGGAAAAGGAAGTGGATTGGGGCTCTCCATAGTCCAGGGTATTCTCAAGAATCACAAGGGATCGATCACGGTCGAAAGCGAGCCGGGTAAGGGATCGACCTTCACGATAGACCTGCCCCTCTACGCCGGCAAGGGCCGGAAGGAAGGCATTCGCACCGGCAGGGCCAGGTCTGGAGACAGACGGCCGAAAGGCCAGAGGAAACGGGTGCTGCTGGTCGACGACGAAATGCTCATCCTGTCAGGTCTCCAGCGGGTCTTAAGCCGCTCGGGCTACCGCGTGAAAACGGCGGCCGACGGCAGGGAGGCGCTGGAGGTCTTTACCAAGGCACCGTGGAGCTTTGACCTCGTGATAACGGACCAGACCATGCCCGGGATTCCAGGGACCGAACTCTTGAAGAGGATACAGGAGGTGCGCCCCGATATCCCGGTGATCCTGTGCACCGGGATGAACGATATCATCGACGAAAAGACCATGAAAATCGCCGGCATCCGAGAGCTGCTCGTAAAACCGATGGATATGAGCGAGCTCAAGTCTGCGGTCGGGCGCATACTCGACTCAAGGGGCGGCATTCTTCAAGAGGGCAAGTGAACGAAAAAAGGATCACAGCCTGTGCGGGCTTCACTTCAAAAAAGGGCGGTCACAGGACATTGCCGGTCAGGAACCGCCAGGTTTCAACAGAGAGATCGCCGGTCAGCTTCCCCACGGTCTTACTGCATTGCGGGCACATCCAGACGATCTGATCCTGCTTCGGGGTTCCTTTCAGCCCGACCGTTCTGATGCACATCTTGCAACTGTCGGTTTCTTTCATGCCGGGCATGGTTTTTCGCTCCTTTCTCTTTCCCGATCGAGAGAGACCTTCACGTGAAAACGTCTCTCTACACCGCGAAGCATGCCCGGATGATTCTGCCGCTGCTTTCGGGCAACACCACCCCGCATGCCCTTTTTGATCGATGCAATAGATTTAGATGATTTCGCGGAAAAGAGAGATGCATGGAGACATTCCCATCACTAGATATCGAGCACCACTGTGGCGGTCCAGCCATCGGGCTCGTTCTGGATGCGGAACCGGTGAAGGGTGACCGCCTTGACATCGGCGTTGAGGTCGTGCCTTTTGGGATCGATTTTTTCGCCCGAAGCCTCTGCCGTGAGCCCGAGCACCCCTGCCTCCTGCGTGATGACGACCTCGGAGACCCTGAGCAGGAGCTGCTCGGCGTCCTTGAAAAAGATGAACTGCTGGAGGTATTCGAAGAGCAGCCGCTCCAGGTCCTCAGCCTGCGCATGGAAGCTGCGGCGCACCAGGGGGCGGATGCTCCCCAGGTTCTCGACCATGACATTCATCAGCGCGTCTCCGGCCTCCACGAAAAGACCTTCTCTCGTATCGGCCCGCGCCTCGAAGGCGACATCGGCGATCGCAATCTCGTCAAGATAGGTGTACGGCATAGGCTAACCCTTGATATTCCCGATGGGCGTGAGCTTGACCACCGGGGTGCTGATGCCGGCGAGCTCGCTCGCCCTGACCACGGCGTCGATATTCTTATAGGCGCCCCCCGCCTCTTCGGCCAGGCCCCTCAAAGACGCGGTGCGGACATAGATCCCCCGGAACTGCATCTCTCTGACCAGCTTCTTGCCCTGGTATTTCTTTCTCGCGCTGTGGCGGCTCATGACCCTGCCGCTGCCGTGCGCGGTTGAGTAGAAGGTCTGCTCCCCGCTCTTGACCCCGGCAAGCAGGTACGACCCGGTCTCCATGCTGCCCCCGATGATCACGGGCTGGCCGAAGGGCTGGTACCGCTTCGGGATGTCTTCCATGCCGGGGCCGAAGGCCCGGGTGGAGCCTTTGCGGTGGATGAGGACCTTGCGCTTTTGCCCGTCGATGACGTGCTCCTCGAGCTTGGCGGTGTTGTGGGTCACGTCGTAGACCTGGCGGATGCCCAGGTCGTCGGGGGATTTTCCGAACACATCGGAGAACACCTCGCGCACCCGGTGCAGGATGACCTGGCGGTTTGCGAACGACATGTTCACCGCGCACTTCATGGCCGAGAAGTAGTCCTGGCCCTGGGGCGAGCGGAACGGTGCGCACGCGAGCTCCTTGTCGATGATCTTGATGCCGTAGACCCGCTCCATGACGTCGAGCAGGATATGGAGATAGTCGGTCGCCACCTGGTGGCCAAACCCCCTGCTCCCGCAGTGGTACATCACCACGACCTGGTCCGGCATGGTGATGCCGAAGGCCCGGGCGAGCTCGGGGTTGAAGATGTTCTCTTTTCTCGCCACCTGGATCTCGAGGTAGTGGTTACCCGAGCCCAGAGTGCCGATCTGGTTGTAGCCGCGCTGTACGGCCTTGTGACTCACCTTTGAGGCATCGGCCCCCTCCATGCAGCCCTGCTCTTCGGTGAGCTCCAGGTCTTCAGACAGCGCATAGCCGTTTTTCAGGCACCAGCGCGCCCCCTGCTCGACCACGTCGAGAAAATCGTCTTCTTTGAGCTTCACGAACCCCGTGCTCCCGACCCCGGAGGGAATCCTCTCGAAGAGCCTGTCAACGAGCCGGGAGAGATGAGGCTCGACCTCGTCGTAGATGAGATTCGTGGCCACCAGCCGCATGCCGCAGTTGATGTCGAACCCGATGCCACCGGGTGAGATCACCCCCTCGTCAAGGTCGAAGGCAGCAACCCCGCCGATGGGAAAACCATAGCCCCAGTGCCCGTCGGGCATGCAGAAGGAGTATTTCTGAATTCCGGGCAGTGTGGCCACGTTGGCAGCCTGCTCGAACACGCCGTCGTCAAAGCGCTCGACCAGCTCCTTCGTCCCGTAGAAACGCGCCGGCACACGCATCCCCGGCTTCCACGACGCGGGAAGCTCCCATACGGCATCCGCTATCTGCCTGAGTTCGCTTGGAACCGTCATAATCCATCCCTTACCTTAAGGACAGGCTTTAGAAAAACCTTTTCCAACGCCGCGGCACCGAGCTGTGCAGCAATGCGTACTCAATTTACAATAAAGAACACAACAACTGTTTTCAACCGATAATGCCCCCTAAAGGGGACGGATTTATTTTCCTTTTCCCCACGAAAGGAGACACACAAAAGCACACAAAAGGGACAAATTTATTTTTCCGGATTTATTTTTCCCTCTTTCAGACATGGATGGAACAGCTCCTTCAGCGCATCATAAGGAGAGAGATACGGCAGAGGGGACGGCATGAAGAAAGCTGATGAAATCCCTTCCAGGCCAGAGACACTGGTCACGCTCTTTCTGTGCGGCGATGTCATGACCGGCAGGGGGATCGACCAGATCCTTCCCTTTCCGTGCGACCCTGCCATTCATGAGTCGTACATGCAGAGCGCCCTGGGATATGTCGAGCTGGCCGAGACAGTGCACGGCCGCATCCCAGCGCCTGTCGACTTCCGGTACATCTGGGGCGATGCGCTCGATATCCTCGATTCCATGGCCCCGGATGCGAGGATTATCAACCTGGAGACCGCGGTCACTGTTCGCGACGATTATTGGAGGGGCAAGGGCATCAATTATCGAATGAATCCAAAGAATGTCCCCTGCCTCACCAAAGCCCGGATAGACTGCTGCTCTCTGGCGAACAATCATGTTCTCGACTGGGGATATGCTGGGCTTCTAGACACGATAGAGACGCTCCAGGCCGCGGGGATACAGACCGCCGGGGCCGGTCCCGGTTTGAGTGAGGCCGCAGAGCCAGCGATAGTCGGCGCGCCGGGAAAGGCCCGGGTTCTGGTCTTTTCGTTCGGAACGGAAACGAGTGGTATTCCGCCCGAATGGCAGGCAGCACCCGGCCGGCCCGGGGTAAACCTGCTCCCTGACCTGTCCGGAGAAACGGTACAGGCAATCGGCGAACAGGTGAGTCGGGTGAGGCAGCCGGGCGATATCGTCGTGGCATCCATCCACTGGGGCGGCAACTGGGGCTATACGATACCCCTCGCGCACCGGGAGTTTGCCCGCAACCTCATCGACCGGGCCGGGGTGGATATCATCCACGGCCACTCATCGCACCATGTCCTGGGCATAGAGGTATACAGGCACAAGCTCATTCTCTACGGGTGCGGCGACTTTCTCAACGATTACGAAGGAATCGGCGGCTATGGACGATACCGGGGCGATATCGGGCTCATGTATTTCCCGAGCATCGACCCCTCGCAGGGCCGCCTCGTGCAGATGCGCATGTTCCCCACGCAGATACACCGCTTCAGGGTCCGCCGCGCATCGCACACCGATGCACTCTGGCTTCAAAACGTCCTGAACAGGGAGAGCATTCTGCGCGGGGCATCGATATCCATTGACGAAAACGATGTCCTGACCCTCAGCTGCAATGCAGGAGAGTAGCAGCCCAAGCAGCAGGAAATCCAAAAAAGACATCTTCCAGGCAAGGGATGATGCGACCACCTGCGGAACCAGGCTGCCCCGGAACCCGGATTTGAACATGACAGCGGCTTGCGTATTATTTTCTGTAAAGCTCATATGGGAGGATGGTGATGGCAATATCAGGAAAATACGGCAATGTCTCGATCCCGCATGTGGGAGACAACGAGCCGGTATTCATTCTCAGGGCTCAGGACAAGCTGGCCCTGGCGGCCATAGAGATGTACAAGATCCTGGCCGAAACGAACGATGCGGATGTCGCTTCGCGTCTGGACGACCAGATCGAGACATTCCGCCGATGGGGAGGCAGGCGGAAGACCCCTGACTGATGCGTCCGTACGCATGGAGAGGTTGAGGAACCATGCCTCTTACGGAAATCAGGGAAGAGCTGTGGCCGGGACTGCCGCTGGATGCCTGGAAGGAGACCCACGACACCCTTCGGCTGTGGTCTCAGATAGTCGGGAAGATCAAGCTTGAGCTCGAGCCCATGATCAATCACTGGTGGCAGGTGCCGCTCTATGTCTCGGCTCGCGGGCTGACCACGCTGCCGATCCCCTATGCCGACCAGGTCTTCCAGATGGATTTCGACCTCATCGACCACGTGATGAACATCGTGACCGAAGACGGCGAGAGCCGTTCGATCAGGCTCAAGCCCCGGACGGTTGCCGATTTTTATCACGAGACCATGTATGCCCTGCGCTCGCTCGGGATCGAGGTGTTGATCTGGACCACGCCCGTCGAGATGCCCGAGAGGATACCCTTTGAGCTGGACACCAAGCACAGCGCCTATGACCGGGATTATGCAGAGAAGTTCTGGAAGGTGCTCGTGCAGGCCGACCGGGTCATGCAGGTGTTCCGCTCCCGTTTCATTGGCAAGAACAGCCCGGTCCACTTTTTCTGGGGCGGGTTCGACATCGCGGTGTCCCGTTTCTCGGGCCGGCGTGCGCCCGAGCATGAACCAACTCCAGACCTCGCACATCATGTCACGCTCGAGGCCTACTCACACGAGGTGAGCAGCTGCGGGTTCTGGCCAGGCGAAGGCCTGGGCACTCCGGCCTTTTACGCCTATGTGTATCCGGAGCCCGAGGGCTTCAGCACCTTCCCTGTGGAGCCGAAAGAGGCATACTATCATCAGGGCCTTGGGGAGTTCATCCTGCCTTACGATGTCGTGAGGGCTGCAGATTCACCCGACGATATCCTGCTGTCGTTCTTCCAGAGCACCTACGAAGCAGCGGCGCGCCTGGGCAAATGGGACCGGGCCTCGCTCGAACGCAGCCCGGGACAGAGTCAGAAAGGGATGTATCACTGATTCTCCTTTCTCCGCGCTTTGCGCTCGCCCATGCTCTACAAAGGGTTTGTCAGGGCAATACAGCCGGCAAAAGCCAGCCAATGATTCAGTCTGCCGCACGGGCACCTCTGTTCCCGGCCCTTACTTACTATGGATGCCGAGCCTGTCGTGCATGGCCTGGAGCACGATCTCCCGGCTGCGGAGACCGATCTCGATGATCGCCCGAGCCCTAACGATTCTTCACCTCACGGTTAAAGCCCACGGGTCTGCAGCGCCCAAAAGAGAGCCGTCTCAGTTTCATGATGAACAAGGTCTTGTCACCAGGCCCTTCAAGCCCGGTTATGAGAATGCCGCTCACGCCCCGCTCTCGCCGAGCAGCGCCATTGACCGGGTCATGATCTCTTCCATGTTTTCGCTTTCTCCCATGCCCAGGTGGATGAGATACGAGGCGATGCTCAGATTCGCGCGGATGCGAAAGAGCGCAAGCGCCCTGCGGAAACCGGGCGAGTCGTGCCGGCCTGTTGCATCGAGCCAGGCCCGGACAAAGTCCTCGGCAGGGTAGTTTCCGATCACGGCGGGATAGTTTCTGAGCTGGTACTGAAACTGCGAGATAAAGTAGCCCACGTCGAAAGCCGGGTGGAACTCGAGCACGCTGCCGAAGTCGATCACGGAGACGTACAGGGTGCCGACATCATGCATCAGCTCCTGCCCGATGATGATGTTTTTGGGATGGTAGTCGCCATGGACGAGCACGAACTCGTGCCTGTTCTTTTCCGGCAGCTCTTCCTCAAAATCCCTGACCGCGCCGATGAGCGTGCGCGCCTGGTCCAGCCAGGGGCTTCCGGACTCTTCGAAGGCCCGCTGGTAGGTCTCGAACCGGTGATGCTCACGCGCGATCGTCTTTTCAACGAGGTCGAGTCTCACACCCGAGGTGTGCAGACGTGCGAGCCAGAGGGCCGAGGCCTTGAAATACTCTCTCCCGACATCGCGTCCCACCCGCGGGAGGAGATCGAAGAGGCTCTTGCCCCGCTGCCCTTCCTCGATGATGATCTGCTCCTCCTCGTCGATGTCCATTACCGCGGGAACCCTGAACGGTCCGGTTGCAAAGCCGTGATCGCGGATAGACCGCAGTACCTCGGAGGAGTTTTTCAGCCCTTTCCACCTGCCATTGCCCTTCGGCCTCTTGACGATGATCCGCTGGCGGGACTCGTCCCCTCCCTTGGTGCCCAGCGAGATCTCTTCGACCAGTGCATTGCTGCCGGTTTTTGGGATCTCCTTGTACAGCGGCCTGCACCTGCCCTGCTTCAGCTCATCGACAAGCTCGTCCATGTTTCTCACCGGGTGGTCGAACAGGGTAGGCAGTGTGCCCGCGGTCTCGATGCCGTGCGTATCGCTTCCGCTGATTGCGGTGAACTTGTACTGGTGCCAGAGCATGAGCCCGTGATAGTTGCCCCGCGGGGTGTGGTTGTTGTTGAAGATCTCGATCGCGTCGAGGTCGGGGCTCAGCAGCCGGGATATCTTCGGAGTCCTGCCTTTTCGCAGGGGATGGGCCCACACGAGGGCTGCATGGGGATAGCTCTTTCTGAGCTCACCGAGCGGGTGGGTGCCCGTGATCGATTGGTCGGCTCCGTAGACCAGCACGTGCCCGATATCTGTGTTCACTTCCTGCGCGGCCAGTATCACAAAGGACTCGTCCGCCCCGGTCTTCTCCCTGAGTTCCTCGATCTCAGAAGAGCTCCAGAGATATTCGTGCTCCGTGATGACCAGGCCCTGGAGGCCCTTCATCCGCACCCGTTCCACCAGCTGGATCGGATCGACCCGGCTGCACTCGGAATGCCTTGAGGTGTGGGCATGCATCTCGATGAGCATCTTCCGGCAGACTCTCCTTTCACAACGGCTCCAAGCATCGTATGCCGGAGCTACTGCTCATATAGTTCTTCTCTGCAATAAGGCAACCTCGGCTGGAGCTTACCCGATCCCGGTTCGGGCCGGGTGCGCACCTTAAGTTTCAGTGGACGCTGTCTGCCGCCCGTGCCGCTGACCCTTCGCGTTGTGCCTATCCTAAGAAATTACATACATTGACTACTGTATGAGTTTCTTCTATCGGATACGTAGGAGACTTATTGTATGAACGACAAGAAGTTACTTGAGAAAATCGTGTTAAATCCTCAGGTGATGGCAGGGAAACCGGTCATCAAGGGAACACGCTTAACAGTTGATTATATCCTCAACCTTCTTGCCCATGGCTCTACTGAGGATGATATTATCAATGATTATAAAGGTCTCACTCATGATGACATCAGGGCCTGTATTTTGTTTGCGATGAAATCATTAGAGAATACCGAGTTCATGCCATTGGTGATAGAGTCGTCATAATGAGAATGCGATTTCTCATCGATGAATGCACCGGACCTGCAGTTGCATATTGGTTGGAGTCCCAGGAGCATGATGTGGTTTCGGTTTATAACCAGTTCAGAGGCATTGATGACGACGAAGTCATACAGAAATGTATCGATGAGAATCGAATCTTCGTCACCAATGACAAAGATTTTTGAGAGAAAGTATTTCGTGAAGGGGTACTCCACAAAGGGGTAGTGCTTATCCGTCTTGAAGATGAGAGAGCATCATCAAAAATACTCGCACTGTCAAAGCTTCTCTAGTCCCATTCCAATCGAATATTCAATTCTTTTGAAGTTGTTACAGAAAATCAGGTTCGCTTTGCTCTGCGATAATTGATAAGAACGGTACTGATGGATTCCTTTTTATAAATGGTCGTTTTTTCTCCATTTCCTGAGGACCCACCAGGCAATTGCCAGGTATTACCATTACAAAAAACGATATGTCCTGTATGCTCTATATAGAACTCTACAACGGTATTAGAACATTACCTGGTCGGGAAGCGGGGATTTGAACCCCGGACCCCAGCGTCCCGAACGCTGTGCTCTACCAGGCTGAGCCACTTCCCGTTACCGTCGTTCCTCTATAGAGGAGAATCGCCCGTGAAGTCAAGTGCGAACCCTGGATGTCAGGGCAGGCGGTGCTCGTAGGTGATGAAGGGCTCGCGCACCACCCGGTGATCGAGCAGGGCGTTTACGTTGCGCGGATATTCTCCCTTTTCGAACTTGAAGAGGTCTTCTCCCAGGCGCTCCATGGGAAGCGTGAACTGGAGACTGATGAATATCTCGCCCCGGTCCCTGCCCGACTCGATGGCGTCGTTGCGGCCGCCTACGGTCACGGAGAGGGCCTTTACGGGTTTCACCTCAACGGCGAAGCCTAAGCCTTTCAGATCGTCCTCATCCCTGCCGTCGTAGTAGTACAGAGTGGGCCAGAGGGTGATGAAGCTCGCGTTGGGGATGGGGATGCCCAGGGCGAGGTCGATGCCGGGCAGTGCCTCTCTCCTGTTGTGCTCGTCCGAGAAGGGGAGATAGGCGTTGATGTGGGCCGAGAACGTGGGATGGAAAAATTCCGCACCCGTGGTCAGGCGCTTGTGATAATTGTCTGTGGTGTAGTCGAAGAATACGTTGTATCCAGCCAGGGCCTGGCCGTCCAGTATCGGGACCCGCGCCCCGGCGCCGAGGCCCAGGCCGATCTCTCCCCCTTTCAGAAAGAGCAGCGGCTCGGAAAAGAGATAGGTGGAGTCCAACTGCCCCAGCGAGAGAAAGGTGTCTGCCATGAAGATCGGGGCCGACTCGTCCGAGAGCCGCCAGCCGCCTCCCACCCAGATGACTTCGGGCGTGGACGCAGCATATACCGACGTGCCGCAGAAACAAAACAATATTGCCATGATCAGTTTCTTCATCATTCATTCCCCCTCTTGAAAAACGGTGAAAAATCGAAACCTCATGCCTCGCTCATTCATGCCAGACCGCCCTGAGATCGCTGCAGACCTCCTCGGGCTTGAGCGTGGTCAGGGTTTCGTTGTGGAGCATTTTCATGTAGTTGATCTGACTGGTGCCGAACGGTGGAATGCTCACCCGCGGGCATATCCTTAGGTGCGGGACAAACCGGGAATTGTCAAGGAGAAAGTACAGCGACATGTTCAGAGAATGCATGTGCAGAGAGTCGATGTATCCCAGCACGTGCAGGATTCCCTGCACCAGCTCGTGCAGGAGATCTTCATGCACATCGGCAGGACCATGCGCCCGGTGGAGAACACCCAGAACATCGAACACCCCCATCGGCGCAAAGGCGGCGAGCCAGGTGATGTCGCCCTCTGCCGAGATACAGCGCTCACCGGTCCTGCATTCCTCGTCGCGCAGGTCCGACCAGAAGTCCCTGCCGTGCTCGCGCTCATACCGCTCGAGGGCGGGCACCATGTCGGTGTAGTAGTTGGTCGACGAGCTCGACGCCGTTATCTGCAGGTGCGGATGAATGAGCGACCCGCCCGCAAGGGGCATGTAGTTCCAGTTTACCGACTGGTAGACCATATCGGGCTGGGTCAGGACCACATCTTTGAGATAGTCGAAACAGCACTGAAGGGCGTCTTCCAGGATGCCTGCCGAAAAATCCTTCAAGGCAAGATAGTGCTGTTGGCACATGATGCACACCGCGCCGTTTTCGTCATAGGGAAACGCATTGGGCACGCACAGGGCCTCGCCTTTTGCATACCTTTCCTGCCGCAAAAGGTCGGGATGAAACTTGGGCGTCACCTGTTTTACCACCTCGGGGCAGAACGGACAGAAGGCCCGGGAGTCTTCCACCAGCCTGCTCAGGTTCTCCCGGCCCAGCTCCTTGACCGGAAAATCCAGCACCCTGCTCGTATGGCCGGTGAGGGGATCCACCCGCACCTCGGAAAACCGCTTTGTCTCGGCAAAACCCCGGGCTGGATCGAGAAATCTGGATGTTTTTATTATCTTAATAAAATCCATTGACTATATACCTACTATAGGATTCCGGGAGGGTCAAGGGAAGAAAGAGTGCAGTGGGCAGCCTACGAATAAGACCATGAAAGAACATATAGTTGATCAGTGAGAATATGGAAGCCCCTTCCAGGTGCATCACACGGTTTTCATGTTGTCAGAGGCGGCATAATCCCTTAGAATGATTTTCCAGTTCACTGTATCAGAAAAGCGCGGTGGTAGAAAAAACATGGACCCGGTTCTTGCCCGTCAGCACATGGTGAAGGAGCAGCTCGAGGCTCGGGGCATCTCGGACACACGGATACTCGGCGCCTTTCTGGAGGTCCCGAGGCACAAGTTCGTGGAGGAATACCTCAAGTATCGGGCCTACGACGACTACCCCCTCTCCATCGGGTTCGGACAGACCATCTCCCAGCCCTATATGGTGGCGCTCATGACCCAATCGCTGATGCCCAAATCCCAGGATAAAATCCTTGAGATCGGCACAGGCTCGGGCTACCAGGCGGCCATCCTCTCCCGTCTGTGCTCAATCGTGCACTCCATCGAGCGGATCAGCGCCCTGGCGTCGCGAGCGCGCAAGATCCACGACGAGCTGGGATACTACAACATCAACATCCGCATCGGCGACGGCTCTTTAGGGCTTGCCAAAGAGGCGCCCTTCGACGGCATCGTGGTCACCGCAGGCGCACCCCATGTGCCCGAGGCGCTCATCGAACAGCTCGGCGAGGGCGGGAGGCTCATCATCCCCGTAGGAGGCGAGAGACTCCAGGAGCTCAAGCGAATCGTGCGCACGAAAGACGGCATCAAAGAAGAATCACTGGGCGGGTGCAGGTTCGTCAAGCTCATCGGCAGAAACGGCTGGGAGTCCTGAAAGGCCCTGGCCCTGCCGCCTATGCCCTGCCGTCCCACCTGCTGAAGTTTTTGATCAGATCCAGGCCCGGCCGCCCGCTCTTCTCGGGATGGAACTGAACAGCCGCCACATTGTCCCGGGCGATCATTGAGGCAAATCGGATTCCATAGAAGGTGTACGCAACCGCGTCGTCCTCGCGCAGAGGCTTAGGATAGTAGGAATGGACGAAGTAGAACTGTGACCGGGGGTCCAGCCCGGCCAGGAGTGGGTGGTCGATGCGTTTCTCGATGGTGTTCCATCCCATGTGGGGGATTTTCACTCCCATGGTCGCGGGGAACCTCTCCACCATTCCAGGGATAATGCCCAGGCACCGGGCGTCGTCTTCCCGGCTCTGGTCCAGAATGATCTGCGTGCCCAGGCAGATGCCCAAAAAAGGAGTGCCCCTGTCCGCCACCTCGCGGATGACGTCATCCAGCCTTAAGGATATGATGGTCTCCATGGCCTTGCCGGCGGCACCCACCCCGGGAAATATGACCCGCTCGGCATCCCTGATTTCCTGCGGGCTCGAGGTGATCCTGCAGTCGAGGTTCAAATGCCTGCACGCGCGCTCGACCGAGCGCAGATTTCCTGCACGGTAATCAATGATTGCAATCATGATGTTCCTGTGTGCCGGCAGGCCCTACCGAATGAGGCTATACCGCGATCCAGGCGCCGATATAGGCGAGGAGGAGCCCGCAGATCAGGCCGGCCGTGCCCGCCTTGAACCTGGTCTCCCCGTTCGAGAGCAGGGAAAGGAGCTTGAGGCACATGCCCTCGCCGCTCTGGTTCGGGTTGAGCATCTGCAACCCCATGCGCAGGGTGTCCGCCGCCTTTTTGAAGGTCTGCTCCTTGATGATGAGCGCGGCACAGCTCATCAGAATGATCACATAGGCATTGAGAAGCATGAAGGTGCCCAGTATGAAGCCCGACAGGCCCATCCTGGGGTGAAGGTGCTCTGTCGATACCTGCATCTGGATCGGGGCCACGACACCTGATTCTTCGCGATCGTTCCCGCATCCCGCCATACCCAGGAAGAGGACAACGAACATTGCAAGCAGGCAGATTTTCATCTTCTGCACAAGAGGGCCTCCCTGTTCAAATTTGCTCAGATATATACTCGGATTGTACAATTCGTGTCAACAACCTTTAAAGTCGCTCCCCATACCCTGCCGATGAGTTGAAAAGACTATAATCTCGGGGAGGAAACGAACGTGGGTGAATTCGACGAGCTGATTGAAGAGTTCGTTACCGAATCAAGAGAGCACATTGCAGACATCGAAGAAGATCTCATCAAGATCGAAGCCGAGATGGAAAAGGTCGACCCCGAGGTCATCAACCGGGTCTTCCGGGCGGCCCACTCCATAAAGGGCTCGGCCAAGTTTCTCGATCTTGTGAACATCGGTGAGCTCGCCCACAGGCTGGAGGATGTCCTGAATCTCATCCGCTCAGGCAAGATTGTGCCCACCAGCGAAATATCCAATCCGCTTCTCCAGGCTGCCGACATGCTCAAGAGCATGTTTGAAGACGTGATCGCCAGCAACGACATGGATATCTCCGAGCATCTCACCCAGCTTCAGGCCATCATCGACAGCGCAGGAGCCGCTCCAGCGGCCAAAGGGGCGGCACCAGCAGCTTCTTCAGCCCCAACGATTCTCACCCCCTTCGGCATAAACGATGAGACTGTGCTGAAAAAGCTGGAGACCTGCCAGGTCTATGTCCTGAACGTGAAGATGAAGGGAAAGAAGCTCAAAGAGTTTCTCGCCGAGCTTGGGAACCTGGGCGAGATCATGGCATCGCAGGAGACCGGAAAGGGCGAATGCGCAATCCTCTATGCAACCATCATGGAGCCCGACATGATCCCCGTGGCCCTGAAGCTGGACGAGAGCGCCGTCACCCAGATACAGAAGGACATGCTCGGTGCAAAGGAAGCCGCGCCACGGCCGGAAAAGACCGCCGAGGCCGTGTTCAAGCCCAGAAAGACGCCGGCCCCGGAGGTCTCCCGAAAACCGGCGGAGCCCGAGCCCTTCGAGCCGCACGAAGATGCCCTGGAGGAACAGAAGCCGGCAAGGGAAAAGATCGCCTTCAACGCCGAAGCCCGCGAGGATACCAAGGAAGACAACACCTCGTTCATCACCTTCTCTCTGGAGAACGAGACCTATGCCGTGCCTATCCAGGCCATCGAGGAGATCATCGGCTGCCAGGACATCAGCCTGCTGCCCAACGTGCCTCCCTTCATCAAGGGCGTGATCAACCTCAGGGGAGAGCTGGTGCCCGTGCTCGATCTCAGGCTCAAATTCGGCCTTGAGCCCCGCGAATATACCCCGCTCACCGTGTTCCTCATCGTGAGAGTCGATACGCGGGTCATGGGAATGGTGGTGGACAATGTGGCCGATGTGCTGGTGATCGACCCTGCCCGTGTTCAGAAGACGCCGGTCTTCTCCGCATCCATACCAACCGACTTCATCGAAGGCGTGTACAAGGACCAGCAGGAGCAGATGGTCATCCTGGTCAACATCCCCTCGCTCATCAAACCCGAAGAATGGGTGATGTAGTTTCCGGGGACGAGTTCACATTTCTTCCGAGCGGGAATTCACTCCTGATCCCTGGGTGAAGCCAGGACCGTTATGAGGAGCCCGGCCATGCCGATGGAGATGTATGTGTCGGCAAGGTTGAAGGTGGGCCACCGGAACCACCCGATGTAGAAGCTGAGAAAATCCACTACCTCGCCCAGGATAAACCTGTCGGTGATGTTTCCCAGTGCACCTGCAACAACCAGACTTAAGATCGCCTTGAAATACCAGGGCCTATCCCCGGTCTTGCAGAAGATGAAAAAGACCGCGGCCAGGGCCACCACCGTGATGCCCAGAAAGAAGTAGGTGCGCACCGGCTCGGGGATGCCTCTGAGGATGCCGAAGGCGGCCCCGGTGTTTCTCACGTGGATGAGGTCGAAAAAGCCTGGGATCACCACAAAGCCCGTTCCGATCTCCACATTCCGGCACACGAGCCACTTGGTGAGCTGGTCGGCGATGTAGAGGGGAAGCACCAGAAAGGCTCCCCACACCAGAATGGAGCGGAGCCTTCCTCCCCGCCCCTGATCGACGGGCTCACGGGAGATCTCCACTATCTCATCGTCGAATGTCTGATCGTTCCCGTTCTTCTTCGCCACAGGCTTACCTGATCATCCGCATCAGCCCAGCTGGGCCGCGCAGCGGGTGCACAGCTCGGCAAAGGCGGGGTTCTGGCCGATGTCTTCCCGGTAATGCCAGCACCTGGGGCACTTGCCGCCCGGGGCCTTGGAGACCGCGATCTTGAGGTGGTCGAAATTCTCGCTCTCGCCGTAGCGGCCGTCGCCCTGCGCCACCTCCACGCTCGAGCAGATAAAGATGTCGTCGAGCATGGGCTCGATCTTCTTGAGGAAGCTCAGCGTGTTGCCCTCGGAAGAGAGCGTAACCTTCGCATCCAGGGGATGCCCGATCACCTTGTCTCTGCGGGCCTGCTCCATCTCCTTGGACACCTCCTGCCGCAGCAGAAGGATCCGCTCCCACGTGCCGGCAAGTGCCTCGTCGATGAGCGAGGCATCGACCGCAGGCATGGAGGAGAGGTGCACACTTTCTTCTTTGCCGCTGAAGGCGGGGATGTGGCTCCAGATCTCCTCGGCGGTGAACGCGAGGATCGGGGCGATCAGCCGGGTGAGGTCCATGATGATCCGGAAGATGGCGCTCTGTGCCGACCTGCGCTCGATCGAATCCGGCTTGTAGACATAGAGCCGGTCTTTGAGGATGTCCAGATAGAACGAGCTCATGTCGACCACGCAGAAGTTGTGCACCTGCTGGTAGATGACATAGAACTCGTACTCTTCGTATGCCTTCCTGACCCTTTCGATGAGCTTCTGCGTGACATGCAGCGCATAGCGGTCGAGCTCGAGCATGTTTTCATAGGGCACCATGTCTTTGTCAGGGTCGAAGTCGTGCAGGTTGCCCAGCATGAACCGCGAGGTGTTGCGGATCCTGCGGTAGGTCTCGACCAGGCGGTTGACGATCTCGTCGGAGATCCGGATGTCGTTCTTGTAGTCCTGCGCGCTCGACCAGAGCCTCAGGATCTCGGCGCCGTACTTTGAGATGATCTCCTGGGGCGAGATCGTGTTGCCCAGCGACTTTGACATCTTCCGGCCCTCGCCGTCCACCACGAACCCGTGGGTGAGCACGGACTCGTAGGGCGCCCTGCCCCGCGTGCCCACCGAGGCGAGCAGGGTGCTGTGGAACCACCCGCGGTGCTGGTCGGAGCCTTCCAGATACATCTCAACGGGCGAGCCCAGCCTCGGGTCTTTCTCGCATACTGCGGCATAGCTCACCCCGGAGTCGAACCACACGTCGACGATGTCTTCTTCCTTGACGAACTCGCTGCCCTTGCAGGCACTGCACACGGTGCCCGCCGGCAGGAGCTCAGAAGCAGGTCTGATGAACCAGGCGTCGGCGCCCTCCTTCTCAAAGATGTCGGCCACGTGCATGGCAATCTCTTCCGACATGAGGATCTCGCCGCAGCCCTTGCAGACAAACACCGGGATGGGCACACCCCAGGCGCGCTGGCGCGAGATGCACCAGTCGGGCCGGTTTTCCACCATGGAGTAGATCCGGTCCCTCCCCCACGAGGGGATCCACCTGACCCGGTTGATCTCGTCCAGGGCCTTCTTGCGCAGATCGCCGTGCTCCATGGAGATGAACCACTGGCTGGTCGAGCGGAAGATGATGGCGTTCTTGCACCGCCAGCAGTAGGGGTAGGAGTGCGCGTAGGTGTCCACGGCTAAAAGCGCGCCTTCTCGCTTCAGGGCCGCGTTGACGTTGTCGTTGGCGTCGAACACGAACTGGCCTTCAAACTCGGGCCCCACCTCCTTGGTGAACCTGCCCTCGTTGTCCACGGGCGCGTAGACCTCGAGCCCGTAGACCTTGCCTATCTCGTAGTCCTCCTCGCCGTGGCCGGGAGCGATGTGCACCACGCCCGAACCCGCCTCCAGCGTGACAAAGGGGGCGAGGATGAGCAGCGACTCGCGGTCGTAGAGCGGGTGCTTCGCCTTGAGGCGCTCAAGCAGACTGCCACGGAACACGGCCAGGGTGCTGTACTCGCTCACTTTGATCTGGCGCATCACATCGTCCACAAGGTCGGTGGCCAGGATGAGCACGCCATAGTCCTTCGTCTTGACTGCGGAGTACTCCAGGTCGGGGTGCAGGGCGATGGCCAGGTTGGCCGGTATGGTCCACGGCGTGGTGGTCCAGATCACGATATAGGTGTCGTCCTTGTATGGTTTAAGCTCGGGCACCTTCTCGGAGATGTCGGAGATCATCTTGAACCGCACAAAGATGGCAGGGGTGCTCTGATCGTGATACTCCACCTCGGCCTCGGCCAGGGCGGTGCCGCATTTTGCGCACCAGTAGACGGGTTTACGGGCCTTGTAGATAGAGCCGTTACCGATGAACTTACCCAGCTCGCGGACAATGGTGGCCTCGTAGCCGTAGTCCATGGTGACATACGGGTCGTCCCAGACCCCGAGCACGCCCAGGCGCTTGAACTCCTCGCGCTGGATGTCGAGGAACTTCTCTGCGTACTCCCGGCAGTGCTTCCGGATATCGGCCTTGGACATCCCAACGCCCTTCTTGCCGAGCTCGATCTCCACCTGGTGCTCGATGGGCAGGCCGTGGCAGTCCCATCCGGGGCGGTAAAAGGTGTTGTACCCCATCATGAAGAGTGACTTTATGATAATATCTTTCAGGATCTTATTGAGTGCCGTGCCGAGGTGAATGTGTCCGTTGGCGTAGGGTGGGCCGTCGTGAAGAATGAATTTTTTCCAGTCCTTGGACTTCTCGAGTATCTTGCGGTAGAGGTCTTCATCTTCCCAGCGTTTGAGCACTTCAGGCTCTTTTTTCACAAGCGATGCCTTCATGGGAAAATCTGTCTTGGGCAGGCACAACGTATCCTTGTAATCCATTCCTTTCCTTCCTCCTTGTGCGTTCACGAGCAGAGACTCTATCCCATGAAAAGAAGAGTTGTCAATGCCTTGCCCCCTATTCGGAGATGGGTTCACATTACACCCTCCCGGTTTTTACCCGGCTTTCCGGGCTCGGCTTTTCTGCCGAGCGCTGCTTCCATTATCAGTTGTTGCGGCCCCGGATGTGGGACACTGCCGGCCTCTTATCCCAACATGTGTCAAACAGCATCTTTTAATGCAAACCCGTCCACGAATCCGGTCTTGTATGATTATCTTCTCGGTGTTATGAAAGACATACACATACGAACCAGCAGAATCCAGATACGGCAAAACGCACGAGACAACAGTGATTCTGAAAGACTACAACAAGATCGCCCTGATCGATGGTCAATCCACGGTTTCCTACCGCGAGCTCATGGGCCATGTCAGGGAATTCGCATCGGTTCTCTCCATCGAGCATGGAGACCGGGTGGCGCTCTATGCCGAGAACAGGCTCGAGTGGATCTACGCCTGCTACGGCATCTGGAACCACGGCGGGATCGCCGTCCCCCTCGATTTTCTGATGGCGGACGACACCCTTGCCCGTGTCCTGAACGATTGCAAGCCTTCGGTGATTTTTACCTCTGAAAAGGGCGCGCAGAATCTCTCCCGCATTTCCGGGCTGCTCGAACATGACCCGGAAATCATTGTGTTCGAAGAGATGGCTATTTCATCAGGATACCTTCCGGAGCTCCGCCGTGAGCTCGACGAGGAAGACACAGCCCTCATTGTCTATACGTCCGGCACCACCGGAGCGCCCAAGGGGGTCATGCTCTCGTACAGAAACCTCATGGCAACGATCCAGGGCCTCATCGATTTCGATATCATGAGAAAGGAAGACGTGGTGATGGGGCTGCTCCCGTTCCACCATATCTATCCCATGCAGGGCACCATCTTTCTGCCCCTGTATGTCGGGGCCACCGTGGTGTATGTCCACACCCTGAGCGCCCCGGCAATCCTGACGGCCATGAAGGAGCACAAGGTCACCTTTTTCATCGGCGTGCCGAGGATCTATGAGCTCTTCCACAAGGCCATATTCAGCCGGATCAACAAAAACCCGGCGTTGCGGCTGCTCGTGTTTCTCGCCCGCAAAGCGGACTCCGTGAGGTTGAGCAGAAAGCTCTTTGCAAAGATTCATGCGAACTTCGGCGGGCACACGAGGCTGTACGCATCCGGAGGATCCAAGCTCGACAGCGGCCTGGCCAGGGACATGCGCGCACTGGGGTTCGTCCTGGACGAGGGCTACGGTCTGACCGAGACGGCCCCCATCATCGCGTTCAACCCCTTCGACCGGATCAAGCTGGGCGCCGCCGGCCTGCCGCTTCCGGGCACAGAAATAAAGATCGTGGATGACGAGATCGCAACGAAGGGTCCGCATGTGATGAAAGGGTATTACAACAACCCCGAAGAAACGGCCCGAAGGATCGTCGACGGGTGGTTCTACACCGGCGATACAGGCTACATCGACAGTGACGGATATGTGTATGTGACCGGCCGCAAGGACGATATGATCGTGCTGCCGAGCGGCAAGAACATCAACCCCGAAGAGATCGAAAACCACATTCTCTCGCTTTCGCCCCTGGTTGAGGAAGTGGGCGTGCTCCTTCGCGGAGGCAGGCTCACCGCACTCGTTCGCCCCAACTACGAGCTCCTCAGGAAAATGAACATCAGCAACATCATGGAGACCATCAAAGGAAAGGTGATCGGCCTGTATAACAGCTCGGTCCCAGTCTATAAAAAGATCGCCGATGTCTCGGTCGTACGGAGCCCCCTGCCCAAGACCAACCTCGGCAAGCTCCAGCGATTCCTCCTAAACACGGTGAAAATCCATGGAGAAGACAGACCCAGGGACGTGCCCGATCCCGACTACCCTGAGTATGCGCTCCTTAAAACTCTGCTCGAGGAGATGACCGGCAGACACATCCACCCGGACGACCACCTCGACCTGGACATCGGCCTCGATTCGCTGGGCAAGGTGGAGCTGGCCGTTTCCGTCGAAAACACCTTCGGCCTCGCGCTCTCCGACAACGAGCTGTCCGGCTATACCACGGTGGAAGCCCTTGCCGGCTTCATCCGGGACAGAAAGACCCGCATGGAAAACTCCCCGGCAAGCTGGAAAGAGATCTTAAGCGCGGACATTGATCTGCCCCTGCCAAAGGCCTCTTCCGGCATGCGCCTGCTGAGATCTGTAATCGCTTTCTTTGTCAGGGTGATGTACCGCACCAGGGTGGAGGGTCTGGAGAAGCTCCCCGAACGGCCCTTCATCATGGCGCCCAACCACCAGAGCTATCTCGACGCCCCCCTGATCGTCGCGAAGCTGCCCGAACAGGTCATGGCCAACACCTGCTTCGTGGCGAAAGAAAAGCCCCTGTACCGTTCACGCCTTGGCTCCCGGCTCATCCAGGGTTCGCAGCTCATTGTCGTGGACATCGACCGCAACCTGAAATCCTCACTGCAGAAGATCGCAGCGGTGACCAGGAGCGGGAAGAACATGGTGATCTTCCCCGAGGGCACCAGGACCCGGGACGGGCAGATCGCGTCCTTCAAGAAACTCTTCGCGATCCTGAGCCGGGAACTGGACGTCCCGGTCGTGCCACTGGCCATCCGGGGTTCGTACGAGGCCATGCCCCCGGGCGCCGTTCTTCCCCGGCCGGGGAGCATCGATATAATCGTGTGCGACCCGGTGTATCCTCAAGGCAAGGACTACGATCAGATCTGCTCGGAAGTGCGCTCAGCCATCACCGGCAAAATCTCTCCATCAGACTGAAAACATCCTGCCTTCTTTGGAGAACCCCAGGGGTCACACCCCTTGACCTGAGCCCATGACCAATGGCTCTGATCCATGACTGATTACCGCTGCAGCGTTAAGATCCAGGTTCACCATTGTATCCGCCATCTAAGAGGGGTCTTCACTTGGAACCCCACACATCGAAACAGCTCCTCCTTTATACCCCCCGTTACGAAGGCGCGCCCCTCTTCATGGGGCAAGGAGAAGCCCTGTTCAATTTTTTTCCATCAAATGACGAAAAAAGAATAGTTGGCGTGAGACTGATATCTTGAGGATGGGCATGACGGCATACACCAATCGATTTCGGATCACAGAGCATCTCGGGTTTCTGGGCGTGCTTATCGGGCTCGTCTTCTGGATCGGCGAGGCCCTGATCCGTGTGTACCTCTCCCACAACAAGAGCTTCACCGAGGAAATCCTGTCGAGGGATGTCCATGAAATAGCGGTTCACACCGGCTTTCTGGTCGTGATCGCAGCCTTCGGTTTCCTGGCACAGGCACTTGTGGCGAAAAGGAGGGAGGCAGAGAAGTCCCTCGAAGAGAACGAGCGCAAACACCAGCTCATCTTCGAAACCCTCACGGATGTGATCTTTTCACTCGATGCCCAAGGCAGGATCACCTACTTAAGCCCGCAGTTCGAAAATATCACCGGGTACCGGATCAAAGACATCTACGGCCGCCCCTACATGGATATTATCGATCCTGAATATCATGAACGAGCCATGGAGATGTTCCAGCAGGGACTGTCCGGGAAAGATGTGCCCATGTATCGTATGGATATCGTGGCAGCGGACGGAAGGAGAATCCCTGTCGAAATCAATGCCAAGACCGTGTGGGACAGTGCGGGCAGGCCCATTGGCAGAATCGGCGTAGGCCGGGACCTGACCCAGCGCTTGGAGGTGGAGGCGGCCCTGCGCGAGAGCGAGGAGAAGTTCAGGGTTCTGGCTGATTCCACGCCCACGGCCATCATGCTCTATCAGAATGACAAATGGACCTATGCAAATCAGGCTGCCGAGAAGATCAGCGGATACAGCGCAGAAGAGCTCAGGACCATGAACTTCTGGGACATTGTACATCCCGACTACCGGCAAATGGTCCAGCAACGAGGCCAGAAACGCCAGCAGGGCGAGGACACTATCCGGCGTTACGAGTTCAAGATCATCTCCAAGCAGGGAAAAGAGACATGGGTGGACCTCTCAGGCGCATCCACCATGCTGAACGGAAGCCCGGCAGGGATCATCTCGGTCATGGACATCACCGACCGCAAGATTGCCGAGGAGGCACTGCGTGAGAGCGAGGCCAAATACCGATCCATTCTCGAGAACATCAGAGAGGGCTATTTCGAGCTTGATCTCAGCGGCATCTTCGTTTTTTTCAACGAATCCCTGTGCACGATCTTTGATTACCCGAGAGACAGGCTCCTGGGGACCAATGTCCGCAGCCTTATCCCCCCGAAATCCAGAAGTATGATCGACCGTGTGATGGAGCAGATCAGGCAGACCGGCCTGTCGGAAGAGATCATCGACCTCGACATCAGCAAAGGCAGCGGAGTCAGAGGGACCATTGCCATGACCATGTCTGCTATCCGTGATTCCTCGGGCGATATCACCGGCTTCAGGGGTATTGCCCGGGATGTGACGGAGCACAAGCGGCTTGAGACCCAGCTCCTGCAGGCCCAAAAGATGGAGGCCATCGGGCCCCTTGCCGGAGGCCTTGCCCACGACTTCAACAACCTTCTCATGGCCATCCAGGGAAACATATCCCTCTTAAGCCTCAACCCGCAAGCGTCAAGTCTCGACCCCAAGAGGATCGAGAACATCGAGCAGTGCATACGGAGCGGGTCCGAGCTCACCAGGCAGCTCCTCGGTTTCGCACGGGGCGGGAAGTACGAGGTGGCTCCCACCGACCTGAACAAGCTTGTCCTCAAGACATCGGATATGTTCGGCCACGCCAAGAAGGAGATCTCTGTGCATACCGAGCTCCAGGATGATCTCTGGAGTGTGGAAGTGGACAAGGGGCAGATCGAGCAAGTCCTGCTCAATCTGTATGTGAATGCATGGCATGCCATGCCCGGAGGCGGGCAACTCCTGCTGAAGTCCGAGAACCTGCATCTCGATGAGGCCTTTGTCAGGGCCTATGAGGCAGAGCCCGGAAGGTATGTCCGGATTTCGGTCACCGACACCGGAGTGGGGATGGACGAGAAAACCCTCCAGCGGGTGTTCGAGCCTTTCTTCACCACCAGGGACAAGTCGCAGGGCTCAGGTCTCGGACTCACCTCGGCCTACAGTATCGTCCGCAATCACGGAGGCTTCATCAGCGTGTACAGCGAGGTGGGTATAGGGTCCACCTTCAATATCTACCTGCCGGCTTCAGACAAGACCGTTGAGGAATGTGAAGAGACAACCCCCGGCAAGATCGTAACAGGCACCGAATGCGTGCTTCTCATCGACGACGAGGACATGATCCTCGAGGTAGGATGCGAGATCCTTGAGAAGCTCGGCTATTCGGTCCTGAAGGCGGGAAGCGGCAACGAGGCGCTGCAGCTGTTCCACGAGCATAAAAACGACATCGACCTGGTGATCCTTGACATGATCATGCCCGAAATCGGCGGCTCCGAGGTCTTCGACCGGATCAGGGCCGAAGCACCCGGAGTCAAAGTCATCCTCTCCAGCGGCTACAGCATGAACCACGACGCAGATGACATCATGAAACGCGGGTGCAACGGGTTCATCCAGAAACCCTTCGACATCCAGACCCTGTCCGAGAAGATCCGGGCCGTTCTCGATTCATAGAAGCGAAAAGAGCCCTTTCCTCTGGTATTGAATCGCCGGGTCCCCTTCCCATCATGTATTGTATGATCAATCATTTTGGAGGGGGTATGAAAAGAATTCTCTGTCCACTGGTTGCCCTGGGTTTTGTCATGTGCCTGCCTGCCGGCCTGCATGCGACGCTCGTAACATACGCGGTCTCTCCTCTGAACTATGGTATTTCCGATGCATGGCAATACCGCTACGATATTTTCAATGACACGCCCGATACCATCTGCTCCCTGACTCTCTACATCCCCGGCGATTCTCCAGAAGGCTATGCCCGGCAGGGTGACATTCTCTCAGTCAACGGGCTGCCCGACGGGTGGATGCACGAATCCATCGGCAACCTGTGGCACTTCGAGTCGTATGACGACTACATGGGTTTCCATGACACGGCAGATGATATCCAGCCCGGCGGCAGGTGGAGTTTCTCCGTGAGCTTTGTTTCCTTCCTTTCCGGCATGCCCGGCAGCCAGCATTTTGATGTGGTACGTCACTGCCTGTCCATGCCGGATCTCTTCGTAGCAGAGCACGGGACGACCGTGCCTGGGTCGGCCCCGGTGCCCGAGCCGATAACGCTGCTCCTGTTCATCTCGGGATTTCTCGGTATGGCAGGACACAGGCTCGGAAGAAAGTGAACGAGGCGGATGCTGTGACCAGGCAAGAGGTAAAAGAAGATCTTCTGGCAAAGGTGCACTCCATCAGTGACCTCGCTTCTTACCAGGATCATTCCGTGGTGAGCAGGGAGATCATCTCGAAACCCACAGGTACGGTGAGCGTCTTTGCCTTTGATACAGCAGAGGGCTTAAGCGAGCACACCGCTCCATTCGACGCCCTGGTGTATATCCTGGAGGGCCGGGCAGAGGTGTACATCGAGGGATCGCCGCACTTGCTCAAACAAGGCGAGATGATCATCATGCCCGCCCACAAGCCGCATGCGGTGAAGGCGGTTTCCCGCTTCAAGATGCTGCTCGTGCTGATCAAATAGCAGGAGCGCTGCCCGCCTTCCGGCTCACTGATCCTCAGTCTTCTGTTATTCTGGCAAAGGGGTGAAAGGAAAAGATCGATGTTCGTCAAGGCAGAAGAAATCCTGGCCCTGCACATGTCACTGCTGTAGAATCACGCCATGAAGCACGTACTCATCCTCCTGGCAAACGGATTCGAGGTGTATGAGGCGGCCGCGTTCACCGACGTGCTCGGCTGGGCCGACACCTTTGGGACCGAGCACATTCGGGTGATCACCGCAGGCCTCCACCCTGAGCTCACCTGCACCTTCGGCCACCAGACCGTCCCCGCCGCGCTGGTCCACGAGCTGGACCTCGACGGGATCAATGCCCTGGCGATTCCCGGCGGGTTCGGCACGGCGGGCTTTTACGAAGATTCCTTTTCCGAGGAGTTCCTGGAGGTGATCCGTGACTTCGCCCGAAGCGGGAAGCCTGTCGCCGCGGTGTGCGTCGCCTCTCTGTGCCTGGGGATGAGCGGGGTCCTTAAAGGGAGATCAGCAACCACCTACCATCTCGAGGAGCACAAGAAGAAGCAGCTCGCAGCCACAGGGGCCGTGGTGCAGGATAAACGGATCGTCAGGGACGGGAACCTCATCACATCCACCTCGCCGGGCACGGCGATCGACGTGGCCTTCCTGCTGCTCGAGATCCTCACCTCGCGGGAGAATGCTGACCACATCAGGGAGCTGATGGGCTTTGTATGAACCGTGAAACAGGGCGCGGACAGGGCTTTGCACCCTGCCCTGCCCTGTTCAGAACAATTAGGACTCTCGTATAGGCGAGGCTTATACGCCCAGACGCGCCTTGAGCTCATCGAGCTGCTTCTTCATGCGCGCCGGCAGGCGTCTGCCGAACTGGGCGAAGTGCTCCTCCAGACTCGGGATCTCGGCCTTCCAGGCGTCCGAATTCACGGCAAGCAGCTCCTTCATGTTCTCGGCGGGAATGTTCAGGCCCGTGAGGTCGAGCCCTCCGTCCTCGGGCAGGAGGCCGATTGGGGTCTTCCGGGCTCCAACCTTGCCCTCGATGCGCTCGCACATCCATTTGAGCACGCGGCTGTTCTCGCCGAAGCCGGGCCAGAGGAACTTGCCCTGGCCGTTCTTGCGGAACCAGTTCACATAGAAGATCTTAGGCGCCTTCTCGCCCAGCCGGTCGCCCATATCGAGCCAGTGCTGGAAATAGTCGCCCATGTTGTAGCCGCAGAAGGGCTTCATGGCGAAGGGGTCGCGCCTGAGGTTGCCGATGTCGCCGATATTGGCGGCCGTGGTCTCTGACGAGGCGGTTGCGCCGAGGAACACCCCGTGGTCCCAGTTGAAGGCCTCGTTCACCAGGGGCACCACGCCCGCGCGCCTGCCGCCGAAGATGAAGATGTCGATGGGGACACCTTCGGGCTTTTCCCAGTCGCTGCAGATGATCGGGCACTGGCTGGCGGGAGCGGTGAACCGGGCATTGGGGTGAGCGGCCGGATCCGTGTTGCCTGGATTCCAGTCGCGGCCCTTCCAGTCAATGGCGTGGGCTGGCGGCTCTCCGTCCATGCCTTCCCACCAGATGTCGCCGTCGTCGGTGAGCGCGCAGTTGGTGAAGATGATGTTCTCGCGGAGCGTATCCATGGCCATGGGGTTGGAACTGTATGACGTTCCGGGCGCGACGCCGAAGAACCCTGCCTCGGGGTTGATGGCATAGAGCCTGCCGTCAGGGCCGATCTTCATCCAGGCGATGTCATCTCCGATGGTCTCGCACTTCCACCCTTCGATCGTGGGCTGGAGCATGGCCAGGTTGGTCTTGCCGCACGCCGAGGGGAAGGCCGCCGCGATATGGAACTGCCTGCCCTCCGGGTTTGTCAGCCTGAGGATCAGCATGTGCTCGGCCATCCAGCCTTCGCGCCGGGCCATGGCGGAGGCGATCCTTAAGGCCAGACACTTCTTGCCCAGCAGGGCGTTGCCGCCGTAGCCCGATCCATACGACCAGATCAGGTTCTCCTCGGGGAAGTGGCTGATGTATTTCTTTTCCATGGGAGCGCAGGGCCAGGAAACATCCTTCTGCCCGGGCGCGAGCGGGGCCCCCACGGAGTGCAGGCAGGGAATGAACTCGCCGTCTGAGCCCAGGATGTCCAACACCCTTGTTCCGACCCGGGTCATGATGTGCATGTTGCACACCACATAGGGGCTGTCCGTGATCTCGATGCCGATCTTGGCGATGGGCGAACCGATGGGACCCATGGAAAAGGGAATCACATACATGGTGCGGCCCTTCATGCATCCCTGGTACAGGTCCTTCATAACGGCCTTGAGCTCGCCGGGTTCGATCCAGTTGTTGGTAGGACCGGCATCGTCCTGTTCCCTGGTGCTGATATAGGTGCGGTCCTCCACCCGGGCAACGTCGCTCGGATGAGAACGGAACAGGACACTGTTGGGCCGCTTCTTTAACGGAATTGCGCTTCCGTTTGCTATGGTCTGTGCGATCAATCGATCATACTCTTCCTTGGTGCCGTCGCACCAGTATACCCGGTCGGGCTGGCAGAGCTGTTCTATCTCCTGAACCCAACTGCGGAGCCTCTCATGCCTGATCATGACTGAATATTCCCCTTTCGTGGTTTCTCTCTCGCCAGGTTACAAACGCGGGATTATAACGAATGAATAATCAGTTTTCAATAAATTTTATCAACTCTTAGATTATTTTGGCATAGTAAGAATCTGCCGCGTTGTTATTCCCTCAGTTTTTTCACCAGTAGATGGACTTCGTTATACTTTTTGCCTGTTTCAGGATACCTCATACGGAATCACTTTGTTATTTTGCCGTTATTCCGGCTTACGATACAGCACGCCCTCCGGCCCGCGTGCATCGCCCTCGGCAAGCTTGGCAGCCCGGGAAAGCCGCGTGCATCCCTCATGTGCGTCATTCATCGTCATTGGTGGGACCGCCCCCTTGAGCGATCAGGTTCAGGCCCGGCCGGGAGAGAACAATGATGGACCTGCCTTCCAGTCTCAGGAGGCCGTCCTCGCTCATGCGCTTGAGAACCCGCGAGAGCGTCTCGGGCGTGGCGCCTATGATCTTTGCCAGCTCCCTGTGTGAAAAGCGCAGATCGATCCGGTCGTCCCCTCCCTCCTGATCGAGGGAGTTGACCAGGAAGGCGGCAAGCCGCTGGGGAATCTCCTTCAGCGAGAGAGACTCGATCAGGTCGATGGATTCCTTGAGCCTGCGTGAAAGGGCCAGGACCATATTGAACAGCAGCGAGGGCTCCTTTCTGGCCACCGATTCGAGCACCTCGGCGGGAAAGAGCAGGATCCGTGTATCTTCCAGGGCCATGGCCCCTGCAGGGGAAACCTGGTCGGTCAGGGCAGTCAGGCAGAAAGGCTCTCCCGGTCCGAAAACAAAGACCGTCTGCTCCCTGCCTTCGGGCGTGGACTTGAAGATCTTCACCCTCCCCCACACCACGAGGTGGAGTCCCCGCGACTCCTGGGCATCGGCAAAGATCATCTGCCCCGCCCGGATGTTTTTTTCACGGGCGCATTGGGCAAGGGTCTCCATCTGCTCGGCAGGCAGGCCTGCAAACAGCGGGATGTGAAGCAGAACACTCAGCGCATCCATAGGGAACCCCTATTTTGCTTTTTGTTGATGCAGATCAATGTTTTTCTCCCGCGCATGCTCGATAACCGGTTTAGGCAGTACTACCAAAAAGCCATGAACCATGAAAGGAGGAATTTATGATGATCACGCTGACCGAGAATGGAAAAAAGCAGCTCGCCAGATTCACCTCCCGGCATGACAATCCGGTTGTGCGCATCCTTCTGGGTTTCGGTTGAGGAGGCCCGCAGCTGCGGCTGGCTCTGGATGAGCCAAAAGACGGCGATCAGACCTTCCGGGTGGATGGATTCACCTTTGTGGTGGCATCCGATGTCCGGGAATTCGCCGGCGATATCACCATAGACGGATCGTTCCTGGGCTTGCGGGTCATCTCCCGTCTCAATCCGCAGGGTCTTTCGAATTCCTGTTCAGGATGAGGACTTATGTGGTACAATTGTTTTGGGTATTTTTTCCTCTGAGTTGATGCGATTGATCCGGAGGTGATGCAATGGGTGATGGAAAGAAACGCGGCATCACGCGCAGGACCCTGCTCAAGACAACCCTCACCGCCGCCGTGTCAGCCGGTCTGGGGTCATCGGGACACGCACGTACAGACTCAGGCGGCGCTGTGGCAACCCTGATCGATATCAGCAGGTGCGACGGGTGCCCCGGCCGGGAAACCCCAGCCTGCATCCAGGCCTGCAGGGAGAAAAATCTCCAGCGCGTTCCCGAACCTGTAGACCCTCTGCCCAAGGTGTTCCCCCGCGGAAAGACCGAAGACTTCTCTGACAGGAAGCACCTGACCGGCAGGCTCACTCCCTACAACTATCTCTTCATCCACAAGGCAGAGGTTGAGCACAACGGGAAAAGGTGGTCTCTCAACATCCCCAGGCGGTGCATGCACTGCGACAATCCGGCCTGCGCGACCATATGCCCCTTTGCAGCCAACCACAAGCACAAAACCGGGGCGGTGGTGATCGACAGCGAGATCTGCTTCGGCGGGGCCAAGTGCCGCACGGTCTGTCCCTGGAGCATACCGCAGCGCCAGTCCGGGGTCGGCATCTACCTGCAGATCGCACCCACCCTGGCCGGCAACGGAGTCATGTTCAAGTGCGATTTGTGCCACGACAGGCTGCTCGAGGGGAAAAACCCGGTGTGCGTGGATGCATGCCCCACAAAGGCCATGCTCTCAGGCCCCCGGGATGGCATCCACGCCGAGGCCCTGAAACGGGCCGGCCAAATAGGAGGCTACCTCTACGGCAGCGAGGAAAACGGCGGCACCGCCACGCTCTATGTCTCGCCCGTGCCCTTCGAGAAGATCGACGCCGCCATCGAAAAGGGTCCCGGAAGGCCTCATATGGCCCCGGTCGAGCGGCGCATGGCAAAGACCGACAGCCTGGCCAACTCGGTGCTCCTGTCTCCGGCCATCGGCCTGACTGCCGGGGTTCTGGCCGTGGCATTCGCCTTGAAGGGCAGAAAGAACAGCGGTTCTGAAAAGGAGCAGAAGCCATGAGCCCGAAGACCGGAAAAAAACAGGACCTCATCCGCCGGCACGGCCTCGTCGAGGTCGCGGAGCACTGGGCCGTCGCCCTTTCCGGCCTCGCCCTGGTGATCACCGGCATCTTCGAGCTCCCGATTGCAGGACGCTACTACATCACCGACCTGCCCGGCATGAAATGGTCAGGAGACTTTATCGTTTCCCTTCAGATCCATTATGCGGCATCGGTGATCTTCATTGCGGCGTCCCTTTTTCATGTCGTGTACCACGGGCTCCAGGGTCACACGGGCCTGCTTCCGAAAAAGGGCGATCTGAAGGCGTCCGTAAAGGTGCTCAAGAGTTTTCTGGGCCGGGGCGAAGAGCCGCTGTTTCACAAGTACCTGCCCGAACAGAGGCTCGCCTATGCGGGCATGGCCGTCATCATTGCAGGGCTTATCATCTCCGGCCTGATCAAGACCTTTAAAAACGTCTACGCGCCCGATATGTCCTACACCCTGGTGATATGGGCGACCTGGGCCCACAACGTCTTCTTTGTCCTGTTCGTACTCGCCTTCATCGCGCACATGGCCGCCATCGTCATCAAGCCCAATCGTCCCCTGGTGCGCTCCATCTTCACGGGATACATCTCTCTGGACTACGCAAAGGCACGCCATCCCCTGTGGCTGGAAGAGATCATGCCGCGCGCACAGACCGACCCTCTCCAAGGTGAAGGGGAAACCCCCATGCAGGAGGCTCCCGCGGAGGAGGTACCTGTGGAGGAGATGCCCGTTCAGGAAGATTCGGGCACATGCACGGCCTTAAGGGGCGTGCGCGATGCGCGGGAAGTACCGGACGCTGAATGCGAAGCCGAGGGAGACGATCAGGAGGACACCTCCTCTGACCGGAAGGTTTGAAAAACATCCTAAAACCCAGGTCCTTGCCCTGAGAAAAAGCCAGCTCGCACAGTGTGCCTACCCGGCACGCGGCCCGCACTGTAAAGAGTCCCCGCCCGGCACGCAGGCCGGGGGAACAACACCCTATATCCCTTCCCCCAAGACAGCAACCCCTGGTTGAAACCCGGGTCTGAGATGATATAAGATAGGTAACTGCCATGAGAAAGGACGAATATCCCGTTACCCAGGCAGTGCGGTTTCTCAGGGCGAACGGCATCGACTTTGTTCCCCATCTGTATCCCTATGTGGAACATGGGGGCACCAGGCAGGCTGCCCTCACCATGAGCATTCCGGAGCACCGGGTGATCAAGACTCTGCTGATGGACATTGACGAAAAGCAGCCCGTCATCGTGCTCATGCACGGCGACCGCGAGGTCTCCACCAAGGCGCTCGCACGCCTGCTCGGCGTGAAGCGGGCGGGGCCCTGCGACGTGAAGAAGGCGCAGCGGTGCACCGGCTATCAGGTCGGGGGAATCAGCCCCTTCGGAACGCGGGAACGGCTCAGGGTCTTTGTGGAATCGTCGATTCTCGAGCTCGACAGAATCTTTATCAATGGGGGCAAACGGGGGTTCATGGTGGAGATGGATCCCCGGGACCTGGAAAAGGTCCTGAAGCCCGAGCGTGTGTCCGTGGCCACAGTGCCTTGAAAAAACGGCGGGCGGTGCGCCACCGGACCGCTGGCCGGGTTCCGGCTCCGGTGGAGCCTTCAGCAGGAAAGGCGGCTGATGTGTGATGCAAAACGATTCAATCGACAGGGATGATCCCACGGCAGGTTCCAAACCCCTTTCCGGGACAGCCGGCAGGGGACGGGACCACGGACCGTCCCTCTGCGTACACGAGTGGACGGGGCGCGCAAGCCTGCACCTCCTTGAGGTGAACTCGTTTGCCTTCATGGACCGCATGCGGCGGAAATACGGCCCGGACCTGACCCTGGGAACCGTACCGCGCAGCGAGTGGGAAGAGATCGCCTCCCGCGGGTTCTCCCTTGTCTGGCTCATGGGGGTGTGGATGCGGAGCAATGCCTCCCGCAGGTGCGCCCTCACGCACGAAGGGCTGAGGCGTGCATACGGCGAAGCCCTTCCCGGCTGGAGTGAGGCCGACGTGGCAGGCTCTCCGTACGCTGTCGGCTCATATTGCATCGACCCCTATCTGGGCACCGATGAGGATCTGCTCCGGGCAAAGACCGTCATCAATGAGCTGGGCATGGGCCTTATCCTGGACTTTGTGCCCAACCACCTGGCCGTGGATCATCCCTGGACAGAGAGCATGCCGGACTGCTTTGTCCAGGGGAGCAGAGAGGACATGGAGAGCAACCCTGAGCTCTTTTTTCTCACCGAAAGGGGCCATGTCCTGGCCCACGGGCGGGACCCGCATTTTCCGCCGTGGAGCGATACCGCTCAGGTGAATCTTTTCTCGGCCCGGGCGCGGGAGGCGCTCGCCGGAGAGCTCCGGCGCATTGCGGAATATGCCGATGGGCTCCGGTGCGATATGGCCATGCTCGCGATCAACGAGGTGTTTGCCGGCACCTGGGGGAAATACGTGCAGAATCAGCCCCCCTTAAAGACAGAGTTCTGGGAAGAGATCATCTCCCCGGTCAGGGCTATGCACCCTGGTTTCGTCTTTATCGCCGAGGCCTACTGGGGGCTCGAGCAGCGGCTCCGGGACCTGGGCTTCGACTATTCTTACGACAAGACGCTCTATGATCTCATACTCCACACCTCTCTTCCGGAGCTGAAACAGTATGTCCGGATCGAAGAGCGTGTACAGCGGCAATGTTTGCGCTTTATCGAGAACCATGACGAGCCGAGGGCCGTCTCCGCCTTCGGGAAAGAACGGTCGCTCGCCGCAGCCGCCATGACAGCCACCCTGCCCGGTCTCCATCTCTTTCACGAAGGCCAGATGGAGGGCTGCGCGGTCCGCACGCCGGTCCAGCTCTCAAGGAGGCTCGAAGAGCCCGGCGATCCGGATATGGTGCGGTTCTACGAGATACTACTGGCCTTCAGCTCGGAAGAACCCCTGGCGACGGGCGCCTTCAGGCCGCTCGATGCCAGGCCGGCATGGGAGGGGAACAGGAGCTCCGAGAGCCTGCTTGCCTGGCTGTGGCACGGCGGGGAAAGACTCAAGCTCGTGTGCGTGAACTATTCGAGCCACACGGCACAGGGCAGGCTCCGGATACCCCCCGAACTCCTCACAGGGCAGCCCCTCGCCTTTCGTGACGCCCTGACCGGAGAAATCTACATCCGCACACTCGAAGAGGTGAACACGGTGGGGCTGTTTGTCGAACTCGGCCCCTGGATGGCGCATCTCCTCGATCTCCTGGCCTGACCCGCCGGGTAGACAATAGGGCCTTAAGCATTACTATAAACTCAAGGCGATTTCGCTTGCGACCCGGAAACGGCCGGGAAAAGAGACCCTTCTCCTTGGCGCATTGCGCCCGGGCCTTGATCACCGGGGACGCAGCCGAACGGAGGTGTGCATATGCCGCAGATGATCGATGAGAAGACCAGACGTGAGCTCCAGTCGATCCTGGCAAGGCTTGAGCAGCCGGTGAAGCTGGTCTTTTTCACCCAGGAAATGGCCTGTGAATCGTGCAGGCAGCAGGATCAGCTTCTCCGTATTGTTGCAGGGCTGTCCGACAAGCTTACCCTTGAGGTCTACGACCTGGTGAAGGATTCGGGCAAGGCCAGGGAGTATGGGATCACCAAGGTGCCGGGCACCGCGGTCATCGGCGAAAAAGACTATGGCATCCGCTTCTACGGCGTCACCGCGGGATATGAATTCAGCTCGCTCGTAGAGGCGATCCTCATGGCATCCCGGGGATCGTCGGGTCTGGGGAAGGAGATCGAGGACATCCTCCTGCTCATCGACGTGCCGGTGCACCTCGAGGTCATGGTCACCCTCACCTGCCCCTACTGCCCCCATATGGTGCACCTCGCCCACCAGATGGCCGTGGCCAACGAGAACATCCGCGCCGACATGGTCGACGCCGCGGAGTTTCCCCAGCTCGTCCAGAGATACTTCGTGCAGGGGGTCCCCCGGACGATCATCAACGAAATACCTTCCTTCGAGGGTGCGCTCCCGGCATTCGATGCCATCATGGAGATCCTGAAACTGGTCAAGCCCCACGTGTACGATCGCATCGACGCCAAGATGCGAGAGGCCAGGGGAGAGCGTTACGCCACAGAGGTCGACCCCGAAAGGGTGTATCAGTCCATCATCGTGGGCGCGGGTCCTGCCGCACTCTCGGCCGCCGTGTATGCCGCACGCAAGAATCTCGACCTCGCGATCATCGGCGAGAGGGTGGGCGGCCAGATCACCAATACCGCGAGCATCGACAACTGGCTGGGGGCCCCGGACATCAACGGTCAGGACCTGGCGCGTCAGTTCAGGGACCATGTGGAGCGCTATCCCATTGCAGAGTTGTTCGACGCGGCGGTGAGCTCCATCACCAAGGACGACGGCGTCTTCCATCTGAAGACCTCGAACGGGACCACCTTCAAGGCGCGCACGGTCATTTACTGTGCCGGCAAGGAATACCGCAGGCTCGGCGTGCCGGGCGAAAACCGGTTCATCGGCAAGGGCATCGCGTTCTGCGCCACATGCGACGCCCCGATCTACCGGGACAAATCCGTTGCCGTGGTCGGCGGGGGCAACTCTGCCTTTTCCTCGGCGCGTGACCTCCTCCCCTTTGCCCGGGAGATTCATATCATAAACATCCTCGACGATTTCCAGGCGGACCCGGTCCTCATCAACGAGGTGAAAAGCAACCGGCATGTGAGGCTTCACCCCGGGATGCATGTGGTGGAGTTCCTCGGCAGGGAAAAGCTCCAGGGGATCCGGGTGGCGTCGGTCGACGGCAGTGCCCGGTTCGATCTGCAGGTTGACGGGGTGTTCCTGGAGATCGGCCTGGAACCGAATTCCAATCCGCTCAAGAACCTCGTGACTCTCAATGAGAACGGCGAGGTCCCGGTGGGGCGCGATCAATCCACCGAAGTGCCGGGGCTCTTTGCAGCGGGCGATGTCACCGACGAACCGGTAAAGCAGATCGTGGTCGCTGCAGGGGCGGGGGCCAAGGCGGCGCTTGCCGCATATGACTATATTCTCAAGAACTCGATCTCGGTTTCCGCCTAGTAGTCCAGTGGCGGGGTTTGGCCCAAAGTCGGGATCATCATGGGGGTCAGACCTGACCCCCATGACTGATTACCATTGTAGTACCAGACGGTGTACTCCCTCCCCGGAATCAGGGCAGCGAAGCCCCCTTGCCTGGCCGGAGGCCGTTGATCACCGCCCTGACCTTGTTCCCCCGCCCGAGATATTCCAGGCGGTCGAAGCTGTAGTTGCCGGCAATGGCGATGCCCCTGCCGTGCGAGTCGAACACACGGTCGGGGCGGATCTCCAGGTATGGTTCCCAGTCGAACCCCGGCCCCATGTCCTCGATGGTGAAGACAATCTCGTCTTCAGATTTTTCGTACCGGACGAATACCCTCTTGTCCTGGTTCTCTTCCAGGCGGCTGCGGCGGTTGACCTCTTCACGCCAGATGTTTTTGTGGATGAGCTCCGACTTCTCCTCATAGGTTATCCCCAGGTTGCCGTGCTCAAGGGCATTGATGAGGAGCTCCCAGAGGCCCAGCACCGCCTTGTCGGGTTCGGGGCACAACTTTGAGAGGATCGCGGCCAGGTTGTCCACCTCTCTGAGGCTTTTCAGAGAGAAATCAGCCCGGACCATGAGGGATAACGCATGAGCCGTATTATTCGCCTCTTCTCGGAGTATCTTGTACTGATTGTGGTCATCGATCGCCGCCTTGACCACCGTGAGCAGCCGTTCCTTGCGGTAGGGCTTGGTGAGATAATAGAACGCCCCTGCCTGGATGCCTTTGAGGATCTCGGCCTCTTCGGTCATCGCGGTCTGGATGATGACGGGAATCCCCTTGAGCTCGTCGTGCTTCTTCATCCGCTTGAGCACTTCGAGGCCGTCGATGCCGGGCATCATCCTGTCAAGAAGCACGGCATCGAAGGCATCCGGGGTTTTCTGCAGGAGATCCCATGCCTCTTCGCCGTTTACGGCTACCGAGATCCGATAGTCCTGCTGCTGGAGCATGTGGACGATCATCTTGCTGTTGATGATCTCGTCATCCACCACGAGGACCGACGGCCGCTGATCATTCATCTCACGTACCTTGACATGTATTCTTCCGATCCTTTTCAAGGAGCAGGTCACTCACCCTCGTACATGCTCTCGATCTCACGGGCATATTTGGCGCTGATCACCCTTCTCTTGACCTTCAGCGTGGGTGTGAGCTCGTCGGTCTGCTGGGACCACTCCGTATCGAGCAGCGTGAACTTCCTGATCTGCTCCACGCGGGCAAAGTACTGGGTGTATTCCTTGATCTCACTCTCGAACAGTTTCTTCACTTCGGGATGCTCCAGGAGCTCTTTGCGCGAATTATAGGAGATGCCGTTGTTCTTTGCCCAGCTCTCCAGCTCTTCGAACGCCGGCACGATCAGGGCGGAGAGATACTTGCGGTTGTCCCCGATGACCGCAACCTGCTCGATGAATGGAGAGGTCTTGAGCGAGTTCTCGATGTTCTGCGGCGAAATGTTCTTGCCGCCCGAGGTGACGATGATGTCCTTGATGCGGCCCGTGATCTTCAGATATCCCTCGCTGTCGATCTCGCCGATGTCTCCGGTCCGGAAATAGCCGTCTTCGGTGAAGACCTCTTTGGTGGCCTCTTCGTTCTTGTAGTAGCCCATCATCACCTGAGGCCCCTTGATGAGGACCTCCCCGCCCTCCCCGATCTTGACCAGGGTGTCCTTGAGCGCGGGGCCCACTGTGCCGGGCTTGATGTGATCGGGCTTGTTGCCGTGGGTCACCGGGGAGGTTTCGGTCAGCCCGAATCCCTCGCACACCTTGATGCCCATGCCCAGGAAGAACTCGGCGTCGGAAACCGACAGCGGCCCCCCTCCGGAGAGCGCAAACCTGAGCCGGTCCATCCCCAGTGCGGCCTTGAGCTTGGAGAAGATGATCTTGTCGGCCAGGGCGTACTGTATGGCGAACAGCCCCTTCCTGGGCCTGTCGTTGCAGATGTAGGGAAGGTTCTTCCGGGCTAACGACATGGCCCAGTTGAACAAGGCCTTTTTCACGGGCGGCGCCTGGGACACCTTGGCCAGGATCCCGGCATGGATCTTCTCGTAGAGCCGGGGTACGCTCACGATCAGGGTGGGCCTCACCTCCTGCATATTCTGCAGGATCTTCGAAAAGTCTTCGGCAAAGCAAACCTTTTTCCCCGCGTTGAGCGCAGAGTAATACCCCACGGTGCGCTCGAACGAATGCGACAGCGGCAGGAAGGACAGCAGGGTATGCTCCTCCTTGAAGAGCTCGGGGTCCACCGAGTAGAGCTGATTGACGTTGGAGATGATATTGCTGTGGGAAAGCATGACGCCCTTGGGATCGCCCGTGGTGCCCGAGGTGTAGATGATGGTGGCCAAGTCTGAAGGCTTGATGTCTCGAATCCTCGCATCGAACTCTGCCTTGCCGTCATAACCGCCGCCGGCCTCCATGACCTTCTTGAGATTCAGGACCCCTTCCGCCGGGGATTCCAGGTCGTCGAAGATCACGACCTCTCTGAGATTGGGGATATCGCCTCTCACCTGCAATACCTTCTCGAGGTGCTCCCTCTCCCCGACAAAGCACATGACCGCATCGGAATTGATGATGATGTACCGAGCCTCATGCGCCGAGTTGGTGGCATAGATGGGCACGTTGACCGCGCCTATCGACAGAATGGCCAGGTCCACCACCCACCACTCGTAGCGGTTCGGGGAGAACAGGGCAACCTTATCACCCGGCTTGATCCCCTTGGACAGGAGGTAGTACCCCACCTTCCTGACCATCTCGTTCATCTGCCTCCACGAGATGTCCGTGTACACCCCCTGCGCATTCTTGTAGGCTACGCACGCCTTGTCGCCCAGCTCCTGCACACGGTTCTGAAATATCGCCCCCATTGATGTCTCACGAAAGCTTTCCATCCATGTACCCCCCTTTCACGCGAGCTGATATACTTATTGAAATAAAGATCTTCACTTCTTGTCCCCAAAGACCATATCTGTGATTATCACAAGTGATTACCAGGTTCAATCTAAAGGCAGCAAATCCGTTTTTTTTCTCCAGACAAGGGAGTATATACAGGCGGTTTTTCCATAGTAATATCAATATACTGAAGACTATTACACCAAAAATCTTCGAAGGCAGTGAGATAATACGGTAATACAAATTACATGTGTATTCACCCGCAGGCGGGCGGCAGGGAAGACCCGGCGGGCCTGATAGGCAAGGAGCATGGACGCGGAGTCGCAACCGCTACCGGTCGAGCTCGGTTCGCACCGCAATACCCAGCTTCTCGATGAGATAGGGCTTTTTGATGTACGAGCCTGCACCCAGGATCTGCAGCTCCCGCACCCGCTGGGTCTCAGAGTAGCCGCTTGCGATGATGGCCTTCTGGCCAGGATGATATTGGAGAATCCGCCGGTATGTCTCCAGGCCGTCGATCCCGGGGTCCATGATCATGTCGAGAATCACGAGGTCTGCCGAATGGTCTTTCAGATATTCCACGGCTTCCTCGCCGCTTGCAAACGACTGCACCGAGTAACCGAGCCGCATGAGGATCTGCGTGGCGATATCGCGCTGTACGTCCACGTCGTCCACCACGACCACGTGTTCGCCCCTGCCCAGATAATCCTGGATGTCCTGAGGTTCACGTTCCTGAACCTCAGCCCTGGTGGCGGGAAGATAGAAGGTGAACGTGGTTCCCTCTCCCTCCGAGCTCTCGCTGGCGATATAGCCCTGGTGGTCCTGAACGGTCCCCAGCACCACGGTCATTTCCAGGCCGGTACCGCTTCTGCCCAGAACCTTTCTCGTATAGAACGGTTCGAAGATCCGTTCGAGGTCTTCAGCCGGCATGCCCGGCCCGGTGTCGGCGACACAGACGGACACATACTCTCCTTCGATGACGCTGTCGTAGCCTTTTACCGGTGTATCGAGGTAGGTGTTTCGCGCGGTGACGGTTATGACGCCCCGGCCCTGGATGGACTCCGCCGCGTTGGCGATGAGGTTGGAGATGGTCTTCGAGAGATGGGCCGGAGAGCCCATGACGGGCAGCAGATCGTCATCGAAGCTCACCGATATCTCCACCTGGGGATACCGGCTGCGGAGCTTTTTGATTTCGGGGGATTTCCCGTAGTCGGAAAGGATCGATGCAATGCTCACGGCCTCCCGCGTAGGCACTCCTCTGCGCGCAAGGGTCAGGAGGTCTTGAACGATCGCTGCGGCCTTTTCCCCGGAACGCTGGATGGTGGCGATCGGTTTTCTCAGCGGGTCGTCCTCGGCAAGGTCCAGGAGCATCAGCTCCGGATAGCTCACCAGGCCGCTTAAGATGTTGTTGAGATCGTGTGCGACCCCGCCGGCCAGGGTTCCGATGGCCTCCATCTTCCGGGCCTGCTGGAGCTTGGACTCGAGTTTCTTCCTTTCCTCCTCTGCCTGGACCCTCTGGGTGATGTCCCTGCAAATGCCGCGAAAACCCTTCGGTTTGCCTTCGGCGTCCCGGATCAGCGAGATGGATGTCTCCACGTGGACCTTCGACCCGTCCTTCCTGATGAGATCCCACCGGTACCCCTTGTCATGCGTGCCTGTCCTGAACACCCGGTTGAACACCCGGTAGATGTCCTTTGCACACTCCTCATCCGTGAACATCCGGTTGTTCATGCCGATCATCTCTTCACGGGTGTATCCGATCAGCCGGCACATGGCGTCGTTGAAAAATCTGAAGTTGCCTGCCAGATCAACCTCGTAGTAGCCGTCCTCGATCTCTTCCAGGATCGTGCGGTATTTCTCCTCGCTCTTCTTGAGCCTGGTTTCCGCACGGATACGCTCGGTGATGTCGCGCGCCGAGCCGCGCACGCCTATGGCCTTTTTGCCCTCCATGACCAGCGAGTTCCGGTACTCGAGCACCCTTGTCCGTTTTCTGTCGTCACGTACGCTGATGTATCCCTCGTCCCAGCCCTTCTCCAGGACCCTGCGGATATAGGCATCGAACTCGTGGCGATATTCGGGCACCATGAGGTCCTTGATATTGATCCTGCCTTTGTCGTCTTTTGCGTATCCCCACCTCATCAACCCGGCCCTGTTGGTCTGATCCAGGTCCAGATAACCTTCAAAGTCATGAAAATAGAGGTAATCCGACACGTTGTCGAACACATCCCGGAACTTCTTCTCACTCTCGATCATGGCCTTCTCGGCGAGGATGCGTTCCGTAACGTTGCGGGCCACACCCAGGGATGCGACCACCTTGCCGTCACGGACAATCGGCGAGGCGCTTATCTCTCCGAATTTCCGCGTGCCGTCCTTGGCGATGAATTCATAGATCGAGCCGTGAGTCGCTTCCCCGGAGAATATCTTCTGTCCGTTATCCATCATCTCCTGCAAATACTCGGGGGCGACGATGTTCAGATCGATGAATGTCTTGCCCACGATCTCATCCGGGGTATACCCCAGCGCGCTCTCAACACTGGGAGAAATACTCAAGACCCGGTAATCCGGGGCCACAGTAAAGATCACATCCGAGATCGCGTTGAAATGGAGCCGGTACTTCTCCTCACTCTCTTCCAGGGCGATCCTGGCCTTCCTGCGGTCGGTGACGTCCCGGGCGATACCCTGGGCCCCGATGGGTCTGCCCGCCTCACTCTTCAAGAGAGAGACCCACACCTCCACAGCGATCTTCTCCCCGTCCTTGCGGATGACTTCCGTCTCAAAGATGAGCGGCAGCTTCCCGGTGGAATACAGGTCCAGAAAGAGCGTCCGCAGCCTCTCCGCAGTCTCCCCGTCCATGAAATCGCGAAAGTTCATGGACCTGACTTCTTCCTCGCGGTAGCCGAGCCCCTTGCAGAGGGCGCCGTTGAAAAAGGTGAACCGGCCGCTCGGATCCAGTTCGAAATATGCGGCCCCGATGGTCTCCAGGAGATTGCTGTATTTCTCCTCGTTCTTCTTCAGGGCCTCTTGTGTCCGGGCGTGCTCGGTAATGTCGTGGAACACCGCCAGGGTGTACTCATTGCCCTGGTCAGAAAATGTCTGGAAGCTCACCTCGCAAACTATGTTCCTGCCGTCGCGGCACACACAGGCGATCTGCTCCTGAACAGGGCCGGTTCCCCCCCCGCCGGCCTTCTCAGCCAATTGCCTGAACCTGTTTCCGTGATCGTTTCCGGCGGCGATCAGATCCAGCGTTTTCTTGCGCAGATCTCTGGAACCCCAGCCGAAAAGCCTCTTCACGGCGGTATTGGCGAAAATGATCTTCCCATTCTCGAGCACCAGGACCGCGGCGGGGACGCGATGGAGGAAGGTCATGGAGTGATACCCGAACACGTCCTTCATGCGCAGGTGCGCGGGGTAATCTCTGTCCTCCTCAGGCTCTACTCTGCCCATACCACCCAATTTGAGATCTCCCGTCATAAAAAACCCACCTCAAAAAAATGCTCTCTCTATTCCATTCGGCTCATTCGCCGAAAAGTGAAAAGCAATTATCGCGTTATCCCCTAGCATCTCCAGAGACGGGAATCAATATTAAAGTGTGAGAAAATTGGAGCATGGAGGACTTTTATTGAAGATATTGGACATCCTGATGGCTTCTGCAGGGCTTTTAAGCCCTTGTTCAGCCTCCGGAGCAGAGATTGGTTGTTTTTATGGATATGCAAGAGGGGCATGGCCGGCGGATCGCGCCTCGCACCTAAAAATCTTTCAAAGGAATGCGCCCCGCCCTTCCGAAGGTCTCTGATGAGCGAACCTGCAAAGGGGGATTCTAGCAGAGCAGCGATCTTCCCAGCTTCTCCCGGGTGATACGGGCAACATTGGCGGCGATGCGCAGGGACGAGTCGATATCGTGGGCCAGAGCCCTGAATGGCTGTCCGGGATCGATCCCGGAGGTTTGCACGATCTCGCTGATGCGCTCCTGGATCGTTCCAGCGGTCTGCCGCATGAACAGGGCCATGGAGGTGAGCCCCGGGTGATCGATGCGGTACTGATCCAGGAGGTTCGCAGCCTCGTAGGCGAGCACCTCAAGGGAGTCGATGGTCGAGGCCGCCTCGCCCAGGAGAGAGGCCGTGCCCCTGTCCAGCTGTTCACCCCCGGCCCCGAGCGCCTTGGTTATCAGAGAGAGCTGTGCCCTGGCCCCGCCTACAAAGGGGGCCATCATCATGACGTCCTCGATCCGGCGGAAGGCGAGCGCCACATCCGGATAGGCGTGCCCCTTGAGGCCCAGGATGTTCTCTTCCTCCACCTCACACCCATCGAGCACGATCCCCCCGTGGGGACATGGCCTGAGAAAGCCCAGGTCGAGAGGCTCTGTTCTCCTGAGCCCCGGGGTGCCGGACGGGACGATGAAGGCGGTGTAGCCCTTTCTGCTGTCGTGCTCTGATGTGATTGCCAGGACTACGTACAGATCTGCGATAGGCCCGTTGGTCAGGTAGGCTTTCTCGCCGGTGATGCGATAGACCCTTCCCTCTTTCAGGGCGCTGGTGGTGAGCTTTGCGGGATGCCCTCCCACACCGGGCTCTGATATGGCCAGACAAGGCGTGCAGGCGCCCGTTGCAAGGGAAGGCAGGTAGGCGAACTTCTGCTCGTCGGTGCCGAACCCGAAGAACACGAAGCGGGAGAGGAGAACGTGCATGAGCCACGACAGGGCCACACCGAGGTTTAATCCGCTCTCGACCAATGCCTGCCCGGCAACCGCCATGTGGAGCCAGCCCCCTCCCATGCCCCGATATGCCACGGGGATGCCGATGCCGTAGAGATTCTCCCGGGCGAATTCGCTGTGCAGATCTTCAGGGAAGCTCGTGCGCTGGTACAGATCGGTGCGCGGGGCCACGTGCTCTCCGGCAAAGCGGGTAACCAGCTCTCTGAGTGAGTTCAATTCATCCGTAAGGATCACTTCCGTCTCCCGGCTGCCATGAGCATGCCGGCACCGCTTCCGCGCATGCCGGATCGTGGGGCAGCTGCTGGATTATAAAATAAGTTCTTCCACGAAATCCACGAGCTGGTTGAGGTTTCTGCATTCCCTGAGCTCATGGCAGTAGGGTTTGTAGGCGAACATCTCGCTGTCGCCGGTGTTCCATGAGCCCTCCGGCTCGGGGTTGAGCCAGATGAGCCTCCGGCACTTCTCGCGCATCTCCTCCAGAATCCGGTCTTCCGGGTGGAAGTAGTTGGACCGGGCATCGCCGATGATGATGAGCGTGGTCTTCTTGTTGAGCACATCCATGTACCTGTCCCGGAACTGCCGGAAGGTCTCGCCGTAGTCGGTCTGGGCGAGGTAGTCGATGTCCACCTCTTTGAGGACCTTCTCAATCGCGCGGTTGATCTCCTCGTTTTCAAAGATGGCGGTCACCTCGGCCAGGCCCGAGACGAACACGAAGCTGTGGACCTTGGTGAAGCACTCCTGGAGCGAGTAGAGGATGTTGAGCATGAACCGGGCAGCGGACCACACCGATGATGAGATGTCGCACAGGGTTACGACCTTGCCCTTTTTCGGGGGCTTTTTCCTGAACATGATCTCCATGGGCACGCCCAGGTACCGATCGGCCCTGCGCAGGGTCTTTTTCACATCCAGAACACCCCGGCTGCTGGAGGCGTAGCGCCGGGACACGATGTCCTTGAGCTTGCGCACCAGGCGGTCGATCACCTCGCGCACCTGCTCGATCTCCCTGGGCGTGAGCGAGGCAAAGGGCCGATCACCCAGCTGCTGCAGGTACTGCTCGTGCGTACGCACCTGCTTGATGCTCTCGTTGTGGGGCCTACTCTCTCTCAGCAGCAGCTCGTATGCCCGCTCGAGCTGTGACTCGATGCGTCTGGCGAGACCGCGCCTGGTATCCGCAGCAAAGTGGAAGGGGTTTTCCTCGAGCACGCGCTCCACCCTGCCCTTGACGTCGCTGAGCTGCACCATGACCTGAAGCCTGCTGGCAAGAGGGCCCAGATTGAACTTGCGGCCCTGACTCACATCGACCTCTTCGGTTTGAAGCCTGCGTATGATTTCCAGAAACCCCATGGGGTCTCCCTGGAGAAAATCCAGAATGGCCCGATGTGCGCGGTTGCCGTTGGCCTGCTCCTGGAGCGTCTGGAGCACTTCCTCCATCTGCCCGGTCATGGAGTCGGGATCGTCCAGGTCGATGTCCTGCCTGAGCTCGTGGAAATAGAGGTGGTAGAGCCGGTCGAACTGGGCCTGCTCACGCCTGCTCTTGGCGAAGTTGGCCCGGAGCACGGCCCGGAAACCTTCCTCGTCGAGCAGGTCGATGAGCTGGAGCTGCGAGATGCAGTCAACCACCTCCGAGGTGGAGATGCGGTATCCCGCGGTCCGGCAGCACGCCACGAATCTCAGAACGGCATTGACCATGGAAAAAACCTAGCCCACGATGCCTGCAATGTTCGTCTTGACCGTCTCCGCATCGGCCTTGTACTTGCAGATCATGTTCAGGGTATCCACCAACACCTCGCTCGTGAGCTCCTCTGCGGAGAGCGCCATGAGGGAGCGCGCCCAGTCGAGGGTCTCGGATATGCAGGGCTTTTTCTTGAGGTCGAGATTCCTGATGGCGCGGATTGCATCCACGAGCCTGCTGGAGAGGCGATCGGAGATGCCGGGGATCTTGAGCCGCACGATCTTGAGCTCGAGGTCCTTCTCGGGGTAATCGATGTAGATGTGGATGCAGCGGCGTTTCAGGGCATCGCTCATATCACGGTAGTTGTTGGAGGTGAGCACCACGAAGGGGATCTCCACGGCCTTTTTCGTTCCGATCTCCGGGATCGAGACCTGGAAGTCGCTGAGCAGCTCCAGCAGAAAGGCCTCGAACTCGGGGTCGGACTTGTCGACCTCGTCGATCAGGAGCACGACCGGCTTCTCTGATGTGATGGCCTGGAGCAGGGGCCTGGGCTGGATGAACCGCTCGGAGAAAAAGGCGTCTTCCTGAGAGGCGATCTTCTCAACCGCGTCGGAGAGGGTTTTTGCCCCGGTAATCACATCCTGGATCTTTTCCTTGACCATCTGGGTGTAGAGGAGCTGCTTTGCGTATTCCCACTCGTACAAGGCCTTTGCCTCGTCCAGCCCCTCATAGCACTGCAGCCGGATGAGCTGCAGACCCAGGGACCGGGAAACCGCCTTGGCCAGCTCGGTCTTGCCCACCCCGGCTGGGCCTTCGACCAGAATGGGTTTTTTTGTGGCTGCAGCGAGGAACACCACGGTCGCGATCTCGCGGGAAGTGATGTAATCCGCTTTTTCCAGCTTGTCCTGCACATCTGCTACGCTCGTGAACATCATGACCTGCACCTTTTTGTTTTATAGAGTGATTTCTCAGGGTAGCATGTTTTCTACCCCATGGACAGCAATATGCCATGGTATGTGAAAAATAGCGGCCCCGCGGGCGTTTCTCAAGGGTGATTATTTCTACAAATTGCCTCCCCGGATTCCGATACAACTGTATGGCTATGCTTTACCAGTTTTTTCATGAAAGGAGAACCCACCGATGAAAAAGACCGTTCTTTTCTTTTCCTGTTGGCATGCATCATCTTCCCCTTGTTACTGCACGGACAGCAGCTCACCCTGGCTACACTCGACTGGCAGCCATATGTAGGAAGCGACATGATGATCCCCGTTGACCTTTTTCCCTTCAAGGTGTGATCATACCGGTCATGAATGGATTCATCCGCCGCGGAATAAAGAGCATCTTCAGACCGGGTGCAACTTTGTCAGAAAGAAGCTCGGGCCGGGCCGTGAAGGCGCTGCTCCTGGCTGTCGTGATCGCGGCCGCAGGCGCAATAGCTCTCATTTTGAATCCGGATATGACTGCCGGGCTTCTGAACGGTCTTCCCCTGCACAGGACAACCCAGGACCAGGAAAGCTGGACCCTTGCCTTTTACCTGGCCGGGGACAACTCTCTGGAAAGAGATCAGATCAAAAACTTGAGTGAGATCTGCGCCGGGTCGCCGGCAGTATCCGGCGCCCCCATCGTTGCCTTTGTGGACCGCGACGACGATGTCTCGCACGACAGCATCCTGAGCGCCTGGAAAGGGACCAGGCTCTTTCTCGTCACTCAGGAGGATTACCTGAAGGTTATAAGAACACCGGTGTCTGTGGACATCCCCCGATCCGTGGACGCGAAACGCTTCGAGCGGGCCATTCTGGGGCGCCTTGAAAATGAGGGGGACCGGATTTTTCTGTCCGGCTGCTATACCAGGCAGGGCAGCCGTTATGTGCTCGAGCAGTCCGATCCTTTGGCCAGGGAGCGGATCAGGGCCCTGCTCGACCGGCAGGCGGGATACCTTCTGCCGCTTCGCGGCGGGCACGTCAACCTCGACGCCACCGACGCCGGGACCCTTTCGCGCTTCGTGCACTTCGTCAAGGACAACTTCCCCTCTGACCGCGTGCTCCTGTGCATCACCGGCCACGGAAACGGCTGGTTCGCCGGGGAGACTCCCCAGCACCCTGATGATCGTTCAGCGGATTATGCACAGAACTTCGAGATCGCCTCGCTCCGGCAGGCCCTCGCCAAAAACCCCGTGGACGTGCTCGTGCTCGATATGTGCTCCATGGGTGATATCGAGACCGCGTGGGAGCTTCGGGAATGCGCCCGGTATCTCGTGGTCAACCAGACCGCCATCCCCACCATGGGCCTGGATTACGCGATGCTGCTCAAGAGGCTGGGGCAAAGGGCTGAGTGGACGCCCGAAGGCGTTGCCCACGACGTGGTCGAGGCCTACCGCGACACCTATGGCGACTCCAGCCAGTTCGACATCTCGGCCACGGCCCTTGAGCTGGGAGAGGACTTCCATGCCTTCGTGAGGTCGTTCCAGCGGGCCGTGGGAGATCCGGACAGGCTGCCTGTCATCAGGAGAGCGGCCTTGGAGGCCGGTTTTATCCCCGGCAGGCACCAAGGCCGATATCCCATGGCCGACCTGCTTCCGCTCGCCTCGGCCTTGGGGGATCCGGAGCTGGATTCACTCATGTCGAAAAAACGATTCGTGGTGAACCACGCGGCAATCAATTCAAGCCTCTCGGGAATTTCCCTGTACCTGCCCTCTTCCGCCGAAAACCTCCAGCAGCATCAGGAAGGGTATGCACGTACATCCTTTGCACGGGATTTCCCGCACGGGTGGGTCTCGGTGCTGCCCGGGCTTGCAGCGGATCATTGAGGTTCAAGCCAGCTCATCCGGCAAGAGGATCGGGATGAAAACCGGGCCTGACCTCTTTCCATGCGGCACGGCGAACGCCCGGCACCTGTTCCGTCCAGGCATATGCGAACTATTGCCTTAGGATTGGTGAAGGCTCAGAATATCCAGGCGAGCTCGTCCACATCGTTGGGATATGCAGTATCTCCCAGGAACCCGAGGCATTTGTTGCTGTTTTTCGTGATATAGGCCCGCTCTTCCTCACCGTCGGGAGGATTCGCCGCCGCATCGAAGACCCCGGCAGCGGGTTGGACCCCATTGTTCAGCTCTTCAAGGCTGATGACGAGGTAAAACTCGTCCTCTGACTCAGGGTCTTCATGGCTGATGGCGCTGAAGGCCATCATCGAATCGTCTCCGGCCACGCTTCCGCCTCCCATGACCTCCCAGCCGGCATCGGTGCATTCGGTGATCCTGAACCACTTCTGGGCGACATTGCCTTCCCACATGTGCTGCGTCCGCGCGTCCCTTACGCTCGCCTGCCACAGGCCCCGGTGATCGCCGTCCCGCACGGCGTAGAAGACTCCCGCCTCGGTGTCGCCGATCTCGTATTGCTCAACGATCGTCTCTTTCTGACCATCTCTGGCAAAGGCCATCCGGACGGTCAGATCCCCCGATTGGAGGGTGACCATCCTGTCCACCGCCACCGACGACATCCCGCCGAAGATGTATTGGGCGAGATACGGGATGACCACCGATTTAACGCTCGTGTCCACCGTTATGATCACGCCGTCTGCGGTGTGCTCGCCGTCCTGGTCCCAATAGTCGCTGAACCGATTGACCAGCTCAATATGGTCATCCAGGATTACACTATGGGTATAGAGGCACTCGTCACCGCCCATATCCGGATCGAACATCCGGCCGAGCACTCCGCCGGCGTTGTCCGGATCCCAGCCGGCCCACTGGTCCAGGGAGCTGGTCCCGAGGTATGGCGTACATAATTGTACGTCTTCGGTAAAGGTATGGAGGGCTGCGCCGGATGCGGCGGAATCGTCCTCACTCGACGACTCGGCCCCGCACGCGCTCAGGAAAGCTGCCGCAAAAACCGCCAACACCATGCTCCTCAACTGTTTTTTTGTCATAGGCATTCAACTCCTGATCAGCTCATTATCCCTTATCCATGCCCTTCGAAAGGGAACTCTCCCAGGGTTACAAGCACAAACCATGCCTGCTGCCGCAAGCGGTTCATCCCCGGGATCGAGCTTCTCACAAAGCCGAGATAGAGGATGATCACGGAACATACGCCAGACCGGCCAGGAATCTTCACGGATATCTAAGAAACCTCAGCATGGACGAGGATTTCATCACGTTCACCGGCGGCTGTGCAGCCGATCACGATGGAATACACACATTTCTCGGGATAACCATCCCTCCATCATGCTGAGTAACGCCATCAAACCGAAGAGGCGGGCATCAGTCTAGCAGGGGTCGGCTGCAGGGAACATCACTTGAATATGCCCGCTTTGCAGGACCCGCAGGGGGCCGGAGGATCACTGCTTGGGCACGAAGAACTCCATATGCGGGAAATCGTTGAGATCTTTGGATATGCCTGCCCGCAGGAAGGAATTGACCCAGTTCACGATGTCGTTCTTCTGGATCGAGGCCTGGAGCCTTCTCATCCGGGACCGCCGCTCTTCCTGGCTCATGGTGAAGGCCTGGTAGATGGCGTCGGCAACGCCTTCGAGGTCGTAGGGATTGACGAGCAGGGCATGGGGATAGAACTGGGCCGCGGCACCTGCGAACTCGCTCAGGATCAGGACCCCGTTCCCCTCGATGCTGCTGGCGCAGTATTCCTTGGCCACCAGGTTCATACCGTCCTTGAGCGGGGTGATGAGCGCGATCTCGCAGGTGCGGTAGTAGGCCACCAACTCTTTCCGGGGCAGGGACCGGAAGATGTAGTGCACCGGGGTCCAGCCTACCTCGGTGTATCTGCCGTTGATCTCGCCAACGAGCCGCTCGATCTCGTGCCTGAGCTTTTCGTATTCCTCAACGCCCTGCCTGCTGGGCACCACCACCTGGAGCAGGGTGACCTTTCGCCTCATCTCGGGGTATCGCGCGAGCGCGTTCTCGAATGCCATCAGGCGCTGGGTTATGCCCTTGGTGTAGTCCAGACGGTCGACCCCGAGGATGATCTGCCTCCGGGGAAGGTTGGCATGGATGATCCATGCCTGGTCCGCCACCTCCTGGGTCTTGGCAAAGTCGGCAAATTCCCGGTAGTCGATGCTGATGGGGAACGAGCCTGCAAGGACCTGGCGGTCGTCCACGGTGATGGTATTCACTTGTCCCCTGCCCGAGACCCTGTAGCCCAGAAGCGCGCGCACGCAACCGATGAAGTTTCTGCGGTCACGCGCGGTCTGGAAACCGATGAGGTCGTAATCGAGCAGGGCCTCCAGGATCTGGAACCTCCAGGGGAGCTTCAGGAAGATATCGAGCGGCGGAAAGGGGATGTGCAGAAAGAACCCGATCTGACGGTTGAGACCCAGCCGCCTGAGCTCGCGCGCCACCAGGATGAGCTGGTAGTCGTGCACCCAGAGGTAGTCGCCCTTGTGGGTGTGGCTCTTGACATGCTCGGCAAATTTTCTGTTCACCTGCTGGTAGGTCTCCCAGTAGCACGGATCGAAGTTGCAATGGCTGAAGAGATCGTGGAACAGAGGCCAGAGAATCTCATTGGAAAAGCCGTGATAATACTTTTCGATCTCCTCCCTGCACAGGTGCACGTATCTTAAGGTATACCCCGTCCGGCTCGTTCCCGCGGTGAGGAGGCTATTCAGGCGCCTCTCGCTCGGGCAGTCTTCCCTGGGGATGCCGAGCCAGCCCAGCCACAGTCCTCCCCGGTGCTTCAGGACCGGCCCCATGGCGGTGACGAGCCCCCCTGATCCGGGGCTGATCTGCCACTGGCTCGAGCCTGCCCGTTTGATCACGATGGGCAGGCGATTGGATACGACCACTAACCGTCCCGGATCCATGATATACCCTCTTCAAGGACGGGAAGGGTAAGGTCCGCCCATGTCTCCAGAAATTCCCGGACAGCCGGTATGCCGGGCAGGAGTCCCCGGGCCGCGGTGTGCCGGCCCGCTTCGCCTACCCTGATGCCGTAGCCGCGGGAGCGGAGCCTAAAGAAGACATCCTCATCCGTGTCGTCGTCTCCGATGTAGACGCACGCACTCCCCGGGGGCATCTCCCGGCGGAGCTCTTCCAGGGCGTCTCCCTTGTTCCACCCTGTGGCGCGCACCTCCACCCCGCCGTTGAACCTGCGGATTTCCAGGCCGTGCCGGCTGGAAATATCATGCCAGATACGGACTGTAAGGTCTTCGAGACGTGCAGCCTCTTTCGGACTTATGCCCCGGGTATGCAGGGCCACGCTGGCCGGTTTCAGCTCGATGTGGTGTTGCAGTCCGATTTCCTCTGCAGCGCTCTGGGCGCAAGCCAGCCCCTGTCTCTGTGTCTGATCCACGGTCTTGATCACGATGTCTCCGCTGGAGAGCTGTTTTTCCATCCCGTGGCTGCCGATCAGGATTCCGTTGAACGGACCCGCCAGGATGAGTACCTCGGCCAGGGGGCGTCCGGAGATGATCGCAAGCACGGTGTCCGCGCGCCGGTGAATGCGCTCCAGGGCGCCGGGAATTCCCGGATACGGATATGCCTGCATGCGCTGAACGCAGAAAGGGGCCAGGGTCCCGTCGTAATCCAGGGCCAGGAGCTTGTTTTCGTGACGGGACAGAACATCCCAGAAGTCAGGCAGTCCGATGATCTTTGGCCTCTTCTTTTTCCTCCCGGTTCTCATAACAGCTCGATCCTGTCCTGGGTTTCGTTGGCAACGGCAAAGATCAGGGTGAGGTATTCGCGCAGATGGCGCGTGATGAGAAAGTTCTCCCGTACGAACTCCCGGGCCTTCTGACCCATCTCTTCGAGCTTTTCCCTGCGCTTGAGGAGATAGCGGATACGCAGGGCCGCGCCTTCGGGGGTGTTGACGAGAAACCCGGTGTGATGGTTGACCACCTGGAGCCTGATCCCTCCGGTATCGCCTCCGATCACCGGCTTGCCCTTCCAGAGCGCCTCGGTCACGGTCAGCCCGAACCCTTCGCGGGTGGACTTCTGGAGGATGATATCCGATATCCGCTGCAGGGCATTGATGGTGAGGTTGTCATCGGGGGGCAGGAGCAGGATGTGAACATCCGGGTCGTCGCCCGCGCTGGTTTTGACCTCGTTGAACACCTCTTCGCCCTCGGGGTCGTCCGTGGCCCCTCCCCCTGCGAGAATGAGCTGCACCGGCGTGAACTCCTTGACCAGCCGGTAGGCCCTGATCACCCCCAGCGGGTCCTTGAAACGATCGAAGCGGGATATCTGGGTAATGATCGGCCGCTGAGGATCGAGGTCCCACCTGGCATACGTCTTCCCAAGCTCTTCGGGGCTTAATTCGATATTCTTGTCACTCAAGGGATCGATGCTCGGCGGGATGAGGTACATGGGGTGCGGCAGCCGCTGGGCGAATTCCGAAAGCGACCAGACGCTTGCGTCATAGCCTCTGACAAAATCGCGCAGGTATTTCCACACCGGCCGGTACGGGCTGCTCACATCGATATGGCACCGCCAGATCCATTTTCCCTTCCTCGCCGGCATGCTCTCGATCATGGCGGCCGGCTGTGGATCGTGGATGAACACCACATCGGCCTCTTCGAGCAAACCCCTGAGGCGCTCGGCATTCTCCCGGTTGACCGCTTCATAATGCCTGAGCAGATAGTCCGGGATATCGAACCGGTTTCCCTGCAGGGTGTTGTGCATGAGCTTGGTGCACTGGAAGAAGTCGGCGTCGCCCGTGATGGTTTCCCAGACCGTATCGATGCCTAGCTCCTTTTTCAGGGGGATGATCCGGTGGAGGATCTCGGCGACACCGCCGCCCGCCTTGGTGGAATTGATATGGATAATGCGCTTGCCGCCGAGGAGCTTTGCCAGCTGCCTCAACTGGTCGATGACATCTGTGCCCGTGATTTCTTCATACTGATCAAGAAGGGTGGCCATTATGCGCCTCCTCCCGGTGTGTGCGCCGCAAACACGCGGGTGAGCTCATCCCTGAGCTCCACAAGCGAGGTAAAGTATGGATCGATCTGAGAAATCTGTTCTGCCAGTTCGGCATAGTCATCGCCAAAACCCGATACCCAGTGGGTGAAATCATCCCTGCCCCACGGAGGGCGTCTTCTGGCATCGATGAAATGGTAAAAGACGCTCCCCAGTGACATGTGGGGGATATGCTCACCCAGCAGTTCGGGTGTATCCAGCCGCACCCTGGTATCGAACACCACTGTCTGGGACCTAACGAAGTAGAACCGCTGATTCGCCTTCATCCAGGGAAGCAGCTCGCTCTCATCGATTCTCTCTTCGAGGATATCGATGAGCTCACTCCTGAGGTCTTCCAGATCGTGATATTTCGAGGGGTCGATCAGAGACATCCGCTCTGCGAGAGGTTTGTCGCGAAGACCATGGTAGACCCATATGGCAAAATCGTTCTGATACTCGGGGTTGTCGAACTTGGGCCTGAGGAGCCCGCCCCAGAAATGATAGTATATGCAGCTTAAGGGTATGATCTCGAGCCTGTCCCTCAACTCGGCCAGGGTGTAGGCATACTGGCCCGTGGCTATGGCAATCAATGCGCAGTCCCGCACTGCAAACGGCTCGGCCATGATTCTCTCCTTCTTGCTGTTTTTTAAGAGTGATGCTCCAGGAAATCCGGACCTCGGCTCGCGAGATAACGGAAATGGTGCACAGATAAATTCATCTTACAATTCAATAATATAGTCCTTTGGCCATTTATCAAGTATGGCCGGCCCCTTTGGGCCGGGCCTTGAAAGGGGGAGTGATTCTTGAGATTGCCTGAACCCGAGCTATTTTATTATCAGGAGAGAGTCCTCTTCTGGAACGAAAAGAGGAGGGTGGACCATGAAAAGGTCCCGCCTTTCGGCAACAGGGTTATTGTTTGATCCGTTCACCTCCAAAGTGGCGTCGCAGATGAATCAGGAGGAATAGCGCAGACCCTTGACTACGATCACTGCCGTATCCCAGGCAGAAGGCAATCGGCATCCAAAAAGAAAAGAAGCTGCAAGGCCGTCCGGAGCATGGAGGAATGCGGGAGAGAGACCATACCTCTGAAGAGGTTGTGTGGCTGTCTTGCCGGGGATGCAGGTTCCCATGAAGATAAATCCCCGAAAAAACCAGACCTGTGAAGAGGGAAGCCGTGTGCTTCCATAGTTCCCGGTGTATCAGTCATTCCTTAAAGATGCGGGATACGCAAACGATCGGAATACCGGAATGCGACAAGGGCTCATGCGAATGGCTGCGATAATGATCTTAGGCAGGAAGGACTGATGCAGCACGGTTTCCGCTGCAGAGCCCGGCGGCCGGGACAAAACGAAAAAAAGAGGAAAAACATCCTGTGATCTTGCGGGATGTCCTTATCAAGAACCTACATAAGGAGGATGAAAGATGAGAAAGTATACCTTTTTAGCGATAGGTGCTCTGTTCATTCTGCTCGCTCTGGGCGGCGTTGCGTATGCGGCAGGCGAGGGAGGAGGAGCAGACCAGGCAAAGGTGGATATCAACACCGCTACCATTGAAGAACTCCAGACTGTCCCCGGGCTTGACCAGGAACTGGCCCAGAACATCATCGATTACCGCGAGGCAAACGGTCCCTTCTCTTCTGTGGATGAACTCATCAGTGTCGAGGGTATCGATAACGAAAAGCTCGATGTCATACGCGAACAGATCATGGTAGGCGAGATGCCCGGTTCCCAGCCCATGGGACCCCCGCAGGAACCCGACGGAATGGGCGACCAGCCCATGGGTGAGCCCATGCCCGGCGAATCACCGCCGGCCGGCTACTGATCATCGGGAGTAGCGATATAAAAGAATATACTACATGAAGGGAATGCCGGCGTTCTAGGTGCCGGCATTCCTTTTTCCGTTACAGAAAATGTCCTGTCACGGATCAGAGGCGTTCCTCTGACATGGTATCGATGATTCCCTTTTCTTGGGAACGACACACAAGGAGGACAGAAGATGAAAACGTACAGTTGGTTGGCAGTGGGTATCATCACGCTCATGCTTGCGATAAGCGGTATTACCTATGCACAGGCTCAAGGGGCGCAACCGATGCAGGAGGGCGCCCAGCAGCAAACGCAGCAGGGGGCCATGGACCTGGTGAATGTGAATACCGCATCCGAGCAGGAACTGCAGCAGGTCCCCGGCATGGATCAGTCTCTGGCGCAGAGCATCGTGCAGTACCGGCAGACAAACGGACCTTTCGATTCGGTGAACGACCTCACCAAGGTGCAGGGGATTGACGACCAGAAACTCCAGGGCATGAGGGGATATCTCACGGCCGAGAAGCTCAACATCAATACGGCGAAGGCAGAAGAGCTTCAGAATATCCCGGGCATGGATCAGACCCTGGCCCAGAGCATCATTAAGTACCGCGAGACAAACGGCCCCTTCGGGTCGGTCGATGAACTGAAACAGGTCCAGGGGATGGACGACCAGAAGCTCCAGTCGATCCAGGACTACATAACGGTGGAGAAGATCAACATCAACACCGCTTCCGTTGAAGAGATGCAGGTCATCCCGGGCATGGATCAGACCCTGGTACAGAGTATCATCCAGTACCGCGAGACAAACGGCCCCTTCGGGTCGGTCGACGAACTCAAACAGGTTGAGGGAATTGACGATAAGAAGCTCCAGTCCATCCAGGAGTATGTAACAGCGGAAAAGATCGATCTCAACACCGCTTCCGTCGAAGAACTGCTGATTATTCCGGGGGTCGATCAATCCCTGGCGCAGAATATCGTGGAGTACCGGCAGGCCAATGGCCCCTTCGGATCTGTTGATGATCTTTCCCAGGTCAGCGGGATCACGGAAGAGAACATGAGCACCATCCGTGACCATGTCACGGTAAAGGAGGAAGGCGGCGGCCTGTTCTAAAAAGATTGCTGGTGGACCTGCCTCCCTTCCAGGGGGCCTCCACCAGCTTTAATGAACCTTGCCCGTGATGAATGCGACGAACCGGGAAATAAACGGGCCTTTCTCTTCAGAAGGCGGGCCCTCGAGCATCCAGGACAGCCATAGGCCATGAGAAAAGACCGGCAAGGACTGTGGGGCGCCCATGATCCTGGAGAGAAAACTATCTGAACATAAGGAGGTAGATGAAGATGAAGAGTATCCATGTCGCAGGAGCGATCCTGATACTGTTGTTCATGCTTGGCAGCATGACCTCGTGTACCGGTACCCAGGAGAAGGAGGTTGGCGGCACATACGGAGAGGAAACAACCCCTGGCGGCGGATATGAGGAACCTACGCCCGGAGTGGTGATCGAACCGGTCAATATCAACACCGCTACGGTTGACGAGCTGATGGCTGTCCCTGGGATGGATCAGACCACTGCACAGAACATCATCCAGTACCGCGAGGTGAACGGACCTTTCGACTCTGTGGACGGGCTCTTGAACGTCAGCGGCATCGACGAGCAGAAGCTTGACTCGCTGCGTGACTGGATCACGGTGGAAGAGCCCGGAGTCATGGAAGAGGAGCCGGGTGTCATCGAAGAAGAACCGGTCCCTCCCGCCCAGGACCGGGGTGGGGTGTTTGAAAACGGAGACAGGGGGATATATCAGTAAAAAACCTTTGCTGGTTTTCCCTGGCGGCTGGAATGGTCGATGTTACTTAAGCATTCGGGTGAAATGAGCGGAACGATGATCGATCCAGCCGTGCTTATCTCCCATGTGCGCAGACAGGAGAATGCCGGTGCGGATAACACCGGCGCTCTCCTGTGTACCGGACTGAAGAGAAGAGAGCGAAATATGGTCTTCTTTTTTCAGTGAACCGTGCCCTCTTTTTTCAGGACAGAAACGCTAAGGAGGAAAGACATGAAGAGACATATCCTTGTCGTAATAGGCATACTGGCCGTCGTACTTGCGCTGGGAGCGGTTTCATGCGACCAGCAGGGTCAGCAGGCGCAGACGGAGCCAGGGATGCAGGAGGGGGATCAGACTGCCCAGGCACCGGGCGAGCAGCCCATGGAAGGGCAGCAGGCCATGCCTTCGGAGCCCATTGATGTCAATACGGCAACAGCTGAAGAACTGGCAATGATTCCCGGACTCGACCAGACACTGGCGCAGAATATCATCGACTATCGAGAGGCCAATGGGCCCTTCTCCTCGGTAGACGATCTCTCGCAGGTAACCGGCATGGACCAGCAGACACTGGATTCCATCAGGGGATGGGTCACTGTCGGTGAGGGTGGAGGTGCTCCAGAGCAGGCCCCCGGCCAGATGCCGGAAGAGTCGCCAGGCCAGATGCCCGATCAGGGCCCGGGAGGCTCACCGGGAGGGGGAGGCATCTAAGGGTTCGCCAGCGCTTCGGCGGCCTGAAGCCGTGAGCCCACAGGCGGCCCCGGCTGAAAAACCGGATGCTTTTTAATTTCCGGATAAGGCCATAACTGCATATGACGCCGGTGTGGAAAAGACACCGGCCTTTTCATTTCTTAAGGGGATATTTTTTCCTTGTCTCGGGGGAGCCTCTCGTTTTATAGAAATAACATTGGAATGATGAATGTTCCCCTTCTAAGGGGTATTAATCCATAAGGAGGTAATAATGCAGGTGAGAACGTGTACCATTTTGACAGGGGCAGTCTTGGCTTTTCTGCTTACCTTTGGCGGCCTTGTGTACGGGGAATCGGTAAAAGGGCAACTCAACATCAATACGGCCACCATCGAAGAATTGCAGCTCCTTCCTGGAATCGGCCAGGCAACCGCACAGAACATCCTGGACTACCGGGAAGCCAACGGACCGTTCACCTCAGTAGAAGACATCATCAAGGTGAAGGGTGTCGGAGACCGCAAGCTTGAGCAGCTGCGCCACTATCTCAAGACCGAGGGGAAATCGGATTTCGAGCCCATGGAAACCCCCTCCCCTGAAGAATCACTGTAATCCCGGCAACGGGCTTTCTCTGGTTCAAGCGAATTTTTTCCTGTTCGATCGCAAAAGGGCCGGTGCCCGCGGCACCGGCCTTTTTCATTCACTATCTGAAAGCCTCACGCACGGCTAGACATTGAAGCTCGACACCTTCTTGAGCTCGGTGAAGAGCCTTTTCTCCTCGCTGGAGAGGTGCTTGGGCATCACGATCTTGATCTGTGCAAAAAAATCCCCTTTGTGGGCCAGCCCCCTGCCCTTGAGCCTGAGCCTCTGCCCCGACGATACCCCGGGTGGGATCTTGATGCTGAAGCTCCCGTCCGGTGTCTCGATGGTCTTGGTTGTCCCCAGGGCCGCGTCCCAAGGGGTGACGGGAAGGTCGGCCACGATATTGCTGCCCTCCAGACGGTACTTCCCATTGGAGGAAATCAGCACCTTAAGGTAGAGGTCTCCCGCTCCACCGGCCCCGGGATTGCCCTGGTTGGCCAAGCGGATCTTCATCCCGTCATGCGCACCGGCGGGAATCTTGACGTTGAGCCTCCTTGTCCCCCCTGCACCCTGAAGCTGAATCTCCCGGGTGGTTCCGCTGTGCGCCTCCTCGATGGAGATACGGACCTCGGTCTCCATATCGCTGCCGCGGGCAAACGGAGACTGCGGTGCTGTCTGGTAGGCCGCTGCACCGAAATCGCCGAAAAGCGACTCGAAGAAATCGGAGAATCCGCCGGCCTTGCCGGTACCGGTTCCGAAATCAAAGGAAAAGGTACGGGTCCTTCCGGATCCGCCCCGGCCGCCGAAGGGGTTCCCGCCGAAGATATGCTCGAACCCCGGAGGCGGTCTGAACGACTGGCCCTCTTGCCAGTGGCTTCCCAGGGCATCGTACCGCCTGCGCTTCTCGGGGTCCTTGAGCACCTCATACGCCTCGTTGATCTCCTTGAAGCGTTTTTCCGCGCCCGGATCGTTCCTGCAGGTGTCCGGATGGCAGTCCCGTGCGAGCTTCCGGTAGCGTTTTTTTATCTCTTCCTGGGTGGCGTTTCTCTCGACCCCCAAGACCTTGTAATAGTCTTTATATTCCAAGAATAGCCCCTCTTCCTTGTGCTTTCATCATTCATTAGATAGGGTTGCATTTCTGGGAAATCAATGGCCTTGCGAACCCGGAGAGCGAAAGGACCGGCAGGGCATCATGTCAGAATCGTCTATCGAGCTGCGCCAGGATGGCGCCGGGTATCTGCAGGAGCTCGGGCATGGTGATCCCTGTCCGTCTGATTGCATCCACGGCATCATCGAGGTGCGCCTGCGCGATGTCTTTGCTTTTCTTCAGAATATCCGGGGTGATGTAGGGGATGAGATATTCCTGCCTTTCTTTTGGCCCCGAGAGCACGGACACGCCGGCGAGCACCCGGGGGTTCTCCCTGAAGACAAGCACCAGGGGCAGGGTGGATTTCCCCTCGAGGATGTCATTGTACGGGTCCTTATTGTCATCCTCGCTCGGGGTGAGATTGATGATGTCGTCCACGATCTGGAAGCCCATGCCCACGGACCTTCCATAGGCCACGAGAGCATCCAGGACATCGCCCGCCAGGCCGGCAAGAAGGCCCGGCGCATAGGCGCAGTATTCGAAAAGGGTCGCCGTCTTGAGATAGATGATATCGAGATACACATCGAGACGGTCGTGGAACGCCTGCGCATACTCGAGCTCCTTGAGCTCGCCCTCGGCCATTTTCTTGATGGTCTGGACCATTCCCTTGATGAGATCGAGACTGCCTATCCCGCACATGGTGTCGATGGCGGAGGCGGATATGAAATCGCCGGCGAGCAGGGCCGGCTTGTCGCCGAACACCTGATTGGCCGTGGGCCGGGCCCGGCGTATTTCCGTCCCGTCCACCACATCGTCATGCAGCAGGCTTGCCGTATGCATGAGCTCCACGGTGTAGGCGACAGGCATGATCTTTTCCTCGGGCAAACCCACCGCCCTGCCGATGAGACCGACTATTCTCGGACGAAGGCGCTTCCCTCCGGAATTGAGAATATACTCCCCGATCTGCGCGGTGTAATGCGTCGAACTCTGAAACAGTTCCTTCAGGTTCTTCTCAAACGATGCATCCATAGCCTGCCTATATCAGAGAGGACTACCGATATCAACGCAAACCTGTTTCCTTTTTCTCCACAGTGCTCCGGAGATTCTGGAGTTTTAACGGCAGGTATGTAATCACTGCATCATGTGGATATGCCTCTTCTGTAATACATTATTGCTGATTGACCGATCTACTCCCTATGACATATAGTTCACTAGGTAAAATTGTACGAAGTAGATGATATTCCTGTTTATTACATAAGGAGCAGACCATGATGAAACAGGCTCTTTTTCTTTTACTGGGCATTCTTCTCTGCCTTGCGGGCTGCGACAGCAACATGCTCGAGGCCATTTCCGACGATTCGAGCAGCAGTGCGGAGCTCACCGAGGCGCGCATGGCACTGGACGACGGCAACTACCAGAAGGTCATCAACATCCTGGAGCCGGGTTACGACGCGTCCAACCCCGATCCGGAGACCGTGAGGCTCCTTGCCTCGGCATATATGGGGCTGGCCGGGGTCGATCTCACCTATGTTCTGGAGAATTCCGAGGAGAGCGAAGACGGCAGTTTCGACGCTATCGCCTCGGCCCTGTCGCTCACCGTCACCGGACAGAACTCTGAGGCCCGGTTCATACCCGCCGGGTCTGCGGATGACATGCTGGCAAACCTCGAACAGGCGCGAGACTACCTGAACGACCTGATGAACTACTACGAAGGCCTGGGGCTCAGCCCGGACCAGGACGACACCGTGCAGGCAGGCATGGTATCGGCCATGCACTTCATCATCCAGATAGGGGCGGCGGCCTCCGATGTAACAGGCCAAGATATTCCCCTCAACAAAGCTGCGTACCGGGAGGTCTTTCCTGATGATCCGGATCTGGATACCCTGCTGGATGCGTTCGCCGATTCACTCGACCCAGAATCAGAATCTCTCCGGGAGGACCTCACGGATGTCTCAGAGGCTGTGGTTACCCTGGTTGAGGTCCAGGGTGCGGACGAGGAGCTCGCCGAGGAGTTCGACGAATTCCTGACAGAGCTCCTGGGCGGCGGAGACATAGACTCGTTTTCCGGCCAGCGCGCAGCCGACTATGTCTACAGCGAGCTGCTCGGCTACAACTGAAGGAGGGGAAGATGAGACGATATTCATTTCTTATCGTGCTGATAGTGCTTTTTGCCGGCGCGGCTTCTGCCGAGGAATACCCCTACATCTACAAGGGCCTGAGGCCAATGGGCATGGGCGGGGCCTTCGTGGCTGTATCCGACGACGCCAACGCCCTGTTCTACAATCCTGCCGGACTTGCAAGAATCGAGAAGATCCGGGCGTCGCTGTTTCCCCTGGAATTGGAGATCGGGGAAAAGGCCTATGACATGTTGAACGATGCGAACGACGTGGATTTCGACAGCGAGGCCGAGACCGCGGCGTATCTGAGAGACAACATCGGTGAGAGGGCACACCTGGGGCTGAACCTCTTTCCCTACTACTCCATGCCGCGCTTCGCCCTCTGCCTCATCGGGACGGCGCGGGCGGATGTGGAGGTGAGGGACAGGCAGTATCCCAAGCTGAGCACCCATGTGATCAACGACTTCGGGGGCGGGGCGGGATACGCGCACCCCTTCCTCGACGACACCGTCTCCGTAGGCGTCAGCCTGAAGTATATCACGAGGAAGAGCCTGACCAAGGAATACACCGTCCTCGACATCACCCAGGACGATCTGGACAAGCGGATAGAAGACGATCTGGTGGACGGAAGCGGCATCCTGGCGGACCTGGGGGTGATGGTCTCCCTGGAGCATTTCGGGCTTGCAAACGCCCGAGTCGGTCTGTGCGCCAACAACCTCATCGGCAGTGACCTGGGCGATGCCCAGGACCTGGATGACCACGTGGACATCGGGTTCGCCGTGGACTACGATATCTGGATCACCAAGGCCACCTTTGCCTTTGACTATGTGGATCTTTTCTCACAGCTGGGGGACGACGACGATCTCGCGAAGAGAATCCGCATGGGGGCGGAGTTTAAGCTGCCCATGTTCCTCTCCGTGCGGGCGGGCCTCTACCAGGGGTACTTTACCTCGGGCGTGAGTCTCGACGCCCGCTTTGTTCAGCTCGATGCCCTCACCTATGCCGAAGAGATCGGGGCATACGCGGGCCAGCGCATCGACAGGAGATACGCCCTGCGGTTCATCATTGGGTTCTAAGACGACCCATCAGACCGGATACGGTTGATGATGCCGGTGGTGGAGTGCCCTTCCCTGAACGCCAGGGAGCGCACTTCACCGCCGTATGATGCCACGATGTCCGCACCTACGATCCTGTCCGTATCCCAGTCGCCCCCCTTGACGAGCACGTCGGGCCTGAGCTCCCTGATGAGCTCGTACGGCGTGTCCTCTTCAAAGACGCACACGTAATCCACGACCTCCAGACCGGAAAGAACAGCCGCACGTGAGGCCTCGCCATTGACGGGACGCTCCGGCCCTTTCAGCCTCCTGACCGAGGTATCGGAGTTGAGCCCCACCACCAGGATGTCGCCCAAGGCCTTCGCCTCTCTCAAGTATGACACATGGCCCTCGTGGAGGATGTCGAAACACCCGTTCGTGAAGACCACCCTCATGCCCCTTGCCCTTGCCGCGGCCAGACGCTTGCGCAGGGTGCGAAGATCCAGGACCTTTTCTCCTGACCCCAGGGCATCGGGCCAGGCTCCGGTGGCGAGCCGGGCCGTGTACCTCCCCAGCGCAAGGTAGGAAGGAAGCAGGTCGGGGTAATTTTCGCGCAGCGAGGATATGTGTGCCTCCACCGTATTCCAGTCACCCCTCTGGATGGGCCCGGTAAGGGCGGCTTCACCACAGGCCTTGAGGTTGTTCACTGTGCTTTGGATGAGGGGGATCAGTTGCTCCATCCCGAGCCCCATTCCCTTCAGCAACTCGGATGCCTGGGAGGCGATGGCTACCAGGTAGTTTGACGCAATGACCGCCGCGGCATGATAGAGGACCTTGTCTTCAGGAGCGATGGTGAGCATGTGCGAACCAAGGGACGCCACCAGGTCTGACGCAGCCTCTCCTGCCCGGGGCGAGCCCTCGAAGGTGAAAAACGCCTCACGGATCGCATTCCCTGTCTGCGAGGCATCGGCGATCGCCTGCAGGGGGTGGAGGCTCCCGGTCTCCCCTCCGTACCAGGCCAGCGGCTCCAGGAGATCTGAGGCGTGCAGGCCGCTGAAGTGGCAGAAGACCAGACCCTCGCACGACTCTTTCCATTTCTCGGCTATCCGGCCTGCGACGTGCGCAATGACACTGTCCGGAACGGCAAGAAGAACCACCTCGGCGCCGCAGGGCTCGGGCGGCACATCGGGATAGACCGTGACATCCCCGCGTTCTCCACCCGACGACACCGCCCACACGGGGCAATGGCCCGCCTGGGCCAGCAGGGCAAGCATGGCGCTTCCGACCTTTCCCAGACCGATCACAGAGAACTTATATCTCATTCATAGCCCCTTGCTCTTTGAGCTTGCGGAACCTCTCCCAGTCTATGGTGAAAGAGAGCCCGTTCATCGTATCTTCAAGAATTTGCCGGTACTCTTTCTGCTCGAAATACCGGTACAGCTTTTTCGAGAGGGGGTACATCTGCTCCGAGGGCTTCCATTTGACCCGCTCGCCGGTCCTGGCATCGAGCAGGCAGTCGAAGGTCACGGCAAACGATGCCTCTGCCAGCGGAACACCCTGAAGATCCCGCATGATGGCCTCAAGAGTTCCCGCATCCATGGGCGAGAAGAACGAGTATTTCCGGGAATAGATCTCCGAGTACATCCTGGAGTAGATCACTGCGGCATGGTAATACTCCGGGATATCGATGATCGCGTCCTTTTCCAGATCCCTGCCGAAGATGTACAGGAGCTCCTGTATGTTCTTGAGGCCCCCGAGCCCTGGGTATTGCTGACCGGGCAGCCTCGGCTTGTCTTCCGTGAAGGATGCCCTGGGGTCCTGCAGGGCGAGCCACTCGATCAGGAGCATGGAGAGGCCCTCTTGAAAATCGAACCCGGGAATAAAGCTCTTCTTCGGCCTGAAGACCCCCTCCCGCACGATCAGCTCCACAAGCCTGGTATCACCGCCGGGAAAATCGGTGGAATCCACATAGAGCCGGGAAGTATAGTTGTCCTGTTTTGCCATACGGATGCGCAAGTTCTTGTATCCTCTCTGGCTGAGGATCTCTATCATTCCGATCTTCTTGAGCTTGCCCATGAGCCGCTTTTCGTCGTACAGGCCGAGAAATCTGTCAGAGGTGAACAGATCCTCCTGCTGCCTGGGCAGCGAGCTGTCCACGGCAAGGGTGATGTCCTCGAGGTAGCGGGGCTCTTTCTTGTGGATATGAGGCCTGTGCTCTGTCACGATACCGTCCTCCCCACGCTTGCGAATACAACACGCTCCGCGCCGGCATGCCGCAATGCCCGCGAGACTTCCCGAGCCGTTCTGCCTGTAGTGATCACGTCGTCGACAACCACAATCGATCTCCCCTTCACTCCCGCCGCCGTGAACACACGATCAAGGTTCCTTTCCCTGTCGGCCTTCGGCAGCCCTACCTGGCTTGGAGTTTTTCTGGTTTTGCGCAGCACATCATATCTCACAACACCTCCAATATATCCAGACAATTCACGGGCGATCAGCATAGACTGGTTGTACCCTCTCTGTATCAGCCGCGACCAGTGCAGGGGAACTGCTGTGACAAGATCGGGGCTTTCGCAATCGGCGGCAAGGCGCTCGGCGATGAGCCCGGCCAGAAACTTGCTGAACACGGTGGCCCTGCGATACTTGAACTGATGGATAATATCCTGGATCAGCCCTTCATACACGCAGGCGCTGACCATCCTGTCGAAAGGAGGCGGATTGTGCAGGCAAGCAAGGCATACCCCCGGGGTCCCGACAGGCCTGCCGCAGACCTCGCACAACGGCGCATCGAGCCGCCTTATCAGAGACCGGCACCGGTTGCAGACGCCCCGGGTCACCTGCTCCCGGTCCGAGCAGACCAGGCATCGCTCCGGCAGAAAGGTGGTCAACAGGGAAGAAGCCATCGGCCGGAGTATACCATATGGGTCTTGCCTCTCCAAGATCACGGAGCCCCCTCCATCAGAAAATCCTGCTGCATCTATAGCCTGAAAAAGACAATCAATAGAGCACCTGCTCCGCAAGCAGCGGAATGCTCAAGGGCCTTGTCTATAGAACAGGCCGTTCGCAGCATGCTCGAACAGGACTCGATCCGAAGTGATGGGGCCGGCTCGCAGGGCAATGGGGGCTTCAAGAGAAGGAGAATCTCCAGCCGCTGCAAAGGAGGTCGAGTCTCAGTAGTACTTGTGGTAATTATACTTCTTATACTTGTATTTCTTTGCAGGGAGCTCGTCCACGGCATTGAGCACGGTGCCCAGGATCTTGTTCCTCGGCAGGCTCTCCAGAGCCATCCTGAAGTCCGACTCCCGGGTGTACCGGTATCTGGCGACCACGATGATGCCCTCTACCTGGTCCGCGATGATCTTGGGGTCGACCGTGGCCTGGATGGGCGAGGTGTCGATGATGAGAAAGCGGTCGGTATAGCGCTGGGCAAGCTCCTGGATGAGCTGGCTCATTTTCTTGGACTCGAGCAGTTCGGAGGGGTTGGCCGGTGACTCTTTTGCCGCCGGGAGTATGGTGAGCTTGTCGATGGGCGTCTTGATCAGGCATTCAGCCACGTTCGCCGTCCCCTGGAGGATCTCCGCTACGCCCTTGGATGGGGGATACTTGAAGAGGGTGTACATGGAGGGCTTTCTGAGGTCACACTCCACGAGCAGCACGTGCTGATCCTCGCCCTTGGCGATCGAAATGGCAAGGTTGGATGCGATCACGGTCTTGCCCTCTGAGGGCAGCGCACTCGTCACCATGAGAATGCGGGGAGGCGTCTTGTCCGGCATATGGAAGAGATAGGTCCTGATCTTCCTGATCTGCTCGGCTGTGTAGGAGTAGGGCATGTGGTACATGTAGAGATGGTCGTCAAGCCTGCCGGTGATGGCGGCCTCGTTCAGGCCCTCGATATCCTGCTTTTCCAGCAGTTTCCACAAATCCATGGTTTATTCCTCCGTGCTGACCTTGACGGGCTTGGCATAGAAAAACCCTTTGTCCAGAAGCTCCTTGGAGTAGTCTATCGCATCCTGCCGCGCCGTGAATGTCCCAATAGTAATGCGGTACCAGGTGTTCTTGTTATCGTCCAGATACGGATAGATCGTAGCCTGGTATCCCTTGCCGATAAGGTCGAGAAAAACGGCCTTTGCCTCGTTCATGGAGTGGTACGATGCCACGCTCACGCTGTAGATGACCTGGGGTGCGATATTGACCTGGGGCAGAAATATCTTCTGTCCCTCGTAGATCAGATCGACATTTCTCAAGTCCGGGTTGGCCTGCTTGACCGCCCGCAGGATCTCGCTGTCGAACCTGCCGTAGTAATCGGCAGCGAGCTGGGCGATCGTATCCCCCGGCACCACGACGACAACGGTGCCCTGCGGCATCCCGGGCTCCATGAGAGTCGGCGGGATCATATGCCTTCCCTGGTCTTCCTCGTCTTTTAAGACCACCTTTTCCTGCACGGCCTTTCCCACCGGTTTCTGTATCGCGGCGGCCCTTTCCCCCTTTAAGTCTTTTTCTTCGGGCGCAGGGGACTCCACCGGGGCGGCCGGAGTCTCTTGCGGGGCAGCCTGCTCCTTCTGCGGCGGGGCCGTCTCACGCTGCTCAGTCACCTCCACCTTCCCGGGCACCGGCCGGTCCGGGGTGTCGATACCGACAGCGGAGGGTGAGCGTTCATCCGCGTCCGGGAAGAAGAACCAGACCCCCCCGGCGACAGCAAGAAGCAGAATGCCGAAATATCCGGCCCTTACGAGCCACTCGCGTCCCGTTCCCTGTCTCTGGGATTTCAGGACGGGCGAATGCTTTCCCCCTGTCTTGGGCGAATAGGTGCTCTCCAGCTCGGACACCACCTTGCGCACCATCTGAGCAGTGACCTGCTTGTGGTTCTCCGTATAGGCGGCGATGAGCACGCTGTCGCAGACGATGTTGATGAGCCGGGGAAATCCCTTGGTGTAGCGGTAGATCTCCGAGTGGGCAGACACCGTGAACAGCGGTTTTTCTCTGGGCTCGTAGCCTGCGACCCGCAGGCGGTGATCGATGTAGTCCTTGGTCTCGTTGCTGTCCAAAGGCGGGATGTGATACTTTATCCCGATCCGCTGCTTGAGCTGTCTGAGCTGTGGGCTCCTGAGCTTCTCGTTGAGCTCCTGCTGGCCGAGCAGCATGATCTGGACGAGCTTTTCGTTGGTCGTTTCGAGGTTTGAGAGCAGCCTGATCTCTTCGAGCATCTCGAGTGAAAGCCCCTGAGACTCGTCGACGATCAGCACCGCACCCCCGATTTCCTTCAGGCGGTCTTCGAAGAGATTGATATAGTCGCGGGAGCGTTTTTCCTCGGGCACGCCGATGGACTCTCCCAGGAGATAATACAGGTTCTCCGGCTTCAAGTGCGGATTCTTCACCACCACCTTGGGCATGCGCGGGGGAAGCTTGAGCAGGAAGGCGTTCAATATGGTGGTCTTGCCGGTTCCCACCTCTCCGGTGATCACAACAAAACCGCTCGCCTCCTTGAGGCCGTAGAGGAGATGTGCCAGGGCCTCCTTGTGACCGGGGCTCATGTAGAGAAACCTCGGGTCAGGGGTTATGGAAAAAGGCTTGAGCTTGAGTCCGAAATAGTTCCTGTACATGTCGCGCCCTCAGAACGGCAGCGGCACGGGCAGATCCAGTATGACATGGTTGATGCGTGAATAGCCCACGATGATGATGCCCACGATGATGATGAACACGTTTACGCCGATGGAGAAAAACAAGTTGAATTTCTGCCGCTGCTTGTCCACCTGGGTAAGCGCCAGAGGGACGGCCGTAATGCAGGGGATCCCGTCGCTCCAGCTCTCCAGCTGCTTGATCCCCTTGATGGAAGTATCCATGAATTCCGTGAGAAAGATGAGCCCCGCCCCTGACCCGAGACCCAGGACAAGGAAGATGAGGCCTATCTTGAACTTGTTGGGGCTGACCGGAACCTCGGGCGGCTGGGCGTAATCCACGATCCTGAACTGCTCGCCCTGCTGCCGCTTCTCCATGCTCTCGGCTCGCTGCGCCTCATAGAACCTGTCGAGCAGCCTCTGATAGTTCTGCTGGGTGATAGTATAGTCCCTCGTGAGCGCGGCGAGCTCCTGCTCCCTCTTCGGGGTGTTCTCCACCCGCTGCTGATAGTATTCGATCCGTTCCTTGAGCCGGTTGGCATCGCTCTTCAGGGTTTCTATCTCGATGTTCGCGGCGGCCAGCTGGGCTCTGATCTCGGCTGCCTGGGGATCCATGCCGCTCTGCTCTTCCTTCCTGCTTTCGAGCTCCTTGATCTGTTCCTCAAGCATTCTGATGCTGGGATGCTCCGGGGTATACCGGGCCTTGGCCTCTTCGAGCTGGGATTTAAGCGTCATGAGCCTTTGAGCGCGCTGGGTAAGCGTGGCCCCCGGCTGGTCGCTTTCCAGCTGGGAGAGCTGGGACTGGAGCATCAGCCTGGCGTTGAGCGCCTCGGTCAGGGACGCCTGGACCGACTCGAGCCTGAGCTGCAGGCCCGATATGGTGGATATATTGCTCGTGAGCTGCTCCGGCAGCTCACCCATATACTGGTTTCGATAGTCTTTTACCTTGTCTTCCTGCTGCTGGAGCAGGACCTTGAGCTCATTGAGCTGTTTCTCGAGAAAGAGGGTGGTCTCCGAGGCCTGCTTGGCCCTGAGCTTGAGGTGCGACTCGATAAAGAACGACGCAAGCCGGTTGGTCACCTCGGCCACCTTCCAGGGGTCCTGGCCCCGGTATTTGATGGTGAACGAGCTTGTCTGCCCCCTGCCGCCGCCGATCGTGTTCACCTCGATGGCCTTGCGCATGGAGGCGACCAGGATATCCATGGACACCCCCTGGGCCCTCTCTTCCCGGGAAAGGTCCATCTCCATGATGATGTTCTCGAGGTTCGACCGTGACATGACCTCCTGGGAGAGGGTCCTGAGCCGCTCCTCGATCCCCGAACTCACCGTTGCAGCCACATAGGTCGAGGGGATCTCCTGCGGCTGCACGAGGATGAGCGTGGTCGCCTCGTACTGCCGGGGGAGCACCACGTAGAGCCATGCCCCGATGAAGAGAAATATCAGAAGCGGGATAGTCACCCAGTGCCATTTCTTGAGCAGAGCATCGAGGATATCCTGCACGTTGATCTGCTTTGCCTGTTCGTTCAATATAACACCTCTACGATTATCCTGTATCGGTTTTCGGTCACGGTATCTGAAATCTCTTCAACCTCTCTGAAGTGCTCGTAGGAGGATGTGATATCAAGATAGCGGATCGGTGACCAGCTCAGAGAAACGAGGCCGGTGATATCCTTCTCCTCCTGGCGCTCAATACCGGGGGTCAAGTCGATTCCGGTAACGGGCTTTCGCTCTACGTAAGTGATAGTAGTCAATAAGCTGAGACTTCTCAAGAGTTCCCGCTCCCAGGATGCCGCGGCGCGGCGTACGTCATAGGTTCCGTACTCGTCGGTGGTGAATTCCGCGGTGTATTCCCGGGAGAGGGACAGGGTGAAAACATCCCTCTGCCATGTGGAGGAAAGATCTGCGCGGGCAACAACGGCCCGTTCACGATCCATGTCCTCGGTGCTCAGCCAGCTGTACCCCCCGGACAGGCGCACACGGGTCTGCGGGGTCAGGGCATGCCCCCAGAACAGGTATGCGGCCTTGATGTCGGAGTCCGGCAGCTCCTCCTCGCGGTACTGATGCTGGTACTCCAGGTCCACACCCACGTCCGTCCGGGGGGACAGGGCATGCTCGAAGCTCAGCGTGGATCTCAGCACTTGAGCGTCCTCGGAGACCTCATAATCGTACCAGTCATACCCCGCGGCAACGCTCACCGTGTTGCGCGGCGAGATGCGGTGTGACAGGCTCGCAGACGCACCGTCGGACTCGATGTCCTGCTCGGGAAACGAGTTGTCTTCCAGACGGTGGGTATAGCCCAGACCGAGCGTGGTGAGCGGGGAAATGATCCTGTTGTAACTTAAGGTCCCGGTATGGATCCGCGTTTCGCCGGAGACATCGCTGAAAAAATCCGACCGGCTGGTCTGAACAAAGGCATATCCCAGTTCCAGGGAATCTCTCCGGCTCGAAGCCGTGAGCGCTGAGATCAGGTCTACCTCGGTCTCGTCATCGTCTTCGAAACGGTTGTGAAAGCTTCTCGCCACATGGCCCGAGAGACTTAAGGCGAACGGGTAGGCCCTGCAGATGATATCCGCGCTGGGGCCGATTTCGTAGATGGTCTCGCTCTGCTCGTTGTGCGCGGTGCCCAGATAGTTGTCCGTATACTCCCAGGAGCTGTAGAGCCCGCCGTGGAATTCACAACTGACCGCGTGTACAGGTGTGCTCAAGGCCATCGATACGAAAAGAGCCCCCAGCAGGGGGGTGAAGACGTATATCCTCACGGGACTATGATGGTGTCACCTGGATGAATGGGGATATTCTCGTGTTTTCCCTTGACGATCTTGGGGTAGTTCACCTTGATCCGGATCTGCTCGCCTTTTTCCCTGCGGAGGATGACGATGTCGTCGGTATCGGCCCATTCATTGAAACCCCCTGCCCGGGAGATGATCTGAGTGATCACCATGCCCCGGTCGAGGATATATTCGCCCGGCTGGTTCACCTGCCCCTCGACATACACCCGCTTGCTTCTGGGCTCCAGTACGATGACGGCACAATGGGGTTCCTTCACGTACTTTGCGATCGCTGTCTCAATGTCGCTCTGCAGCTGAGAAGGGGTTTTGTCGGCGGCCTTGAGATCGCCTGCCAGCGGCAGGGATATGTATCCGTCACTCCTTACCGTAACCTGTCTGGAGAGAGTGTCCTCCCCCCATACGGAGATTTCCAGAAGATCCGATTCCCCGATGAGATACTGATTTTCCTGCGCGGATACGACGAGGGGGACAAGAATGCCCACCAGCACGAAGAGAAGTCTTTTCATGAAATTAACCCCCTTTTGGTTATTTCTCGATTCCGCATTCCTTGATCTTGTACAAAAGTGCTTTGTAGCTTATCTGCAGGAGATGCGCCGCCTTTTTCTTGTTCCAGTTCGTGCCCCGAAGGGCCTTCAAGATCATGTCCCTCTCGGCCTTGATCGAGGCCTCCTTTGCAGCGAGCTTCAGAGGGATGATCTCGTCTCCATCCGATTCGATCTCCAGAACCTCCGGCCTGCTGATGCTGGCCTGCCTCTCGTGCGCCGCGTGCGCCTTGCCGTCTTTGAGGTAGTGCATCAGATCGCCCACGTCTCCCAGGATGACGAGGCGTTTCACCTGGTTCTTGAGCTCCCTCACATTCCCGGGCCACGGATAGGAGACCAGCAGGGGGTAGAGTGTTTCCTTGTCAACCTGAAGGCCCTTCCCGTACTTCTCATTATACGCATCGAGGAAATACTCGAACAGGTAGGTGATGTCTTCCTGCCTCTCGGACAACGGCGGTATCGTGATGTTGACCACATTGAGCCGGTAGTAGATATCTTCCCGGAAGGTCCCCTCCTCGACCGCCTTGCGCAGGTCCCGGTTGGTCGCGGCGATGACCCTGACGTTCACCTTGACGTCCTGCTTGCCTCCGAGGCGGGAGAAGGTGCCCTCCTGCAATACCTGCAGGAGCTTCGACTGGATGGACAAGTCCATCTCGCCGATCTCGTCTAAGAAAATGGTGCCGTTGTTTGCGAGCTCGAACTTGCCCGCCTTTGCCTTATAGGCACCGGTGAACGCGCCCCGCTCGTAGCCGAAGAGCTCTGATTCCAGCAGCTCGTGGGGCAGTGCCGCACAGTTGACCTTGACGAAGGGTTTGTCCTTCAACCCGGAGCGGTAGTGCAGGGCCCGTGCCACCAGCTCCTTGCCGGTCCCGCTCTCCCCTTCGATGAGCACGCTCACGTCCGTCTCCGCGATCTGGTCCACCAGGTCCTTGACCCGCTGCATCTTGGGGCTGTTGTAGATGAACTCGCCGCGAAGCTCATCCACCCTGAGCTGTTTCTTGAGGCTGGAGATCTCGGTGAGGAGCTTTTTCTTTTCAAGCGACTTGGTGATCGCCAGCTCCAGCTCCTCCTCCTCGAAGGGCTTGACGAGGTAGTCGGTGGCGCCCGCCTTCATTGCCTTGACGATGATGTTGGTCTGCCCCAGGGCGCTGAGCATGAGGATCGGCAGATCGCTTGAGAGCTTGCGGATCTCGCTCAATGTTTCCAGGCCGTCCATCTCCGGCATGAGGATGTCGAGGATCGCCAGAGAGATCTCCGGCCCGGTTCTCAGCTCCTTAAGAGCGTCCTTGCCGTTGGACACGGTCAGAACGTCGTACCCGGCCTGGGTCAGGAGCTTGCCTATGTACCTCCGAATACTTTCATCGTCATCGACAACCAAGATCCGAATTTTTTCATTCATGATCATAAAACCCACCAATACTTAACAGTATAAAATACATTAATCATCTTCCCTATTCAAGGGCATTGTAATTACGAAATATCCTCCCTCTCCCGTAGGAAGCGCCTCCACCATGCCGCCATGGGCGTGCACGATCTCCCGGGTGATGGAGAGCCCCAGGCCGATCCCCCCCTTTGCCCTGCCGCTGGCCCCGACAAAGAAATCGCTGAACAGCTCCCGGGCGTCCTCCGGCGTGATCCCGGGCCCCTGGTCCTTCACCGCGATCATGAGACTCTCGCGGTTCAGGAGCTTGTTCATGGCGTTGTGCTCGTGGACGCCCCGGGATACGGCGATGGTTACCGTCCCTCCCTCGGGAGAGTGCTTGATGGCGTTGTCGAGCAGATTGCACAGCGCCTGCTCGAACCGCAAGGGGTCGACGGAGAGCTCGGGCGCTTGTTCTTCGCACTGAAAGAGAATCCCGACCTTCTTGTCCCGCGCCTTGATCTGCATGCTGCGGACGACCCCTCTGATATAGTCGGCCACATTGACCTGCTGCCGGTGAAGCGAGATCTTCTCTGTGTTGATCTTGGCGAAATCAAGGAGGGAATTACTGAAGTGCAGGAGCTTTTCGCACTGGCCCTCGATCTCTCTGATGTTCTCCATCTGATTCGGAGAAAGGATGCCCTGGGCGTCCTTGGAGAGCATGCGTGCATAGCCGCGGATTACCGTCAGGGGCACCCGTATCTCGTGGGAGGCCACGTGGAGAAACCGCGTCTTCAGGGCGAGGAGCTCCTTCTTGCTCGTGATGTCGCGCACCACACCCACGTAGCATCTTTGGCCCTCGATCACGAGCCTGCCGATGCTGATTTCGAGAAAGAGCATCTTCCCGTCTTTTCTCACGGCCTGGATCTCGAGGTTGGGGACGAAGATGTCGCCTGACTGGTGTCTCAGGCAGGTTCCCAGGCTGTGGATCGATCCTTTGGTGACGAAATGGCGGACATGCCTTCCCAGGATCTCTTCCTGGGTGAATCCGAGCATCTCCTGAAATTTCCGGTTCGTCAGGAGAAACCGCCCGTTCTTGATGATGTACATGGCATCGAGCGCGTTCTCCACCATGTCCTTATACTGATCCTTGATCCGGACGAGCTCCCGCTCCTTGAAGCGTTCGACGGTCACATCGCGCACGCACGCAAGCATCTGCTGTTCGGGCTTCATGGGAAGGGTCGAGATCTCCATGCTTAAGACCTTCCCTTCATGCTCCACATCCAGGGTCACATCCCTCACCTCGGACTCAGGAACCTGGAGCATGCCGTCCTTCAGCAGAGTGGACAGGCTCTCGCCCGGGCCGAGCCCGAGAAGCTCGGAGGCCTTTTTATTGATGGAGGTGATAGTCCCTGAGCGGTCCGCGGTCAGCACGCCTACCGACATGCAGGTGAAGATCCGGAAGATATTCTTCCCGAAATCATTCAATGCATTGTCTGTCATGCAGAGCTCTGCCTTGAGCAGGGAGTTGATATCTTCGAGCTCCTTCATGGCCCGCGCGTTCCTCAGGGCAAGTGCTGCGGGCGGCAGGAGGACGTTGACCAGGCTCAAGTCATCCTCGCTGAATGCATGGGGCCGGGAATGGCTCAGGTTCAGGACACCCACGAGCTCGCCCCCGCCGTAGACCAGCGGCATGCTCATGAGCGACCCGATGGCGATCCTGGTCTTCTTGTTTTCGAAGAGTGGATCTGTTGCGGTGTCGTGAATGATTACGGGCTTGAGGCTCAGCGCAACGCTTCCTGCGATCCCCTTGCCCAGGGGGAACACCTGCCCGAGCGAGGTATCGGAGAATCGGGTGCTCTTGTCCCGGTTTCCCTTGGCGGCCTTGATCTGGAGCTGGCTGCCGTCGGGAGACGGCATCATCAAAGACGCATTTTCCGCAATGGTCTCGTCGATAACAATGTCGAGGATGACCCCTGCAACGGCCTCGACGTCAGGTGAAAGAGATATGGCCTCGTTCACCCGTCTGAAGACTGTCAGCTCTTTATCGACTCTGGTCATCTTTGACGATACGATCTCCTGACCATGCTTATCGGTTACGCCGCTTTGCCTTCTTTACCGCCTTGCGCGTATTTTTCTTTTTTTTCAGATCCACCAGGCTTTTCTTCGGGCCCTTGGGCATCTGCTCATTGAGCATCCCGGCAAGCCCCGGATTGAGCCCCAGCCTCCCCAGTGCCTTTTTCTTGCCCGATCCGAGGTTGCGCATGACCCCGCGCATGGTGTTGAACCTCCCCATGAGGTCGGTCACCTTGTTTCTGGGCTGGCCGCACCCGCGGGTGATCCGGGCCACGCGGCTCTCATCGAGGCAGTCGGGATGCTCGCGCTCATAGGTGGTCATGGAGTTGATGATGGCCTCCACACGGACAAGCTCGCGGTCGTCCACCTGGAACCCCTGGGGTACGCCGAGCTGGCCTAAGGGGAGCTTGCCGAGAAGGTCCGTGAGCGAACCCATCTTCTTGATGAGCTTGAGCTGCTTGAGAAAGTCGTTGTAGGTGAAGTCGCCCCTGAGGAGCTTTTCCGCGTCCTCCTCGGCCTTTTTCTCGTCCACCACCTCTTCGAGGTCTTTGACCAGGCCCACGATATCGCCGTGCCCCAGGATCCTGGACGCGAGTCCATCCGGCCTGAACTCCTCGAGCCGGTCAAGGGATTCGCCCATGCCGAGGAACTTGATGGGCTTTTTCACCACTTCCTTGATTGAGAGTGCAGCGCCTCCCCGGGCATCGCCGTCGAGCTTGGTGAGCACGAAGCCCGAGAGATCGAGCCTCCGGTCGAACTCTCTGGCCACGTTGACCGATTCCTGGCCGATCATGGCGTCCAGGACGAGCAGGATGTTCTCGGGCCTGGTGATCCGCTTGATCTCGTCGAGCTCGTTCATGAGCACGTCATCCAGGATGGTCCGGCCCGCGGTGTCGAAGAGCACCACGTTACAGCCCTTGAACTGGGCGGCCTCCAGAGAGTCCTTGCAGATCTGGGGCGGCGTCTTGCCCGGCGCGAAAAACACCGGGATGTCGAGGCGCCTGCCGAGCACCTTGAGCTGGTCGATGGCTGCAGGGCGGTAGACGTCGGCTGCCACCATCATGGGTTTTTTCCCGTTCTTCTGCAGGTACCGGGCGAGCTTTGCCGTGGTGGTGGTCTTGCCGCTTCCCTGCAGTCCCACCATCATGATCGCGCTGACCGCCCTCGCATCAAGGACAAGCGAGGTATCCACCGGCCCCATGAGGTTCACCAGCTCGTCGTAGCAGATCTTGACAAAGTGCTGCCCCGGGGTGGCCTTGAGCTTCCTGCCGCCATGAGACACCCGGGTCTGGACGATCTCTCCCACCGCCTTCTCTCTCACCCGATCGATGAACTGCTTCACCACATGGAACTCGACATCGGCCTCAAGCAGAGAGATGCGAATCTCCTTGACAGCCTCTTCTATATGCCTCTCCTGGAGAACCACCTTCCCCTGGAGCAGGTCCTGGGCCTTCCTGAATCCGCCTGATATCATTTCCAGCATGTTTTATGTCTCCTGTAGCTTTTCAAAAGGGAAATACTGCTTATCGGATACTTCCGTACCAGCCGGCATCCCTGCCGGGCTTTTTCCCTGATAGGCCTCCTGCACGGTAATATCCTTAAAAATACAGATGCCGCCGTTTTTTTCAGATGTCAGCTGTAATGAGATGAGATGTACCAAGCCCCCGGCATCCCCCGGAATATCCATAACATATTGCCGAGCATATTGAACAGGGCTTTTATGGGAGGAAAACCGATGCCTCATACAGCCCCCCCTTTCATAACAGAAGAGACCTTCCGGCATCGCGCCGGAAGGTCTCTTTTCCCTTTAGTGTCATCCACTCCCGCCTGTGGATGGCGGGACGGTCCCAAGTCTCACCGGTGGTCGGGGCACTTGTCGAAAAAGGAGCGGTCCTTGCCCGTGGTTTTGACGATCCAGTCGACCTGGGCCTCGGGGATGTAGGGCTTGCCGCACACGCTGCAGGTGACCATCTTGAACTCCCTGCCCCAGATCTTCCTGACTTCGCCCTCGTCGATCATGGAGATGGCATCGGTCGGGCACGCATATGCACACGCGCCGCAGCCGATGCAGACCTGTGAAGGTTTCAGGTACGGGGTGCCCGGGGCCTTGTCACGGCCGCGGTCCAGCATGGAGATGGCGCTCACCCCCACCACCTCTTCACACACCTGGGTGCACAGCGAGCACGCGATGCACCGGTTGCGATAGTGTTCTCCCTCGTCGACGAAAAACCTGCTCTTCTCGATCCCGTTTTCCCGGGCCAGCTTCTGGATCACAGGCGAGTCGGGGGTCCGGGAGAGCAGGAGCTCGACCACCCCCTTACGGATCCTGCGGACCAGGTCTGTATCGGTCCTGACCTCGAGCCCTTTGCGCACCGGGTAGTTGCAGGAGGTCACCAGGCGGGTCCGGCCGTTCTGAGAGACCTCAACCAGACACACGCGGCACGAGCCGGCCCGGGTCTCGATCTCCGGGTGGAAGCACAGGGCGGGAATGGCAAACCCGTTTTCCCGGGCTACCTCCAGAACAGACTGGTCCTTGACGGCCTCGATGTCTTTTCCATTGATCTTTATCGTGATTTTTTCCATGGCTTTTGTCCTTATTCTACCCGTACTGCGTCGAATTTGCAGACGTCTCTGCACACCCCGCACTTGATGCACCTGCTCTGGTCGATCACATGGGCCTTCTTTCTCTCGCCCGTGATGCATGCCTGGGGGCACTGCTTGGCGCACAGGGTGCACCCGGTGCAGGCGTCAGCATCGATATGGAAGGTGACGAGGTTCCGGCACACCCCGGCAGGACAGCGCCTGTCTCTGATGTGTGCCTCGTATTCCTCGCGGAAGTACTTGATGGTGGACAGAACCGGGTTGGGCGCCGAAGATCCCAGTCCGCAGAGCGCGCCGTAGCTCAGCACATCACAGAGTTCTTCGAGCAGCTCGATGTCGCCTTCCTTGCCCCTGCCCTCGGTGATGTCGGTCAGGATCTGCTTCATCCTCGGCAGCCCATCCCTGCAGGGAGTACACTTGCCGCAGGACTCCTCGGCCAGGAAGGAGATGAAGTATTTGGCCACGTCGACCATGCAGGTGGCCTCGTCCATGACGATGATGCCGCCCGAGCCCATCATGGAGCCCGCCTTGCTCAGGGAGTCGAAGTCGATGGGAAGGTCCGCCAGACTCTCGGGGATGCAGCCGCCCGAGGGTCCGCCGGTCTGGACGGCCTTGAACATTCTGCCGCTGCGGATCCCGCCGCCGACTTTTTCTACGAGCTCACGGATGGTGGTCCCCATCGGGACCTCTACAAGACCGGTGTTGACCGCCTTGCCTGCAAGCGAGAACACCTTGGTGCCCGGAGACCCTTCAGTGCCGGTCTCACGGTACCACTGAGGACCGTTGTTGATGATCAGCGGAACATTGGCCCATGTCTCCACGTTGTTCAGGACCGTGGGCAGGTCATAGAGCCCCTTCTCCACCGACCGGATATACTTGGCCCTGGGCTCGCCCACCTTGCCCTCGATCGACCTCATGAGTGCCGAGGACTCTCCGCATACAAAGGCCCCGCCTCCACGGGTGATCTTGATGTCGAAGTCGAACCCGGTCCCCAGGATGTTTTTGCCCAGAAGGCCCATCGCGGTCGCATCCTCTACGGCCTTCTTCATGACCTTCACGGCCAGGGGATATTCATCACGGATATATGCGTATCCATGATGGGCACCCACGGCCCATGCGCCCACGATCATACCCTCTATGACGGCATGCGGGTTGCCTTCCATGATGGACCGGTCCATGAATGCCCCTGGGTCCCCCTCGTCGCCGTTGCAGAGCACGTAGCGGACCTCGGAGTCGATCGCCCTGCACGACCTCCACTTCGTCCCCGCAGGGAACCCTCCGCCGCCGCGGCCCCTGAGCCCGGACTCCGTAATCATGTCGATGATCTTGTCGGGGTCAATGGAAAAGGCCTTGGCCAGCGAGGCATACCCGCCCCGGGCGATGTAGTCGTCGATTTCAAACGGATCTATTTCCCGCAGGCCCTTGAGGATCATCCCCTTCTGGTGAGCATAGAACGGAATACCCTGGAATGAGGCGGACCGTTTCTTTGTCTGCGGGTCCTTATACCCGAGCGACTCGATCACCTGGCCGTTCTTCACGGTCTTCTCGATGATCTCGGGCACGTGCTCCGGCTTGACCTCTAGATAGACGATATCGTTTCCGAAAGAAACCACCGGCCCCTTGCTGCAGAACCCCTGGCACCCTGTCACCTTGTGCCTGAGCTCGATCTTGCACGCAAGGCCCTGTGATTCGATCTCCTTCTTGAAGGCCTCGGCCACTGCACTGCTCCCTTTCGCAAGGCACGGGGTCCCTCCGCATACGTAGATAACCGGATATTCATTCTTCTGGGATTCAGCGATCTTTGCCCTGTAACTTTCGAGCGCTGCAACCGACTGAAGCTTCCTGTTGACCATGGTCATCACCCTCCCCGTTCCTTATTTGTACTTCCTGAGGTTCTTCAGGACGTCCTGGGGAGAAGACCCCTCGTAGTAATCCTCGTCATCGACCATGACGACCGGAGCCAGTGCACACGCGCCGACGCAGTTTACCGTCTGCAGGGTGAACCTCCCGTCCTTTGTCGTTCCTCCGGGCTCTACGCCCAATTCCTTGCCGATGATGTCGGTCAGGGTGTGGGCGCCTTTGAGATGGCACGCGGTACCGGTGCAGACCTTGCATGTATGCCGCCCCACCGGCTTGAGTGAAAGGGCCTTGTAGAAGGTCCCCACTCCGTAGATCTTGCTCTCCGGAACACCCAGGACCTCGCTGACCCTCTTCATTCCCTCTTCGGGAACATAGCGGAACGTGTGCTGGAAGTCCTGAAGGATGGCGAGCAACGATTCCTCGGACTTGTCGTAGCGCTCGATGATCTCGTCGATCTTCCTGATATCTATTCCCATATTACTCTTCCTCTTCGCTCAGTCTCAAAATTCTCTCGTAGTCCTTGTCCACCTTCTGCTGGATCAGCTGGATCTCCTTGTCGGTGAGATGCCTGAACCTGCCCTGGCCCTTGAGGTATTCGGTGAGGGGAATCTTTTTATAGGGCTTGTAGGTAAGCCGGTACTTTCCCTCGATCACCTCATAGAGCGGGAAAACGCAGGAATCGACCGCCAGCCTGCCGTACTTGATGGCGTCCTGGGTAGGGATCCTCCAGCCGGTCGGGCATACGGACAGGACATGGACATAGGCGGCGCCCGGTGTTTCAGCGGCCCGCTTCACCTTCTCCATCAGGTCGAACGGAAAGCTCGAGCACGCGGTCGCCACGTAGGGGATGTTGTGGGCGACGGCGATCTGGGCCATGTTCTTCTTCTGGGTTCGCTGCCCGATGCTCGCCTTGCCTGCCGGCGAGGTCGTGGTGCTGGCTCCGTAGGGTGTGGAGCTGGAGCGCTGGATGCCCGTGTTCATGTAGGCCTCGTTGTCGTAGCAGATATAGACCATATTGTGACCCCGCTCCAAGGCACCGGAGAGCGCGCCCATACCGATGTCGGCCGTGGCCCCGTCTCCTCCCATGGCTACGAAGTTGATCTTCTTGGCCGGTATCTTGCCCTTTCGCATCATGGCCTTCATCCCGGACTCGCAACCCGAAATCACGGCGGCGGAGTTCTCGAAGGCGTTGTGGATCCAGGGCACCCTCCAGGAGGTCAGCGGCAGGGGCGAGGAGATGATCTCCATGCACCCCGTGGACATGGCCACGATGGTGTCCCGGCCCAGGGCCTTCATCACGTGCCGCACCGCCAGCGCCTCGGCGCACCCCTGGCAGGCACGGTGTCCCGATGTGAAGTTCTCAGACTTCTCAACAAGTCTCGATGAAAATACCGAGAATTTATCCATAGATTTTCGCTCCTTATCCTCTCAGACCGTACAGGGTGAAGCCTTCCGTCTCGCCCTTTGAGGCCTTGGCCTTGCCTTCAAGAATGATCTTCCTGAAATCGCTTCGGGCCACGTCCCTGCCGGCCAGACCGGCTACATAGTTCACGATCGCGGGGGCGTTGGGACGGCCGTAGAGCGCAGAACGCAGCTCCAGGGCCACCGGGCCTCCGGGCCCGCCAAAGCTGATGGCCCGGTCGACCACAATGAGCGACTTCTTCCCCTCAACTGCTCTGCGGAAATCTTCAAAGGGGAACGGCCTCCACAGGCGTATCTTCACGACTCCGACCTTCTCGCCCTCTTCCCTGAGCGCATCCACCACCTCCATGGCCGTCTCCCCGTAGGAGCCCATGGTCACTATGCAGTACTCAGCATCTTCCGTGCGGTAGGTCTCGATGGGGTGGTAGTACCTTCCCGTCAGGTCGCCCCACTCCTTCCAGGCCTTGATGATCGTGGGGTAGGAGTTCAGAATCCCCTGCTCCCGGTTCATCTGCGCTTCGGTGTAAATCTCGGGCATGGCGAAGCAGCCCATGGACACCGGATTGTCCGGATGAAGCGCGTTCTTCATCCTCACATCGGGCAGATACTTCCGGATCGTCTCGTTGTCTTCATAGATAACCGGCTCGATCATGTGGGTCAGGATGAACCCGTCCAGGTTGATGGCCAGAGGCAGCATCACCGACGGGTCCTCGGATATCCGATATCCGCAGAACACGTTGTCGTAGCACTCCTGCCCGTTCTCCACGAACACGTGGATCCACCCGGCGTCCCTGACCATCATGGTGTCGGTATGGTCGTTCCAGATGGACAGCGGCCCGGACAGGGACCGGTTGGCCAGCGCCATCACCATGGGCAGCCTCATGGACGCGGCGATGTAGAAAATCTCGGCCATGAGGGCCAAACCCTGGGAGCTCGTGGAGGTGAAGGTCCTGGCGCCTACCGCCGAAGAACCGCAGCACACGCTCATCGCCGAGTGCTCGCTCTCGACCGGCACATACTCCGCATCGAGCTCGCCGTTGGCCACGATCTCGGAGAGATGCTCAACGATATGGGTCTGCGGGGTGATGGGGTACGCCGCAATGACATCGACATTGGCCTGCGCCACGGCATCGGCCATGGCGATGGATACCTCGATTCCTTTTCTCTGTCTGGCCATATCCTGCTATCCCTCCTCGGCAATCATCGTGATGCAGCCCACCGGGCACTCTTTCGCACAGATCCCGCACCCTTTGCAGTAGGTCAGATCCGCCTCGAAATGACCGTCAGAGGCCCGCACGATGCAGGCGTCGGGACAGAACAGCCAGCATACCCCGCACTTGATGCACTGCGAGGCCTCGACCACCGGACGCTCGGACCTCCACGACCCCGTCTCATATACCCGGGCATTGCCGACCTCGGTCACGACGCTGCCCGCCTCGAGTTCCTGCCATGTTATCTTTTCCATTGGTTTCGCCATGGTTCTTATTCTCCTATGGAAACCTCTTGGTACGCACGCTCCATGGCCTTGAGGTTTCTCTCTCCCAATTTCTTTCCGAACCTTTCCAGAAGAGGCTCTTTGATGTCATCGATCCCGATCAGCCCGGTGGCCCTGATGAAGCCGCCCAGCATGGTGGTGTTCACGATGGGTCTTCCCAGCTCCTCAGTTGCGATGGTATTCGCATCCACCGTCACCACCTTGATGGAGCGGCCCGGTGCGATCGCAACTTCCTGCGGTTTCTTTTTGGTGTTGATGATCAGGATTCCGCCCTCGCCCATCCCCTCGGTGGGATCGAGCAGCGAAAGCAGTCCCGGATCGAGCACGATCACGACATCGGGCTTGTACACCTTTGCCCTGATGTTGATCTTCTTATCATCTACCCTGCAGAAAGCCACCACCGGAGCACCCCTGCGCTCAGGTCCGAAACTGGGGAATGCTTGAGCAAAATTGCCTTTGTTGATCGCCGCAATGGCTATGAGCTCCGCCGAGGTGACAGCTCCCTGCCCGCCTCTTCCATGCAACCTGATCTCTAGCATATGTTCTCCTTGCGCAAAACTGAATGGCGATTCATATCACTTCCGTTCAAGGACTGTCAAGAATATGTGGAGGTATCACAACTCCTTATTTCCTGATTGGGCCTTCTTTCATCACGTATATAAGCCGCCGTTTTCGATATAGCTGTCCTTATGCAAGAACGCATTTGTATGGTCCGCAGGGTATGGAACAGAGAAACCACGATTCAAGTCCAATGCCCTATTGTTGCCTGCCGTTCAGTAAACGATTCACTGAAACAAAGGAAGAGACCGTGATGCCGGCCTGGTACGGACCTTTTCCGGCCGGCGCCTCTGTACCTGTGTACAGAAGCACTACATGCATCATGATTCAGTTCATGTCAACCCCTATCTATTCGGACTCCCTGGATCTATTCCAGGCGCTTTTACCGGGATGATTGGATAGCGCTTCAGACATTCGACCGCCTTTTGCCGGAAGGCTACTTCAGGTTTGGATGCTCTGGCACGCCTTAAAAAACCTTCTTCGCTTCGTGGCTTATGAGAGGAGGGATGAACTGATCAGATCCCTTTTCTTGAGGATGAAGTCGTGGAACTTCTCCATGAGCGGCATGAACTTGCGCTTTTTGTTATAGACGACATAGAAATCCCTCTTGGTGTTGAGGTCCTTGATGCCCAGAGCGATCAGGCTTCCATTTTTCATCTCAGCCCTGACCACGTTCTTGGAGAGAACCGCAACCCCCAGATTGGCCTCCACCGCCCGCTTTATCCCTTCCGACGAGCTCATCTCCATGGTGACGTTGCGCTCGATGCCGTAGCGTTTGAGCACATATTCGATCAGGCCTCTGGTGCCGGAGCCCTCTTCGCGCAGGATGATGGGTTCGGGCTCAGAGGCGAGCATCTTGAGGGTGAGATGATCGTTCTTTGCCCACCGGTGCTTGGGGGAGCAAACGATCACCAGCTCGTCGCGCATGAAGAAATCGGCGTGGAGGTCGGGGTGCTTGGGAGGGTCCTGGAGAAAGGAGAAGTCGAGCTCCCCGGCAATGCATTGCTCGAGTGCCTCCTGCCGGTTCATGATCATGAGCGATATTTCCGCCTTGGGGAATGTCTCCTTGAACTCGCCCAGATACTTGGGGAGCACATAGATGCCAACCGTGCTGGAGGTGCCCAGGACGAGTTTGCCCACATCCCCGGAGCTGAACTCGTTCATGACCGCGTTGATCTCGTCGATGAGGTTCAGAAGCCTCTCCGAGTAGGAGAAGAATACCTTGCCCGCGTCTGTCAGGGCGATCTTCCGGTTGATTCTCTCGAAGAGCTTCACATTCAGGGAGTCTTCCAGGTCTTTGATCTGGATGCTCACCGAGGGTTGGGAGAGGTGCATCTTTTTTGCCGTCTTCGTGATGCTCAAGGTCTTTGCTGCAATATTGAAGATATGTACCTGATGAATATTCATCCTGTCTCCGGATATGATTTACTTTTCTTTAAGCATACCATACGAGTTATCTATTTGACACCTTGAAAAACCGTGTCTTATAAGCGCCTCTTAACCTATAGCGCAACGTCCGAGAGCTATAGACCTCCTTATTAGGCCCACGACCACCTCATATTGAGTGGGCCTCTTTTTTTTGCTATCATAGCCGGATGGCCAAGAAAGAGGAACCGTTCCATGCCCCGTTCAAAAAGCTCAAGGGCGTGAAGATAACACAAAAGACAACACAGGGGAAGAAGGTCTCCCCTGAGAAGCCGGTGAAACCGCAACCGCCCGAAGAGCCCGACGACCGCGAGATCTTTGCATCCGCCATGCGCGGGGTGATCCCGATCGGAAACGACCGCGTCGTTCCCGAGCCGGCCGATCCCCGTGATATCGTGGACTCCATCAGGGAGAGTATACGCAGGCAGGACCAGGAGGTGATCGATACGCTGAAATCCCTGGTCAGGGGCGCCGCCCACTTCGACATCACCTGCACCGGCGAGTATCTGGAGGGGCATGCCATCCCGCTCGACCCCAAGACCATGGCCAAGCTCAAGGCAGGAGAGCTGACGGTCCAGGGGCATCTGGACCTCCACGGCTACACCCGACAGGCCGCCGAGCAGGTGCTCGTGTCATTCATCTTGAGCTCCCACGCGCTCGGCCACCGGGTGGTGCTCATCATCCACGGCAGGGGACTCAAATCGAGCCGGGGCCCGGTCCTCAAGGAGCAGCTCGTCAGATGGCTCACCACGGGCAGCCTCTCCCACCTCGTTCTGGCCTTCTGCTCTGCCCGGCCCTGCGACGGCGGCACCGGGGCGCTCTATGTGCTGCTCAAGAAGCGGCCGAAGAAGTCCAGGTGGAACCGGCCCTGACAGCGGCCCAAGGTTACCGGAGGCCAAAGCAGACCGCTATCCAGAGACCATCCCCCTCCGGTGGAAAGATCACAAAGATATGAACCTGTAAGACAAGCCCTGGAACCTTATCCAAGCAGCAAGCTCAGGGGAATAAGACCCTATTGAATATTTTCCTGCGTTCAACTCTCTTACTTGAGGATGTGATGCAAAGAGCTGGACGCATCTTCGCACTATAGCCTGGGCATGGCTGGTGGATCTTATAGAATCTCATCAACTCGACAAGTAAATAAGTTAAGGGCGAATATTTAAGGAAATGGGGCGGTAGCGTAACATTTATGATGTATTTATTCTCTTACTCTCCGTAAACTGTGATTGTATGCCACACTTGTCCAAAATAGCATAAGAAGAAAAAGTTTGTGAAAATCCTCCTGGAGGGTAGAGTTGTTTTTAGCAAGAAACACCAAAACCCAGAAGGAGG
>MPOS01000006.1 GCA_001896555.1 Candidatus Phosphitivorax anaerolimi
CCCCGGGCAGGCCTGTGCCAAAATGGCAAAATCCCCCGGCGCATGCCGGTAAAACCGCGACATTCTGGCAGCGAAATCCGATGCTGGAAGGAGATGTGATTTTATTTCACATTCTGATCTTTACAAGTGTGACATCGAGGAATATCTTTCAGATAGAGTGTTTCACCTTTTCAGAAGGTGAGATACAGGCTCATAGTGATGCCGGCCTTCCGTGCTTCTATGACATTCATCCGCTGCCGGTGCGCATCCTGTTGTACCCAAAACAAGGCAAAGGAGCGAGGTATGAAAAAGTATGGCGCGGAGTTTATCGGGACATTCTGGCTGGTTCTTGGCGGGTGCGGCAGTGCGGTGCTGGCTGCCGCGTTCCCGGATACGGGCATCGGTTTTCTCGGCGTCGCGCTGGCCTTCGGCCTGACCGTGCTCACCATGGCGTTTGCCATCGGGCACATATCCGGCGCACACCTCAACCCGGCGGTGTCGGTCGGTCTGTGGGCGGCCGGCCGCTTCCCGGCAAAAGACCTGCTGCCCTACATCGTGGCTCAGGTGCTGGGCGGCATTGTGGCGGGCGGCGTCCTGTACCTCATCGCCAGCGGCGCGCCGGGCTTCGACGTGACGCAGGGCTTTGCCTCGAACGGGTACGGAGAGCACTCACCCGGCGGGTACGGCCTGTGGTCCGCGCTGCTCACCGAGATCGTCATGACCATGATATTCCTCTTTGTCATCATCGGGTCCACCAGCAGGCTGGCACCCCAGAGCTTTGCGCCGATCGCGATCGGGCTGTGCCTCACGCTCATTCACCTGGTCAGCATCCCGGTCACCAACACCTCGGTGAATCCCGCGCGCAGCACCGGCGTGGCGATCTATGTAGGCGGCTGGGCGCTTGCGCAGTTGTGGCTCTTCTGGGTCGCCCCGATCATCGGAGGCGTGCTGGGCGCCCTTGTCTACCGCTTCGTCAGAAGCGACCGGGAGGTAGAGGCAGTCGCCCAAGCCGAGTAGGGATCCTCATCCGGCGAAGGCCGGATCTGTTAGAAGATGAAAAACCGGGCCGGGCCCCCGGGGCCCGCACCTGTATACCTGCGCCAAAATACTTCTTAAGCCTTCGGCCGCTCATGTATGAAAAGGGACGGCAGCGTTTCATCCTTTGCGCAGAGGCCGCCCTTGGGTGAAAATAAATCCGTCCCAATACTATGTTGTCATTTCCCGGGGAAGGAACAACCCATGACGGGGCAGAGTTGGGTACAATCGGGAAAAGAAGGGGAGGCCAGAAAAACAGAAGAAAAGCCTCCCCTTTATTTTATTGTTCTCACGCCTCTTTCAGGCTTTTATCGAGCTTGTCGAGAGATTCGCTCCAACCCTCCTTCATATCGTCGAGATCCTTGTCGCTGATCTTGTCGATGCCTGAATATTTGAGGGTGAGCTTTGTCTTGCCTCCATCTTCTTCCAGGGTCACCGTCACCAGTGTTTCGAGCGGCCAGTCTCCGCTCATCCCATAATATGACGCCGGGACGACGTTGCCCTGCTCGTCCGCAAAGGAGTCGGTCATGACGATCCGCTCCGGTTCTCTGATTTCACGGAACTTGCCCGTGCTCCAGTATTCCTTGCCGTCGGGTGAACGCATGCTGTTGAGATACTCTCCACCCACACGGAGATCCATCCTGCATGCAGGCGAGGTGAAGCCTTTCGGCCCCCACCAGCGTGTCAGGTAGTCGCAGTCCGTCCAAGCCTTGAACACTCGATCGCGCGGGGCATCGAGGATGCGCGTGATCACAAGCTCCCCCTTTGCTGACTCTCCGGAAGAACCTATTCTCGTTGCCATATCTTCTCTCCTTTCTCCTCATTTCGCGCACATGAATTTTTCAGAGGTTCAAGAGCTTTTCTCCAAGCGGCGTTGTCGCTGCATCCGACCGTCCGTGTGCGATCAGGCCGGTCCATTATCAGTGAACTGTATATTTAGATGATCGGAATACGCACACGGATCATCACCATGCCGGGGGTTCGAGGGTGTGCTGTGCGTATTGTCCGGCAGATCCCAGGTGGCGTGTTTTCATGAGAAGAGGCTGGGGGATTGTATGGGAGGGGAGCCAGTTCGCTGTAACAACAAAAAATATTCCCGATTGCTGAAGAGGAATAAGCGGGTAAACCGCTGAGAAAAAGAGAAAAAGGGAGAAAAAGGGGACGGATTTATTTGAAAAAGGGGACGGATTTATTTTCCATTAGCGTGAAAAATAAATCCGCTCCAATAATTCAACGGTGTTATTTGATTTTCTGGAGAACGGCGGCGGTGTCGATCCGCTTGACCCACTCCTGGATATCCTTTTCCGGCCCCTCGAATTCTATGACGACATTGCTCACACTGGTTTTGGCCGCCATCCCGTCCTGCGGGTAGTCGAGCCTGACCTGGGAAAGTGTTTCGGTCTGTTTCAGGGCGATTGGATCGAAAAAGCAGCGCACCCGGCCCATGTCCTGCCGGTAGGGTTTTTCGCTCAAGGCGATGAAACCCGGTTTCTCCAGAACTACCCCGTCGGGATCGATCGCAGCGGTCTGATACTGGTTGAGACGGATGTCGATCACGATCGGCTCCTTGTGCGAGGCACTGGCGTTGGCGGCCTGCAGTTGAATGCTTGCGATCATTGCCTGATATTCCTGGGTCAGCTTGGTTATGGCTTCGGCATCGCCTTTTGCCGTGGCCTCCAGGTATTTGCGCTGCCATTCCTGTGCCGTCTGCTCCATCGATTTCTGGATCTTGGCGGTATCCGTACCATAGCGCAGCCGCACCCCGCCGTAGATGGGCGAAAACCGGCCGGTGTTCTTGTGCGGATGATAGGTGGCGGGCAGATCGTAATCCTCTTCCAGAGCGTCATAGCCCGAAGGCTGTGCGCCCAGGGCTGCAACCATGTCCTTCAGCACCCCTTTGATCTGTGCCACCTCTGAGCGCGTCAGAGGCTCCCCGCCGCCGTCCCCGTCACCCCAGGCCGAGGCTGCCAAACTGAGCAGCAGAAAACAAACAAGAACCGATATACGTCGAGACATATTTTCTCCTTTCGTCCTGTTCACTGTTTGACCGGCTCCACGCTCCGGTTCTTGGCGCACCCCCAATCGCTTTTGTTGGCGGTGTTGGCATGGTTGCGCGTAACACGCAGGCCGCTTGGGATCTTGACGCCGCCCCTGGCATAGTAGTCCTGGTAATAACGGCGGTCTTCAGCCGGCCCGGTCTTCTCGGGGCTCACCCAGAATTCATGACGGCTGAACCCCGGCTCCTCGTAGGTGGAGAGATAGAAGCCTGACCTGCGGCTGAACAGGGCCGGGTCCCTGTTCCCGGCCCCCGATCCTGAAGGCCGCCTGCAGCCACTGCCCGATGCAGCGGCGCCGTGCAGAGTCCCGGTAGGAAAATGCACACAGCGCGTTCCGTTATATAGCCTTCCTTTCACGCGACCATCAATCCTGCTGGATGAAATCCCACGTGACCGTGAATTCCGGCAATCCCGGAATCGGGCCTCCCGGGGCACAGTCGGTAAATGTATAGGTGCCCGTGATGTGCTCCGGAAACGAATCGTCGAGTTCGAACCATTCATTCAGATTCGGGCAGCCCGATGCCCAGTTAAAGTTCAGAAACGTGTTCATGGAATTAATGCCCTCATCACACACACGTAGCAGACCAGATGAGCGTTGGGATCACCCAGTAGACGGTGGGCGGGTCGGTCCAATCCCTGACCTGCCCCATGTTCTCAAATGACTTCGTGCGCTCGTCCAGGGTGCAGTTACAATCACCGATGGGATACACGTCCTCGTCGGGTGTGATGGTGCCGCTTATATCGAACTCTCCTTCATCGTTCAGCGTCCAGGTAGCCTCGCCGGTGCCTGTCCAAGCTATTATCGGTCCGGTGGCCGATACTTGAAACTCGCCGTGATACCCTTCCTGGCCGATGGTTATTAACGAGAAGAGCAAGATCTTTTCCTGGTGCCCCAGCTCGTTTAGCTCGACCGATGCCGCAACGGTCTTCGGATCGGGCTGCGTTGCAGGCGCCGTGAACGTTGCACTCAGCCCTGAGCCCGTGATCGTGCCCAACGTGGCGTTGCCGCCCAAGACGTCGTTGACTGACCATTTGGAGGCTGAGACCGAGATATCCTCGACCGGATAGGGCTTGTAGACCAGCGATGCCAGCACATCGTCCTCCTTGTCCGGCGACTTGCAGGTCATGACCTGTAAAGGGAGGGTCTCATTGACTTGAACATTGGCCGAAATTGGGATGAGCTGGAACCCCTCGAGCATCGAAAACTCGCAGAAATGATCGACCTCTACAGTCAGTGTCTTGGCGCCGGCATTGCAGACGGCGTTGTTGAGCCACTGCCACTGGCCATCCGCGTTACGATAGGCGATTCCCAAACCTTCGATGGCGGTGCGGGTTACTCCGGCCTCGTCGGGCACGTGGAACGTGATCGTCACCGGCGGCGCAAAGGTCCGCCCCTCAGGTTGCAGGTCAAAGGTGGCCACAGCGGCGGTTGTCGGATCGGTCACCGGCTTGATGGAGAATTCGATGTCCTCATCCACAGCACCGAGGTACGGTGATTTCCACCGTTCCGTCAACCGATGAGAGGCTGCCGCCCCCGGCGCCGATGATCTGACTGACCGGTGCTCCTTTCGCTGAGCCAGCCGCAGTCTTCAGGATCTCAGGCTGCGCAGGGTCGCCGCCTCCATTGCCACCTCCTCCGCTGCTGCCGCCGCCTCCACACCCTGCGGAAAACGCAACTATAACGGCTAATGCCACACACAACAGAGAAACAATCAACTTTTCAGAACAAACACGTTTCATCTCATACTCCTCTCAAATGTTCATCTTGAAAGTTTCAATGAGTTTTATAATGGACCCCGTTTTTCAGACAGCTCCGTAAGGATGATGACGGAGAGGGAGCGAGGCGTTTTGGTCGAAAGGCTGAAACGGATATGATAACGGGGA
>MPOS01000020.1 GCA_001896555.1 Candidatus Phosphitivorax anaerolimi
ACAGCCCTTTCTGCGAATACATCTAAGGTGAAGACGGAAGGCGCTTGGCCCCGTACTGTCTGAGCGAAGCGAAGCGGAGCGAGTTTACGGGGCCGCCTGAAGTCGAACCGCGGATGTATCAGAAAGGGCTGTCCAGAGAGCGGAAGAGCCCCTGTAAACCCCCCTCCTCCCTCGCCGCTTTCCTGTAATGCTCTGCTACCAACCATGTCTTTGAGAACCCACGCTCCGCCTTCCTGGAATGCTCTGCTCTCGTGCCCGCTTTTATCTGCTCCTCCTCCTGTTGAGGTTCATACTCCGGCGTAAGTCAGCCCTTCACATGCGGGCAAGCATACCTGCCCAGCAGGGTTCCTGCTCGGGAGTGTCCGCGTGTGAAGGCGTTCAGTGAGAAAAGAATGGGTCTTCCCAAGGCTTGGGCCTTGGTCTATAATGACAGGTCCATGAGCACCAGAAAAAAAGGGTATGGGTTCATCCTCGAAGGCGACTATGGATTTCTCCTGGGACCGGTAGTGCGGCGGCTCTTCAGCCAGATCACAATACCCGACCTGTACAAGAAGTCCGTGACCGGGCTTGCCGAAAAGGGGCACATCGTCTTTGTGCACAGCATTTCCAGCACCATCGACGGCATGCTCATGAACTACCGGTTCTCCCGGGAAGGGCTCCCCTCGCCCAGAATCATCTTCGGCAGGAAGTTCATCCTCCTGCAGCCCATGCGCAGGCTCGCTTCGTTCCTCGTCTCGCCTTTCGGCTCGCCCTCTTCGCCGTTTGAAAGCGAGTTTTACAAGGAGTTTCTCCTGGATGAAGGCAATGCCTCCCTGATCTCCCTGGATATGGTGCCGGCAAAGCGCGGTACAGATCCCATCATGGAGCTCCTGAAGATACAGCGCGATACCGACAGGCCGATCTACCTCCTTCCCCAGCGCATCGTCTACAAGCGGGCACCGCTCAAGGTAAAGGATGCCACCAAAGAGGAAAAGGCGTCTATCAAGGGCGTGCGGAAACTCATGACCCTGATGAGGGCCCAGGAGCACGGCTTTCTGGAGCACGGAGAACCCATCAATCTCAAGGACGTGATCAGAAAGGCCCAGGGAAGCTCGAAGTTCTTCGAGGAGGTGGCTACCGAGGTACGCAATGATCTCATGCAGCAGCTCGCATCCCTGGGGAGGAACATCTCGGGTGCTCCTATCCGGGAGCGGGGGTTTTTGATCAGAAAGACCCTGAAGGATCCGGTACTCCAGACCTTCCTGCGGTCGCATTCGGCGGAGACGGGCCAGAGCATCGAGAAGCTCGAGGGAGCCGTGTTCCGGTATCTCGACCAGATCGCATCCGACTTAAGCCCCTCGGTCATCGGTTTTCTCAACCGGACCTTGGGCTGGGTGTTCAACAATATCTACGAGGGTCTCGACGTGGACGAGGCAGGCATCCAGGCGGTCAGGGAGACGGCCAGGAACGGGTCCCTGGTGTATGTTCCCTGCCACAAGAGCCATATCGACTATCTCATCCTCTCCTATTGCCTGTTCCAGAACTGGATGAGCGTGCCGGTGATCGCGGCCGGGATCAATCTTTCGTTCTTCCCCATAGGCACCCTCCTGAGGAAGGGCGGGGCCTTTTTCATGAAGCGCACGTTCAAGGACAACCCTGTATACGCCCAGACCTTTGCCGCCTATGTGCGCACCATCCTCCAGGAACGGATCCCCATGGAGTTCTTCATCGAAGGCACCAGGAGCAGGTCCGGCAAGCTCATGCTGCCCAAGAAGGGACTGCTCTCCATGATCATCCAGGGGTGGGAGTCCGGAGTGAGCAGGGACGTCATCTTCGTACCCGTCTATGTGGGGTACGATATCGTGGTGGAAGAAGGTTCCTATATCCGCGAGATGAAGGGAGAAGCCAAGAAGAAGGAAAACTTCTGGCAGCTCCTCAAGGCGGGCTCCATCCTGAAGAACCGGTATGGCAAGGTCTATATCCGCTTCGCCAAGCCCATGTCCTTAAACGAGTTCATGAAAGGCAGGACTTCTTATTCCCGGATGGACAGCAGCCAGAAGGAAGACCTCTACGACGTGGTGGCAAACGAGATCATCTCCGCCATCTATCGGGAGACCGTGGCCACACCGTTTTCCATTCTCTCGTGCGTGGTCACCAGCAATGTATCGGCCATCGAAGAGGACGTGCTGCGCAAGGGGTTCCACACCTTCCTCGATTATCTCTCCTACCTCGGGTGCAACCTGTCTGTCACACTCTCTGACGAGCAGGCTGCCTTTGAAGAGGCCTATGCCCTCCTCAAGAGCAAGAAGCTCGTGAATCTCGACATGCCCGATAATGAAGAAGACCCCACTCTCCTGACGGCGGAGGGAGAGAATCGGATACACCTGGAATACTACAAGAACACCATCCTCAACTTCTTCGTGCCCGCCTCGCTGATCAGCAACGTGCTCCTCAAATACCCCGACGGGCTCGACGAAAAGGCCTTCAGAAAGCAGATACAGGGGCTTGCCGACCTTCTGGAGAACGAGTTTATCCTGGGCGTGGAGAGCCTTGAGAACGCGCTTGCATACATGCTGGAGAGGGGCATTGTCGTCAAGACCAAGTCCGTGTATGCCATTCATCCGGAAAAGCGGGACATCGCTCTCATGTTCGACGGCCTGCTTGAGAACTACCTCGAATCATACCTGTGCGCGGCCCGCTATCTCCAGAAGGTGAAAGACCTGGGAAAGAAGGATCCCTTGAAGTCCATCAACAAGTTCGCCTCGCGCATCTACAAGAAGGGAGAGATCCACCGCTACGAGGCCCTGTGTCTGCCCGTGTACAAAGGGGCGCTCGACACATTCAGGAAAAAGGGACTTGTCAACGACAAGAACAGGCTCACCGATGAAAAGGCTCTTCAAAAGCTCATCACCAATGTGGAAACCTTCCTGGAGAATTAGCCGCCTCGACCTTGTCCCTGTGCTGTTGTTCATCCTGCTTGCCTCGGGGTGCGCCTCGCTGCAGCCGGGCAGGAGCATCTACCAAGAGGTCGGGATCGCGTCCTGGTATGGCAAAGACTTCCACGGCAGGCCCACCGCTTCGGGCGAGATCTACAACATGTACGGATACAGTGCGGCCCACAAGACCATTCCGCTCGGCAGCACGGTGAGGGTCACCCATCTGGGCAACGGCCGCAGCATCGTGGTCCCGATCAACGACCGGGGACCCTTTGTCGGGGATCGCATCATCGACCTGTCATACGGGGCCGCCAGGCACCTTGGAATGGTAAAAGAAGGTATTGCAAAAGTACGGGTGGAAGTGCTACAGGTTTCACGCACATCCACAGCCAGATACACCTTGCAGTTCGGTGCATTTACAGAAAGGCAAAATGCCGTGACAGTGGCACAAAAAATTCAGTCCCTCGGTTACACCCCCAGCATTGAGGAGGCAATTGCCCAGGGACAACGTTTCTACCGGGTGCGGCACGGAACGTTCGATTCTTTCGATCAGGCCAGAAAGCTCGCAGATTCGCTGAATAGCCGCGGTGTGGTCTGCGTGGTCATCGGGCTTTAAAAACGAGCGGGAAATAAAGACGAAGGAGGAATATCCATATGAGTGAAATTCTTGATGTCATTGCCAGGGAAATTCTGGATTCACGAGGGAATCCCACCGTAGAAGTGGATGTATATCTCTCCACCGGTGACATGGGAAGGGCGTCCGTTCCTTCAGGCGCATCCACCGGTCAGAACGAAGCGATAGAGCTGCGCGACAGCGATGCAAAAAGATACCGGGGCAAGGGCGTTCTCAATGCGGTGGAAAACGTGAACGCTACGATCGCACCCCAGCTCGTGGGCATGGACGTATTCGACCAGGTGGGGATCGACAACCTGCTGCTCGAGATCGACGGGACCGAGAACAAGTCCAAGATCGGGGCCAACGCCACCACGGGTGTGTCGGTGGCCGTCGCCCGCGCGGCGTCGGTGTTTCTGGGCATGCCCCTCTACCGGTATATCGGGGGCGCCTTTGCACGGGAGATTCCGATGCCCCTCCTGAACATCATCAACGGCGGCAAGCACGCCGACAATAACGTAGACCTTCAGGAGTTCATGATCATGCCCATCGGCGCTCCCAATTTCCGCGAGGCCCTGCGCTACGCCGCCGAAACCTTCCACGCACTGCGCGACATCCTCATCAAGCACGGCTACGCCACGGGCGTTGGCGACGAGGGTGGGTTCGCCCCGAACCTGAAATCCAATGCCGAGCCCTTCGAGCTCATCGTGCAGGCCATTGAAAAGGCCGGGTACAAGCCTGGAGAGGACGTGGGCATCGCGATCGACGCGGCGGCGAGCTCGTTCTTCAAGGACGGCAAGTACATCTTGGCGTCCGAGACCGACCCGGAGCGCACCACCGAGGAGATGATCGACTTCTATGAAGAGCTGATCAAAAAATACCCCATCGTGTCCATCGAAGACGGGCTCGACGAGAACGACTGGAGCGGCTGGAAGCTCATGATGGAGCGCCTGGGCTCCAAGATCCAGATCGTGGGCGACGACCTGTTCGTCACCAACTCCAAGTTCCTCAAGCGGGGCATCGAGGAGAAATCGGCCAACTCTATCCTCATCAAGGTCAACCAGATCGGCACCCTGACCGAGACCGTCAAGACCATCGAGATGGCCCGGCGTGCCGGATTCACCTATGTGTTCTCCCACCGTTCGGGCGAGACGGAAGACAACTGGCTCGCCGATGTGGCGGTCGGCTGCAGCGCAGGCCAGCTCAAAACCGGCTCCGCATCCAGAGGCGAGCGCCTGGCCAAGTACAACCAGCTCATCCGCATCGAGGAAGAGCTCGGGTCCGACTCGGTATTCAGAGGCAAGGACGTGCTGTACAGCATCAAGTAGCTAGAGGTGAAAAAAGGGGGCGGGAAAAGCCGCCCCCTTTTCCCGCTCACCATGGAGAAACCCATCCCCCTTTTGAAAAAGACCATCTTCATTATCTTCATTCTCCTGCTCGCCTTGGGCGTGTCCATCTGGCACCGGGCTTCACTCGAAGAAACCCGCCACGCAAAGATCTTCATCATGGACACCTTTGTGGAGCTCATGGCCGAAGATTCACACGGACAGGCCGACGCCGCTTTCAAAGACGCAATCGCCGAGCTGCGCCGTGTGGATTCCCGGCTTGGTTACCAGAATTCCCTGATCGATGAGCTCAACAGCAGCCATATGCTCAAAGACCGGGAGGTCTACCATCTCATCCGGCTTTCCCAGGAGGTGCACGACGCCTCGTCAGGCGGGTTTTCCATCACCTTGCGGCCCATCCTGGATGCCTGGGGTTTCACCGGCACCCACCCCTACCGGCTTCCCACCGAGGACGAATTTGCCGCATGGAAGCGCCTGCCCTCGGACCATGCCATCGCCCTCGATCCTGACGGCCTCACCATCCAGACCCCGGAAGGCACCAGGATCGACCTGGGGGGCATCGCCAAGGGATACGCCGCCGACCGGGCGGCAGAGGCCATGAAAAAGGCCGGGGTCTCAAACGGCCTCGTCAATGCGGGAGGCGATATCGCCGCCTTCGGCGAAAGGACCTGGAAGATCGGCCTCAGACATCCCGGCGGCACCGGGGTCTTCGCCACCATCCCGGTCAGGAACCGCGCGGTGGCTACATCCGGAAGCTACGAGCGCTTCTTTACCGTGGACGGAATGCGCTACCACCATATCCTCGACCCTGCCACCGGGCTGCCTGCCCGGGGGCTCTTGAGCGCCACCGTGCTCGCGGACACCTGCGCCGAGGCGGATGCATGGGCAACGGCCCTGTTTGTCCGGGGTGATGAGAGCCTTGGTGAAGAGCTCGAAAAAAGGGGTATGGACTGGATTGTCATCGACCAGGAAGGCAGGGTGAGAGCAAGCGAAGCATTGAAGGAGTATTGCCCCGATCACCTGCCGGCGCCCCGATGATTCCCGGGGTCCGCTTCAGAGACACTCCTCCCCGGCACCCCTTGTGCTTTCTTCTTCAAAAAGGGAGCCGGAATATCCATGGCGGCCCTGTCCGGCTTAGGGAAGCATCTCTCCGTACCTTGCGCGCCCGCCTCCCGGTGCCTTGAGGCACCGTGATCATCTCCCGAACCAGAAAATGCGCTTTCTGATCTCCGGCGCCCTGGCCTTGGCGGCCTGATAGCCCTCCTGCATGTAGAGGCCGAAGCACCTGAAGTCTGACCAGTGGTACGAGCCGATATTCGGGCGGATGACGCAGTCCACCTCCCGGTTGGTATATACATTCGTGAAATCTCGGGTGATGTCATAGCTGCGAAACACCACGTCAAGGCTGTGATGGAGATCCTCCTCCTCCACGATGCTCTCGATCTCCCGCGTGACGTCTACCCCGATGATGTAATCGGGGTGGAAGGTCCTTGCCAGGAAGACCGGCATCATCTCGGCCACGCCACCGTCGGCCAGGAGCATCCCGTGGAGACTGACAGGCGGGAAGAAGCCCGGGGTGGCGCAGCTCGCCTGGAGGGCCGTGGTTAGGGGGCCGTCGGAAAAGATGACGGGTTGGCCGGTGATGAGATCCACGCTCGAGCAGCGGAAGGGGATGTTCAGATCGATGAAGTCGTGGTCGCCCACCAGCTCCCGGATGTGCAGAACAAAGGTCTCCGGCGTTATCACCGACTGGCGCCTGAGGGCCCGGGTGTAGAAATATCCCTTCTTGAGGGTCGCCTGGATCTTTTCGAAAAAACCCAGGGCCCGGTCCGACTGCGGAAGGTTCATGTTCTCGCTGGTCTCCTGGAACAGCGGGGAGGCCATGTATTCGCGGAGCTTGCCTTCCACTTTATCGATATCGAGATAGAGGCTGTACAGCGCGCCGATGATAGCCCCGAACGAGATGCCGACGATCGCGTCGATGGGAACGCCCTCTTCCTCAAGCGCCCTGATGACCCCGATATGGGCCAATCCCCGCGCCCCGCCCGCCCCCAGGGCGAGAACGATCTTTTTCTTCCGCCTGAATCTCATGGGATCTTCACGGTATACTCGTCGTTGTCCATGTCCTGGAGGTATACGGCACTGTAGTTGTTCCGCCCTGGTTTTTCGAACCAGGCCAGGCCCTGCTCCCTGCACCTGGGACATGCGCCCCAGGGGATGTGGACCGCCAGGATGTGGTACCCGGTCGAAGCCGATGAATCGATCTTGTAGGTCCCGGAGCAATTCTTGCACACCCGAACCGATTCCTGCTGGTTTTCCGAGATGCCGTCAGTGTCATAGAAGATGTTGCGGCTCCTCCTGACGATCTCCTCTCCCTTGACCTCGTAATTGTCCCGAGAATTCCAGAGATCCAGGAGGGTGTCTGTGAGCCGCTTGATGTAGTCGATGATCCGCGGGTCTTCTTTGATCCTTGCAGGATTCAGGTCGGGCTCCCGGATGTATGAGTAATCCACGCCTGCAAGGGCGAGGATGATCCCGGTGTTCACGTAGGGAAGCGCCGCCTCGATGGAGTAGCCCCCCTCCAGAACGCAGATATGGGGACTGAGCATTTCGTTGAGCCGGGCATAGCCTCCCGCGGTGAAGGACATGTTCGTGATGGGGTCTGAGTAGTGGTTGTCCTGGCCTGCTGAGTTGATGATCAGGTCGGGCTTGAACTCGCCCAGCACCGGCATCACGAAGTGCTCCATGACGTAGAGCATGCCCTCGTCGCTGGTCCTCGGTGGGAGCGGGACATTGAGGTTTCTGCCCAGCGCATTTGGTCCGCCGAACTCCTCGGGGAACCCGCTTCCCGGATAGAGGGTTCTGCCGTCCTGGTGCAGCGAGATGTAGAGCACGTTGGGATCGTGCCAGTAGACGTCCTGGGTGCCGTCTCCGTGGTGGCAGTCTGTGTCTACGACTGCGATCTTCTTGATATGCGGATAGTTCTTCCGGATCCATTCGATCATGACCGCTTCGATATTGATGTTGCAGAACCCCCGGGCGCCGTGCACCACCCGCATGGCATGATGGCCGGGAGGCCTCACCAGGGCGAATGCGTTGTCGACCACGCCCTCCATCACGAGCCGCGCGGCCTCGATACACCCGCCGGCCGATACGTTGTGCGAGGGCGTGATCCGCGACTCCACGTCCGGCACGCAGAAATGGGCCCGGCAGATGTCCTTTTCCGTCGCCAGGCCGGCCTTGAACTCGGTGATCCCCTCAATGTCGAGCACGCCCTCTTCCATGACCTGATCCTGCGTATACAGAAGCCTCTCCTGCCGCTCGGGATGCGACGGGGAGATCTCCCAGTCATAGGCGGGAAAAAAGATCAGGCCGGTCTTCTTCTTTGCGGTAATCATGCCTCACTCCATTCATCTATCACGCCGGGCTTTGTCTGCAGCTTGAGCCTCATGTTCTTCCCCGTGGTGCTGAATCCCCGCACGATGTTGAAAACCTGCTCTTCGAGAATGCTGATCTCTCCCTTGTCGAGGATCCCCAGACGGGAGGCGTTGTCCCTCAAGGCCTGCTCTCCCCGCTTCTTGAGTTCGTTCATGCTCATGGTGGGCGATATCTTTTCGTCCAGGCCCAGCTCCGGGCAGATCATGCGCTGAAGCTGTGTATCGGCCGTCAGGGTGATCTGCCGGGTGGTCCTGGCAAGGGCCGCGCCCATGGCATTGGCCACCATGGCGTTGTCCGGCACTGCGCACCTCATATCAAACGATTCTTCAATGAACGGGCTGAGCAGCGCTGCAGGCCCGCCGATGGCCATGACCCGGTCCGGTTTCACCACCTCGGGGTGGAGCATCTCGAAAATGGTGTACACCGGATACCGGTTCACCTCGTCGATGAATTCGCCAGCACTCTTGCGGATTACATCGATCATGATCGAGACGATCCGGCGAGACACCTCGGAGATGTCCTGCCCGAGCTGCCCGGCAATGGGGGCGATGGCGCGCACTGCCTTTTCCCTGTCACCCTTGGAAAACTGTCCGAGCACAGCCAGGGCGTCCATGGGCGTGGGAGACGGGCCGCCCATGCAGGCGGGCGGGCCGTCCCGGTGAGGACCGACCCTGATATCCTGCCCCGCAAGGCTGACGCGGGAATCGCCGCCCGCACCTACCGACATGACTTTGATGCCCCGCACCAGGGTCTTGTATCCGCCGATGTCGACCCCCCGAGGCTCAAGGACGGGGACGCCCTTTATGAGCACCCCGATATCCGTGGTGGTCCCTCCGATATCCAGCATCAGGGTGGTCGCCTCCAGGTCGTCGCACAGGGCGAGCCCTCCCATCATGCTCGCCGCAGGACCCGAGAGGATAGTCTCGACCGGATGCCGGTCTGCGGCCGAATCTGAGAAGGTGCCGCCGTCGGCCTTGAGGAAGAACAGGGGCGAGCGGATACCGAGTTCGGCCAAGGCCTTGCGGACCGACTGCACGAAACGTTTCTGGACCGGCATCACTGCTGTGTTGAAAAAGGTGGTGTGGATGCGCCTGGGGAAGTTCAGGTTGCCGCTTAGGGTGTGGCCGAGCGAGACGTGCTCGAACTCCTTCTCGATCAGGGAGGATATGCTTGTCTCGTGAGAGGGATTCCTCACCGAAAACTTGGATACAACTCCCACGCCGGTTATGCCCTTTTTCTTCAATCCGTCTGCGACCCGGGTGACCTCGGCGGGGTCGATGGGGACATACTCCCTCCCACGGTGGTCTATGGCGCCTTTGACCAGATGGAAATCATCGGTAAAGAAATATCGCCTCGGATCGATACCAGGCCCGGCAGACACGATCATGCCTGCAGGGGCGTATTTTTTCTCGGTAATGGCATTGGTGGAGAGGGTGGTGGACAGCACGGTGCGTCTAATTCCGGCATAATTGATTGAGAGCGCGCCGATGGCATCGCGGATGGTCTGGACCAGGTCGTCCCCGGTCACGATCTTGGCTGTTGCGATGATGTTCCTTCCCCTGATGCACACGGCATCGGTGTGCGTGCCGCCTATGTCTATCCCTACGATCATTTCCCTACCTCTTTTCTCTTAGGAGTGCAGCGCCCTATTCCCCTGCTCGTATGATTTCCCGAAACTCTGCACAGGCCCCCTGCCTCCGGCACTGCTGTTTCTCAATCCAACCCAAGTCCAAGGAATTTCTGCATGGAATTCCATGGATGAAAAAGGGGATGAAATCATGGTGATACCTTATCAGTATATGAGAAAAATGGCAATGAGTATGCCCGAAAGAGCCATCATCCCGATGAGCCGTCTACGGTACGTCAAGCTGATTCCTGAGACCTGACCCCATGATGATGACACTCTTGCCTGAAATAGAGCTATCTGCTAGGACATATGGGGAGAACGACTTTGGAGGGCATATTTGAGAACGATCATTCCATGGTATTTGCTGGCGTTTTTTATCTGGAGCTGCTCATCCTCCGATCCCTCCGTACTCAGTTCTTCCGCCTCAGACAGCAACCCCGTCACCGGGCAGAAGGTGCTGTTCCAAGTCTGGGGCTTGACCGACAATCCCCCCTTGCGGTATGCTTGGCATGCCGACAGCGGTGAACTTGAAGGGTGGGACGAGGAGCAGCCGTATGCCTACTGGATAGCCCCCGATTCCCCTGCCACGTGCTCGGTTACCTGCACGATAACGGACAGTGAAGACAACAGCTCTGTCCAGGTGTTCGAAGTCACGGTGAAACCGCGGGAGCTGAAGACCGTTTTCGGCGACGGCACGGTCTCGTGCCTGGAGAAGCAGCGCATCTCCCTGCTCGGAGGGGCGTGGGTGTCCACCCGTGACGGTCAGATCAGGTATGTATCGTCTTCCACGAACGAGGCATCATCGTGGACCGGCGTGTTCGGGGCCATGTATATCGATCTCTACGGCTCCTCCTATGCCCTCTGGGGTGCGCCGGTTTCAGGCAACCGGATATCCGTGCAGTCTTCAAGCGGCACAGCCGCCTTGGTCTGCCAGGAGTGTGCGTCCGATGGGACGATTCACGATCTCGCCGTGGACGTGCTGGATACCGATCTGCTGTGGATCGCATCCGACTCCGGGCTGCACTGGTACCATTCCAAGTCCGGAAACCACGGGACCTACGTAGCAGACGCCATAGGCAAGGCCTATGACCTCTTCCCGGGCAAGAGATTTGTGTACGTAGCCGCCGATACGGGCGTCTTCGCCATCGACGGTGTAAGAGACGATGAAGACGCTCTGCTGTATCCGGGAGACTCATGCGCAGTGCTGGAGATCATTGGCGACGACGCCACGACCCAGGAAACCGAAGACAGCGACACAGTCACAGTCTGGCACATCACCGGCGGGGAAGTGTGCAGGAACGGTCAGGCACTCCCGGACCAGCCCCCCGGCGGCGAAACGGTCTGCAGCCTCAGCATTGATCTGAAGGGCAACATCTGGTGCGGGAAATACCGGTGGGACGGCGAGTCATGGCAGGTACAGGCCGGGCTCGAAGGCGTGGACGTAGTGAAGTCTGCGGCGAGCAACGAGGGAATTATCTTTTTCCAGACCTCTTCAGGGGCACTTCTTCGCTGGTGACGAGGTCCTCTGCGCAATGTCGCGCGCAATGTGCCTGAGCAGGCCGTTGAGGAGCTCTTCTGGATACGGGGACGGCAGGTACATCCTGCTCAGCCAGGATACATGAAAGGCATCTTTGCCCGAAGACGCCCTCGAAATGCGGAAGAACCGGGTATGACCGTCAGAGGTGTTGATCACCCGGATGCTCACGCAGACCCTTGACGGCGAGTGGGTCCCTCCGTAGAACAGATACTCCAGCTCTCCCGACAGGACATAAGGGGTGTCGACAGTTCCTTTTTCATCGAGTACGATCCTCTGAAACGCCTTTTCCTCCAGGAGATACTCCTTCATCCGCTTCGCCGCGTAAATCCCCCACTTCGGGTCCTGGGCGTCGAAGGGCAGGATCGTGATCGCGCTCTCGAACGACTCGCCGCTCAAACCCCAGTCGATAGGGGTGACCTCGTCAAGGTGGCGGTCGGGCTTGACCAGGGCACAGCCCGTGATGAAGAGGCAAACGCTCAAGAGCGTAATCTTTCTGATGGAGCGGCAGGTTTCGGACACCTTACACCTCCCTGTGCTATTTTTCATACACTGCTGCCTGTCCCCTGCTCCTCACGAGATTCCCCACCCCTGCCGTCGTTGCAAGGACTACGGTGGCGGAGGCAATCACATCATTGTTCATAAAATCAACGGCCCGGGAGGTAATCACGATCTCATCTCCACGGACCAGGTAGGTGCTGGCAATGACCACGTCGGCCTTGAATTGCTTTCTGATCCTGTCCGCATCTCTGCTCAGGACAATCAGACCGTCCCGGCAGGTGATGTACGGTTCAGGTCTCAGCTGCACGTCGAGCACATTCACCTTCTCCTCAGCCAGCGCCCCGATGAGAAGCTCCTGGAGCGCAAGTCCGAAGTCGCCGGGTGAAAAACTGACCGCATCTACTGGGGTGCCCACGAGAACGCTGATCCCCTGGTAGGAATCCTCGAGCCCTCCTGCTATGCGTGCGGCAATGCGGTCCGCGCATCCTTCAAGGCTTCCGGCATGGCCTGGAAGCATGATGTGGGTGCAGCCCGAGAGAACGCATGCAGTTGCGAGCACCAGCCATATTCTCATGGAGCGCTCCGTATGGTAATGACGGTCGTTGTCCGGTAGCGGTACGAGCACAAGGCCTGGTTCCACTTTTCAGAGCCGTTGAGAAAACAGGCCTCCCCGGCGGCGATCACCTGTTCTCCCTGGGCCAGCGTCGCCAGAGTGAGAAGGGATTTCCGGGAAGGGGTCATGACCAGTGTGAGCCGGTAGGCGGTGTCGTCATCCCCGGTGCTCACGGAGAACCCCTTGCGAATCAGGCTCCTCTCGAACATGGAGGCCACGTATGCCTCTGCAAGCATGGGGGCATGCGGGTGCAGATTGTCGTACCAGACGAGACTGATGCTGTCCGGGCGGATATCCCGCATCACTTGGTCGCAGAACTCACGGACATCACGCTCCAGCCGGATCATATACCGGTCTTCAGGCCAGATCTGGTCTGAAGGTATCCCTGATTCGGCTGCACAAGCCCCTGTCATGAGGAGCATCATGAATAGGAGAATCCACCGTCCCTCAATCACAGAACAAGGTATCGGGATTACACGGAGAAATCTTGAGGAGTCGGAATGATTATTCCGTTCGATCAAACCTGGTCGGAATCATCCTCTTGGAGATGGTTCTCCGGGACAGCGCGGCTGCTTGCGAAAGATCTCCGGCAGGATGTCGATTACTTAGGGCCTAAGCGTTGTCCACAGGTCCTCGTTCACCGCAACCGCTCCCCCGCTTAAGGTTCCTACCCTGCCATCGGAGTCGATTGCAAAGACGAGCGGAGCTCCGCTCACGTTGTCGACAAAGCCGCCGGCAGGGGCCGCGCTCGCGACAAAAGACATATTGTCTGCCCCGAGATTAACCGTTATCGCATAGTACTCGCTGGGCTCATAGACGCCGTCTCCGTCGGGATCAGGAAGCCCTGCGTTGGCGATGAGGTTTGCGATGGTGCCGTACCGCCCGCGTTCGGCCATGTGTTTTTCCTGATAGAGCGCAACGGTCTGGAGGGCAGTGACAGCCTCGGACCTCTTCGTCCTCTTGACATAACCGGTATATGAAGGAATGGCTACTGCCGCGAGGATACCGACAATCACCACAACGATCATGACTTCCATGAGACTAAAACCCTTATTTCCCATAAATGCTCCCGTGAAGGTAGAAGTTATTTTCTTTATCGGCATTTTCCCGGACCTGACAAGAACAAAATCTTCTCCATGCTCCCTTCAAGGCCATACCGGGTGTTGACTTCAAAACCGCGACGGGTCTATGCATATCAGCCATGAAAGGGTATGTGAAGATCTTCACCTACGGCTGCCAGATGAACGACCTCGACAGCCAGAAAATGTACTCCATGCTCGCACGGGATGGATGGGAGGCGACCGAATCCCTGAAAAAGGCGGATCTCATCATCCTCAACACCTGCTCGGTACGTCAAAAGGCCTATGAGAAGGCATTGAGCAATATCGGCAGGCTCAGGCCCTACAAGAAGCGGAAGCCCTCGCTCATCATCGCAATCACCGGATGCATAGCGCAGCAGAAGGGCATGGATATCATCTCGCGGATGCCGCATGTGGACATCGTGCTGGGAACCCACCAGCTTCACCGCCTCTGCGAGGCGGTCGAGGAAAAACGCGGAGAGAACCGCCAGGTCGTTGACATCCGGTTCAGCGAGTGCATACCCTCGCTCGACATCGTGCCCGAAAAGGCGTTCATAGCCCCTGCCCACCGGGCATACATCAACATCATGCAGGGCTGCAACAACTACTGCTCCTACTGCATCGTTCCCTATGTGCGGGGCAGAGAGATCAGCAGGGATCATGCAGGCATCCTGGAAGAGGTGCGAGGCCATGCAGCCCGCGGGGTGAAGGAGATCTTTCTCCTGGGACAGAACGTCAACTCGTACTCGGGCGGAATACGCTTTCCCGAGCTGCTCAGACAAATCGACAGGGTGGATGGGATCGAACGCATCCGCTTTACCACCTCACACCCCAAGGACATGAGCGACGAGCTCATTACCTGCTTCGGAGAGCTGGAGAAGCTCTGCAACCACGTGCATCTTCCCTTCCAGTCCGGCTCCGACCAGGTGCTTGCTCTCATGAACAGGCAGTACACCCGTAAATCGTATCTCGAGCTCATCGAGAAGCTCAGAAAGGCACGTCCCGACATGGCCTTCAGCGCCGATGTCATCGTGGGGTTCCCGGGCGAAACCGAAGATGCATACCGGCAAACGCTGAGCCTGATCCAAGAGGTCAGGTTCGACACGCTCTACTCCTTCCGCTACTCGGTCCGCCCCGGCACCGGGGCCGCGGCCATGGAGGACGATGTTCCTCCGGAAGAGAAATCCCGGCGCTTGAGCGAGCTGCAGAGTATCCAGCGCGCCATCACCCTGGAGATCAACCGCTCGCGCGTGGGCACCACCCCGCTGGTGCTCGTAGATGGGGTGAGCCCCCGCAACCCCGGCCAGGTCTATGGGAGGACCACCCAGAACGCGATAGTCAACTTTGCGGGGCCGCCGTCGCTCATCTCGGGCATGGTGAGGGTGCGAGTCACCCGGGCAAACCCAAATTCTCTGACCGGCGATATGGAAGCACCCGCAGCCGGGCAAGAGGCGCTGTCAGTCTAAAACCCGCAGGGTTCTTTGCTGCGCCGCAGACAGGAAGGGCCCTTCCGGGAGACCGCCCCTTCCTTGCCGACAGAGAATAAATGCACCTGTGAAATAGACCTGGAACAAACACCGGTGCAGTGCTATGAATCTTAGGTCATGGAAAAGCTGAAAAGATGGCCCACGATCATCATATTCATAGCGCTGCAGGTGGCGTGGATCTTCATCGTGGTCATCGGGGTCGTCTGGTATATCAGGAACAACGCAACGGCTTTGGGCCGCCCGATCGGCACCTGGGACATCGTGATCATGATCGAGGGATCGGTGCTGCTCCTGCTCATCCTTGCCGGCATCTATGTTCTCTTCATCCTCTATCAGAGGCAGCTCACCCTCATGCGCACCCAGATGCACTTCATCTCTTCCATCACCCATGCCTTCAAGACCCCTCTTGCCACTATGCAGCTGTATCTTGAGACCATCGAAAAGAGAGAGCTCCCGGAAGAGACCAAGGACCGGCTCCTCAAGGGCATGCTGGCTGAGAACCAGCGCCTCAAGTCACTGGTGGATAATTTTCTCGCCAGCGCACGTTTCAGCTACTCGCGCAGGCCCTATGTCTTTGCCCGGACATCCCTGTCCGAGTTCATGGACGATTTTCTGAAGCGGAGCGAGAATCTTCTTAAGGATGTGGATGTCCATGTCAATATCCGTGAAGACTCAGACCTCTTCATCGACAAGGGCGCCATGAATTTGGTGTTTTCCAATCTTGCGGAAAATGCTATCCATTATTCTACAGATATACTCCGGGTCGACCTGGAGGCATGGCGGGAAGGCTCATGGGCATACATACGATTTTCAGACTATGGAGCCGGCATTCCCAAAGAACGATATCGGGACATATTCAAAATGTTCCAGCGGCTGCCCGAGGCCATAGCCCTGTGGGGTTCGGGAACAGGAATGGGGCTCTACGTGGTGAAGATGATCATCAAGGCACATGGCGGCAGCATCAGGGTGAGTCCATGGCTGAAAGACCAGGGGACTTCGTTTCTCATCCGCCTGCCCGTGGTGAAGCAATGAGCATCCGGTGGCGGATCCTGGTCATCGAAGACGACCAGCCCATGGCCCTGGGGCTGATCATCAACCTCGAGGCCGAGGGCTATGAGGTGTTCCACGCCGTAAGTGCGGAAAAAGGCATCGCCCTGCTCGAAGACATGAGCTTCGACCTCGTGGTGCTGGACCTCATGCTCCCGGGCATGGACGGGATCGAGGCGCTCCGGCGCATCCGGAAAGACGATCCCCGGCTTCCGGTTCTCATCCTCACAGCCAAGTCCCATGCAAGCGACAAGGTGGAGGGCCTGCGGGCAGGAGCGGACGATTACCTCACCAAGCCCTTTCATCTCGAGGAATTCCTGCTCAGGATCAGGCGTATGCTTGACCGTTACGAGTGGTACAGGGCCGGAGACATCCAGAAGATCGGCGGGGCCGTGCTCGACTTCAACACCCTGGAGATCACCAGGGAAGACGGTACCACCTCCCGCATCACTCCGCACGAGGCAAACCTCATCCAGTATCTCGCATCGCACCAGGACCGCATCGTGACACGGGGCGAGCTGCTGAAGAATGTCTGGGGTCTCGACCCGACCATCGAAACTCGGACCGTAGACACCTTCATCTCCCGCATCAGGCGCTATATCGAAGAAGACCCATCAAAGCCCCGGCATATCATCAGCATCCGGGGCAAGGGGTACCGGTACATGCCATAGCGAGTCATTCTGCGCTCGCCGCTCGGGAACTTTTTTCAAACAGGCCCTGCACTTCGGTGGCCCGTCCTGCCTTTGTCTAATCAATCGTCTTCCTGAACCGAGAGACAGCGATAAGGAGAAAAGAGACCGCCAGGATCGTCTGCCAGAGGGCCGCCTTAGCAAGGGCCTGGATGCCTACCCCTTTGAGGACCACCCCCCGGAGCACCTCCATGTACCAGCGCATGGGGTTGAGATAGGTGGCGCATTGGACGAAAGGAGGCATGTTGTGGATGGGAAAGATGATCCCGCTCAGCAGGATTGAGGGCATGAGGACGAGAAACGCCGTGAGCAGCGCCTGCTGCTGGGTGCGTGAAGTGACGCTGATGAGGAGCGCTATGCCGAGGTTGCCCGCCAGGTAGACGCCCGTGAGCACGATGAGCAGGACTATGCTGCCTTTGATGCGGATGCCGAAGACGAGATAGGCGATGACGAACATGACGGCCATGATGATGTAGCCGGTGATGAGATAGGGCGCGGTCTTGCCCAGGATGAACTCGGCCTTTCCGATCGGAGTCACCATGACCTGCTCGATGGTCCCCATCTCTTTTTCGCGCACGATCGCAATGCTCGCCACCACGATGCTCACCAGGATCAGCATGACCCCGACAAGGCCTGGAACATAGTAATACCTGCTCTGAAGGTTCTCGTTGTACCAGGCCCGCTGCTCGATCTCGATCACTCCCGGCGCGGCCTGCGGGCCGAACTGCAAGGCAAGGCGCTCTTGGAGCTTTTCCTGGTTGTATTGGGAGACGATCTGGGACACGTAGCTGAATACGATCGAGGTGGTATTGCTGTCGGTGCCGTCGGCAATCACCTGGAGATTTGCGGTTGTCCCGCTCACCAGGTTTTCCTCGAAGTCGGGCGGGATGCGGATTACCACCCGTACATCTCCGGTATCGAGCAGCTCCACCATTCGGTTGTGGCTATAAATGTATTCCTCGATCTCGAAGTATCCGCTGTCCCCGAACTGCGCTGTCAGCTCCCGGGATGCCACGGTGTTGTCCTGATCATACACTGCAGTGGGGATGTCGGTCACATCCATGGTGAGCGCAAAAGAGAGGACCACGAGCTGGATCACGGGCACGCCGAAGATCACGACCCGCATGCGGGGATCTCTGAACATCTGCAAGAATTCTTTGATGAGCATGCGTTGTATCCGGTTGAGCATGGTCTACTCCAGCTTGAGCTTCAGCTTGCGATTTGCCAGGATCACCATGATCGCGGCATAGATGCCGAGCAGAAGCAGATTGAGCCAGAGGATCTCGAGCCCGATCCCTTTAAGGTAGATGCCCCTGAGCAGCGCGATGAAATAGCGCGCGGGTACAAGGTAGGTGATAAGCTGAATGAGCTCGGGCATGTTCTCGATGGCAAAAACGAACCCGCTCAGGAGCAGGGTGGGCAGGAAACCCGCTATCATGGCGATCTGGTTTGCCAACACCTGGGTCTTCATGACGATGCCCACGGTCATGCCGAAGAACAGTGCCCCGGTGAGAAAGATGGACGCGGAGAGAAAGAGCAGGCCCGGAGACCCTCTCAAAGGGACGTGGAAGAGCCACTCGCCAAGGGCTGCGGCAATGGCCACGTCGAGCAGGCCCAGCACGAAATAGGGAAGCACCTTGCCGAAGACGATCTCGGGCACGCGGACCGGCGTGCTGATGAGCTGTTCCATGGTGCCCATCTCCCACTCCCGGGCCACGGTCACGCTGGTCATCATCCCTGCGATCACCATCATGACCACGGCCAGTATGCCCGGGATGATGACGTTCTGGCTCTTCAAGTCCGGGTTGTACCATGCCCTGGGATGGAGCTCCACCGGCTCGGCCGGCTCGCCCCGCCCCATGAGGGCCATCCTCCTCGCGCCGACCTGCCGGGAAAAAATCATGCCCACGCTCTTTGCATAGGCCACGGCGAGGCGGGCCGTGTTGGAGTCGCTCCCGTCCACGATCACCTGGACATCGACCCGCTCTCCCTGCTGGACCTTCCGGGCGAAATCATAGGGCACCACCACGGCGATCATGGCCCTGCCCGAGTCGAGGTCGTCCTGTATGCGGGCATATCCGGTGTGATACTGCTTGACCGAGAAGTAGGGAGAGCCGTCGAACAGGCTCAGGAATTCTCTGCTCTGGGGCGTACGCGACTGGTCCCATACCACGGTCGGTACGTTCTTCAGGTCCATGTTCAGGGCGTAGCCGAAGAGCAGGATGAGCACTATGGGGATCGCGATGGCCAGGAACAGGCTGCGCCAGTCCCTGATAATGTGGATCCACTCCTTGCGGGCGACGGCGATGAATCGTCTGGGGCTGAACATCCCTTAAACCTCCCCCTGCCCGGATTCTCTGCGGTCAATCTCCTCGATGAGCGCCACGAACACGTCCTCCATGCTCGGAACCACCTGCTCCATGCTCTCCAGCGGCACGCCCAGACGCTCGAGCTCACGCCGTATTCTCCACCCGGCCTCGTCCGGGTCCATGACCACGGCGTGCAGTCCGGAGCCGAACAGGGCAGCCTCTCGGACTCCGGGCAGGGCGGCTATGGCATCCATGACCTCAAACGGGCGCGGGCAGTGGATATCGAGGATCGCCTCGCGCATGATCTTTGTCTTCAGCTCTGCCGGGGTTCCCATGGCCACGATATTCCCCTGGTAGATCAGCGCCAGGCGATCGCAATACTCAGCCTCTTCCATGTAGTGCGTGGTCACGAACACGGTCACTCCGGCCTGTGCCATGGCGGAGATGAGGTCCCAGAACCTTCTTCGGGAGACCGGGTCCACCCCGCTGGTGGGCTCGTCGAGGAAGATCACCGGCGGCTCATGCAGGATCGAACACGCCATGGCCAGGCGCTGTTTCCACCCGCTGCTGAGCACCTTGGTCATGCTCCGGGCATGGTCCGCAAGACCGGTTATCTCCACGGCCCATGCCTTGCGCTCTTCAAGCCTTTTGCCGGTGAGGGAATAGATGCCGCCGTAGAATTCGATGTTCTCCTCCACGGTGAGATCGTCGTAGAGCGAGAACTTCTGACTCATGTAGCCGATGTGCTCCTTGATTTTTTCGGGCTGCCGGGCGATATCGAAGCCCAAGACCTCGCCCCGCCCTCCGCTCGGTTTGAGGACGCCGCAGAGCATCCTGATGACCGTGCTCTTGCCCGCGCCGTTGGGTCCGAGGAATCCGAAGATCTGGCCTGCGGGCACCGAAAAGCTCACCCTGTTGACCGCGGTGAAGCTGCCGAAGCGCCTGGTGAGGTCTTCTACCTCAACCGCCGGTCCACCCGGGGCCTTCTGACCCAACGCTTGACCGCGAAAATCCGCCCGGGACACGGACGACCACGGACTGATCCCGGTCCCGCCGGTTTCCTTGAGAACCTGCACGAACACGTCCTCAAGGCTGGATTCCTGCCTGCGGATCTCGTCAAACAGCAGACCTTCACGCTCAAGGAGCATCTTTGCCTGCTGGCCCGCAGCCACCTCGTCCTGCGTCACGAGGTGGACCCTATCGCCGAAGGCATTGACATCCTCGTACAATCCGCTTTTCTCCATAAGGGCTTGCACCTTGCGGGCTTGAGGCGAGCGGATGGAAACGATTGCACCCTTCATGAGTTGCTTGATTTCCGCAGGACTGCCCTGTGCAAGCAGTGTCCCGCCGCTCAGCAGCCCTACCCTGTTGCACCGCTCCGCCTCGTCCAGGTAGGCGGTGCTCACGAGGATGGCCACGTCACGGGCCAGGAGCCGATAGAGAATGCGCCAGAAGTCCCTCCTGCTCACCGGGTCGACGCCGTTGGTCGGTTCGTCCAGGAGCAGAACCTTCGGGGTATGCACCAGTGCGCACACGAGCTGGAGCTTCTGTTTCATGCCTCCGGAGAGCGCCCCTGCCCTCCTAGCCTTGAACGGCCTCATGGAGCTGAAATCCAGCAGCTCTTCGATCTTCTCCTTTCTCCCTCGGGCCGGAACACCATAGAGGTCGGCGTAGAAATTGACGTTTTCCCACACGGTGAGATCCTCGTAGAGTCCGAATCTCTGGCTCATGTAGGCGATGTTGTCCTTGACCTGATCGGGCTCTTTTTGCACGTCAAAGCCGGCTATCTCTGCGGTGCCGGAGGTGGGGTTCATGATGCTGCTCAGCATGCGCAGGGTGGTGGTCTTGCCCGCCCCGTCCGGGCCCACGAGGCCGTAGATCTCGGCCGGGTGCACTTCCAGGGAGACGCCGTTCACTGCAGTGAGGTCGCCGAACCGCTTGGTAAGGTTCCTGGCGAGGATCGCGGGCTGCATCGCGCTATCCGTCACTCACTCAGTCTGATGACGGCATCGGCCGGCATCCCGGGTTTGAGTTCCTGGTTCGGATTCTTAAGGGATATCTTGATCCGGTAGACCAGGTTGACCCGCTCCTCTTCGGTTTGGACGGATTTGGGGGTGAACTCGGCCTCGGAAGAAATGAAGCTGATGCGCCCCTGATAGACCTTACCGGGATAGGTGTCGGTCGTGACCTCGACCTCCTGGTTCAGGGCTATCCTGCCCAGATCGGTCTCGGACACATAGGCGCGGAGCCAGGGACGCTCGAGGTCGGCAATGGTCATGACCGGTGTGCCTGGATTCAGGTACTCGCCGGCCTCTGCCGCCGTGCTTAAGACCACCGCATCCATAGGGGAGCGCAGAGTGGTGTACGAAAGAAAGAGCTCGGCCTTTTTCAGGGCCTTCTCGGCGCTCTCCAGCTGCGAGGCGGCCTGCTCGATCTTCTCCTTCCGAGGGCCCTCCTCGACAAGGCTGAGCTGCTGACGGGCAGCCCGCACACGCGCATCGGCCTCTCCATAGGCGCTTTGGGCCACGGCATATCTGGTGCGGTACTCTTCGAGGTCCCTGAGGCTGATCCCTCCCTGATCCTGGAGCTTGGAGAAACGTTCATAGTCCGACCGGGCGAGCTCGAGCTGCGCCTGAGCCGTCTCCAGTCCTGCCTGCGCCCTCTTCAGCTCCGCCCGTGCAGCCTCGACCTCCTGGGTTCTGCTCCCTTTTTCAAGCTCCCGGAGCACCGACCTTGCATAATTCACGTTCGAGCGGGCCTGCTCGACCGAGACCTCTTCATCACTCCTGTCGAGCTCGGCTACGATCTGTCCTTTCTTCACACGGTCGCCTTCGCTGACCGGTCTGCTCTGAAGCCTGCCCGGAATCTTGAAGCTCAATTGTACCTCGGTGGCCTCGATATTGCCCGACACCCGGATGACATCACGGTCGTTCCTGCCGGTGAACAACGCATACAGAATACCGCCCGCAATCAGCACCGCGAGAATCAGTATCGGAATCATCACCTGTCTTTTCATGTTCGCTCCCTCACACGCAGTATGACATGGAAAATCGCCCGGCTCCCGGCACCACGCCCTTTAAGCCCCAGCTCTCTTGCATACCGTTCGTGACGGTCAACTCTCCGCCTTCTCGCGGACCGGATGGTAACAAAGAGGAAAAGCAAGAAGAGGAAGAACAACTCTCCGCCTTCTCGCGGACCGGATGCCTGAGCTCTTCCGGGACCAGCCCGTTCATGACGAGGTCGGCCACTGCCTGCTTTCGCTTTTCGATCATCTCCGGGGTGAGCGGATCGTCGCCCAGGATCTTGGTGAATATCGGCGAGGCAATGATATAGAAGATATTCATTCCCACCACCGAGAATATAGTGTGCTCGGGAGACACCCTGCGGATTGCCCCTGCCGAGATCGTCTGTACAATCTTTTCCCGCATGAGCCTGAATGTGGGAATGATATGGTCGCGTGCAATGGTGTCCAGGTGCTGCCCCGAGAGCAGCTCCCACGCCATGAGCCGGACAAAGGACCGGTTGCTTGCCAGATATTCAATATAGAAATCCAGGAAGTTCTCGATGCTCCGGGCCGTGTCGCCGCCGGCGGCGAAATGCTGCGGGATCGAGTCTCTGATACCTTCGATAAACCGTCCGATCACGGCCATGAGCAGATCGTCCTTGCTCTTGAAATAGTAGTAGAGCATGGCCTTGTTCACCCCTGCCGCATCCGCGATCTCCTGAACCTTGGTCCCGTCGAAGCCCTTGTCTGCGAAGAGCATTGTGGCGGTATCCAGGATCTTCTCCTTGGTCACTCTCTCATCCTTCATTTTTCATCCCTTGCCCATCTCCTCTTCCATCCATGTCGAGCCCTTGACACCTTATCGGTTTAACCAACCGGTTGGTTAATCAATAGTCTTATTTCTCCTGGTGTCAAGAAGAAAAAATATCACTGGTTAAACCCGTCTGGATCAATCAGCTACTTGTTGCATCGCTGATTGGTGTCCGGGCCTGCCCTTTTCAAAGGCAGTGTATTTGGGTTGCTTCGAAAGAGTATCGGAGACGGGAATACAAAGTGGGAAAATCGTCCGGGAAAATCCCGGTTTGGACCGTTCACCATGCGCTTCCCGAACACCACCATCCCTGTGGTAGGAACCGTGGCTACCGGGCAGATTAAGAAACAAGGAAAATCAGAAAGATACCATTCCCCGGCATGGATAACAGCGGAGGAACAGATATGCGGGCTGGCCAGGGCTTACTGCATACCCTGACCAGCCCGCTGATGTTTTACGGACGGATGATCAGCAGATCACCGTAGATATCGCCCTCGACTCCTATTTTCAGGCTGTCAACGATAGTATTGCTCATGGTGTCGATCACATAGAAGTCATTCAAGCCCGTGCTGCCCGCCTTGTAGATCATATACAGCTCGGAAGCCGTTGGATGGATATCCATGCCCTTGAACTCGAGGAACTGATAAGGCAGTGTGATTGGTATGATGGCTGCCAGCCCCAGAGTATCCGTATCGATCACCGAGACCTCTGCCTGGAAATTTCTATCATGGTATGTCGCTACATAGACATATTCACCGCCTGGGCTCACCGCCAGACGTGCGTACACCTTATGAGCCTCCTCGATAACACCCACCAGAGAATTGTCAGAGGTGTCCAGATAACTGAGCCCGTCTTCCTCGTTGGCAATGTAAACCCGCGATCCATCCGGGCTGACGGCCAAATCAAAGGCTTCGTAAGTGCCGGTTTCGACCGTATCTATGATTACATTGGCAGATGTGTCGACAATTGAAATCACGCCATCAGACGAAATGCTTGAGGACTTCGTGCTGGAAACATAGAGCCGTGATCCGTCAGGGCTCACATCAACGGCCTTTGCATCGTTGGGTACACTGATCGTGGTGATGAGGGTATCGCTTGCCGTGTCGATGACTGCAAGATCCTCAATACTGTCATTATTGATCAGGGAGACATAGACCGTGGAGCCATCAGGGGTGATCGCAATATCTCTTGGCCGACCCACCACATTTATGACTGCAAGCCGTTCTCCTGTGAACACATCGATCTTTTCGACCGTCGTAGATTCATGACAGGCCACATAGAGATAATCAAGCGAAGGATGCGGTACCACGCCGAACGGCTTCTTTCCAATCGATTCGATGGTGTAGGTGACTGCCGGGATCTCCAGGTCCATAACAGCCAGGCCGTATGCAATCCCGGGATTGACCGTTATGGGGATATACGCGGCCTCACGGGGTACCACTCCCACGAAAACGGCAGCCACGGTGGGCATGACATCCCATGCTGCCGTGGCAGTGATGGTGTAGAGTGTGGGTATTTGCGGATACACTACCTGAGAACCATTCAGGGCGACAATGCCGAGTCCCGGATCGATGCTCACGGAGTCTGCATTGAGCGAGGTCCAGGTGAGCGTGACCGGATCGCCCTTGATGACGCGATCAGGCTCTGCTGTCAGGGTCACCTCTGGAGGCTGGTTCACGGTTACGAGCACACTCGCAGTCACCGTGCCTCCGGGGCCCTCTGCCGTGATGGTATAGGTCCGGGTGGATGCTGGAGATACGGTCAGGGACCCGCTCGTCGCCACCGGCCCGATGCCCTGGTCGATTCTCACGGATGTGGCATTGGCCGAGGTCCAGGTCAAAACGGTCGACTCGCTCAGGTCGATGGGGTTCGGAGCAGCACCGATGCTCACCGCAGGCAGATCGCTCACGGTTATGGTGACACTATCGGTTGCCGTGCCTCCGGGACCGCTGACCGTGATGGTGTAGGTAGTGGTTGCCGTGGGTGTGACCGTGCTTGAGCCGTTGACCGATACCGTGCCGATGGTCTGGTCGATACTTGCCGAGGTGGCGTTGGTCGAGGTCCAGGAAAGTGTCGCTGATCCACCGGGATTGATCGCGGTGGGTGTTGCGCTCAGGTCCACTGTCGGGGCCTGGTTCACTGCGACCATGACATTATCCTGGGCCGTGCCGCCTGGACCGGTCACTGTGATGGTGTAGGTGGTGGTCACCAGCGGGGCCACGGTCATGGAGCCGTTTGTCGCCACCGGTCCGACGCCCTGGTCGATGGATGCAGATGCAGAGTTTGTCGAAGTCCAAGAGAGTGTGGAGGCCTGGCCGACATCGAGAACGGTCGGACTGGCTGTGATATTCACCGTGGGCAGCGGGCTGACCGTGATGGTCACCGAATCGGTGGCCGTGCCATAGGCGTTCACAGCCGTGACGATATAGGTGGTGGTGATGCTTGGGGTAACGTTCACGGAGCCGTTGAGGGCCACAGACCCAAGGCCCTGGTTGAGGCTCACGGTATCCGCGCCGGAAGACGACCACGAGAGCGTCGTGACGCCGCCCACCGGGATTGAGGTGCTGAGCGCGGAGATGTCGACCGTTGGGGCCTCTTCCACCATGACTGTCACCGTGTCGGTCGTATAGCCGTGGGCATTGGCGGCCGCAATGGTGTAGGTGGTGGTGACCTCCGGGGTAACGATCCGCGATCCGCTGAGGGCGACCGCGCCGATGCCCTGGTCTATCTCCACGGAAAGGGTGTTCGCCGTGCTCCAGGTCAGGGTCGTACTGCCGCCGGACGCCACATTGGTCGGGCTAGCGGAGAGGTTCACGCTCGGAAGCTGGTTGACCGTGACTGTGACCGAACTCGTGGCAATGCCTCCCGGGCCGGTCACGGTGATGGTATAGGTGGTGGTTGCAGCCGGAGATACGCTCATAGATCCGTTCACATCCACGGATCCGACACCGCAGTTTATCGATGCGCTCACGGCATTGGCGGATGTCCAGGTGAGCGTTGTGCTCTCACCCTGAATGACGGATGCCGGGGATGCGGAAATGCTCACGGTGGGCAGGGGGTGCACAACAACTGTTACGCTGTCGGTGGCCTCACCGAACTCGTTGGTCGCCGTGATGGTGTAGGTCGTCGTCACTGTGAGTTCGACAGTCCGGTTACCCGATGCGCTCACTGCGCCGATGCCCTGGTCGATGCTCACGGATGTTGCGCCCTGCGACGTCCAGGCAAGATTTACCGAGCCACCCGGGGCGATGGAGCCGGGTGTTGCGGTAATGCTCACCACAGGCGGGGTGCTGACTGTTACTGTAGTACTAGCCGTGGCGGTTCCGCCGGGGCCGTCGACCGTGATGGTATAGGTGGTGGTTACAGAAGGTGATACCGTCGTAGAGCCGTTTACGGGCATCTCGCCCACACCCTGGCTGATCACGGCTGTTGCGGCGTGAGCGGACGACCAAGTCAGTGTCGCGGTCTGGCCCTGGTCTATCCGGGCCGGAGAAGCGGCGATACTCACGGACGGCGCCTGGGCCACGGTTACCGTGGCCGTCTCTGTGATGGTGGTTGAGCCGTTGACGGCCGTGATGGTGTAGGTGGTCGTGACGGACGGAGACACGGTCACGTATCCCTGGCTCACCGGATAGACATTGCCGATGTTGTTGTCGATGCTCACACCGGTTGCACCCGATGAGCGCCAGAACAGCACGGTCTTTTCGCCTGCCGTGATCTGCTCAGGCGATGCGGTGAGGTTCACGGCGATGGAGTCGCTGGTGTGGATGGTCACGCTGTCTGTGGCAGTCCCGCCGGGGCCCGTTACCGTGATGGTGTAGATGGTGTCGTTGCTGATGGATCCTATGTAGAATGAACCACTTGTATCAACCGCACCTATGCCCTGGTCGATGCTCGCACTCTCGGCGTGCGAGGATGTCCAGCTCAGGGTCACGGACCCGCCGGTGAGGATATTCTCGCAGTCCGCCTTGAGGACCACGGTGGGGACCCTGGTCACGGTGATGGTCAGATCCTCGGTGACAGAGCCGTAGGCATTGCTTGCCGTGATGGTATAGGTGGTGGTGGCTGAAGGCGAGACATCCCTAGTCCCGCTCAAAGCCACCGGGCCGATGCCCTGATTGATGCTCACGCTCTCGGCATTGGTCGCGGTCCAGCTCAGGGTACTCGTTGCCCCCTCGATGATCGAGCTCGCAGACGCGCTGAAGGTTATGGCCGGAAGCGGGTTCACATTGATGGTCACGCTGTCGGTGTCGGAGCCGTTTGTATTGGTTGCCGTGATCGTGTAGGTGGTTGTCACTGAAGGTGATACGGGCTGATATCCGCTCACCCCCACTTCCCCAATGCCCTGATTGATGCTCACGATGTCCGCATCCGTAGTTGTCCAGCTCAGGGTCGTGGTCTGGCCCTGGGTAATGGTGGTGGACGAGGCGAATATGCTCACCGTGGGCACCCGGTTGACCGTGACGGTTACGGCTGCGTGGACCGTGCCATAGGCATTGCCAGCCGTGATGGTATAGGTGGTGGTGGCAGCCGGGGTAACATTCCGCGTGCCGGTGGCCGCAACCGTGCCGATGCCCTGGTCGATGCTCACGGTGTCCGCATTGGCGGCGGTCCAGCTCAGAGTGGATGAGCTGCCCTGGCTTATGAATGCCGGTGTAGCCGTGATATCGACTACAGGCACATCGCCCGTGATAACCGTGACCGAGTCGGTGACCGAACCATTGGCGTTCGTTGCCGTGATTACATAGGTTGTGGTCCATGCGGGCCATACGGTTGCAGACCCCCTCAGGGGAACAGGATCCACACCGATGGCGGGAGTGATGGTCACACTCGTGGCATTTGAAGAGGTCCACGAGAGCACGGTAGAGCCGCCGGTTGCGATCAGCTCGGGATTGGCGGCGATGCTCACGGTGGGAAGCTGGGTCACGGTGATGGTGAGCGAGGCCGTATCCGACCCGTAGGCGTTCGTGGCGGTCAGAGTGTAGGTGGTCGTCACAGTGGGCGAGACCGTGAAAGACCCGTTTGGCGATACGATCCCCACCCCGCGGTCGATGCTCGCCGTGGTAGCATTTGTGGTTGTCCACGAAAGGGTTGCCGACTGCCCCTGGTTGATCGACAGGGTATCGCTGGTGAATGTGTCGATGACCGGAAGCTCGTTTACCACAACCGTTACGCTCGCGGTAACAGACCCGCTGTCATTTGTCGCCTCGATCGTGTAGGTGGTTGTCGTTAAGGGATATACTTCCCTGTTTCCGCTCAAGTCCACGTCCCCGATTCCCGGGTCGATTCTACATGCGTTGGCACCCACAGATTCCCAGAGGAGTATGGTGGATTCGCCCTGGGTGATGGGTGACCTGGTGGCCGATATGCTCACGCCCGGCAGCTGACCGACGACAACGGTGACAAAGTCGGTTGCTGAACCGTAGGCGTTGGTCGCAGTGATGGTATAGGTGGTGGTCTCATTTACCAGGATTTCCCGCGAACCTTCATGCGGCACCGGTCCGATGCTCTGATCGATCTCTACGCTATCCGCGTTGGTGGAACTCCAACTCAATATGACGTTGCCCGGATTGAGGATTGTATTCGGTTGTGCAGAGATACTCACCGTCGGCATGGGCTGCTCGGTCACGGTTATGGTGACGGAATCGCTGGCAGAGCCGTACGCATTCATGGCAAGGATAGTGTAGGTGGTGGTCAGGACGGGTTGCACGGTCCGGGATCCTGCGGTATTGGGTGCCACTGAACCGATTCCTTGATCGATGCTCACCATATCTGCGTTCGCGGTTGACCAGGACAGGGTCGCGGGATCTCCCAGGATAATGCTCGTAACATCCGCAGATATGCTCGCGGTGGGCACATTGTCCACCATGAGCGTTGCATTCGCCGTACTGGTACCTACATCGTTCGTTGCCGAGATGGTGTAGGTGGTGGTCTCGGACGGCGATACCGGATAGGTACCGCTTGCAGCCTGAACCCCGATGCCTGGCTCGATGGTCACTTCGTCCGCGCCCGTGCAGGACCATGCCAGTTGTGCAGATTCGCCTTCTTTGATCTTTGCCGGAGAGACCGAGAATGTCAGGACCGGGTAGTTGCCTACAAATACGGTTGCCTCGGCTTCATGAGAGCCGAAGGCATTGGTGGCGGTAACCTTATAGGTCGTGGTTACGACCGGCGCCACAGCTATGGACCCTTCCTTGGCAACCAGGCCGATTCCCTGGTCGATGCTTACGATATCCGCATTGGTGGATGACCAGGAAAGCGTGGTGGACGTTCCTTCGTTGATCGTGGACGGAGATGCGGATATGCTCACGGTGGGGAGCACATTGACGAAAACGGTCACACTCTGGGTGCGGGTACCGTACACATTGGTGGCCGTGATAGTGTAGGCAGTAGTCGCCGTGGGGTACACACTCTGTGAGCCCTGAACGTTTGCCGTAACCGTCCCGATTTCCGGATCGACGGATACCGTGTCTGCATTGATGGATGTCCATGAGATTTCACACGGATCTCCAGGAGTTATGGTTCCAGGTGTGGCCGAGATGCTCACCATGGGCAGGCGATTGACCATAACGGTCACGCTCTGCTGGGATGAGCCGAAGGGACTCACCGCGAGGATGGTATACTCGGTGGTGACAGCCGGGGATACCTCGAGAGTGCCGGTTGCCGTAACATTCCCGATGCCCTGATCGATCCTTACGTTCGAAGCGCCGGTGGAGCTCCAGGAGAGCGTTGTGGCCTGCCCCTCGGTGATGGTGGGCTGGGATACCGACAGGCTCACTGTGGGAGGAATGCCCACGGTTACCATCACACTTGCCGTCCGGGTTCCAAAGGCGTTGGTGCCTGTAATCGTGTAGGTGGTGGTCTCAGTGGGAGCAACGACCTGGGAGCCGGACGCATTGGGGATCTGTACGCCCACGCCGTTGTCTATCTCGACGCTGTCGGCATTGAACGAGCTCCAGCTCAGGGTGGTCGTCTGACCGCCGGCGATGATTTCGGGCAGGGCCCCAATGCTCACCAGGGGCAGATTGTTCACAGTGATGGTGACGGCATCGGTGGCAGAGCCGTACGCATTCGTTGCCGTGATGGTATAGGTAGTGGTCACGCTCGGGCGCACTTCATAAGACTCGGATAGCTCGACTGCACCCACCCCGTGGTCGATAAAGATGCTGTCTGCATTGGTGCAGTTCCAGCTCAGGATACTACTCTGCCCTTCGATTATGGTGGTGGGATTTGCGGTTATGGAAGCCGTGGGCTGATCGATCACTGTCACTGTTACGGATGACATCCGCGATCCGCCGCTCGCATTGGTGGCGGTGAGGATATAGGTAGTGGTTTCTGTGGGAGAAACTTCGAGTGAACCCGCAGGCCCTACCGAACCGATCGGATCGATGCTCGTAGAGCTCGCACCTGTCGTGGCCCAGCTCAGGAAACATGACTCTCCGGATGGCATCACCTCACGGGAGGAAGTGAACGACACGATGACCGGGAGCGGATTCACGATGACCGTGACGCTTTCAGTGCTCGTTCCGTAAGGGTTCGTGCCGGTGATCGTATAGGTGGTCGTGGATGCCGGGGTAACATCCAGTGTATCAGCGGTGCCAACCTGGCCGATACCCTGGTTGATGCTCACGCTCTCGGCATTCGTGGATGTCCAGGAAAGGGTCGTGCCGTCTCCTTCGTTGATCGGATTGGGAGAAGCGGTGATACTCACCACCGGCTGGCTGCCTACGGACACGGTGACTGTGGCAGTGGCTGTTCCGTAGATATTCTCGGCAGTAAGGGTATAGGTGCCGGTTGAGGTGAGGGTTATGATCCTCGAGCCCGAATTGCCGACCTCACCGATGTCCGGATCGATCCTCACGGTGTCTGCTCCCGAGGTAGACCAGGAGAAGGTGCAGGGCTCTCCAACCGGTACAAACTCAGGATCAACGGTAAAGGAATCTATAGTGGGTGCCTGGCCGACGACGACTGTTACAGATGAGGTACGCTGTCCGTATTCATTGACAGCGGTGAGGATGTAGGTAGTTGTCTCGGAAGGAGATACCTCAGCTGTTCCGCTCAACGGGACTGGATCAACTCCGGCGGAAGGCGAGATGCTCACGCTCGTTGCGCCGGTGGTGACCCAGCTCAATGTCGAGCTTGCCCCTTCCCCGGCGGCAATGTTGGTGGGATTCGCCGTGAAGCTCTCGATGACAGGCAGGGAATTCACCGTGATGATGACATTCCCGGTATTGGTCCCGCCGGGTCCTTCCGCGGTGAGAGTATAAGTTGTGGTTATAGTTGGTCGGACCTCCATCGAACCGCTTAGGTCTACTGTTCCGATCCCCTGGTCAATGCTTGCACTCGTTGCATTGGCGGTGGTCCAGCTCAGCGTGCTGGACTCGCCTTCGGTGATGGTGTCCGGTGACGCGCTGATAGTTATTGTTGGCAGATCATGCACTGTTATAGTTACGCTGCTCGTGGCGTCTCTGCATCCGTTGTCGGCAGTGGCGGTTAGGGTATAGGTGGTGGTCTCGTCTGGATCGACCACCAGAGAACCTTCTAGACCTACCTCGCCGATCGGGTCGATGCTCACGCTTGCAGCATTGGTCGTGGTCCAGCTCAGGGTCGCACTGCCTCCTTGAGCGATGGAATCCCTATCAACGGTGAGTTGTGCCGTGGGAAGTGGATTCACTGTGATGGTGACATCAGCGGTGACGGTTCCATACTCGTTCGTCGCAATAATGGTATAGGTGATATCGGCGACCGGGGCGACTGCCGTGGTACCGCTCAATGCCACCTCTCCGATGCCCTGATTAATGATCACGGTGTTTGCATTGGTTGAGGTCCAGTTGAGCTCGGCAGAATCTCCGCTACAGATAACAGGAGTTTCTGTAGATATGCTTACGGTCGGCAGGGGATGCACAGTGACTGTTACACTGTCGGTGGCCTCGCCGAACTCGTTGGCTGCAGTGATGGTATAGGTGGTCGTCACGTCCGGGGTTACGGTATATGTGCCTGCGGTATTGGGTGCTTGCACACCAACGCCGTTGTCGATGCTCACCATGTCTGCGATCGAGGATGTCCACGAGAGCACCGCACTTTCTCCCCGGGTTATGGTGTCGGGCTGGGCAAAGATGCTCACCCTGGGCAGTTGATTGACCGTGATGGTCAGGTTTGCGCTCGCCGAGCCGTGATTGTTGGTAACGACAAGGGTGTAGGTAGTGGTTACTAAAGGATCAACCGTGATAAAACCATCCAATTCAACTTGTCCCACGCCGTTGTCGATGCTTGCCGAGTCTGCGTTCGTGGTGGTCCATCGCAGGGTTGTCTGTTCGCCTTCCACGATGGTACTCATATCGGCCGTGAATGAATCGATGACCGGGTCATTGTTGACCGTGACCGTTACCTGGACTGTCGTGGTGCCGTTTGCGTTTTCCGCTCTGAGGGTATAGGTGGTGGTCGTGTCCAGGGTGACAACCATGCTGCCCATGGCATTATGGGCCACTGTTCCGATGGCTGGGTCAATACTCGCGCTGGTCGCATTGGATGTGCTCCAATAGAGGGTAACGCTCTCACCTTCGGAAATGGCATTGGGCAGTGCGGTTATACTTGCCGTGGGGAGCTGGCGCACCACAACGGTGACACCCGCAGTACGGGTGCCGTAAACGTTTGAGGCGGTCAGGGTGTAGGTGGTGGTCACCGCCGGCGTGACGTCCGTGGTTCCTGTGGAGGCCATAGTACCGATCCCCTGGTTGATGCTCACTGAATCGGCCCCGCTGACCGACCAGCTCAAGGTGCCGGCTTGGCCCTCAGTGATCTCGGCAGGGGTTGCGGTGAATGACTCGATTGCAGGCAGGTTGTTTACGGTCACGGTCACGTTGTCCATGCGTTCACCGGAGCCATTGGTGGCGGTGATGGTATAGGTTGTCGTCTGGGCGGGTGTCACGACCAATGATCCGCTCGGAGTTACCTCTCCGATGTCAGGACTAATGGTAATCGTGTCGGCCAGGGATGATTCCCACTGAAGGGTGGTGCTCGCCCCTTCCACAAGGGTGGCGGGCGACGCTTTGATGCTCACCCTCGGCAGATTGTCCACATAAACAGTGACACTGGCGGTCCGGATGCCATGGGAGTTCCAGGTCGTCAGGGTGTAGGTGGTGGTCACCGCCGGCGTGTCGTCCGCAGTGCCTGCGGAGTCCACGGTACCGATCCCCTGGTTGATGCTCACTGAATCGGCCCCGCTGACAGACCAGCTCAAGGTAATGGTCTGTTCCTCGGTGATTGCGGCAGGTGTTGCCGTAAACGAGTTGATTACGGGCAGGTTGTTCACGTTCACGGTCACGCTGTCCGTGCGCGATCCATAGGCGTTTGTGGCGGTGATGGTATAAGTGGTTGTTATCGTGGGAGATACATTGGCGGTGCCATTCACTGCAACTTCACCCACGCCGTTGTCGATGGATGCCGTATCCGCGTTCGTAGTAGTCCAGGAAAGCGTTGCGAAATCCAATCCATTATCTGTTATGGTGCCTGGCGAGACCGTAATGTCCACAATGGGCAGGTTGTTCACAATAACGGTCGTGCTTGCGGTCGAGAAGCCTCCCGGACCGTCCACGGTCAGGGTGTAGGTGGTGGTGACAACTGGAGACACACTCACGGTCCCGCTGAGCGGAACCTCACCGATGCCCTGATCAATGCTGGCAAAGGTGGCGTCAGTAGAGGTCCAGCTCAGAACCGTGGATGTGCCCTCGGTGATGGGATTGATCGAAGCGGTCAGAGTTGCCGCAGGCGGGGTGGGAGTGATCTCGATCGCACAGACCGCGGCATCGTTCAGACCGCTGAAGGTGAGGTTCAGCACTCCGTCGGACACGGCCACGGAAGAGACCGTGACATCATAGGCCGCGTATTTGGCGACATGAGAGAGGATGTCCAGATCAGTAACGATCCGCTCGCCCTCGGCAATGATGTTGAATACCTGATCACCCGTATAATTGTAGTACATCTCCGAGAACCGGAAGGTGATGTCGTAGTTCCAGTTCGCGAGGGGAATGGCATAGGAGAAGTCGCTGCCGTATCCGTAGCGTTGGCTCTGATAGAGCACATCGTCCGAGGTGCCTGCGATCGCATGACTCGTGGAGTAGACGTTGCCGCCGGTATAATAGGTGTCTGCCACGTATCTCGTGCCGTCCAGTGCGGTGTACGCACCACCGCCGCAGTTGATGGCAACTGCCATCTGCGAGCTCAGGCTCACGGTCACGCTGTCTGATGCCGTTCCTCCCGGTCCTTCGACCCTGATGGTGTAGGTGGTGGTTACCAGGGGAGACACAGTAATCGTACCAACAGGGTTGACATGCCCGATCCCGGAGTTGATGGTGGCCGTGACGGCGTTGCTCGACGTCCAGCTCAATACTGCCGATCCTCCCGGATCGATGGTGGTGAGGTCGGAAGAGATGCTCACCGTGGGTACGGGGTGTGTCCTGACCGTAACGCTGTCAGTTGCCGAGCCCCCGGGTCCGGTCACCGTTATCTCATAGCTGGTCGTCACCAGCGGGGACACAACCAGCGACCCGTTCACACTTACCGGGCCGATGCCCTCGATGAATGCACTGGTGGCATGGGTTGATGTCCATTGCAGGGTTGTGGAACCGCCGGCAGCAATGTCTTCGTCTTCGGCCTCTATGGAAACCGTAGGTGGATCGTAGACTGTGACCGTTGTGCTGTGCGTGGCTTCACCACCCGGGCCATCCACGGTCAGGGTGTAGGTGGTTGTCTGAGCGGGAGAGACATCCATGGACCCGTTCAGAGCTACACTCTGGATGCTGCCAGTAACCGAATTATGGATGGATGCACTTTCAGCATTGGTGGAACTCCAGGACAGGGTGACCGTCTGATTCTGTCCGGCGATGATCGAGGCGGGGCTTGCCATGATTCCTGCTGTCGAGGGCTCATTCACTCTCACGGTGACATTGGCCGTGGCCGGCAGTCCACCCGAGAACTGGTTGCTTGCAGAGAGGGTTTATGTAGTATCGACAAGCGGCGTCACGGTCATTGTGCCGTCGGGAGAAACAGCACCATCATTGATATTAACCGAGTCCGCGCCTTCGGTATCCCAGGTCAGGGTAGTGGACGAGCCTCTGACAATGGACACCGGATTGGCGGTAAAGCTCTTGATGAGGGGCGGTTCATTCACTATGACCATAACCGATTTCTCACGTGATCCATAGGCATTGGTGGCTCTTATGGTGTATGTCGTCGTCTCGGTTGGAGTAACGGTGAGCGTTCCGCTTAGTGCATCTGATAGATTCCCCGGGTTGATAGTCACCGTGGTGGCGTTGGAGGAGGTCCAAGAAAGGGTCGATGAACTCCCGATGCTCACATTGGTGGGATCCGCCGTGATATCCACGGTGGGTAGAGCGAGTACATTCACGGTTATACTGTCGGATGCCGTGCCACCGGGGCCGCTCACTATAATGGTATAGGTGGTGGTAATAACAGGTGAAACACCCCTCTCACCGGTCGGGTCAACAGGCCCCACGCCGTTGTCGATGCTTGCGCTCGTGGCATTCTCCGAGGTCCACGACAAGATGTACTGATTCCCCTCTACTATGGAAGCAGACGAGTCCGTGAACATCACCGTGGGTGCAGGCGTGTTCACGGTCACGGTCACGCTGTCGGTGATTGTGCCGCCGGGTCCGTTCGCCGTGATCCGATAGGTGGTGGTGACTTCAGGGCTTACCGTTGTCGATCCGGAATCGCCCACGATCCCGATGCCTTGGTCGATGCTCACGTTCGTTGCATATTTAGTTTCCCATGAAAGGTTCACTTCCTGGCCCTTATTGATGGTGACGGGATCTGCGAAGATCTCTGCTGTGGGTGCCGCCAGGTTGACTTCTATGGCGCAGATGGATGCGTCGTGTGCCCCGCTGAAGGTGATGTTCAGCTCGCCATCCTCTACACTCACCGACGTTATGGTCACAGTATGAGCCCTGAACTTGCCGTCCGCCTCGTCCAGGATATCGAGGTCTCCTATATCAGGGCCGCTCTTGTCCTCTATGAAGACGTCGAATATCTGGTCACCCGCGTTGTCATAGTACAGCTCGGCAAAGTGGAGGGTGATGTCGTAGACTCCGTCGTCTATGGGGATGTTATAGGAAAACTCGCTTCCGAAGCCGTAGCGCTGGGTCTGGTAGAGGGGGTCGTCACCCGTGTTCACGATGTCCTGGGTCGTGGCATAAGTGCTGCCTCCGGTGAAATGGACATCGGCCAGGTACGAGGTGCCGTCGGATGCTGTGTATGCTCCACCGCCTGCATTGATGGCTACCACCGCTGCATGAGCGGCGGTCATCAGAAAAGCGATGGAAAGTACAAATGCAACAGTGGATAAAAAGAATCTTTTCCAGGTTACATTCATGAAAGACCCCCTAAGCCTTTGTGTCTGAAATCACTGACGGAAAATCGGGAAGAGAAATATGGAGAAAATATGGTGAGAAATGCTTATTCGTACTCCTCCAACCCATGACTGAAACTATCCCCCCACAGCCTGATCAGATATCATAGCCTCACTGAAGATAACGATTGAACCTACAAGACTTTGCATGATTTGTACCACGCGGGATATGCCATATTTTACAAGGTATATTCATGCCTTATAAAATATTCCTTTATCATTTCACGTTATCCCGGGAGAGTGTGAGAAAATTATTTCAATGAACTACCCCGCAGCAAGCTACGGGGTATCTGGTGCCTAGAACAAACGTAGTTGCTCACTATGAAGCTTTTTGTATTCTTCCTTTTTGCCCTG
>MPOS01000036.1 GCA_001896555.1 Candidatus Phosphitivorax anaerolimi
CTCCTTCTGGGTTTTGGTGTTTCTTGCTAAAAACAACTCTACCCTCCAGGAGGATTTTCACAAACTTTTTCTTCTTATGCTATTTTGGACAAGTGTGATACAATATTATTGATTGGCTGTATGTTCCCCGTGCAATCATCTGTCAGGTTTTTTCATGGAGGAAGTTCGGAGCTCCTCGCTGGTTTGAGGGTGCCGGAGAAGATCCTCCGGCCATCGTGAAGTTGCGCACCAGGCAGGCGTTACTCCTCTTCCTCGCCCATTTCTTCGTCTCTCACATGCAGGTCCACGCCGCCGTAGTCGCTTTCTCCGTAGTTTTCCTCGTAGTTTTCGTCAGGGCTGTACCATTTTCCTTCAACCGGGTCGTACCACGCATCGGGTGATTCCGTTGCATTGTACCACCACCTGATATGATCCAGGAGATCATCGAGGCTCGATATCTCCACTTCCTTGATGGAGTCCAGGGCCCGCCGGTCGCTGTCGGTGAAATACTCGACCGCGATGTTCAGGAGGTCCTTATAGTCCCCGATTTCTTCGCCTTCCAGGGCCTCGTCGATGATATCCTCGGGCAGATAGGGCTCCAGCACCTCCTTGATCCTCTCGATATCCAACGGGCTTTCAGCGCTCTTTCCCCACCATCTCAGCTTGTCCAGGAGATCGTCGACGCTCTCTACCCTCTCGTTTCTCACGGCCTCAAGGGCCTCGTCTTCACCGCCGGTGTAGTAGTCGACCGCGGCGTAGAGGACATCCCACAAATCCGTGAGAATCCGGTTTTCGAACATGTCTGTGATGATGTTCTTGGGAATGTAGGGCTCCAGAAGTACCTTAAGCCTTTCCTTGTCCACTGACCCGATCGTGTGCTCCATGTGGCATCCTCCGTATTCCCGGTCCGGAGGAGCCGGGAGAGGTGGTGTCCAAAAGAGACGGTCCTCTCTCCAGGAGCCTCTCTCTGAGCCGTTCTCCGGTCGGGAATGGTGTCGTCAATACTTATATGGAGCACCGTGGGCGGTTATTCAATCATATGGTCCCTGGAAAGTCGGATTTTTTCCCGGCCTAAAAAGAGTAGGCCTCGCCTGGATGAACAGGAATCCTCTCTCCGGAGTCGAGGGCAGCCGGAAGGGCATGGCCGGGAGGCCTGCATGAATTCATGTGCCTCCCGACGAACGATTTTTCAAGCAGCCTTTATATCCAGCCGAGTATGCCCATGAAGACCACCAGGCACGCGATGTCCACGGCGAAAATCGCTCCCACGGTCAGTGCCTTGGCGCGGTAGGTTTTCATGTCGTAGACAAGATAGGCCACCACGAAGAAATAGAAATATCCGAAGACCCAGAGCAGCCAGGGAAACCGCGCGCTCCACCAGGAATACTCCCAGGTCAGCGCACCGATGGCATTGAGGATGATCTCGACGATGACCGCGAGCGTGGTGAATACGATCGCGAAGAAGAGCCGATTGGGGATGCCCAGGATCTTCAGTTTTCGATCTTCGGGCAGGATGATGGTGCAGGCGACACCCATGAGCAGGAACATCAGGCTGATCTCGATGTTCAGCCCGATGAGCAGGACAAAGGCGCTCTTTCCAGGCGTGCCCCAGACCGGTGCATACTGGGTGAAATGGAACACCAGGGCGTTCCAGATCTCGTTGAACCAGTCGCATCCCCACAGGGCGAGTCCTGCAAAGACCGCGCTAAAGTTCTTCAGCCGGATCTCGTTGTGGTAGATATAGATCACAACCAGGAGAAAGGGGATGACATACCACTCAAAATGCGAAGGGTCCCGAAGGATGGCCAGGGCCTGTGATGCTGAATCGGTCATAAAACACCTCCCGATAATGTATGGCGCGTCTCTTTCACAACATCTGAAAAAAAGGACTGATAACAGCGTAATCGTAATATCCGGTCAATGGTGAAGTCAATGAAAAATTGAACCTGATGTTCACTCCATCATTCCGAAAACGATCTCCTCCCGCACCGCGATTCCATGACCGGCCGCTCGCCAGACCGCGGGGCTGCGGGTTTTCCCCGAGCAGGTAGGGGACGCCAATCGTCAAGGGGACTTAAGGGGGCTGAATTGCTATTGACATCGAATACCCGAGATGCAAGATCAGGAGGTATACGCAAGCTGACAAGGTGCTTGATGAACCGGGAAGAAAAGCTGACCAGAATCTATGAGGCGGCCCTGCGGGTTTTTGCCCGTTACGGCTACCGGAGGACCCGCGTCGAAGATATTGCCGATGAGCTGGGGATGACCAAGGGCAACCTCTATCTCTATGTCAAGGACAAGCGTGACCTCTATGAAAAGGCTGTTTCCCATGGGCTGCTGCAATGGCAGTCCATGGTGGCGCGCTCCATCGAAAAGATCGACGATGTGTGCGAGCAGTTTCTGGCGCTGTGCAGAAAGGGTTACACCTATCTCTCCCGGGACGTGTCCCTAAGGTCGGTCCTGATAAACGACCCGTCGATCTTTCCTCTCTCCAGCAGGGAAGACCAGTTTGCCGAGATCAACCGCGCGTCCATGGACCTGCTCCGGAGCGTTCTCGCCCGGGGCATCCGCGAAGGAAGGTTCCGCGAGGTGGATGTAGACCATCTCACCGAGCTGCTGTACTCGATCTATGTGATGTTCATCATCAAGACCTATGTGAAGTCCGAGGGCAAGTCCACCCAGAAGATGTTCGAGCAGGGCCTCGATGTCGTCCTGCATGGCCTTCTGAAGAAGTAGACCGCCCACCCGGAAGGATACAACACCCCGCCTGAGCACCCGAACAGCCTTCCCGTCTGTATGAAGGCGGCGCCTTAAGCCGGGCATGGCGAAAAAATATCCGGTTGACACGTACTTTTTTGTTCTGTTGATAGCAGGAGCAGGAGCACCGGTATGGACTATCCGATAGTGAACGGGAAAATTCTATGATGGAAGCGGCCATGGTATGGATCTCGCTTCACGAGACCCTGCTGATGTATCTGGGTATAATCTCTCTCATCACCCTGATCATCACGCCGGTCCTGGTGCTCGCCGCCATCATCCGCATGCCCGCTGACTACTTCACCTATGAGCGCCAAGAGATTCTGGAGTTCCGGAAGCAGTTCAATCCTGCGGTCGTGGCGGCGGTCCTGGTGGTGAAGAACGTGGCCGGCGTGGTTTTCATCATCGCAGGGCTCGCCATGCTGGTGCTGCCCGGTCAGGGAATCATCACGATCCTCATCGGGCTCACCCTCGTGAATTTTCCCGGAAAGCGCAATCTTGAGCGCCGCCTGATCAGGCAGAAAAGGGTGCTCTCTTCCATCAACTGGGTGCGTAAGCGCGCGGGCAAGCCTCCTTTGCGGTTATCCAGGGACCAGACACCTGGCCGGTCCTGATCCTTCTCATAAGGGGAGGAAGGGGATTTACAAAACGGAAAGATGTGGTTATAAGGAGTATAATTTGCGTTTGTTTCATCCGAATGAGGAGGGTAAGATGCAGTGTGGCAATGCACGGACAGTGTTCAGATCCATCCTGGTCGTTCTCTGGGTTGCATGCCTTGTCCCGGATGCATATGCCGACGCCCCTGCGAATACCGCACAGGAATTGTATGTCAAGGCGCAGGCTTCCTGGGAGAAGGGGGACTGGGAAAACGCCCTGAACCTCTGCGACGAGGCGCTGAAGGTCAATAAGCGCCACAAGGAGACATGGCTGCTGAAGGGCCAGATCTTCTGGCAGATGAAGAATCACAAGATGGCGCTGAACTCCTTTGATGAATATCTGCGCATCGATCCGAAAAGCGCTCCTGTCTGGGTCAATCGCGCGGCGAATCTCTTCGAGCTCGAGAGGTACAAGGAGATGCAGGAGAGTTTCCAGAAGGCGCTGGAGATCGACCCGAACTATCCGCCACTCTATAAAACCATGGGGGTCAACTATCTCCTCATGGGGAATTTCGAGGACGCGCACCAGGCCTTCCAGAAGCTCGAACAGTTCGGCGAGACGAGTGTCTATGCGCGATGGACTGAGAGAATGCTCCGGATCATCAGCGAGAACCACGCCCCGCCGGCAAACTGGATCGTGAATCCCGACAGCTATCAGATGGTGCTGGAGATCACCGATTCTTCCAAGACCGGTTATCTGGTCAACCTGTCGTCCACGGTGGGTACATCCATCAGGTTTACCGGGAGCGCGGATGCCCCGTTCCGGTATGCCCCGAACTTCGAGGTATGGAACGGCACCATGATCTTCGACCGGAAGGGTGAGGGTCTCCTGACCAACGGCACCTTCTTCCGGTATACGAAGATCGCAGGCGATACCAAGACGATCGAAGAAGGCCAGATCAACAACTGGAGGCTCGATCTGAGCACCAAGAAATGCTACCTGCTGGGCCAGTAGCATCCGGCGGCAGGCAGGTCTTATGCAATAGCGCTTCCGCTGCAGGGGGAAACAGGGCCATTTTGTATCTTTTCTCTGCTGGGCATCAGCCCCCGGCATCCTTCTCTTCTTCCCCTCTCCTGCTCTACAGATGAGCGCCGGCCATGAAACCCGTATCATGAAGGCGATCTGCTGGAAAAATTCCCGATGTAAGAAAATCGGTGTAAATTTTCCGCTGACATCTGGCGATAGTATGTACTGGATGCATTTCGAAGGTTAAGTGAGGGATTCTTCAAGAGATCATGAAGACAACTGCTGTACGGCCCATGAAATGCGAATTCGCAACAGAGGGGCTTCTCTGGATCGACAAGATAGCCACCGGGGTGGGGATTATCCTGTTCAATCCATCAAAAAAGCTTGCAGCCGGCATGCACGTTCTCAGGGGGTCCTCGCAGGGCCGTGTCACGGACAACCCTGCCTACTATGCGGATACCGCCCTGGAGTATGTGATCGCTGAGTTCAAGAAAATGGGTGCGGACAGCCGGATATCCGTGGCCATAGCGGGAGGTGCTTCCATGCTGGGATCGGGCGAGGATGATAATATGGGTGACCGCCTGGTGGCGGAGGTAAAGGGCATTCTTTCCCGACACAACCTCAACGTGAAGCTCGAAGGCGTAGGCGGAACAAAACTCAGAACCATGATCCTCAACATTGACGAGGGCAAGATAAAGATTTCATAAAAAAGGAGGAGATCGTGAAAATATGCTGCCCTCACTGCGGTAAGGAATACACCATAAAAAGGGAAGCCCTCAGGAGCAGCCCGGATACGGTCTCGATACCCTGCCCTAATTGTCAGAAAAAGATTCTCCTCCATCCTCTAGCGGCCGGATCGGGAGGGCCCGATCGCACATCAGGGCACAGCATGCAGACAAAGGGGACCGCGCCGGTCACCGGAGAAGCCCTGAAGCAGAAGATCTTCAAGACGCTCAAAGATCTTCCTCCCATGCCCCAGGTAGTACAGAAGGCGCGGAAGGTGCTGTCCGATCCGAAATCGAGCTTCAGCGACCTCGCCAAGGTCATCGAGTCGGACCAGGGGATCGTCACCCGGGTCCTGAAGATGGCGAACTCCCCCTATTACGGGCTGAGCGGCAGTGTATCCTCCGTGAAGCACGCCTCGATCGTTCTCGGTACCAAGACCCTCATGGAGCTGCTCGATCTCGCGTGCTCATCGGAAATCCTGGGCCAGACCTTGGAGGGGTATGACCTTGCAGCCGGCGATCTCTGGATGCACTCCCTGGCTGTGGCCAACGGCTCGCAGCTCATCGCCAGGCGCGTGAATCCGAGTCTGGAGTTGGATGCCTTCTCCGCCGGTCTTATCCACGATGTGGGGAAAATCATCCTTGATCCGTATATCATGGAGAGAAAGGCCGAGTTCCAGTCTTTCGCGCGGGAGAGGCGCGACACCTTCCTGTCTGCCGAAAAGGGCATCCTGGGCTTCGACCATGCAGAGCTCGCCTCTGAGGTATGCGAGCGTTGGCAGATACCCAGGCATATCGTCACGGCGATCCGCTACCACCACGACCCCGAGCCCACCGAAAAGGACACCCTTTCCTTCATCGTCCACCTGGCGGATGCCGCCGCCATCATGAGCGGCATCGGTGCAGGGATCGATGGGATGCTCTATGCCATCCACAAAGATGCGATGAGCCTCTTGAGGCTCAAGGAGGACGATCTGTTCGACATCATGGGCCAGATCGTCTGCTATGTAGAGAAGACGACGCAGCAGGTTTGAGTGTCTTCCCTGCAATCGGGCCTGCTCGGTGCAGCCCCGCACAAGATATTGCATGAAAGAAAATTCATGATGAAGTATCTTATGCCCTTGATATCTCAGTCGTGAGGGCTTATCAGGGTTCATATCAGAGGATTGCATGCAGAGGTTCGAACCCATCTCTCTTGAAAGGCAGGATGCATATCGGCAACGTCTCGCGGCAAGCACTATCACCGCCTCTGACTACAGTTTCATCAACCTGTGGGGATGGGCAGAGGAGTACGGCCTTGCCTGGGCGTGGGGAGACGATCTCGTCTGGATCAGGCAGTCGTGGCCCGAAGAGGTGTACTGGGCGCCGGTCGGCCCCATCGACGGGGTCCGGTGGGCGGACGCCCTGGCCGGGCTCAGTGAGTCGAATCCGGTGTTTACCCGGGTGCCCCGGAGCATCACTTTGGCGTGGGAAGAGAGTTTCCCCGGCAGGGTGGAGGTAAACGAGGTCAGAGATCAGTGGGACTACCTCTATTCTGTTGAAGACCTGGTGAAGCTCTCAGGCAACCGGTATCACAAGAAAAAGAACCTCCTGAACCAGTTCAAAAAGCGCTACAATTACGAGTACCGCGACCTGACCCCCGATATCCTGGAGAGGATCATCGTCATGCAGGAGCGATGGTGCGCGTGGAAGGACTGTGAATCCTCAGAGCTGCTCGCAGCGGAGAACCGGGTCGTCGTGCGCCTGCTCAGGGCATGGCATATGCTACGCGATATCATGGGCGGAGCTGTTTTCGTTGACGGCGAGGATGCAGCCTTCTGCATTGCGGAGCGATTTTCCCCGGACATCCTGATCATGCATGTGGAAAAGGGGTTTACCCAGTACATCGGGATCTATCAGGCCATCAACCAGATGTTTCTAGCGGCTCACCAAGAATACCGGTTCGTGAACCGCCAGCAGGATCTGGGGGAAGAGGGCCTGCGCAAGGCAAAGCTTTCATACCATCCGGTCGATTTCGTGCATAAATACCGCGTTCGCTTCCTGTAACGCCTTGTTATTAGCTCTTCACGTGTTCCTTAAGCCAAGTGATCTGGTATAATAAATAATAAGAAGTGCATCTGAGAAACATCCGGGTTTGTTCACTTCGACCCGGGCATATGCTGAAGAGAACTGATGTGAGGGGGGCTCATGCACCAGGGTTCCAGGGAACGATGCTGCATTTTCATTGCCTTGTATGTTGCTGTCTGCGCATTCCTCTGCGCCTGCAGCGATCTAGGGTCCAGGCATCAGGGGCTGGCCGGTATCGAACTCAAGGCCGAGCGCTGGCACGAGGCCGACCAGCTCTTCAGAAACGATGTCCGCTGGCTCGGAGGCGACGGTGCGTATTCCGTGGACCTCGGTGCCGCCCGGGTGCTGTGGCTCTTCGGAGACAGCTTTATCGGCCCTGGATATTCGCGGGACCGCTCAGGGGCAGTGATAGTGAGAAACACGGTTGCCATCCAGCGCGGTTACAATCCGGCTCAGGCATCCGCCGCGTTCTACTGGAACATCGAGGATGGCCGTCCTGAGGCCTTCTTCCGATCCTCCGGGTCGTCGTGGTTCTGGCCGGGATCGGGGGTCATGACAGGGGAGAGCCTGGTGATCTTTCTCATGGAGATCGTGGCAGCGGACAATGAGCTGGGATTCGATGCCGCCGGCTGGACCGCCGTGATTGTGAAAAACCCTCGAGCAGAGCCCTCCCGGTGGAATATCCAGCGGCTGAAGACACCGGCAAACGAGTTCGGCGTCATCATCGGTTCCGCTGGCAGCATGGTGCTCGACGGATATCTCTATGCCTTCGGCACTCAGAGGGCTGACCATGGCGCATACCTGGTGAGGTGGCCGCTTGCCGATGCAGCCCGGGGAGACCTGATGCATCCCCAGTGGTGGACGAGGAGTACCGGGTGGGTGGACCAGGACATCCTCACCCACCTGCCTGCGCCCGTACTCGCGGATGCACAGATGGAATTCACGGTCCACTATGAAAAGTCCATGGGCCGGTTTCTGGAGATCCAGACCGAAGGCTTTCCCGACGGCTGCCTGGTGTACCGCCGGGCCATGAGTCTTACGGGTCCCTGGTCGGGGAAGCAGCTCCTCTATTGCCCGCATGCGCCCAAGGACGAGCAGGTGCTGTTCTATGCGGGCAAGGCCCACCCCTGGCTTGAGGGGGCCGACCTCGTCTGCACCTATGCAGCCAATTCGCTGGATGAGCGCCGGGTATTGGAGGGCCATGACCTGTACTACCCCGCTTTTGTCAGGGTTTCGATCACCGGCCGAAGGTAACGGATAGGTAAAAGGGGATGGAAGGGAGGATGCAAAGGCTTCAATCCCTGATCGGCCCGCTCCTTGATGCGATCAGGGTTTTCGAGCGGGTGGAGCGTATGTTCCATCCCGCGATGATCCCCAGGCACGGAGAGGCTCTCAACCGGAAGGCCGACGAGCTACTGAATGCGCGGCAGGCGTTTTTCTCCCGGGATCCGGATCTTCCTTCCGGCGATGCAGAAGATGCTGTGATCCGTGCCGTCGACCTTGTCGTTGAATCCGCCCGGATCTTCAGCTCGTCAGAGGGCCTGCAGTCGGGCATATTTGCGGCCATGCGGGCCATGAGAAAGGCCTGCAGAGCCAAGGAAGCCTTGTTCGGCCTGAGAGGCCGGGTCGAGGAGATCGATAGCTTCTTCCGCGAGGCTCCTCCCCGCAGCGCCAAGTCACCAGGCCATGACCTCAAGAATGAGGATTGTCTCATCCACACCGGCGTTGAGAGCGACCCCTATGCCAGGGGGGCTTCGTCCTTGTTCGTGCCTGCATCTCCGGCAGTACCCGGCCTGCTGCCCGTGGTAATCGCCCTCCACGGGGGATCCGGGCACGGGAGGGACTTCCTCTGGACATGGATCCGGGAGGCCAGGACCAGGGGCTTTATCCTTCTGGCCCCAACATCCGTAGGGCCGACCTGGCACATGGAAGATCCCCTCCCCGATCTGAGGCATATCCTCAGGCAGGTGGAAAGGGCCTCGGAGCACTACGCCGCGGATACGAGCAGGATGCTGCTCACCGGTCTTTCCGACGGGGCGACCTTTGCCCTGCGCTGCGCCATGCTGCCTTCCACCCCGTTTTCCGCCTTTGCGCCGGTGTCGGGCGTTTTGCCCCCGGGCGAGATCTCCGGCGCTGCCGGAAGGAGAATATACTGGATTCACGGTGCATACGACTGGATGTTTCCCCCGGAGCGCGCCCGCCAGGGAAGCTCCAGGCTGATCGAGGCAGGGGCGGAAGTCACCCTGAAGGTTATCGAGAACCTCGCCCATGCGCACCCGCGAGAGGAGAATGGGGGGATCCTCACCTGGTTCGATCCCGGACTGTGTCTTCCTTAAAGTATAGGGTTCTGCCGGCTTGCGCCTTTTTCAAGGTGATACACGCGGTGAAATCGGAAACGCGGCAGGTGGAAAAAGGCCGGTTCAGGATGAGCGGGTGAATTGTCGATAGATCAGGGGAAAGGAGATGCTTAATAAATGAGAGGAGCCCTGCTGCTGGTTCTCCTGAGCCTGACAATTCTGTTTTCGGGGTGCGCAGCCACCCAGCGGGAAACCCGCACCATGGAAGTCACTGCCTACTGCAACTGCGGCAAATGCTGCGGATGGGAGCGGGGAAGCTGGAAATGCCTGAAGCTCGATGTGTGGAACAAGTATATCAGCAGCGGCCCCATGAAGGGCAAGCCCTATACCGGCCGCACGTCGAGCGGCACCAAGCCCCGGGAACCGCAGCCCGGCCTGTTTTCCGCAGACAGCGTCGTCCACCCCTGGATGATTCCCCTGCGAACGGTTTTCTTTCCCTGGCTGCTCTTTCCCCGCAAGGGCACCATCGCTGCCGACACCAGGCACTACCCTTTCGGCACACGGATGTATGTGCCGGGTTATGGATGGGGAATGGTCGAAGACCGGGGCTCGGCCATCAAGGGACCGAACCGGCTCGATATCTATTTTGATTCACATTCCCAGGCCTTGAAGTGGGGCAGGAAAAAAGTTAGAGTAAAAATCGAAAGATGATGTATCCTAAAAAAGCCGGGATTGTTATCGCAGGGATGAAGGAATCAAACAACATTCCCAAGCCGGGGACGGCTCCAATGTTGATGAATGGTTGCTGTTGCCTGGAAGAGGGATCGTCTTCCATGAATGAAGCCGTGCGCACCGTATCTCTGATGATCAGCGCCTCTTTCTTCAAAAAGAGAAAACAAGAAGGCGGGGAGGATCCCACCGGAGATCCGCTGTGAAGATGCTGCCTGTTTCCCATGTTCCGGGAAGGCACTGTGCAAGCACGGGTATCCGCAACCTGCTGAGCTTTCACGGCATCCAGATGAGCGAGGCCATGTGTTTCGGCATCGGAGCGGGGCTCGGTATCGGATATCTCAACCTTCCGGGCAGCAGCCCGAGCCGGCTTGTCCATGTGCGCTCGGTAGACTTCGAGGAGCAGTTTTTCAGCCGGATCGGGCATGCATTCGTCTGGGATTGCTCCGAGAGGTCCGATGAGGCAGAGGCGTCTCTGTGCAGGGCCATCGACAGGGGCCTTCCCTCACTGATCCGCACCGACATCTATCATCTGCCATACTTCCGTTCGAACACGCATTTCCCAGGGCATGTGATCATGGTCTGGGGTTATGATCATAAGCGTGAGGTCTTTTTTGTCACCGATACCGGCAACCAGGAGATCCTGGAGGTTCCTTTTTCGGACATGAGAAAGGCCCGGCACCAGGAGGGTTCGATCTACGAGATGCGGGGCAACCGGTTTTCTCCCGAGGCCATCGAGCCGCCGGGCGACATGCGGAAGATCATCATAGGCTCCATTGTCCACAACAGCAGGATGATTCTCGATGAGGTGTGTGAATTTCAGGGTATCAGGGGCCTGGATACCTGGCTCAAGGAACTCCCGGAATGGGTGGAGCTTAAAGATTGGAGATGGATCGCCCGGTTCTGCTACCAGGTCATTGAACGGCGCGGAACCGGTGGAGGGGGTTTCCGTCTCATCTATGCGGATTTTCTCCGGGAGGCCCTCCGGTGGGTGCCTGAGATCGCATCAAACGGGCTGGTGGAGCGGATGTCGGAAACCGCCGCCGCATGGCAGGGGCTGGCGGCAGCCCTGAAGGAGGCCTCGGAGCAGGAACGACCGGACTTCCGGGAAGTGGCGGGGCGGATCGAGCAGGTGCGCACTCTGGAAGACGCCTACCACCGGGCGGCACTGGCTCTGGCCTGAGGCGGGTTCAGACCTCTCACACTGCAACCTTCCGACAGGCTTGTATTGAAAAAATCCCGCGGCCGAGTATCCAATATCAGATGAAGTTGAGAAAGGTACAGGTAGAATGCCGGGGAGGTCATCCCCACCACGACATTCCGGTTGCCTTTACCTATGAAGGCAGACGCCACCGCATCATCGAAATCACCGACCGGTGGTTCGAGGGGCGGAACATGCCCGGCCGGGTGGGTCTGGACTATTACAAGGTTCGAACCAGCAACGGTGAGTACATACTGCGATACAACACCCTGTTTGATGCATGGGCCATTGTCGAGTGAGCATACCTTCAACATACCGGGCCGAAACTTCCCAGAGAAAAGAAGATCTCAGGCCGGCAAAAAAGTCTGGAAAAAACCGTTGTGCTTATCCCGTAACTGTGATTATTCACGTCATGGGCTGCCTGTGTCTACTCTGTACGGTTGTTAAGAAAGAGCCCTGATAAGGGAATTGTGCATCATGCCTTGGGGATGATGAGGAGGGGGAGATGTCTGATAAGGCACGAGCCATGGTTCTGGGGTCATTCATCGGGGATTCGCTCGCCCTGGGCGCTCACTGGATTCACTCCACCGAGAGGATTGTCCGGGAGTATGGGCGGATAGAGACCTTTGTGCAACCCACGCGGAATTCCTATCACAAGAACAAGAAAGCGGGCGAGTTCACCCACTACGGCGACCAGACCTTCGTGCTGCTGAAGTCCCTGGCGGAGTGCGGGCGGTTCGATCTCGACGATTTTTCCGCCCGCTGGCAGGACCTCTTCAGCGAATACAACGGGTATATGGACAAGGCAACCCGCAGTACGTTTAAGAACCTCGTTCTGGGGAAGAGCCCACTGGAGTCGGGGTCTCAGTCCGACGACCTCTCAGGGGCCTCGCGGATCGCCCCCCTTGTCTACGCCCTCAGGCACGACCCTGAGGGGCTCGTGAACGCCTGCAGGCTGCAGGCATCGATGACCCATGGGAGTGCGTTCACCATCGAGGCCGGCGAGTTCTTTGCCCGGGTATGCCTGAAAGTGCTGGCGGGAGCATCTCCGGTCTCGTCCATGAACGAGGTCGTTCAGGAGCGGTTCAGGAATACCCGGATCAGCGATTGGGTCAATGAGGGCATCGCCTCCCGTGACCAGGAGAGTGTAGAGGCGATCGTGGGGTTCGGACAGGGCTCCCCGACTACAGAGGCGTTTCCGTCAACGGTTCATCTCATCGCCCGGTACGAGCACGATCTGAGAGAGGCCCTGATCCAGTCGGTGATGGCCGGGGGCGACTCTGCTGCCCGGGGCATGATCGCGGGCATGGTACTCGGCGCACACCTGGGCATGAACGGCATCCCCGAAGACTGGGTATCAGGCCTCGCCGCAGGCAAAGATATCCTCGCCTTTCTCACGAAGATCGGCTGATCTCTCCCGATACTCATCCCGATCTTGTACCAAACTCCACTACGGTAGTATTAGAAGTCCGGGGGATTCCACGGAGAAACGAAGGCCTCACTGAGACGTCCGATCTTTTGATACGAATTGAACTCCGCGCACAAGTGACTCCTGCATTTCAGGGGACGCTGCTCATAGATCGTGCACAGACCATTTGTATTCAGGAACGGACACGCATACACCCCTCTCGCCCCGTCGATCTTCAGGTATACGGTCTCTCCGGTGTCAGGAAATCTTCCGCAACACTCATAGATCTTGTCTTCAAGAGGGCATTCTTCACAGGGATTCATCTGTGCGTTCCCAGCCATTGGTCTGTCTTGTTTCTCCGGATGGTTGTAACACATGAAGGGAGTGCCAGTAAATGCATACCGGGAGAGATAATAGGGGGCCCGGTATCGCGGTAATATGTGCCCTTTCCGGCATACCGTGTCATGCAGCGGCCGATTCCCCAGCGCGGGTGCATATCAATGCTGCGCGGGCGTTTTTCAGTTCATGACTTCCGGAATGACACCGGGCGTGAAATCATATATTATTATTTGCGTTCATATGCCGGACATCAAAGACCATAAAATTCAATAGCAGGAGAGGAGGCAAGAAATGCTGAACGTACGGAACGAAGAGGGGATCATCATTGCGGAATTCGACCACGGAAAAGTGAATTCCATCACCGGGGAAACCCTGAAAAAACTGCGCGAGGTCGTGAGATCGGCAAACGAAGACGACTCCATCCGGGGAATCATCCTGACCGGTGCGGGCAAAACCTTTTCCGGCGGGTTCGATCTGCCGATGTTCCTCGGTTTCAAGACGATCGAGGAGATCGTCGACTTCTTTGAAGAGGAAGAGGAGATCCTCATCGAGCTGTTCATGTGCAGAAAGCCCGTGGTCTCGGCTATCAACGGGCATGCCATCGCCGGCGGCCTGATCGTGGCCATGGCGTCGGACTACCGGATCGCCAAGAATCATCCCAAGATCAATCTGGGCATGAGCGAGATCAAGATCGGTCTTCCCCTTTCGCTCGCCCAGGCCGAGATCATGCGCTTCGGATTCGACAGCGACCGGAAGTACCGGGACATGATGTATTTCGGCAGGATGATGAAGGTGGATCAGGCAAAAGAGTTCGGGATTGTTGATGAGATCGTGGAAGAGGCCGATCTCATGCCGCGCGCGAAACAGATCGTTTCCGAGTGGATCGACAAGCCGGGCCGGGCCTTCATCAAACTCAAAGAAGGACTGAAGAAACCTGCAGCCGACAGGATCAGGCAGCGGCTCGCTGCGGAAGACTGGCGCGGCACCCTGAAATGCTTTTTCGACAAAGACGTCAGGGGGGCGCTCGAGTTCGTGCTTTCCATGATGTAGCCGGCGAAAGCGCCGCGCCCGTTGCCCCGGTGTTCACCTGCGGATGGATACGCAGGGGCAACGGCCGCGAAAGAAGGGATGGATGATTCCGGTCACCGAATCGATACACCTGGATGAGAGCGAGCTTGAGTGGGACTATATCCGTTCGTCAGGGCCGGGCGGGCAGAATGTCAACAAGGTCGCGACCGCGGTACAGCTTCGCTTCGATGCAGGAAGATCCCCGGGCCTGACCCCGGAAATCGTGAAACGGCTCCGCAGGATAGCGGGCAGGAAAATGACCGCTGAGGGCGTTCTCATCATCACGGCCCGCCGGTTTAGATATCAGGAGAAGAACCGAACGGACGCACTCGAACGCCTCATCGCCCTCATCCGCAAGGCGGCATCCCCGCCGAAGCGCCGTATCAGGACGGTTCCTTCCCGGGCAGCCCGTGAAGAGCGGCTGCGGGAGAAAAAACTGCATGCAGGAAGGAAAAAGGCACGAAAAAAACCGGCCGCGCTGCCCGAAGAATGACTCTTCCTGATCCGGGCAAACCGCGACCGGGCATATGCCGTAATTCTATCCGCGCCTATACATAGAGCTTTTCGATCATGTCCTTGTATTTGTTCACCACCACCCGGCGCTTGAGCTTCATGGTCTGGGTCAGGGTGCCGTTCTCCACCGTGAAATTTTCATGGAGGAAGATGAATTTCTTGGGTATTTCATAGCCTCCATACTTGCCGGTAAGAGATGAGATCACCTCATTTCGGATCATGTCTTGGATTTGCGGGTTCTCGGCGAGCGACTTGGGATCCGAGGGCAGGTTGTGCTCCTTGGCGTACTTTGCCAGCACCAGGAAGTCCGGGACGATCAAACAGACATTGAACGGCTTGTTCTCGCCATAGATCATGGCGTTTTCGACCCAGGTGATCAGCCGGATATCCTCTTCAATGGATGCAGGGAACACGAACTTGCCGTTTTCCAGCTTGTACTGCTCCTTGATCCTGCCGGTGATAAACAGGAAGCCGTCCTCGTCTACCCTGCCGCGGTCGCCGGTCCGGATTCCGCCGTCTGGGGTCATGACCTCTGCGGTTGCCTCGGGCTTGTTGTGATAGCCCTTCATGACATTGGGGCCATAGGCGATGATCTCGCCATCTTGTGCACCGTCTTCCACCACCGACTTGTCGATAACCACCCGCACGCCGGGAATCGCTCTGCCCACGGAGCCGATCTTGTAGGCGCTGGGGCAGTTCATGGTAATGGCGGGCGAGGTCTCGGTCATGCCGTAGCAGTCGTAGATCGGGATACCTATGTCGAAGAAGAACCGGGAGATCTCGGGATTCATGGCTGCACTCGCGGTCATGACGCCCCGCAGGCGCCCGCCGAAGCCTTCCCGTATCTTGGAAAACACCAGGCGGTTGCCGATAGCATACTTGATATTGGTGAGCGGATCGGACTTTCCTTCCTCCGCGAGCTCTCTGCGCCTTTTCGCACTTTGAACCGCCATGTCGAAGAGCTTTTTCTTGAGCCCGCCTTCCTGGTTCATCCGGGCGTTGATGCCGTCGTAGATCTTGTTGAACACCCGGGGCACTGCGATAAGGAAAGTAGGCTTGACCTTCTTCATGTCCTCGGCCAGGGTCTGCACGCTCTCCATGAAGCCGATCGAGGCCCCGAGGTAGACGAAGGTATAGAGCTCAGCGGTCTGCGCATAGGAATGGGCCCAGGGAAGGATGGACAAGCCCCGGTCGTGCTGGTTGAATTCCGGATAGTACTTCTGCCCGCCCAGCGAGTTGCTCGTGAAATTTCCGTGGGTAAGCAGCACGCCCTTGGGGTCGCCCGTGGTTCCCGAGGTATAGATGAGGGATGCCACGTCCTGTGGATCCGGTTTTATGGACGGGATCGGGTTCCTGCTGCCCAGGTCCTCGAGCCATGCCAGGGTTCCTTCTCCCGAGCCCTCCAAGAGGATCATCCTCTCAAGGGTTTTGATCTCTTCAGGGAATCCCTTCACCTTTTCGTAGATAGCGGGCTTGGAGACAAAGAGGACCTTGATCCCGCTGTCTGAGATAATGTACTTCCAGATCTGCGTAAGTTCGGCCTCATACATGGGCACCCATTTGGCGCCAAGGCCGAATGTGGCAAAGGCGCAGATAGCCCACTCGGTGCGGTTGTTGGCGATGAGACCGACGGTGTCCCCCCGTTTCACACCGAGCTGCGCAAGGCCTGCCCGTGCGTTGTCCACACGCCTGCCGAACTCCCGATAGGTGATCCATTCGTACTCGCCCGAGGAATTCTTGGTGCCCAGCATGGGGTTGTCAGGATACTTGCTGACGCTGCCTTCGAGAAAATCAACGAGATTGTCCGGTTTCTCATATTGATACATACAACACCCTCCTCCTTGTTGCGGAACATTGAATTCTTGGTTCTTATCGTATCCCGAGGGCATAGCGCAATGGTAATTTGCACATTATTTACATTTATCAATAGATACCCCCCCTTCTCTTTAATGAACAAAAACCATGGTCGAGAGAAAAAGATTCATCCTGTTCTTGCGTTCCGGGCATGAGAGCGGGTAGATTGGTGCGTATCCCCCAAAAAAGGGGTGGAACCCTTCTATCCGGCGGGGGGAAGGGCTTTTTGCGTACAGGAAGGAGAAAAGGGTCCATGTCTGAAAGGAGGCTCATCGTTCTCGGAACCGCCAGCCAGGTGCCGGCGCGGGAGAGGAACCAGAACGGCTATTTTCTCAGGTTCGATGACGAGGGGCTTCTCTTCGACCCCGGTGAGGGCACTCAGCGTCAGATGATCTTTTCCGGCGTGTCGGTGTCAGGGATCACCAGGATATTCATCTCCCACTTCCACGGCGATCATTGCCTCGGCCTGGCCGGCATCATCCAGCGGATCTCGCTCGACCGGGTGCCGCATCCCGTCGAGATCTATTATCCTGCCTCAGGGCAGAGATACTACGAGAACCTCCGCGATGCCTGCTCATACCATCAGGCAGCGCATCTCGTGGAGAGGCCCATATCCAAGGACGGCAAGGTATTTGAGAACGAACGGATCTTCATTGAGGCCAGGCGGCTTGATCACGACATCGAGACCTACGGTTTCCGCCTCGAGGAAAAAGACTCATACACCCTGATTCCCCAGAGGCTCGACGAGGAAGGGATCGCCGGAGACACGGCCGGACAGTTGAAGAAAGAGGGGAGTATCCTGGTGGGTGAAAAGGCGGTGCGCATCGAGGATGTGGGCCGAAGGCTGCCGGGACAGGTCTTTGCCTATGTCATGGACACCAGACTCTGCCGCGCGGTGTTCGACCTCGCCTCCCGCGCCGACATGCTCCTCATGGAGGCGACGTTTCTGAGCGATCTCGAGGACAAGGCCCGGGAGTACGGCCATCTCACGGCCGCCCAGGCCGGACAGATCGCCCGCGACTGCGGGGTGAAGCTCCTGGTCATCTCGCACTATTCACAGCGCTACCTCACCCCGGAGGCGCTCGAAAAAGAGGCCTTGCGCTTTCATCCTCTTGTCAGGGCGGCCGTGGACGGCGACCGCATCGATCTTCCACGGCGCATGAGAAGTATCCCGGAAGGCGCGGATAAAAGCTGACGCCGCCGCTTCCAAAGGCTGCTTAGCTCTCGGGAATGAGTACCGAGATCACAGCATCCTCTGCCACACCCTGGAGGCGTTGGTGACTGTTACCATCAGCTCGTTGCCGCCTGTGCGGATCTGCCTTGGATCGGAGCTGCATCTGCCGGTGAGCACCCCCAGGGCCCTTTTCAGGCAGCGCACCCGCTTTTCCCGTGATACGTTACCCCTGCCGGTCGCCCCCGTCTTCCCCGTGTTCCGGGGTTTCCGTATCCTGCTCGTCCATCTCACGGAGATAGCGTCTTCTCCTGAGCAGGAAGCGGACATAGGCCAGAAAAGTGAGCACAGCCGCAAGAAGAAAGATGATGGTATAGAGGTTGCCGGCGAAGAACGCCAGGAGAACCGGCCAGCTTCTCAAGTCGTCATGCCACTGCATCTCCAGGTCGCTTAAGGGGATCATCAGCGCCATTTGAATGGCATCCTGAGCAGGCACCCCGTTTTTCATGGACTGCAGGATGTTGAGGATCCCTTTCCTGCCATAGACATTGGCGATGTACTCCACCACCGACCTGCTCTGCTCATAGGACAGAGAGAGTCCGCGCTGGTCCCGCGGGAAGTGGTGGGTCAACGACTCCAGAGGGATGAGCGTGCCAGTGAGCACCGCCGAGGGTAGAGGAGATGAGCCCCGGCTGAATACGATCTCAGGAATCCCCTCGCTGATCCACTGGCACACGCCTTCGTCGAGCCACTTGGGCAGGCGGACGCTGGTGATGTGATGATGGAGCAGCAGATGGCACAGCTCGTGTTTCAGGGTCGTCTCCAGGGTGAAGGGCTGCACGCCCATCCGGGTTGCGTCGATGACCACGAGCTGCTTCTCGGGCAGCGCGTACGCGACATATGCCTCGTGCCCGGCCATCATGATAAATGAGCGCCGGTCGGCCACGAGCAGAACCCGGGGATGGAAGTCCATCTCCCACAGGAAAACGGATTCCAGCCCCTCCTTTATGGACGGATAGCGGCCGATTACCTCCCTGGCCGAGAGCTCCAGGGATGGGTCGGCATACATCACCTGTATTCCCGGTCCATCCATGACCCGATATTCCTGTGCCTGAGGCGTGCCGGCGAGCAGACACAAGACAAGGACAACGAGAAGGCCGGATGATTTCCAACTCATCCCGGTGCCGCTCGTGCCCGTCCGGCCGTGATGGACATGCACGCCCTTCCTGCTGGCATAGGAAGAATTCATGGCATCTCTTATACCAGGTATCGCGGGAAAATCAGATGAAAAGGTTGTTTACCCTGTTTTTGAAATTGCTTGACGGGGAGGTAAGCTCCTCATACCCTCATGCATTGTTTACCGCTCTACAACTGCAGTATTGGGTTGTTGTGCTGCCCATGGCCGCGAGCAGGCTTCGCAGGTGAGATGGAAAACTGGGAATAGCCCCTCTTTGCACATCATTCACCGGTTCCGTTATGCAATGATCCCGCTTTTCCTGTATTGCCCGGGCAAGGAGCTGCTTTGAATAGATCAACAAAAAAGCCGGAGAGCACGAAGCTCCCCGGCTTGTTTAGACGCTTGTGCGGGAACCGCCTATGCGGCCTGGGATTCCTCCCCGCCTTTCTTCTCCCTTTCGGCCAGCCACTTGCCCTTGTGGAACTCGCAGTATTCCCGGGTGGCCCAGCCGTGGAACATGATCTGGACCGTGCCGGGGTTGCCGAAGGTCCCCAGGTAGAGGTGGATGACGAAGAATGAGGCGATGACCATCACGGATGCGGCGTGGAGCATGTATGCCCACCGCGCCAGGGTCACCGGGACTGCGAGCGGGTTGAACATGATGAGCCCGGAGACGACCACGACGATCCCGAAGACGAAGACGGTCCAGAAAAACAGCTTCTGGCCTGCGTTATACATGCCTCCCGGAGGAAGGTCGTGCGTATCCCAGAGATAGCCGCCCGCCTGCATCGCCCACTTGAGGTCGTCGGGAACGAACTTGCAGTGCTCCCACCACATGATGCTTGCTCCAACGAGCGCAAAGGCGAACACCACTCCTGAGAAGATATGCATCCACTTCATGGCGTAATGGCCGCCCAGCAGCGCGGGTATGAAGTCCCAGCTGTGGAACATGAGTCCCAGACCGGTCAGCAGCGCGAACAGACAGCTTCCGGCCAGGAGCCAGTGAACGATTCTTTCCTGCAGTGTGGTGACGTAGACCATTCCTTCTTTTTTGGCGGACATATCACTCACCCCCTTCCTTTTTCTCGGGCCCATGAGGCTCGTGCGGGCCCCTGACCATGTAGTGGAGCATGGCCGCACCTGCCACCGCACCCATGCCGATCAGGGTGAAGGGCTTGAAGAGGTTTTTCCACCAGAGAATGGTGGTGGGCATCTTGGGATTCGGGTTGGTGTGCTGGAGCTGGGCCACATCGATCGCCCTGGGCATGATGTAGAGCACGTTGGTCCGGTACTTGGGATTCCGGGGATACACAACCCCCTGCACCTCGGCGGCCCTGGCATCGGCCTTGGACAGCATCTCGGCCTTGGAGCCGAAGGTGAGGCAGCCGGTCGGACACGCGGTCACGCATGCGGGTTTTCTGCCGTCGGTGATTCGGTCGTAGCAGAGCGTGCACTTGGCGATCTTCTCCTGTTCGGCGGAATACCGAGGGATGTCGAACGGGCAGGCCGCCGTGCAGGCCTTGCAGCCGATGCAGTAGTTCGGATCGTGCACGACCGCGCCGGTGTCCGTGCGTACGAGGGCGCCCGGCGACGGGCATGCCTTGACGCATGCCGGCCATTCGCAGTGCATGCAGGCGTCGTGCCGCATGATCCAGTTCATGCCCGAGCCGTTTTGTATCTCGTCGAACCGGATGAGACACCAGGTGTTGTATGAGAGATCGGCCGGATTCTGCAGCGAACCGGTAAATCCGGTGCTCTCTGCAGGAAGATCGTTCCAGTTCTTGCAAGCCACCTGGCACGCCCTGCATCCGGTGCATTTCGTCAGATCTATGAGCTTGATATATTCGGTCATGGCTTACCTCCTCACCTTTTCAATATTCACGAGGAAGGCCTTATACTCGGGAATCATGGTGTTGGCGTCTCCGACGAGCGGGGTGAGGTCGTTGGCGATAGCCCCGGTCACCCGTCCCTTGTACCCGAAGTGCCAGAGCATGCCTACCTGATGAAGCGTCTGGCCGTTGACGGTGAACGGCTTGAACCTGGGTGTCACCATGGCATGCGCAAGAATGCCTTCCTGGTTTCTGATAGAGGTAATCCTCACCACTTCGCCGTTTCTGATCTGCTTCTCTTTCGCCAGCTCCTCGCTCATCTCGACGAACATATGTGGAACCAGCTCGCCGAGCCATGGCAGCCATCTGGTCATCTGTCCCGCCTGCCAGTGTTCGGTGACCCGGTAGGTGGTGCAGTAGATTGGGAACCTGTCCTTGTCGGGGCTGCCGAATACGCAGGCCGCCGCTCCCTCCACCAGCATGGGATCGCACACCTTCTCCTGAACCGCCTTGTCGTAGCGTGCGATGACAGGAGACTCCTGCTGCTTGGACAAGAGGTTGGGCACCTGCGACTCCAGAGGTTCGTAGTGCTCAGGGAAGGGGCCGTCGGTCATGCCGGGCGAGAAGAGCTGCCCGTGGCCGTGGTTGACCATGATGAAGGGATGCACAGCTCCCGGGGCGCCGCCGCCGTCCGGGACATCGCCGAGCCAGGTCTTCTTCAGGCCGTCCCACCAGATGACCGGTTTGTCCTTGGCCCAGGGTTTGCCGTTCAAGTCGACGCTCGCGCGGTTGTAGATGATCCTCCGGTTCACCGGCCAGCACCAGGCCCAGTTGTGGTAGAAGCCCAGGCCCGTGGGGTCGGAGTTGTCCCTGCGCATCAGCCGGTTCTCAGTGTCGGTGACCGAGTTGCAGTAGATCCAGCAGCCGGAGCAGGTTGAGCCGTCGGCCTGCAGGAGCGCGAAGCTGGGCACCATCTGGCCGGCCTTGTAGGCAGTGCCGTTGATCACGACATCCTTGAGGAAGAAGCCGTTGATCTCTTTCGCCACCTCGCGGGGGTCTGGATGGTGGGCTGAAGGGTCCATGCCGGCCTTGGCATAGTCCCAGGAGAGGCTGAGAATGGGCTCGGGGAAGACACCGCTTTCCTTCTCGTAGAGATGCTTCACGCGGTGGACGAGCTCGCTCATGATGTACAGGTCATCCCGCGCATCTCCCGGAGGCTCGGTCGCCTTCCAGCGCCACTGCGCCCACCTGCCGGAGTTCGAGATGGATCCTTCCTTTTCCATGGAGGCGGCTGCAGGAAGCAGGAACACCTCGGTCTTGATTGACGCAGGGTCGACACCGGCCTCGGGCTGCCAGAACGCCGCAGTCTCGGTTTCCCAGAGGTCGATAGCTACCAGCCAGTCGAGCTTGGCAAGGGCGCGGCGCACGAGGCGCGTGCTCGGGCATCCGACCGCCGGATTCTGGCCCCAGCAGAACAGGCCTTTGATCTTGCCCGATGCCATCTGCTCGATGATGGGAATGGTGGAGTAGTTCACATCATCGTCATACTTGCCTATATAATCATAAGACTTCTCCGGATCGACGTCACGCCACCAGGCCTTCAGAAGGCTGGTCGCATACTTGGGATAGTTCCCCCACCAGTTGACGCTCTTGGGATCGGAGTTCTTCGGGGTATTGTCTTCGAGGTACTTCTGGTATGTCTGCTGAGAGGCCTTGGGGGCCTGGAGATAACCGGGCAGGATGTGGAACAGGGCCGCGTGGTCTGTTGAGCCCTGAACGTTGCTCTCGCCGCGCAGCGCGTTGATGCCGCCGCCTGCGACCCCGATGTTGCCCAAAAGCAGCTGGAGCACCGCGAAGGCCCGCACGTTCTGCGATCCGTAGGTGTGCTGGGTGGTGCCCATGGCGTACATGATGGTCCCCGACTTCTCCGGACTGCAGGTTGATGTGTAGAGATCGTAGATCTCCTCGTATTCCTTGGAGTCACCGCCCGTTATCTTGCAGACTGTTTCCATATCATAGCGGGCATAGTGCCTCTTGAGAAGCTGGAATACGCAGTTGGGATCCTGCAGGGTAGTGTCCTTCTTGGGAACCCCGTTTTCATCGAGCTGGTAGCTCCAGGTGGCCTTGTCATACTTGTTGCCGTTCAGGCCGGAGAATACCCCATCGAGGTCGGCGGGGCCTTTGAAATCAGGATTCACCAGGAATGCCGCATTGGTGTAGTTGACCACATAGTCTTTCTGGATCCTGCCCTGTTGGAGGGCGTAGTTGATCATTCCCCCGATAAAGGCGATGTCGGTGCCCGACCTGAGCCGCGCATACTTGTCTGCAGTGGCCGAGGTGCGGGTGAACCGCGGATCTACGTTGATGAGCTTCGCCCCCCTCTTTTCCCGGGCGAGATTGACGTATTTGAATGATATCGGATGATTCTCGGCGGCGTTTGAGCCGAGGATCATGATGACGTCCGCATGCTGGATGTCGTTCCAGTGGTTTGTCATTGCCCCGCGACCGAATGAATTCGCCAGACCGGCGACGGTGGAGCTGTGTCAAATACGCGCCTGGTGCTCAAGGTATACGAGGCCGAGCGCCCTCTTGAACTTCACCAGAGAGTACACCTCCTCGTTGTCGAGGCCGGCTCCGCCAAGAGAAGCAATGTTTTCCACCCGGTTGACCACCTGGCCCTTCGCGTTGGTCCTGACAAAGCCCTTGTCACGGGCATCCTTGATATTCCGGGCGATCTTGTCCAGGGCCCAGTCCCAGGACTTCACCTCCCATCGGTCCGAGCCCGGGGCCCGGTAGAGGACTTTGCTCAAGCGCTTGTCGTTGTTGGGAATCTGGTACAGCGCGCTGCCTTTGGAACACAACGAGCCTCTGTTGATGGGATGATCGGGGTCACCCTCGGTGTTGATGACCTTCCCGTTGCTCACGTGTGCGATAATGCCGCATCCCACTGCACAATATGGGCAAACAGTGGGAACTTCCCGGGCATACCGGATCTTCGAAGGTCTCGCGTGAGCAGACTTCACCCCCACGCTCGCTCCGATGCCCGCAGCAGCCAGGGTTCCGCCCGCAAGCTTCAGGAATCCCCTCCTACTTACATTCATATTACCCCCCTGTCGCGAATTTTTTCGTCACACGATTGTACCCGATCATCCCGGGGAGCACAATAAAAAACTGAACCGTAATTCACTCTAACATTATGTATTATTTGGCATAATAAGGCGGGCTTTTCAATTTCCACCTCCTTCACCTGTAGAAGAAAACAGTGAAATCCCTTTCACTTGGGGGGTAATCCAGGGGAAATCCCAGATATGACAAATACTTGTTGACAAGTAAATCGATTCCGAGAATAATCCCTTGTCTGAATAGAGGGAGGTATGAAATGGAGCAGAATGTCGGAACCCTTGACCGCATCATCAGACTCGCGGTTGCCGCCGTACTGATCTTTGTGCTCGTGAAAACCCGGAAGGTAAGCCTGCTCAACGCCCTGCTGATGATCGCGAGCGGCGCGCTCATTTCCAGCGCATCATCGGGTTCGTGTGCCATTTACACCCATCTGGGCATCAGCACCAGCGAAAAGATTTGATCCACACGGGCCTTAGGGGCATCTTTTCTGAGGGAAAGACCTCTCTTCCGGATTCACCGATGACGAAATCTCCACAGTCTTGCGCTCACGCTTATTCCCATGCTTTGCCCGATTTTCGCCTCGTCTGGACCGCTGTCGGCTCTGAAACGTTAAAATACTGTGAATTTCTTGATTTTAATGTTTTTTTGTGGTGAACCATACATCGCGATCTCTCGCTCCTGTATGGAATGATGCTTTTGAAAAGAATGTAAGCTTTTACATACATGGATGGACCATGGGTTCTGAAGGAGGAGTTTGTATGAAAAGGGGTTTGCTTTTTGTAATGGTGTTTCTCGTGTTCGGCATGCCTGTATGTGCACAGGATTCCTATCGAATAGAGGTGCTACAGGTCTCGAAGATCAACCCGTTCGACTGGGCGTACGAAGGCTTTGTGGAAGAGCTCGAAAGGAACGGTATCGTCCAGGGGCAGAATCTCGTCATCAACCGGCGCATCATTGATGCCGACGCCGATGCGGGCCTGTGGAAAAAGGTCGGCATCCTCATGAAGATCAAGGGTGCGGTGTCGGACATCATAGCGTCCAAACCCGATCTCGTGCTCACCATCAGCTCTCCTGCCACCAAGTATAGCAAGGATAAGTTCATCAGCGCAGGCATCCCGGTGGTCTTCACCGGCGTGGCGGTTCCCCAGGCGATCGGGTGCGCGTCGGTGAGAAAGGCCGGACCGGGCTTCACCGGGGCGTCGCTCTATCTGGACCCGACCGATGCCTTCAAGATCACCAAGCTGGCCCTGCCGAACCTCACCAAGATGGGTATTGTCCACAGCGACGACGAAAATGCGGTTGCCTTTGTCCAGGAGGCCACAGCAAAGGCGGCGGCCTTGGGCATCACGATCCTGAGCAGGGAGGTGGGCAAGTCCGACAGCCCGGTTGAAGCCGCAAGGGAGCTCATCGATCAGGGCATACAGGCCTTCGGCATTCCCATCGATGCATACTATGCCCTGAGAGGCTATCAGCCGACCGCCGAGCTCCTATCCCTCATCCAGCCCCAGCAGATCCCCGCGGTCTGCTACTGCCACGTCGGTTTCTCCGGGGCCATTCTCTACATCGGCTCCGAGTTCAAGCGAATCGGCGCCCTCTCCGGTACCCAGGCGGTGAAGATCCTCAAGGAAGGTGCTGTACCAGAGGCCCTGCCGATCCTGATCCAGGAAGATCTCAGCATCCTGGTGGACATCGAGGCATCGAAAAAGATGGGGATCGAGCTTCCCCTGGAGATACTGCAGATCGCCAAGGAGGTCTCAACCATGCGCATATGATGCAGGCGGAAAAATCCTGCAGCGCTGCCTGCTCACGGCAGGACCTGTGTCCGGTCGTCCTGGCAACCTTTTGAAGATAAGAAATAGATCATGGCTTGGGAACAGGCGAACAGATCGGGCAGCTCTGCATGGAGAAGGGTTTTTCGAGCCCGCATTCATGGAGGAGTGCTTCATCCCTGAAGATGTCGGCGGTCGGACCATCTGCTTTTATACGGCCGTCATGGATTATTATCGCACGCTCGCAGAGATCCGCCACCAGGTCGAGGTCGTGAGTGGCGATGATCTTGGTATGGGTGAACTCTTTCAGGATTCCTATGAGTTGCCTGCGTCCGAACGGATCGAGACCTGTGGAGGGCTCATCCATGACCAGGATGTCCGGCATCATCGACAGGACCGTTGCTATGGCGGCACGTCGCTTCTCACCTGCCGAGAGCCGGTATGGGGGCTTATCTTTAAGGTGCATGATCCCCATGCGGGAAAGAGCGCTGTTCACCCGCTCCTCCACTTCCTCATTTGGAAGGCCCAGGTTATAGGGCCCGAAGGCGACATCATCATGAATGGTCGGCATAAAAAGTTGGTCGTCCGGATCTTGAAAAACCATGCCTACGGTTCTGCGTACATCCCGGATCGTTTCCTTTGTGAGGGGGGCATCGCCTATCCTCACCGATCCTGATGAAGGCCAAAGGAAGCCGTTGAGATGGAGAAGGAGCGTCGATTTCCCCGCCCCGTTGGGTCCGATGATGGCCACCGATTCTCCGTGGGTGATGCGCACCGATGCATCGCAGATGCCTGTCGTTCCGTCAGGGTAGACATAGGTAAGGTTTTTGAGTTCGACTATATGATGGCTCATGCCACCGCCCCTGTGAGGATCTCCCCGATAACGGCGGGAATATCGTACAGCCTGAACACTATGAACAGAAAAAGCCAGGCAAGGCAGAAGATTACATCGGATGCTTTCAATGCCAGGGGCCTCCTCATATAGAACTTGCCATGGAAGCCCCTGCTGAGCATCGCCGTGTGCACCCTCCGGGCGCGGTCCCATGTCCTGAGCAGAAGATGCCCTATGAGGGATACGTAAGGCTTAATCCCCTGTCCTTTCCTTCCAAATGATCGTAATTCTCTGGCCCTTGCCATCTTCACAGCCTCAGATGAAAGCACGAAGATATACCGATAGAGCATCATGAGTTGGACACAGAACACCTCGGGGACCTTAAACCTTTTAAGCGCAAGACAGATACCGTTGAACCCGGTGACAGCAACGAGAATAAAGGCGGCCAGAATGGTCAGGGTGAACCTGATGAGAATGGAGAGGAATGAGATCATGCCTCCGCTCACCGCCAGCGGTCCGATGAAAGCAAAAGGTTCACGATCGAAAATGGGATTGAAGATCCCTATCAGCACGGCAAAGGGAAGCAGAAAGAGGTATTTCCTCATGAGATACCGTACAGGGATATTTGCAAGAGGGATCATGACGGCAGGGAAAAAGAAGAAAGGGAGAAGCGATGAAATCTCATATCGCGGAAAGGAAACAACCGCGAAGATGAATCCCATGACCGTAAGCAATTTCACCCTCGGATCGAGCCTGTGGAGAAAGCTGTTCCCTGTTGACAGGTGATCGAGAAAGTTCAAGTCATTGAATGAACGTGCTATGTCAGCCATATCTCATGATAAATATCTGTTGTTCTACTCTCCGGCGATGTGAAATAATCCCATGAGAACAGATTTTCGGGCAGAGGGGAAACAGTGATGCGCCTGTGCTCCCCCGATTCCTCACCAGGAACCCGCCGAGCGTTTTTTCAGGGCAAAACCCACGAGCACGGCAAGGCAGAGCGTGAAAAACCCTCCCACGATGCCGGATACCGATGTGCCGAGGCGCGGGTCCTGATCCTGGCCGGGCTGGGCAGCGGCCGCTTCCGATACCTTGAGCGAGTAGTCCGGGAGAAAGGCGGATTTTTCCTGGAGCTGTGCCAGTGCGTCCTGAATATTATAAGCATTTTCAAGCTCTTCTTTGCCGGTGACCTTTTCAATGGCCCACTCAAGCCCGTCCGGGTGCTCGGATGCGAACCAGGAGACAAATCCTCCGGTGAAGGCCGCTGCAACAAGCAGCACGATGGCGACCTGCCGGGCATGCATAATTGGGGAAGGTGCAGTAGATGCCTTGAGATCGAGGATCTCGGGGTTGGCTTTCCAAACAAACGAGACAACAGCAGCGGTTACGAGCCCTTCTACAATACCGATCCCCAGATGGATCGGCTGCATGAGCGCAACAAAGGTGGTGAACGGTAATGACGTTATTCCGGAGCAAAGCGTTTCCAAGACCACGCCGAAGGCACCAAGCTGCAGGCCTATAATCGCCGCCAACAGGGATCCGGTGAGGATGCGCCCGGGTGATGCGCTGTCCTTGACGATCTTCTTGTAGATGAGCGGGTAGGCGACGAAGGCCGGGAAGAAACCCAGATTGAAAATATTGCACCCGAGCGCCAAGAGACCGCCGTCGGCGAAGAAAAGGGCCTGAACAACAAGCACCGATGAGATCACAAGGAATGCAGCATACGGCCCGAGCAGAATCGCCAGAATAAGCCCCCCGCCCAGGTGACCGCTTGATCCGGTGGCAGGTATGGTGAAGTTAATCATCTGGGCTGCAAAGATGAAAGCGCCCATAACGCCCATGAGGGGCACCTTCCGCTCGTCCAGATCTTCTTTGACTTTCTTTGAACAATACCCGATCAGCCCGGCTGAAACGGCCCACATGGCTCCACCCACGGCAGGGGAAATGAGTGCGTCTGCCATATGCATGATAGATGCCCCTTCTCTTGAAAATGTCCTGTATCAGAATGGTTGCTAATGATGAATAGTAGCACAATTAATAATAATGTAGCAAGCTGAAACATCAATGATAGTTCCGTGACACTACTTACCAGGGTGATCCTTGTGAATTTCATTTAGAAGGCTTTGATATCTTGAGGGAGCCGGAGGTTGCCCACAACAAAACAGGTGTTCTCGAGAGGCCGGCCGCTGCCTTCAACCGGTTTTCACGACGCGATGTTTTCCCTGATGTAAGCCGAGATGTAATCCCAGCCCGACCACAGCGTGAAGAAGAGCGCGATCCACAGAAAGAACTCGCCCGCCTCCTGAAATTGAAGCCCCAGGATGGGATAGTGGACCAGCAGCGGGATGACGGCTGTGCACTGGAACGCGGTCTTGTATTTGCCCAGCCAGCTCGCCGAGATCACCACGTGCCTGTCCGAGGCCATGCCCCTCACCCCGGTCACCGCAAGCTCGCGGGCGATGATGACGGCGACCATCCAGGCCGGAACCCTGCCCAGGGGAATGAGCATGATGAGCACGGTGGCAATGAGCAGCTTGTCGGCCAGGGGGTCGAGGAGCTTGCCCAAATCGGAGACGATGTTCATCCGCCGGGCGAAATAGCCGTCGAGGTAGTCGGTGACGGTTGCTGCGGTGAAGAGAACCGCTGCGGCGAGAGAGGCGGGGAGGTTATCGAAGAGGAGCAGTACGGCAATGACCGGCACCACGGCGATGCGCGATATGGTCAATGCGTTTGCGATGTTCATCTCCGGTTATTTCCTCCATTGAAGATGGCAAGCACATTCTTAACATACTCGTGCGTCTCTTGGTAGGGAGGAATTCCGTTGTAGCTGTCCACAGCTCCCGGCCCCGCATTATAAGCCGCCAGGGCCTTGGCGATGTCTCCCCCGTATCTCTTCATGAGATAGGAGAAATACCGGGTGCCTGCAGTGATGTTCTCCTGCGGGTCCCACGGGTCTTGGATGCCCATGAGGGCCGCAGTCTCCGGCATGAGCTGCATGAGTCCCATCGCCCCCTTCGAAGACCTTGCTCGTGGATTGAACTGCGACTCCACCTGCACGATGCCCCTGATGAGCTGCGGGTCGACCCCCTCGCTCAGGGCTATCTGCCGGATCAGGCCGTCGAAGTCAGACCTGCTGCAGTCGGCACTGGGCTTGTACGCGGGTTCCTTGATATAGAGGGCCCAGCCGCTGCCAGTGGGAAAATTCGTGTAGCACCTGGTGCCGTCGGGCAGCTGTTTGACATAGATATCGGCCAGGGCCGGAGTGGCATGCAGCACGAGCAGGGAAATGATGACACCCAAGCCCCCCCTCCAGATGGTTCCGCCCTTATCTCCCAATCCATGCCTCCGAAAAATCATGATGCTCTTATCGTCACAGGAAATTCTTTTCATCAATAGTATGGGCCTGCAAAAGGCAAGCCTCTGACTTGTCATATGCACGAAAAAGCTTAAGGTGCGCAAGCCTACAACTCAAGCTCAAGCCGCGGGCTTGGATGGAGCAGGTGCGCCTCGGGACCTGGATTTCCAAGGCATCATAATGATGTATTGATTCAACTATTCAATATGTTGATATTGAAAGCGGCGATACAGCCACCCTCCCGACGCAAACAGCAAATTCTTATGGATCTGCGGCCGGCCGGGCACCCGGTGAAAACACCCCGCCGATATGCCGCCCGCAGAATGCACACCTGCCCCGGTCGACATGGATCTCCGGGGCTGTCCCGCCACGCCGCCTTTCCACCACGATCCTTGAGCACCTGGGGCAGACGACATCTGCCGATTCCCCGGGGACGTTTCCCAGATAGACATGATAGAGACCCTCGGAAACCCCGATCCGGTAAGCCTCTCTGAGTTTTTCCACCGGGGTGGCCTCGGTCTGGTCTGTGTGGTAGGCCGGGAAGAACCTGATGATGTGCCAGGGGATGCCCGGATTAATGGCGGCGATGAAGCGGGCGATGTCCCTGAGCTCTTCCGGGCTGTCGTTGAGCCCCGGGACCACCAGGGTGGTCAGCTCCATCCAGATATCACTTTTCCCGATCCGTTCTATGGTATCGAGAACCGGCTTCAGCCTGGCCTTGCAGGTGGTGCGGTAAAACCGGTCGCGAAACGACTTGAGGTCGATATTGCACGCATCCAGCCAGGGATGGATCGCAGCCAGGGCTTCCTCAGTCATGTAGCCGTTGGACACGAAGATAGTGGGCAGGCCATGCTCATGGGCCAGACGGGCGGTGTCATGGGCATACTCGAAGAAGATGGTGGGCTCGGTGTAGGTGAAGGAGATGCTTCTGCACCCCCGGTCAAGGGCGTTGTCCACGATCTCTCCGGGGCTGATCGGGGTCCCCCCGATGGTTTCCTCTTTCTCCTGGGGGGCCTGGGAGATCGTCCAGTTCTGGCAGAACCCGCACCGGAAATTGCATCCAACGGTGGCGATTGAATATGTGGTGGTTCCCGGGAGGAAATGATACAGGGGCTTCTTCTCTACCGGGTCAACATCCGCGGCGATCACCTCGCCGTACACATGGGTATAGAGCGTGCCTCCGCGGTTTTGCCGGACCCCGCAGAAACCGAACCTGCTATCGCTGATCCTGCACCGGTGGCTGCAGAGATGGCATCGCACCCTGCCGCCCTCCTGCCTCTCATAGAGCATTGCCTCGCGAATCATGAACCCTCCCATGGTTGTTCATCGAGAAATCCATGTCCGGTATTCTCTTCATTATAAAGGCTCCCGATCGTTTCTCACGATCGGCTGTAACACGGGTGAGAAGGGGGCAGAAAAAGAAAGGTTTGAACCGGGCAATGCCGCAGGGGAAAAGGCTTGATCGGAAAAGGAAAAAATCGGAGAATGGATTTGAATCGGAACCGTCAATCTGGCCCGTACGCCCAGCAGAGAAAAGCAGTGCGTGCGAAGGCACGGACCGGACGACCGCTGTTTCTACAGGGGATATTCGATCCCCTCAATCGAGATCGATATGATGCCGGGAGGCTTCACGATGGGAAAGCACGACACACAGGAACACAAAGATGGATATACCGGGCCGCACCGGTTCACCATGGATGGCTGGATCAGCGCAGCCCCGTTCGAACGCTATCTGCACATGGAGATCGTCTCCGCCCGGGACGGGAAGGCCACGCTCAAGATGCCCTTTCTCATCGATCTGGCGCAGGGCGCAGGCATCATGCACGGGGGCGCGGTGCTCAGTCTGGCGGATACCGCGGTGGTGATGGCGATCAAGAGTCTTCTTCCGCCCGGGACCCATTTCGGGACCACATCGGTGGAGGCGGAGTTTCTCTATCCGGTCAAGCAGGGGGTCGTCACGGCAGAGGCCAGGGTCGTGGACCGCGAGGACCGGACCATCCGGGGCCGGGCAACCGTGTTCAACGAAGAGGGCAGAGCAGTGCTGGAATTTCGGTCTACCTTCAAGGTAGCCAGAGACAGTGCGATCCGGGATGTCACCTTCACCGGTCCGTGAGGGCTTCGATGATGGTCTTGAACGGGACCGCGCCTTCTCTGAGGCACTTGGGCGGCCATAAGGTGAGATCGATGAGTGTCGAGGGTTTGCCGCCGGCGGTCTTTCCCCCGTCCAGAATCGCATCGATATCGGGGTTCCATGCAGCGATTTCCCCGGGCGTGCGTGCCGGCGCCTGACCCGAGAGATTTGCCGAGGTGGAGGTGAGGGGGCCTGCAATCTGCGTGAGTCTTCGCGCCAGCGGGTGAGGGGATACCCTCACGGCGACCTTGCCCTGCGGCGACAGCATGGGATGGACGTGCGGGCGCGCAGCGAGCACGGCGCTCAGAGGGCCGGGCCAGAACCTGTTCAGCAGGGCCTTCTGCCGGTCGTCCATCATGGCGATGGAACGGGCGCCTTCGATGCCGTCCACAAGGACGATCATACCCTTGGCCGCGTCTCTGCCCTTGATCCTGATGATCCGCTCGATCCCTTGAGGGTCGCTGATCCGTGTCCCCAGACCGTAGAAGGTCTCGGTGGGGTAGGCGATGACCGCACCCGGGGTATGGATGAGGATGGATGCAGCCTCGGATACATCCGCGACTATGCGCATGGCTAGAGTTTCTTGACGCTCTCGTCTGCTTCCAGAACGGTCTTTTTCATATCCTGCCGGTAGAGCTCGAGCTTTTCGCTCATCTCCGGGTTCGAGATCGAGAGGATCTCTGCCGCGAGCAGGGCCGCGTTCTTCGCGCCGGACTTCCCGATGCCCATGGTGGCGACCGGGATGCCCGGAGGCATCTGCGCCATGGAGAGCAGCGCGTCTATGCCGCCCAGAGACGAGGAGTCGATGGGGACCGCGATGACCGGCAGGGTGGTGTGCGCCGCGATCACGCCCGCGAGGTGGGCCGACATGCCGGCGCCTGCGATGATGAGTGAAAAACCTTCTTTCCGGGCCGATCTGCTGAAATCGGCAACCTCGTCCGGAGTCCGGTGGGCGGAGAGGATGCGTGTCTCATAGGCGATACCGAACTGCCTCAGGAGGCTCGAGCACTCCTCCATGACCGGAAGGTCCGACTTGCTTCCCATGACAACGGCAACCTTCATGACAACCTCTTGAGGGCCTTGTGCCCGATATCTTTTCTAAAGTGCACCCCTTCGAAGGATATGCGGGAAACCGCTGCGTATGCCTTGTCGATGGTTTGCGGCAGGTTCTCGCCCAGGGCCGTTACACCCAGGACCCTTCCGCCTGAGGTGACCACGCGGGCGTCTAAGAGCCTCGTGCCCGCGTGGAAGACCTTGACACCGGGGATGCTCTCGGCATCATCGATGCCTTCGATGACTTTGCCCTTTTCGTAGCCGCCCGGGTATCCACCCGAGGCCATGACCACGCACACGCTCGGGCCTTCTTTCCACGAGAGCTCCATATCGCGGATGCTGCCGCCCTGCGCCGTTTCCGCAAGCAGCGGAACGATGTCGCTCTCAAGCCGCATGAGCAGGGGCTGGGTCTCCGGATCGCCCATCCGGGCATTGAACTCCAGGACATACGGGCCGTTTTGAGTCATCATGAGCCCAGCATAGAGGACGCCTCGGTAGGTGATGCCCTCCTGCTTCATGGCGCTCACCAGCGGATAGAGGATCGTCTCCATGACCTGCCCGCACGCGGCCTCGCCGAGGACCGGCGCCGGAGAGTACGCGCCCATGCCACCGGTGTTGGGGCCCTGGTCGTTGTCAAAGACGGGCTTGTGATCCTGGGACGAGGCCAGGGGCACGATGTGCTCTCCGTCGCAAATGGCGATGAATGATGCCTCTTCTCCTTCGAGCCGCTCTTCGATCACCACGGATGCACCCGCCTCCCCGAAGGCGCGGGAGACCATGATCTCATCGAGGGCGGACAGCGCCTCTTCCTTCGAGGAGGTGACGATCACACCCTTTCCGGCTGCCAGTCCGTCCGCCTTGACCACGAGCGGAAAGTCGGCGCCGGAGATGAACGACCGGGCAGCACCCGCCTCGGTGAAGACCCCGAAGCGCGCCGTGGGTATGGATGCCCTGCGCATCATCTCCTTGGCGAAGGCCTTGGAGCCTTCCAGCCGGGAAGCCCGTGCGTCGGGACCGAATATGGGGAGACGCTCGGAGCGGAATACATCCACGATGCCCGCAGTCAGAGGGGCTTCAGGACCCACCACGGTCAGATCGATGCCGTTGTTTTTGGCGAACCTTGCCAGGGCGGGAATATCATTCGAATCGATGTCCACGCACACGGCCTCTGATGCGATACCCCCGTTGCCCGGCGCGCAGAAGACCTCGTCGACGAGGCTGCTCTGCGCAATCTTCCAGCACAGCGCGTGCTCCCTTCCGCCCGAGCCCACCACGAGGACTTTCACGGGGCTCTCTCCTAGTGGCGGAAATGGCGCATGCCGGTAAAGATCATGGCCATACCGTGTTCGTCGGCTGCCTCGATGACCTCCTGGTCACGGACCGATCCGCCAGGCTGAACGGCTGCGGTGGCCCCGGCATTCGCTGCCTCGTCGATGCCGTCGCGGAAGGGGAAAAAGGCGTCTGATGCCACTACCGAACCCTTTGTAGAAAGGCCCGCATTGCCGGCTTTGATTATGGCGAGCCGGGAGGAGTCCACCCTGCTCATCTGGCCTGCACCCACGCCCACGAGCTGGTCTTTTGTGGCGTAAACCACGGCATTAGACTTGACGAACTTGACGATCTTCCAGGCGAACTTCAGGGCCTCCATCTCGTCGGCGGTAGGTTTGCGCTTCGTGACCACCGGGGCCTTCTCCAGATCGACGTACCCCAGGTCACGGTCCTGCAGCAGCAGGCCGCCGGTGACCCTGCGGGTGTTGAGGTACTGCCTCTTGGCCGATCTGCCCGCAGCGATCTCAGGGACCCTCAGGAGCCGGACGTTCTTTTTCTGTGTGAGGATGTCGAGCGCCTCCCTGGTGTAGTCAGGCGCCACCACCACCTCGGTGAAGACCTCGCTGATGGCCTTGGCCGTCTTCGCGTCCACGGGCCTGTTCAGACCCACGATGCCGCCGAAGGCAGAGGTGGGATCAACCTTGAACGCCTTCTGATAGGCCTCTGCGAGAGAGGATTCGGACTGGGCCGCGCCGCAGGGGTTGGAGTGCTTGAGGATCACGCACGAGGGCTTGTCGAACTCCATGATGAGGTCGAGCGCCGCGTCTGCATCCATGATGTTGTTGTACGAGAGCTCCTTGCCCCAGAGCTGCTGGGCCGTGGCGATAGACGGCTGGTCGATTGACGGCTCGCGGTAGAATGCTGCCTTCTGGTGAGGGTTCTCGCCGTAGCGCATGATCTGAACGCGATGGTACTGGGCGGTGTAGGTGAGAGGGAACTGCCCCTCTTCCACGTCGATGGACTGCAGGTGGTTGGAAATGGCCGCATCGTAGCGGGCGGTGAGGGAGAAGGCGTTGCGGGCGAGCTCGAAGTTGGTCTTCTCGCTCACCTGGCCGCCGGTGCTCTTCATCTCGTCGATGATCCGCCCGTAATCCGCCGGGTCTGTCACCACGGTGACATACTTGTAGTTCTTTGACGCGGCCCTCACCATGGCAGGTCCGCCGATGTCGATGTTCTCGATCGCCTCTTCCAGGGACGCGCCCTTTGCCACCGTGTCCTCGAAGCGGTACAGGTTCACCACCAGCATGTCGATGGGCTTGATGCCCTCTTTCTCCATGGACTTTATATGCTCGGGATTGTCGCGGACGGCGAGCATGCCGCCGTGCACCTTGGGATGCAGCGTCTTGAGCCTGCCGTCCATCATTTCCGGAAACCCGGTGTAGTCGGAGATGTCCGTGACCGCCACCCCGTTTTCCCGGAGGATCTTCGCTGTGCCGCCCGTGGAGATGATCTCCACACCGAACGACGCGAGCTGTTTGATGAAATCGACAAGTCCCCCCTTATCGGTAACGCTGACCAATGCCCGTTCAATCTTCGGCATACAAAAACTCCTTTCCCCTGTGTTTTCAAGCGAGCGGCAGGCACCAGGCGATATCAGTTGTTGCTGGCTCCGTTGAACCCCACTCTTTGCATATAATACCAGGTCAGAAACGGGACAATCCGCTCGAACAGACCCATATCGATATAGCTGATGTTCTCGACATGATTCTTTACCTCGGCCCCGGAGATATCGCCCGATATCATGCCGTCGCGCAGGCGGGTTATCCGGTGGAAGAGCCGGTCGCGCATGGAGGGGTCTTCGACATAAACGGACACGTAGCGGCTCATCTCGGCGAACAGGCTTTCCATGTCCATGAGGCCGGGTGTGCTGGTGTTCTCGGACTCCAGCTCGTCGATGAGTGATGAAAGAAATGACCGCGCGTCTTCAAGGGCCAGGCGGACCGTCTCTTCGATCACGATCTCCTCGAACTCCTCCAGAAAGGATGTGCAGAAGTCGATGGAGAGAAATTCTTTCGTGTAGGTATGATGCTCGCCGAGTATCTTGGAAAGAATGGAGTCGGCCCGCTCCTTCCATTCGAGTGCGGGTTCTCTTTCGAGAGGCTCCAGCAGCATTGCGCTCACCTCGTCGAGCAGGTCTTTGAGCAGGACGATGTACTTGGCGAGATACCGGTTCGTATTTTTCATGGCGCTATCATATACAGCGATTGAGTACAGGGTCAAGCCTGTTCATGCGCTGATCTCTGTGTTATATACATTTTCATGCCTCATACAAATCTTGAAGATCTGATCAAAGACGAGAATGCATTGAAATTACACATCAAGAGCATTTTACAGAGCCGGCCCAGGAGACTCATCCCCAAGGATGATCTGCGTGAATCGGCCGTGCTCATCCCGCTTTCATTCGAGGGGGGCGAGCCCTCGGTGGTGGTGACCAAGCGATCCATGACCGTGGAGCATCACCAGGGGGAGATCTCTTTCCCCGGAGGGCGGAGCGAGCCCGACGATCCCGATCTCGTCTCCACCGCCCTGCGCGAGGCAGAGGAGGAGATCGGGCTCAGCAGGGACGATGTTGAGGTTCTGGGGCTCCTGGACGACCACATCTCCATCCTCGGGTATCACATAACCCCGGTGGTCGGGGCCGTTCCCTGCCCGTACCGGTTTACCATCAATGCCGAGTCCGAGGTCCTGCTCCGCGTGTCGCTCGCCTCGGCGCTGAAGGACACGGTGTGGATGGCCGAGAAGACCACCTTCATGGGCCGCGAGGTCCACATCTACTACCTGGAGATCGACGGAGGCATCCTCTGGGGGGCGAGCGCCAGGATATTCAAGCACTTCGTCGATCTCATCGCCGGGAGGACCATCGAGTTTGGGCCCGTCTCATCCAAGGCAAGGGGATGGGTTCGCGAGCTGCTCAGCCGTCAGACCGGCTGCGCCACAGGCATGCGAGAGATCACTCAAAACAACCGGCGTTGAGATCAGAACGATAGCGATCTCCCGGTCAGGATCTCGTAGGCCGCCAGGTATTTCTGCGAGGTCTTGCGTATGATATCCTCGGGAAGATGAGGCCCGGGAGGTGTTTTCCCCCAGTCGAGCGTTTCGAGATAATCCCGGACGAACTGCTTGTCGAAGCTCGGCTGAGGGCCGCCAGGGGCATACCCGTCCCTGGGCCAGAACCGCGAAGAGTCGGGTGTGATTGCCTCGTCGATGAACACGAGCTCGCCGTCGATGAGGCCGAACTCGAACTTGGTGTCCGCGATGATGATCCCCCTGCTTAAGGCATACTCGGACGCCTCTGCGTAGATCGCCAGCGACACGTCACGCACCTTTTCCATGAGGGTATGCCCGATCATCTCCGATGCGCTCTTAAAGCTGATGTTTTCGTCGTGCCGGCCGGACTCTGCCTTGGTGGACGGGGTGAAAAGGGGCTCAGGGAGCTTCTCGCACTCTCTAAGCCCGCGGGGCAGAGCGATGCCCGAGACAGAGCCCGTGCTCAGGTATTCTTTCCATCCCGACCCCGAGATATATCCCCGCACAATGCATTCGATCGGAAGGGGCCTGGCCTTTTTCACCAGCACGGAGCGCCCCTTGAGCCGCGGGTCTCCCGTGAAGGGCTCCGGATACTTGTCTACGTGTGCACTCACCACGTGGTTGTCGATGATATGCGAGGTCTTGCGGAACCAGAACAGCGAAATCTGGTTCAGCACATGGCCCTTGCCCGGAATGGGGTCGGGCAGGACGACGTCGAAGGCGGAGAGCCTGTCGGTCGTCACGATCAGGAGATGATCGCTATCCGCCTCGAATATCTCGCGAACCTTGCCGCTGCCGAGTTTCTTTGCTCCGGGGATCGTATAATCCGCCAGGGTCTCCATAGCCTCTCCTTGAGAGAAATAGGGAGTAACGATGCCAAAAAAGTATTGAAAAAGTCAATAGCCTAATATACATTGACAGCCTTTGATAAAGCGAAAACGATCTCTTGAAAAGCATGTTCAAGGGGCGGCAGCGAGAAGGACATGAACGATCCACACATGCCTGAGATACAGGGGAGTCTGGTCTATACGTGTATCGGGTGCGGAAGGCACTACGATATTTATGAGTTCGTCTATACCTGCCCGGAGTGCCGCTCGCTCCTGAAGATCGAGAACACCGAGTTCGACCGGCTGAAACGGGTTCCCCCTCAGCAGTGGCGGGAGATCTTCGATTCTCGCAGGAACACGAACCTGCCTGAGCTCTCCGGGGTCTTTCGCTTCCATGAGCTGATCCTTCCCATCCTCCCGAGCGGGGATGTCATTTATCTGGGAGAGGGACAGACCCCCATGGTGAGGGCAAATGCAGAGATGAGCGCATGGGTGGGGGCGCCCTTTCTGGTCAAGAACGACGGGCTCAATCCCTCGGCGAGCTTCAAGGACCGCGGGATGGCATCCGCCATCAGCTTTCTGAACCATGTCATCCGGGTCAGGAACCTGGACAGCGTGCTCGGCATCTGCGCCTCCACCGGCGACACCTCCGCCGCCGCGGCGCTGTATCTGAGCTATCTGCCCAAGGACAAGGTGCAGGCGGTCGTTCTCCTTCCACAGGGGAAGGTGACTCCCCAGCAGCTCTCGCAGCCCCTGGGATCGGGCGCGGTCGTGATCGAGATGCCCGGAGTGTTCGACGACTGCATGCGGGTGGTGGAGGAGCTTGCCCAGAACTATCACGTCTTTCTGCTGAACTCGAAGAATCCAGTGCGGATTCTCGGGCAGAAGTCGTATGCCTACGAAATCGCGCAGCAGCTCGACTGGGACACCGAGGATCTCACCGTAGTGGTTCCCATCGGCAATGCCGGGAACATCACCGCGGTCATGGAGGGGTTCATCGATCTGCGCGAGCTGGGGATCATTCCTGCGCTGCCCACGATCCTCGGCGTTCAGAGCCATCATGCCGATCCGATCGCCCGCTGGCGCGCCACGGGCACCTACACCCCGCTCAAGGTCAGCCCCTCGGTAGCCCAGGCGGCCATGATCGGAGACCCGGTGTCGTTCCCCAAGGTCAAGAAGCTCGTGGAAGAACACTACGCAGACCGTTTCTACGTGGTGTCCGTGACCGAGACCGAGATCATGGAGGGCATGCTCAGGGCAAACCGCAACGGGCATGTGGTGTGCACCCAGGGAGGCGAGTCGGTGGCGGGCCTGAAGAAGGCACTCCGTGAAGGAGCGCTTTCCGCTTCCGGACGCTTTGTTTTGGATTCCACCTCGCACCAGCTCAAGTTCTCGGTCTTCCAGCAGATGTATTTTGAGGACTCGTTCGCTCCTGAGTACGGAATCCGCATCGATGACAGCCTGAAGAACAGGCCGGTCTCGCTTCGGGCCGACACCCTCGAGATCGCCCGGCACCTCGGGCTGAAGAAGAAGGGATGAGGGGTGCGCCGGGCATGAATCGATGCAGGGCTTCAGCGTTTACCGCGCTCACAGGCGATGTCTCAGGTGTGCCGCAAACCGGCTCGCGTCATGCGGTTATGTACCGGAAAAAGATCTGCCTTCAATACAATTTCATTGGCTGCATAAAAAGATAACCAGGAGGAGCAATTCATGGCGAACAGGAACTTTTTGTTTTCATCCGAGTCTGTCACGGAGGGACATCCGGACAAGGTGGCGGACAATATCTCCGATGCCATTCTCGACGAGATCATCGCAAACGACACCTGTGCCCATGTGGCGTGCGAGACCATGGTCACCACCGGGCTGGTGATCGTGGCCGGTGAGATAACCACATCCCATACCTTCGACGTCCAGCGGCTGGTGCGCCAGACCATCAAGGAGATCGGGTATACCGAGGGCATCATGGGGTTCAGCTGGAACACCTGCGGGGTCATGGTATCCCTTGACCGGCAGTCCCCCGACATTAATATGGGAGTGGAGGAATGCGACGACCACGAGCAGGGGGCGGGCGACCAGGGAATGATGTTCGGCTTTGCCTGCGACGAGACCGAGGTGCTCATGCCCGCGCCCATCTACTATGCGCAGAGGCTCACCAAGGCGCTCTCCGACGTCAGAAAGAATGGGATCCTCGAGTTTCTGAGGCCCGACGGAAAGTCGCAGGTCACGGTGCAGTATGAAAACGGTGCCCCTAAACGGGTGGATGCGGTGGTCATCGCGGCCCAGCACGATGAGGACGTGGACAACGCAACCATCAAGGAAGGGATCATGGAAGAGGTGATCAAGAAGCAGATCCCCGCGAATCTGCTCGACGAGCGGACCAAGTATTTTATCAACGCCACCGGCAGGTTCGTCCTCGGCGGCCCCCATGCCGACTGCGGACTCACGGGGCGCAAGATCATCGTTGACACCTACGGCGGGTTTGCAAGCCACGGCGGCGGCGCCTTCTCCGGCAAGGACCCCTCCAAGGTAGACCGTTCCGCCGCCTACATGGCCCGTTACGTGGCCAAGAATGTGGTGGCGGCTGGGCTCGCGAAGCAGTGCACCGTCCAGCTTGCCTATGCCATCGGCGTGGCCGAGCCGGTATCCGTGATGGTCGATACCCACGGCACGGGAACGATCGACGACGACAGGCTCTCCAGAATCGCCAGAGAGGTCTTCCCGCTGAAGCCCAAGAGCATCATAGCCAAGCTCGACCTCCTGCGGCCCATTTATAAGAAAACCGCCGCTTACGGTCACTTCGGCCGGACCGAACCCGAGTTCACCTGGGAAAAGACCGATATGGCGGACAAGCTCAAGGCAAAGGCAGGTGCGTGATGGCTAAACAGGCTGCACAGCTCAAGGCCCGGATGCCGGACTATACCGGCCTGGGCTACAAGGTGGCCGACATGGCCCTAAAGGATTTCGGCAGGAAGGAGATCGAGATCTCCGAGCAGGAAATGCCGGGCCTCATGGCGGTGAGGGAGAAGTATGCCGCGCAGAAGCCTCTCGCAGGGGCACGCATCACCGGGTCCCTGCACATGACCATCCAGACGGCGGTCCTCATCGAGACCCTCAAGGCACTGGGTGCCGACGTCCGGTGGGCCTCGTGCAACATCTTCTCCACCCAGGATCATGCTGCTGCGGCCATTGCAGCGACAGGCACCCCGGTGTACGCCTGGAAGGGCGAGTCGCTGGAAGAGTACTGGGCGTGCACCATGGCGGCCTTAAGCTTCCCGGGCGGAAAGGGTCCGAACCTCATCGTAGACGACGGGGGCGATGCCACACTCATGGTCCACAAGGGCTACCAGGCCGAAGAAAACCCGGCGCTGCTGGATACGCCCGTGAAGAACAAGGACCTCACCATCATCAACGCCATTCTCAAGCGGGAATACGAAGAAGATCCCACCTTCTGGCACCGGGTGGTGGAGGGGATAAGGGGCGTCTCCGAAGAGACTACGACCGGGGTTCACCGGCTCTACCAGATGCTGGAGAGTGGGACTCTGCTCTTCCCGGCCATGAACGTCAACGACTCGGTCACCAAGAGCAAGTTCGACAACCTCTACGGCTGCCGGGAGTCGCTGGCCGACGGCATCAAGCGCGCAACCGACGTGATGGTGGCGGGCAAGGTGGTCTGTGTATGCGGGTACGGAGACGTGGGCAAGGGCTGCGCCCAGTCCATGCGCGGGTTCGGCGCCCGGGTGCTGATTACCGAGGTCGATCCCATCTGCGCCCTGCAGGCGGCCATGGAGGGATACCAGGTGGTCACCGTGGAAGACGCGCTCAGTGAGGCGAACATCTTCGTCACCGCCACCGGCAACTGCCGGGTGATCCGGATCGAACACATGGAGAAGATGCTGGACCAGGCCATTGTGTGCAATATCGGCCACTTCGACGACGAGATCGAGGTGGACAAGCTCGAGAGCTATCCTGGTATCAAGAAGACCACGATCAAGCCCCAGGTCGACAAATACACCTTCCCGGACGGGCACTCGATCTTCCTGCTCGCCGAGGGAAGGCTGGTGAACCTGGGGTGCGCCACCGGGCACCCGTCGTTCGTGATGTCCAACTCATTCACCAACCAGGTCCTGGCACAGATCGACCTCTGGCAGAACCCCCGGGAGATCAGCGTCAGGACGCTGCCCAAGATCCTCGACGAAGAGGTGGCGCGGCTTCATCTTGGCAAGCTCGGCGCGAAGCTCACCAAGCTTACCCCTGAGCAGGCCGAGTACATCGGCGTAAAGCCGGAAGGGCCGTTCAAGCCCGAGCACTACCGGTACTGAGCCCTTCCCGTCACCGGATAGAACAAAGGAAAACGGCCGGGTATGCCCGGCCGTTCTTTTTCGAGAACCATGGGATCAATAACCAGGGATCAGGTCTCAACATATGACACTCCCAGTATCATATGTTGGGACCTGACCCTGATCTGCGCTGCTGTATCAGAGATGGGCGTCCAGCCAGGAGTGCAGATCCGAGAGCACGACGGCGCGGTCGGCCGGGAGCTCGTTGTATACCTCGTGCTTGAGCCCCTGGTAGCATTTGATGGTCTTGTCCGCCGAGCCCAGGGCGTCGTAGAGTTCCCGCTGGCCGGAGAAGGACGTGTCCAGGGAGCCGTATTGGATGAGCACGGGAACCTTGATCATGCCCGCATGCGCCGCTCCGATGAGGACATAGGTATTCATCTGTTCGGCGAGCCGGGGGGTGATCACGTTGAAGACCAATGGATCGTTCACATAGGCCTCTACCACGTTTGAGTCGCGGGATATGAATTCCGGAGGCAGGGGAGATTTCACATGGATCTTGGGCAGGAGCCTGGACAAGATCTTGGTGGCCAGCACCAGGACTTTCGAAATCTCCGGACCCGGCCCTGATCCGGTGCCCGAGAGCACGAGCCCTCTGAGTCCGTCCTGCGTCTGCTCCACGAAATTGAGCGCGATAAGGCTCCCCATGGAATGCCCGAGGATGAAGTACGGGGTCTCGGGAAACTTCCGCCTGATGACCTCGTCCCTGAGCTGCCGCTCGTCGTTTACATACTCCTGGAAGCTGTTCACATAGGCTCGCCTGCCCTCGCTCCTGCCGTGGCCCCGGTGGTCGTTCCCTGCAACGGCGTAACCCGCGGCCAGGAGCTCATCCACTACATTCCCGTAGCGGTTGATGTGCTCGGCATAGCCGTGGATCACCTGAATCACCGCCTTGGGCTTCCCGTCGGGAACCCAGACCTTCCAGTACAGGGAGAGCCCGTCGGGTGTCATGAGTTTTCCGTCTTCGGTGGACATTGGAAACCTCCTTATTCATCTTGAATTCACACGCATTCAAGGATAATCTCATAATTTCAGATTCTATACAATGGCAAAAGCTTGAGTGATATCAGTCGAGAGCATCTAAAGCCGTCAAGTTTCACTAAGTTTTGTTGACAGAGAGCATGTTTGTCGGTATAAGAATGAATGCTCATTCATACCAGAGTGTAAAGACCATTATGTAAGGAGGGTATTATGGCAAGTCAATGGGTAGACATGAGGGATATGAAATTCTTGATCCACGAAGTGTTCAAGATCGACGAACTTCTCGGAAAGCCCCCCTATGAAGATCATGACGGCGACATGATAGACATGGTTCTCACCGAGGCCGAGAAGCTCACCGAAAACGAGATCGCTCCCACATATCCCGACGAGGTGAACCGGAAACCGGTTGAGGCGAGGTTCGAAAATGGCAAGGTGTATGCCCCCGAGTCATACAAGAGGCTCTGGCAGCTCTATGTTGAGGGAGGCTGGCTGGGAACCTCCGACCCGTACGATGTCGGCGGTCAGGGCCTGCCCCTTATCGTGAGTGCGGCTGCTGCGAACATGTTCCTCTCGGGCAACCAGGCGTTCCTTATGTACCCCGGTCTTACCCACGGTGCCGCACGCCTTATCTATGACTTCTTCCAGCACCCCTTGAGGGACATCACCCTGCAGAAGATGTTCGACGGCTCCTGGGCGGGCACCATGTGCCTCACCGAGCCGGGCGCCGGTTCCGACGTGGGCGCGCTCAAGACCACGGCCAAGAGGAATCCCGACGGCACCTTCTCCATCACCGGCACCAAGTGCTTTATCTCCGCGGGCGACCATGACCTCACCGAGAACATCATCCACCCGGTGCTGGCAAGAATCGAGGGCGATCCGGCTGGGACCAAGGGCATCTCCATTTTCGTGGTCCCCAAGATCAGATACAACGAACAGGGCGAATTGCTCGAGCCCAACGATGTGACCACCGGCAACATCGAGAGCAAGATGGGCATTCACGGCAATGCCACCTGTACGCTCAATTTCGGTGAGAACGGCAAGTGCATCGGCTACCTCATGGGCGAGGAGCGCGAAGGCATGAAGATCATGTTCCACATGATGAACGAAGAGCGCCAGGGCGTGGGCATGATGGGCGTGGCCCTGTCCACGGCCGCCTATCTCCATGCGCTTTCCTATGCCAAGGAGCGCATGCAGGGCGTAAACATCATGAACATGAAAGACCCCAATGCTCCCCAGGTCCCGATCATTCAGCACCCGGACGTCAGAAGGATGCTGCTCAAGATGAAGTCCATGACCGAGGCTATCAGGGCTCTGGCTTTCTACTGCTACTACGCCATGGACAGAAGGGCCGCCGCAGCCGACGACGCAGAGAAGGACAAGTGGCAGGGCATGGTCGAGGTGCTCACCCCCATGGTGAAGTCCTACTGCACCGACATAGGCGACGACGTGACCAAGCTGGCCATCCAGACCTACGGCGGATATGGCTTCTGCAGGGAGTATCCGGTCGAGCAGATGGCGCGTGACAACAAGATCAACACGATCTACGAGGGCACCAACGGCATCCAGGCCCTTGACCTCCTGGGCAGGAAGCTCGGCATGAAGAAGGGCTTGTACTTCATGAACCTCCTGGGCGAGACCCAGGCCGAGATCGGCAAGGCCAAGAACAGCGATAACTTCAAGGAAGAGGCGGCAATCGTGGAGAAGGCCCTGAACAAGTGCGCCGAGACGGCCATGACCTTCAGCTCGCTCATCCGCTCCAACCCCTTCATCCCGCTCATCGGTGCATACGACTTCCTGAACTGCCTCTCCGAGGCGCTGTGCGGCTGGTTCCACATCTGGATGGCCAACGTGGCCACCGAGAAGCTCGCAGCCAACCCCGGCGAGAAGGACAAGGCGTTCTACACCGGCAAGATCGAGGGCGCGAAGTTCTACATCAATCGCATCACGGCACTCGTTCCGGCCAAGTGCGAGACCCTCGTGAAAGACGAGATCAGTGCGGTGAGAATCCCGGACGAGGCGTTCGCCGTCTAGTCACCACCGTATCCGGAAACAAAAAAGCGGAGAGGCTTTTAAAAGCCTCTCCGCTTTTTTTTATTCAGCCATGGGAGAGAAAAGATAAGGGGCCGATATCCTCTTTCATGCAGCCGGCCGCAATGCACCGTGGGATGGTTTTCCTGCATGCCGGGATTGGCCGGCAGGGACTGCACGTTCTTTCAGAACGGACCGGCCTGCTTACTTTTCACCCCGATACACGCCGCCGTATTCCTCCGTGGTGAGGGGTTCTCCTTCCCTGTGGAGCTCTCCGGCCTTGATCCGGGAGATGAACAGGGTGTGGTCACCGGTGTCCAGGGTCCGCTCCACCTGGCAGTCCAGGTATCCCAGGGCGCTTTCGATCACCGGGTTGCCGAGGGGGGAAACGCTGAACTCGACCCCGTTGAATCTTTTTTTCCAGTCCGGGATCTTGAACTTTTTTATCGAACCCAGGGCATCCTGAGGCAGGACATTGATGGCGAACTTCCCTGCACTGAGTATCTGGGAGCGGGAGAGGCGGTTGTTCCTGACCGCCACGGTCACCAGGGGAGGTTCGTGGGAACACTGGGTGACCCATGAGGCGATCATGCCGTTGTACCCGCCGTCTGCGGTGATGGTGATAAGGTAGATACCGTAGTGGAATTTATCGAGAACATCCTGCCATGACTGTTCCATGAGAGCCTCCTTGCCTTTTCATATAAGGACTTAGAAGGTGAAAAGAAAGGCCCATTACATAAACGGGCAGACAGGTTTGCTGTTCCGCCCACGGACCTTTTTCCAGGTGCACCTCTTAAGGGGCCTCCCCCGGTGAATCGAAAAAAGTGCAGATAAAAAATCAGTCTCCATACGCCATTGACGCGGGAGGCCCGGCAGCGGCCGAGGGCATGGTCCCTGACACCGAAGCCGGCGGACAACCCTGCCGAGGGGAATTGCCGGCTACCCTGTGCCCCGGCCGTCACCCCATACCGGGTGTCTTCTTGCCGCAAGCCTGATGAGCCGGCTTCCCATCTCGCCATACGAGAAGCCGGCAAGCTCGGCTGCACAAGCCATGCTCGCATCGTCGCTGATGTCGGCATTGGGATTCACGTCGAGGACATAGAACAGACCACCCTGATATCGCACGTCGATACGGGCGTAATCCCTGCACCCGATAGCCTGGTAGGCCTCCGAACAGATCCTTTCCAGCCGCTGAAGCTCATCACGGCTTAAGGGGGCGGGCAGGAGGGTCCTGATCTTTTCATACGGGACCGATCCTGGGACGAACTTGGCCTCAAAGGTGCAGAGCCGGTCATGGATGTCCTGGAAGTCGGAGAAATCCATCTCGGCGGGCGGCAGCATTTCCAGCTTCCCGTTCCCCCAGAGGGATACATGAAATTCACGGCCGTCGATGAAGTCTTCCACGATGGCTGGCTGCCGATAGGCATCGAGAATATAGGCGATCCTCTCAAGGAGGTCATCCTGGTTCGTGACCACGGAGTCACGGGTGATCCCCTCACTGCAGTGTTCGCTCATGGGTTTGACGATAGCCGGGTAACGATTCCATCCACCGGGATCGGGCCGGGTGCAGAGGCGCCATTCAGGTGTGGGAATGCCGCAGAGATCGAGTATCTTCTTCACACGGTACTTGTTCTGTGAAAGTGAGAGTGTGGATGCATCCGCCCCGGTGTAGACAAATCCCTGCCGTTCCATGGCATCGGCCACCATCCATTCGCTGTGGGGCACGCCCGGGATGCCCTCGCACCAGTTGAGGACAATGTGCTCCAGAGGGTGGTAGGGATACAGGTGTTCTGCGATACATTCGTTTTTAACAGGAATAAGGGACGTAGGGTGTCCGACTTCTGCAATCGCACGGCCGAGGCGGTCTGAAATCGACTCCACCTCTTGTCTGTCCTGCACATCCCATGAGGGATCCATGTTGTACACGATCAGCACCGGCACCTGTGCAGGATCGATGTCTACGGGCACCCTTTACCTCCAGAGCCGTATTTTTCGCTGCGGTTCTCTCTTCCCCCTTATAATAAAAAAGAGGATAGGAATCAACATGATGGATAAAAAATATGGGATAACCCAAAGGGCGGGACGATCGGGCGCGATTGCCTCTTTCTTCTAGAGATGTTCGTGCCTGTGAAAAAGGAATGAAATAGACTGGATAACAGCCGGCCGACTTATCCTGCGTTATGATACGCCAGGCAGGCGCTTCATTCCCCGAAGGCCTCTTTGTAATCGTCGATAGAGGAGAGGATGACTGCGTGGGCGTGGCTTTTCCCGTACGGCTCCCCTACCTGCACGGTATGTTCCGGTCTTCCCATGCGTTTGTAGGTGGAGAAGTAGTGAACGAGCTGATCGACGACAGCGAGGGGAAGATGCTCCAGCTCTTTCACCTCGTTCCAGGCGGCATCTCCCACGAGAACGCCGATGATCTTGTCGTCCGCCGTTTCTGCATCGAGCATGGGGATACCTCCCACTACCCGTGCACTCAGGAGGACCTCGGACTTGTTGATGGCATGGCTCGATATCACGCAGATATCAAGGGGGTCTTCATCCCCGCGCCGTGCGCCCGGCATCAGCGAAGCGACTCTGCGGCCGGCAAAGGTGCGGGGAATGAATCCGTACACGGAGGGAGGCAGGGAAGAGGAGTACTGCGGCCGGTCGATGCGCAGGAACCCGGAACGTTTGTCTATCTCGTACTTGACGTGATCAAAGGGTGTGATTTCCACGAAAACCGTGACTACCCTCGGCGGGTCAGGACCCTGCGAGAGTCCGTGCCAGGGATGGGGTTTCCACTGTGAATGTTCTCTGGTCATTTTTTTATCGTCCCTATAAACGGCTCACGGGGCATCGCATTCGGGTGGACCTATCGCGGGTTCCTACGGCTCCGTGAGAGGAGCCAGGAATAGATCCGGTCGTCCGCGTAGGCGGAGGTCGCAGAGCCAACATGATCCATTCCCTGGTCGAGGTACACCCGGTCCCCGGTATTCCCCTGGCCGGCGTCTTTGAGATCCAGGGCTTGGATGAACGATGCCCGGTGCCAGCGGGAAATCTCTCCAAAAGAGAGCCATACGGGAAGCCCTGGGTCTTTTTGCGGCACCCTGGTGGGATCGACCGGCCACAAAGCTGCCCAGAGGCCGGGAACGAGATCTGCGAGATCGAATACCCCGTTGCCTCCGAAGCTGAACCCGGTCAGATAGGTCCGATCGGGGTCACCGCCATAGTCTGCCCGGATGCCCTGGACGATCTGCCTGACGGAATCGGCATACCGGAACCACACATCCCCGCCGGGAGAGGGGAGCTGGGGGGCGATGATGATAAAACGCTCACGGGCCATGGACGAGCTGGTCTTTCTGAGCGGCCCGTGTTTGCGCAATGCCCGGCGGATTTCTAAGGGCGCGGCCTCGTCATAGCCGTGGAGGAAGCAGATGACCGGCCGGAGGGAACTCTCCCGTCCGCTTCCGATGGGTATGGACAGGAGGGAGCGAAGCGGCGATGACTCGATTACCACAAGCCGGTGTCCGCCCGTCATGGTCAAAAAGCCTCCGTCGTTTTCGACGCGACAGATGCGCCTCTTGAGCTATGTATAGAGGACAGATGCTGCAAAGACAACATAAGGAGGTGATCCTCTCGGGCGGACAGAACGGGAAGAGATAAGATAACGCCGGGATTCTTCGTCAATCCATGGACAGGCCCGGAAAGGCCGGAGAAATAGGACCCTTGGGGAGAGCATATACGAGACCCCGCAATGTCAGGGCGGCACGAGAGATTTCCGAGAGCGGGCGCACCTGAAAAACGAGGCGATTGCGCGGAATACTTTAAGGGCTTGAGCCGCTCAGACGCCGCGCAGTCCGAGCTTCCCCCTCCCCAGGAGGTCATGGAGGTGCACCACGCCCAGGAGCTTGCTGTCATCGTCCGATACCACCAGCGAGGTGATCTGAAATTTTTCCATCATATCCAGGGCGTCCAAGGCCAGCTTGTCGCCTGCGATGCTCTTTGGTCTGGGGCTCATGACCTCGCGTGCCGTGAGGTCCTTCAGGTTGCCGCCGAACTTTTGGATCGCGCGGCGGAGATCGCCGTCGGTGATGATTCCCTCGATATGGTCCCGGGCCCCTACGAGGGTAAAGCCCAGGGACTTTTGGGTCATCTCGAGGATGGCATCGTGCAGCGGTGTTTCCGGGGACACGAGCGGGATCTTGTCTCCGGTGATCATGATCTGAGATATCCGGTACATGAGCTGTTTGCCGAGCTCGCCCGCGGGATGGATCATCCTGAAGGCGTCCCGGTTGAACCCCTTGATGTGGGAGAGCACCACTGCCAGGGCATCGCCGAGCGCGAGCTGGGCCGTGGTCGATGAGGTGGGTGCAAGACCCAGGTTGCATGCCTCGCGGTCCACCGTGCACGAAAGCGTCACATCGGCCTGCCGGGCCAGAGGAGACTCCATGTTGCCGGTGATCGCGATGATGGGAATGCCGAGGCTCTTCAGCGGAGGGAGGAGGTTCAGGATCTCGCTCGTATTCCCGCTGTTGGAAAGTACAACGGCTGCATCCTGGGGCATGATCGTGCCCAGATCGCCGTGGAGCCCGTCCACCGGATGCATGAATACCGCGGGGGTGCCGATGCTCACCATGGTGGATGCGATCTTCCGGGCGATGATCCCGGACTTGCCGACGCCGGTCAGGATCGCCTTGCCCTTGAGATCCGCCATGATCCGCACCGCCTCGGCGAACGGTTCGCCGAGCTGCCCAACGACCCCTTGAAGCCCTTGGATCTCGGTCCTAAGAGCCTCCCTGCCAAGTTCAATTATCTGCTGTGTATTCATGCAATTCTCCCCAGAAGATCGTACTCCATTGTATCGGTTATCTCAACCTCGGAAAAGGTCCCGAAAGAGGGTGTTCCTTCCGTGATGATCACCATGCCGTCCACCTCCGGCGCCTGGAACGGTGCCCTGCCTGCCAGCAGGAGGTCCGTCTCCGGGTGGTAGCCTTCCACCAGCACCTGGACCTTCTCTCCCACCAGGGATGAAAGCCTTCTGCGGGAGATGCTCTGCTGGATCTCCATGATCCTGTCCCTGCGGGCGTTTTTCACCTCCTGCGGGATCTCTCCGAGGAGCGAGGCACTCCTGGTGCCCTCTTCCGGCGAGTAGGCGAACACCCCCAGGTGATCGATGCGCCCGGTGAGGATGAACTCTTCGAGCTCGCTGAAGGCCTGCTCGTCTTCGCCGGGATGCCCCACCATGACGGTCGACCTGATCCAGATGTCCGGATAGATATCATCCAGCAGGCGAAGGGCCTTGCGAACCGCATCGGCTCCCCCCCTGCGGCCCATGGCCTTCAAGACCGTCTCTGAGACATGCTGGATGGGAAGGTCGAGATAGGGCACCACCTTGGGGTTGTCCCGCATGGCAGTCACGAGAGGTTCGTCCAGGGACGCGGGATGCATGTACATGAGCCTGATCCATTGGATGTCTTCGATGCGCGATATGTCCTTCAGGAGAGAGGAGAGATGCGGGTAGCCCTCGTGATCGTGGCCGTATCCGCCCAGATCCTGCGCTACGAGGATGATCTCCTTCACCCCGGAGGCGGCCAGATCCCTGCACTCATCGATGATGTCCCGGGGAGGCTTGCTGACCAGCCCTCCCCGTAAGGAGGGGATGAGGCAATAGCTGCAGTTGTTCGAGCAGCCCTCACTCACCTTGACATAGGCGCTTGCACCCGTGACGGTGTACGACCGCTTCACCACCCCGGTAAACTCCGGCGCCACATAGCGGGCATCCGACTGAAGCGCATCAACGAGCCGGTCGTAGGTACCCGGGCCGGCAAAGAGCCTGACCTCGGGCAGCTCATCGAGCAATTCTCTCCCGTAGCGGCTCACCAGGCACCCCGTGCAGACGACCTCCTTTCCCTCCTGAAGATAGCCGAGCAGGGTCTGAATGGACTCTTCCACCGATTCGGTGAGGAACGCGCAGGTGTTCACCACGATGGTATCAGCCTTGCCTGGGTCGGATTCAAGGGGGTATCCGGCCGCCAGGAGGAGCTGACAGATATACTCCGAGTCAACGAGATTTTTCGGACAGCCGAGGCTCACCAGTGCGATGCGGTTCATGCAACGGGGCTATTATTCGAAAGCGGTGAATTTGGCAATAACAACGATCCCGCCCGGCGAAACGTCGAAGCGCTTGCGGTCTTCTTCGAGGTTGTGGCCGATCACGGTGTTGGGAGGAATGTGCACGTACTTGTCGATGATGGTATTCTTGATGCGGCAGTTTCTCCCGATGACGACACCCTCCATCAGGATGCTGTCCTCCACCGCTGCATAGCTGTTGACCCGGACGTTGGGAGAGATGATGGAGCGGTACACCCTGCCTCCGGAGATGATGGCGCCGTTGCAGACGATCGAGTCCAGAACGGTCCCGATGCGCTTGCCGTCCTCTCCGCCCGAGAAGACCATCTTTGCCGGGGGAAACGGGCCATATACGGTGTGGATCGGCCACCGGGGATCGTAGAGATTGAACTGGGGAGACACGGAGATGAGGTCCATGTGGGCCTCATAGTAGGCGTCCAGCGTTCCGATGTCCCGCCAGTATGAGTTGCCCATCACTCCGGTGAACGGATAGGCGATGACCTTGTCTCCGTTCTGGACCATCTTGGGGATGATGTCCTTTCCGAAATCGTGGGAGCTGTCCTTGCGTCTGGCATCCTCGATGAGCTGCTTGATGAGGACATCGGTGTTGAACGCATAGATGCCCATGGAAACGAGGACCCTGGTGGGATCGTTGGGCATGGTGCGGGGATTCGACTTGGGCTTTTCCTGAAAGCCCGACACCTGCATGTGCTGATCCGTAGCCACGATCCCGAACTCGGAGGCGGTCTCCACGGGCATGGGCACCACCCCGATGGTGATGTCGGCCTCGTTTTCTACGTGATGTTTGAGCATGTCACGGTAGTTCATCTGGTAGATATGGTCGCCAGAGAGAATGAGGGTGTACTTGGGCTGGTCCTGCTGGAGGGTGTAGATGTTCTGGAAGACCGCGTCAGCGGTCCCCTCGTACCAGCTGCTCCCGATGCGCTGCTGGGCGGGGATGTTGTAGATGAACTCGCCCATGGGGTAGGAAAAGAAGGGCAGCCACCCCCGCTGAATGTGGCGGTTCAGCGAGTGGGACTTGTACTGTGACAGCACGTAGATCTGCCTGTATCCCGAGTTCACACAGTTCGACAGGGTGAAGTCGATGATGCGGTACATGCCCCCGAAGGGCACTGCGGGCTTCGCCCGGTCTTTGGTCAGAGGATAGAGGCGCTCCCCCTTTCCTCCGGCGAGGATGATTACCTCTACTTCTCTTTGTTTGTGCATGATTTATCCAAAAGGTCCCTGATCACACATTTGAGCCTGGTGAGGTCATGAGATTTTTCCACATAGGCGTCCGCAGCCATCACCATCGCATCGTTGCGATAGCTGGAGTAGGCGGTGTGGATGATTACCGGTATATCCTGGCGTGATTTGATGATATGTCCCATTGTCTCAAAGCCGTTCATCTTCGGCATCCTCAGGTCGAGTATGATAAGGTCGGGCTTTTTCCCATTCTCCACCTCCAAATAGGGCAATGCTTCCTTCCCATTGGAAGCAATAATCAGTGAATAACCATCATCATTCAATTCTTCCTTGAGAAGCCTCTGAATATTTCGATCGTCATCCACCAAAAGGATCCGTTTCATAAAAGTGTATTATAGCGGCGAAACGATAACTAGTCAAATCATTACAATCAGCTTCGGCTGCCGGTCTGCGAGGCAAAAACCCGGGGATTCGACGGATTTCATTCGCCCCAGACGCAGTGCCTCTCCCGGCAACGCTCAGTTCTTCAGCGGCCTGGTTGCCAGGGAAATCCGCTCGTGCCCCGACGAGCGCAGTGTGTCGAGCACGGCCATGACCCGGAAATAGGGGATGTTCTTATCCGCAAGGATGACGATGTCCGTATCCGTGGGGAGAAGCTCGAGCATTTCCTCTCCGGACACAGCGCCGTCGATGAAAAGGCCCCTGTCGGAAAGGGCGACCGTGATCGCCTCCCGGGTCATGGAATCCCCGCTCTTCGATTCGGGGATGCTCACTTCGCTGAGCTTCAGCGGAGACCCCAGTGAGAGCATGAAGAAGATCAACAGCAGGAACACCACGTCCACCAGGGGCGTGATGTCGATCGCTGAGATGTTCTTATCCCTTTTGCGCCTGAACTTCATGATTTTCGCCCTTGAGATATTCCAGGATCCGTGAGGCGGTCTTTTCCATTTCCAATAGGAGATAGTCGCTCCTGGCGATGAAGAACCGGTAGAAGATATAGACCGGAATGCCGATGGACAGGCCAGTGGCCGTGGTGATGAGTGCCTCGGATATTCCGGATGCCAGCATCTGATTCGCCTGGCCCCCCCCTCCTACGGCATGGAATGAGGTGATCATGCCCGAGACGGTTCCCAGAAGACCCAGAAGAGGCGATATGGTCGCGATGATGCCCAGGATGTCGATGTACCGGTCGATGGCATACGCCTCTTTGGCACCTGCCTCCTCCATGTAGTCCTTGATGATCTCTCTGCGCATGCCCGCGTTCTGTATGGCGACCATGATGACCGGGCAGATGGGCGAGGAGCTGCGTCTGAGGAGCTTCTCGACATCATGGAGCCTGCCCATCCGGATCAGCCGCTCTACCTCTTCCATGAGCGATCTCGGGATGATCTTGCTCTGGCGGAGCGCGAAGGATCTCTCGATGATTATGGCCAGTGCGACGATCGAGCACGCGAGAAGCGGCCACATCAGAGGACCGCCCTTGATAAAAAATTCCCACAGAGTCATGTCGCCTCCTGCTGACGGTGTGCCCGGTAATTGCTTTTTTATCCCACAAACCGGGGGAATAATCAATGGAGCGAAAAGATGTTCTTGATAATGATTGTGTAAGATTGCTAACATGGTAGCGATGGAAAACGTGAATGATATACAGGATGCACAAAGCACACAAGATACGGATAATAGTATAGAACCCAAGAAACTGGTCTATGTGAGATTCCCTGCGCTCCCGCTGTCGTATATCTTCGATGCGAAGGGGATGGATCTCCATTACGGCGATCTGGTGTTGGTGAATACCGAGGCCGGGCTCTCGGTGGCAAAGGTTGTCGGGACACCGTCACACGATGAAGCCGCCGGGCTCGACGAGATCAAGCCCGTGCTCAGAAAGCTCACGCCGGAGGACCGGGACAAGCTCGCGGTCATTCGCCAGCGGGAGGAGGAGTGCTTCCGGTTCTGCCACGAGCGGATTACGGCCCGCGGATTGCCCATGAAGCTCACCCGGGTTGAGCAGATGTTCGACGGAAGCAAAACCACCTTCTACTTTGTTGCCGAAGGGCGGGTGGATTTTCGCGAGCTGCTCAAGGACCTGGTGGAGAAGTACCGGACCAGGATCGAGCTGCGTCAGATCGGGAGCCGTCAGGAGTCCGCCATGCTGGGAGGCATCGGGAGCTGCGGAAGGGAGGTCTGCTGCTCGGTGTACCTCACCAGCTTCCAGCGGATTTCGGTCAAGATGGCAAAGAACCAGAATATGACGCTCAATCCCTCGAAGATCTCCGGCCTGTGCGGCAAGCTCAAGTGCTGTCTCGCCTACGAAAAGGAGTCGTACGCAAACCTCATCGACAATCTTCCCAAGCCGGGGAAGAAGGTCTTTCTCGAACAGGGGGAGGCTGTGGTGGTCAGCATCAACATCATCAACCAGACCTTTGTGGCAAAACTCGCAGATCGCCGATTTATCAAGAGCTCGGTTTCTGATATACTAACCGAGGAAGAATACACAAAGCTCTCCGAGCAAAAGGCGGCCGAGAATGCCCGGATCAAAGAGCAGCCGCACAGGGAGCAGCCCGTGGAAGCGGCCTCCGACCAGAACAGGCCACGGGGCAAGAGGAAAAGATCATCAAGGAGCAGGAATTCCAGAAGGAAAAGGAGCAAGCCCGAATGAAAGGGTATTTCTATATTACTACCCCCATCTACTATGTGAATGCAAAACCGCACCTTGGGCATGTGTATACGACCGTGATCGCTGACGTCCTGGCACGGTACCACAAGCTTCTCGGAGAATCGGTGTTCTTCCTCACGGGCACGGACGAGCACGGGGACAAGATCGCGGAAACCGCCAGAAACCTGGGCACCACACCAAGAGAGCTCGCCGACGAGAACAGCGCCCGGTTCAGAAACCTCTGGCCCGAGCTCGCCGTGAACAACGACCGGTTCATCCGCACTACCGAGCCCGATCATGTCAGGACCGTCCAGACGATTCTGCAGAACGTCTACGACAAAGGCGACATCTATTTCGGCGAGTACGGCGGGTACTACTGTGTCGGCTGCGAGCGGTTCTTCACGGAGACCGAGATGGTCGACGGCAAATGCCCCATCCATGACAAGGAGCTCGTCTACCGCCAGGAGCAGAACTACTTTTTCCGGATGGAGAAATACCGGGGCTGGCTCATCGACCACATCACGAACAACCCTGATTTCATCCGGCCGGAGCGGTACAAAAACGAGGTCCTCGGGATGCTCAGAGAGCCGCTGGACGATCTTTGCATATCGCGGCCCAAGTCGCGGCTCTCCTGGGGCATCGAGCTCCCCTTCGACAAAGACTATGTGTGCTACGTATGGTTCGATGCCCTCATCAACTATCTCACCGGGATCGGATACCCGGACGGCAGGCATTTTTCCGATTTCTGGGCGAGCGCCCAGCACCTCGTGGGCAAGGACATTCTCAAACCCCACGCGGTCTACTGGCCCACCATGCTCAAGTCCATGGGGGTCGAGCCCTATCGCCATCTGAACGTACACGGCTTCTGGAACGTGGACGAGGCCAAGATGTCCAAGAGCCTGGGCAACGTGGTGGACCCGCTCGATCTCAAGGAGAAGTATGGGGTCGACGCCTTCCGGTATTTCCTGGTGCGGGAGATGGTCTTCGGCCTGGACTCCAATTTCTCCGAAGAGGCGCTCATTGAGCGCTACAACGCCGACCTGGCCAACGACCTCGGAAACCTGGTGAGCAGAAGCACCCGGATGGTGGCCAAGTATTTCGGCAGCACCCTGCCTGATCCTTCCGGGCCGCTCATGCAGGAAGAGAACGAGCTCAGGGAGCTTGCCCTCAAGGTGACCGAAGATTACAAGGCCCGCATGGAAAATCTCGAGCTCCACAGCGCCATGGCCTCTGTCTGGTCACTCATCTCGTTCCTGAACAAGTACATCGACAGGACCGCACCGTGGAGCCTTGCCAAGAGCGACCGTGACCGGCTTGCGGTGGTGATGTATCACCTTATGGAGGGCATCAGGTTCGTGGCGGAAATGGTCTATCCGGTCATGCCTGACACCTCTGCACGGATCTTGAGCATTCTGGGAATGGACGAGAAGTTTACGGGCATGAGTCTCGCCGAGTTCGGAAAGCTCAAGGGCGGGACCTCGATCGGGGTTCCCGATGCACTCTTCCCCCGGGTGGAGCGCCTGAAAGCGCCTGTCCAGCCGGCCGCTGCAAAGGAACAGGAGAAAGAGGAGGCGAACCTCATCGATATCTCAGATTTCGCGAAGTGCGTGCTCAGAGTCGGGAAGATCATGGAGGCGAGCAGGGTCGAGAAGTCCGAAAAACTCGTTGTCCTCAAGATTGACGTGGGAAAGACGATACAGATAGCTGCCGGCATAGCAAAGAGCTATTCGCCCCAGGAACTCGTGGGCAAATATATTGCCGTGGTGACGAACCTGAAGCCTGCAAAGCTCATGGGCATCGAGAGCCAAGGCATGCTCCTGGCAACGGATACCCCCGAAGGGAAGCTCACGCTTCTCACCTTCGACCGGGAGCCGAAAGTGGGGGCAAGAATCAGATAAACATCCGGGGAAGATGATGCAGAGAGTTCCGATCAATCTGGTGGAGCCGGGCATGGTTCTGGCAAAACCGGTCGTCAACGACGCGGGAATGCCGCTGTGCGCAGAAGGGACCGAGCTCACAGCCGCCCTCATCGAGAGGCTGAAGCGGATGAACATCTCTCAGCTCACCCTCAAGGGACATCCGGTTGAGATGGGCGGGCCTGCGAAGAGCCCGGAAGAACAGATCCGGGAAATGACGGCCAGGTTCGCGCGGGTGCAGGGCGACCCCATCATGGACACGATCAGGGAGGCCATCGAGAAGGCTATTCTCGCCGAATCCATGGAACAGCGGGATGAGCCCGCCGAGCAGGAAGGTTTGGCCAAGGCGGATGGTGCCCAGGGGGAGTCCGGTGGGTAAGGAACAGCACATCAAGGCGATCACCAGGCGCATCCAGAGCCTTCCAACCCTGCCTCCGGTGGTGAAGAAACTGACCGCCATGGTGGAGAGCCCTGATGTGACCGCCAAGGATGTGGGCAAGCTCATCTCGTCCGATCAGGTCTTAAGCGCAAAGGTGCTCAAGCTGGTCAATTCCTCGTTCTACGGGATCTCGGGCAAGGTATCGTCCATCAGTCATGCCGTCATTCTCCTGGGGTTCAATGTCATCAAGGGTGTCGTGCTCTCCGCTTCGGTGTTCGAGATCATGGAGAGGTCTATGATAGGCCTCTGGGAGCACTCCCTGGGAGCGGCCATCATCTCCGGAACCATCAGCCGGAACCTGGGGCTGAGCGAACCTGAAGAGATATCCACAGCAGCCCTGCTCCACGATATCGGGAAGGTTCTGGTCAGGGTATCCTTGAGCGAGGACTATGACCGGATTATCCGGATCGCCAGGGAGCAGGACCGTGCCTTCCGGGAGGCGGAGCTCGAGGTTCTCGGCGTAGACCATGCGGATATCGGCGCATGGCTGTCCAGGGAGTGGGGCCTGCCCAGACAGCTCATCACCCCTATCACCTATCATCACGACCCGGACAATGCCCCGGGTCTGCAGGACCGCGCCGCCGTGGTCCATATCGCCGACAGCCTGGCGCATGCATTCGGGGTTGGCGGAGGCCCGGATGGGGGAGGAGTGCCCCGGATAACGGGGAAGTCATGGAGCCTTCTGGGCCTGCCCGATATCGATCTGACGGCTCTCATGAGGAAGATTCTCGTCGATCTCGAAGAGGTCGAAAACTACAAACTGTAAAGGGGGGGGTAAGTGAAAACGGCGATCATGGTAAAGGAGAGCCTCGACGAGCATCTCTCCCCGATCATATCCTCTGTGTTCGATTCCGTCCAGGTCATCCACAGCGATGAAGACTTCCTCTCTCTCATCTCCATGGACCCGCCCGACATCATTCTCGTCGACCGCACCTGCCTGAAGGAGGAAAAGAGCCGGATTATCGAGGAGTTCAGGAACAGCACCCTGTACGGCCATCTGCCCATCGTGGCCGTCTACAGCGAAAAGGATATCGAAGACCCTGCAGCGCTCGAGATCCCTATCGACGATTTCATCGTTCTGGGCAGCTCAGAGCTGCAGATCAGGCGAAGGATCGAGTTCATCGCCGGGAGGTCGGTGCGGGAGAAGGACATAAACCCCCTTACCAAGCTGCCCGGGAACGAATCCATCATCCGCTGCGTACAGCGAATGTTCGACGAAAACAGTGAGATAGCCATCGCCTGGGTTGACCTCGACAACTTCAAACCGTATAACGAGCGCTACGGATTCTCGAGCGGGGACGAGGTCCTGCTCGCTGCGGCGCGCATCATCACCAATGCCGTTCGCGGGGCCGGGCACGAAAACATTTTCGTGGGTCACATCGGGGGGGACGATTTCCTCTTTCTCTGCCCCGTTGCAGGGGTCGGGACGATCTGCGAGGAGGTCATTTCCCGGTTCGACACGGCGATCCGAAACTTCTACAACGAGGAGGACCTGGAACAGGGAGGGATCGTATCCAAGGCCAGGAATGGGGAGATCAGAAAGTTTCCCGTCATCACCATTTCCATTGCGGTGGTGATCAACGAAAGGAAGCGCTACAGGCATTACGGGCAGGCCTTCCAAGACGCCAAGGAAATCATGAGCTATGTAAAGGGACTCGAAGGCAGCAACTACATGATCGACAGAAGGGGGAGGCACCGGTGATCCGCCGCTATTCCAGAGAGATAATGCAGCACATCTGGTCGGATGAAAACCGGTATCAGAAGTGGCTCGACGTGGAGATCGCCGTCTGTGAGGCCTGGGCCTCTCTGGGAAGGATACCTCAAAAGAGCCTTGAGAATATCAAATCAAAGGCCCGGTTCACGGTGGAGCGCATCGAGGAGATCGAAGCAGTCACCCGGCACGACGTGATCGCCTTTGTGTCCTGCGTGGCGGAATACGTGGGAGAGGACGCCCGGTTCATCCACATGGGCATGACCTCCTCCGATGTCCTGGATACCGCCCTTGCCCTGCAGCTCAAAGAGAGCGCGCAGATCATCATCCAGGATATCCGTACCCTCATGGAGGTGCTCAAGAAAAGGGCCTTCGAATTTAAATATACCCCGGCGATGGGAAGGTCCCACGGCGTACACGCGGAGCCCATCACCTTCGGGCTGAAATTCGCCCTGTGGTACGCCGAGATGGCCAGAAACCTCAAGCGCATGGAAGAAGCGGCCCGGGTGATTTCCTTTGGCAAGATCTCGGGTGCGGTGGGTACCTTCGCCAATATTCCACCCGAGGTGGAGGAGTATGCCTGCAGGCGGCTGGGGCTCGAGCCCGACCCCATCAGCACGCAGATCGTCCAACGGGACCGGCATGCCCAGTTCTTCACCACCATCGCCATCATCGGCTCCACCCTGGAGAAGATCGCAACCGAAATCAGGCACCTCCAGCGCACCGAGGTGCTGGAGGCCATGGAGCCGTTCGGAAAGGGGCAGAAAGGGTCGTCGGCCATGCCGCATAAGAAAAACCCCATCCTCTCTGAGAACATCACCGGCCTCTCCCGTCTCCTGAGGGGATACTGCCTCTCATCGCTGGAAAACGTGGCCCTGTGGCACGAGCGTGACATCAGCCACTCGAGCGTTGAGCGGGTGATCGCCCCCGACGCCACCATCGTGCTCGATTTCGCCCTGGCAAGGCTGACCGGCGTGATCGACGGACTCGTGGTCTATCCCGAGAACATGCAGAAGAACATCGGGCTCACCAGGGGGCTCTGGCACTCCCAGGGGGTCCTGCTCGCCCTGGTCGACCGGGGGGTTGCCCGGGATACCGCATATCAGTGGGTCCAGCGCAACGCCCTGAAAGTGTGGGAAAACAAAGGAGAATTCAAGGATCTCCTGCTGGCCGACGAGGATATCGCAAGCACTCTCGGGGCGGATGCTATAGAAAAACTCTTCGATCTTTCTCATCATCTCAAGTTTGTTGATAATATTTTCGAAAGGGTCTTTTAATGAATAAAAGAGAGGAGCTTCTGGAAATTATTCGGCGCGATGCGGTCAGGTTCGGAAAGTTCATCCTCGCTTCAGGGAAGGAGTCGGACCTCTACGTGGACCTGCGCAAGGTGACGCTGCAGCCGAGGTCGGCCCTCCTGATCGGGTCGATCATTTTCGAGCTGATCAAGGACCGGCCCGTCGACGCTGTCGGGGGGATGTCCATCGGGGCCGATCCCATCGCGACGGCCGCAAGTCTGGTGGCGTACCAGAACGGGCGGGAGATCGTGGCCTTTCTCGTGAGAAAGGAGAAAAAAGAGCACGGAACGAAGAATCTGGTCGAAGGCCCGATACGTCCCGGGCTCAGGGCGGTGATTGTGGAGGATGTCATCACTACGGGCTCCAGCACCATCGCCGCCATACGGAACGCCGAAGAAGTGGGTTTGAAGGTTGAATTGGTCATCGGGATTCTGGACAGAATGGAGGGGGGGAAACCCGCCATTGAATCGTTGGGATATGAGGTGCGAACCATATTTACGAGGGAAGATCTCTAAAAATTGTGCATGAAGTTGAGGATATCGTGAGGATATCGAGAAAAATCATCGCGGGCATGATGTTGTTCTCGTTCCTGTGGGCTGGGGAGGTAATGGGGAGCGAGCGTATTCCCGTTCCCCTCATCGGGGTCAGGGACGGGATCTATACCGTATGTGTGGATAAGTCCCTCCAGCGGCTCTATGTCTATAACGGGAGAAAGAAGGTAGAGGAGATACCCTGCTCTACGGGCATGAACCCCGGCGACAAACAGGTGCAGGGCGACCTGCGCACCCCGGAGGGCGTATATTTCTTCGAGAAGATCATCGAGGGGCAGTCCCTTCCCGAGACCTATGGGTGGAGGGCATACACGCTCAACTATCCCAACACCGTTGACCGGGCGCTGGGGAAAAACGGCAACGGAATCTGGATCCACGGCAGAAAGCTGCCGCTGGAAAACCGTGACACCAAGGGGTGCGTATCGCTGACCAACAGCGATCTCAAGGTGCTCGATGCCTATCTCGATCCCTACCATACCCCCATCATCACCCTCGAAAGCGTAACGACCATCGATGAGCAGAGTCTGGATACCATGGAGTCTCTCTACCGGAGCTTCATCAACGACTGGCTCGATGCCTGGCAGAACAAGGATTTCGAAAAATACGAGGCCTGCTACTCTCCACGGTTTTACGATGCCCTTCATGGTCAGGGCCGCGATGGATTTCTGGCCCAGAAAAGGGCGATTTCCTCCCGGTACGGGCACATCTCAATATTTTCCCAGGGGCTCATCATCGTCGGAACCGACAATTACGTGCTCTGCTACTTCCTGATGGATTACTCGGGAGATTCTTTTCAGAGCGCCGGGGTGAAGTATGTCTACCTGGAAAACGGCTCGGAAGGCCCCAGGATCATCGCGGAGGAGTTCACCCCCTTGAACAAGGCCCGGAAATGGCAGGCCGTGGCAGAGGATCTGAAGAGGCGGCAGAACGAGGACATCCAGAAGTTCCTGGATACCTGGCGTTCGAGTTGGGAAGGCAAAGACCTGGATACCATGAAAGGTCTCTACCTTGCCTCCTTCCCGGACAGGGAGGGATATTTTGCGGCAAAGGCGAAGAATATTGCCCCGTACCAGTCGGTCAGGGTTATCCTCGACGGGGTGGATATCCAGCGCAGCGGGGTATATTGGACCATAACCGCAAACCAGCGGTTCATCTCAGACAGCTACGAGGATTTTGGGAAAAAGACGCTCAGGCTCGTGAGCACGTCCCGGGGTTTTCGTGTCATCCAGGAGCAGTGGGAGAAGATAGATGAAGACTCGTGATCCCTACCAGATCATTATCATGCGGCCCACAGGCGAAAGAGCGGTGATGACCATACGATCATTCTGGGTCAGGGTATTTCTCAGCGTACTCGTCGCCCTGGCCGTTGTACTCGTTGTCCTGGTCGTGTGGCTCTCTGGAACCCGGGGGGATCTCGCTGAGGCAGAGAGCACCATAGAAATCCAATCCAGGGAGCTCAAAGACCTGAATCTGCTCCTCACCCACAAGGATGAGGAGATCATCATGCTCAAGAAGAAGCTCAGCCTGAGCACGATTTACCAGCCTCTCCCCGAGCCGGGGGAACCTCCGGCGGCCCCTCGGGAGGAAGCCCGGGTTGAAGCCCCTGCTGCAGAGGTCCTTCCCCCCATCGCAGGGATAAAAGATCTCGCCCTGTCCGGCGGTGAGCTGAGTTTCAAGGTGGAGAATGTCCGCCCCTTAAGCGAGGGTGCTGCAAGGGGGCGTCTCTTTATCGTGTTCAGAAAGCAGGATTCAGAGGTCTGCCACCCGATGGTCAAGATGCAGGACGGCATTCCGGTGGAGACGAACAGGGGCCTCCCCTTCACGATACGCAACTTCAAGCCCATGAATGTGCCCGTTCCTCCGGACATGTCCGACTGGGAAAGCGTGGTCTTCTATATCTTCGACGACCAGGGCAGAATGAGACTTTCCATGCCCCTGGACAAAAAGCAGATATATCAGGAAACTCAATGACATGACCTGTCGTGCGAAGGCAATCCTCGCGGCGGTTTCCATTTCCCTGCTTCCCCTGATGGTACACGGGGCGCTGACCCACGAGGTCTTTTTCCAGGGTACGGATCATTGTCTGGATGTATACCGCATCTTTGGGGAGGAGCCGGGGCCCACGCTCATGATTATGGGAGGAATCCAAGGGGATGAGCCGGGCGGTTATCTCGCCGCAGACCTCTATGCGGATATGAGCCTCAAACGGGGGAACCTCATCGTTGTCCCCCGGGCCAACCTCTATTCCATCATGATGAACAAGCGTGCGCCCAACGGGGATATGAACCGCAAATTTGCTGAGGCACAACCTTTTGATCCGGACAGCGAGGTAGTGAAGAAGATCAAGGAGTTCATGAACGAGGCCGACTACTTTCTCAACCTTCATGACGGCTCAGGCTTCTATCATCCCGATTATATAGACGATATGCGCAACCCCAAGCGCTTCGGCCAGTGCATCATCACGGATACGGATCGATACCTGGCTCCCAGCGGGGAGACATACGACCTCCAGGGAATGGCCGAACGGGTCATCGCTCAGGTCAATGCTGCCATTCATGAAAAGGGATATCATTTTCACTACAACAATCACCGGACCTCTGCCACGGACAGCATCCACAAGGAGCAGCGCAAGTCCGCCACCTACTACATGCTCACCAAGCTCCACAAGCCGGCCTTTGCCAGCGAGACGTCAAAGTCGATCAAGGATTTCCGCGACCGGGTGGTCTTCCAGACCATGGTGGTGAACGCCTTCATGAAGGAGTTCGGAATCATTCCGGCGCAACCGAGCATCTACATCGAGCCGCCCAAGATGGAGTATGCCCTCATTTCTCTGAACAACGGGCCTCCCATTGCCGTCCGCGATCAGGAGCAGCTCGTGATCAATCAGGGGGACACAATCCGGGTCACCGACATCAAGTCGAACTACAGACGGGGTGTCGTGGCGGACATAAAACGCTACGGAAACATCAACGACACCGGCAGAGAGCTGGCAATCACGGAGTCCACCACCATTGAAATCAGGAAGGACATGTTCCCCTGCGGACAGGTTTTTGTAGAGGTCATGCCGCCCGTCCAAAATACATGGTTGATCGTGGAGGCAAACGGTGTATGCTATGCGCTGGAGCCGGAGGAAAGCCTGAGCGTAGAGAAGGGGACCGTCCTCGTGATCAAAGAGCTGATATACCGGGGAAGCACCAACCACGGGTTCGTCGTGAACTTCAAGGGCTTTGTGTCGAACTGGAACGACAACACCGGCGAAGACCGGGGGTATGAGATTCATACCGGAAGGCTTTTGGACAGATATGCCGAACCCGGCGGCACAGGAACAGACCGATACCGGATATCCGTCATGCATCATTACACCCCGGTAGTGAACTTCTATGTGGACCTGAAAGCAAGCAGACCGTGAACATCCTTGCCATAGAAACATCGTGCGATGAGACCGCGGCAGCCGTGGTCACCGATGCCGGGGCTATCCTCTCCAATATCGTTGCAAGCCAGATCAAGGACCACGCAGCCTTCGGCGGGGTCGTGCCGGAGATTGCGTCCCGCCGTCATGCCGAGCTCATCGAGCCCGTAGTGCGGGAGGCCCTCCACGGGGCGGATCTATCGACCGGCGACCTGGGCGCCGTGGCGGTTACCTGCGGGCCGGGGCTCGTGGGGGCCCTTTTGGTGGGGATTTCGTATGCCAAGGCCCTTGCCTACGGGCTCGATATCCCTCTGTGCGGCGTCAATCACCTGGAAGGTCACCTGAGCGCCGCACAGATCGGTCATGAAGTGTCCTATCCCCACATCGGCATGGTCGTGTCCGGGGGGCACACCTCGCTCTACCGGGTGACGTCGCCTTCTTCCATCACACCTATCGGGCAGACCCTTGACGACGCAGCGGGAGAGGCCTTCGACAAGGTGGCCAAGCTCCTCTACCTGGGTTATCCCGGCGGGGTGGTCATCGAGAGGATAAGCCAGGGCGTCGATTCCCATGCCATCGAATTTCCCCGGCCTCTCATGAACGAGAGGACCTATGACTTCAGTTTTTCCGGACTCAAGACCGCGGTGCTCAACCGTGTGCTCAAGGAAGGGATCTTCGAGGACATGGACCTCACCTTCTCCGGGCTGCCCGTGAAGAAGACCCCCAGGCCTGGCAAGGAAGACCTGGTGCCGAAGATCGCCGCATCCTTCCAGCAGGCTGTGGTGGACGTTCTGGTGGAGAAGTCCTTCAGGGCCGCGGCTGATCATCACATGGACCTCCTGGTGGTGACCGGCGGGGTGGCGAGCAACACCCTTCTGAGGGAATCCCTGAAGCGCAGATCCGAGGAAACCGGAATCAGGCTCATCATCCCGGAGAGGAAATACTGTACCGACAATGCCGCCATGATCGGAATCGCCGGCATCCGGCACATCAGCGAAGGCCGGTTCGCCTCCCTGGATCTCAACGCCGTTTCCCGGTGGACATGGGAATGAGACCGAAACCCTCTCTGGGACAGAATTTTTTGAAAAATCCGGGCATCGCGGAGAAGATCGCCGCGTTTTCCGGGGTGGAACAGGGGGACACGGTCCTGGAGATCGGCCCGGGGAAAGGCGCGCTCACAGGAGCGCTTCTGAAGGTCGCTTCCCGTATCGTGGCCGTTGAAAAGGATGATGAGCTCTTCGAGCTGCTCAAGAAACAGTTTTCAGACGAGCCGAGACTCACCCTGGTGCACGGAGATGTGCTCGATCTGGATATGAGCACGCTCATCTCCCCGGGGACCAAAGTGGTGGCGAACCTGCCGTACAACATCGCCACCCGGGTGATCCTGCGCCTGGCCGAGGTGTCACCTCCGCCCGCCACGGTGGTGGTCATGGTCCAGAAGGAGGTAGCCGAGAGGATATGCGCGCCCGTGGGCCACAGCGAATACTCGGCGCTCACGGTGCTGCTTTCCGGCGTCTTTCTCTGCGATCCGGGCTTCGTAGTCGGTCCGAAGAATTTCTTTCCCGAGCCCAAGGTGGATTCCCGGGTGATCAGGCTCGTTCCCAGGCAGAACCCCTTGCCGCCTTCGGAGCGGGAAGCATACCAGAGGGTGGTTCTGTGCTCGTTTGCCCAGAGGAGAAAAATGCTCAGGAACTCATTGCTGGGCCTCCCCGGTATCACGAAGCAGGGGCTTTCCGATCTGGCCCGTCTGGCGGACATCGACATGCAGAAGAGGCCCCAGGATCTCTCCTGGGAGGAGTACGCACGGCTGGGCCGGGCGTATCGTCAAATTATCACCTCCTGAATATCCTCTCAAGTTACAGATTACAAACCGGATTACAATTCATTGTAACCAGGGTTACCATCCAGTAATCTTTGTAACGACAAAAAATGGACGATTCATTCTGATGTACGCTTAACAATAAGAAATAATTAACTAAATAGTTATTTCGCACTAGTCACGATATTGGCACCCGGATTGCCTTGTACTCCGCAGATCGTACAGATCTGGGGGGTATAAGGTTATGAAGTACGCATCAGTTACGACATCCGTTTTTCTCGCTCTCGCCTTTTCGTGCCTGTCTGTTTCCGCGGCCGAGTACCGGCAGAACGAGCTCATCGTCAAATTCAAACCGGTCCCGGGAGCTTCCCACGTCATGGCCTCCGGCAAGGAGAATCGTCCGGTCATCATCGCGGTCGACAATGCAAGCGAGGCCTTGGACGAGATGCAGGGCAGGAGCGATGTAGAGTATGTGGAGCCGAACTACGTCATCGAGGCCGAGGATATTCCGGCCGACTGGCCCTATGATGCTGCCCAGTGGAGCGCACTTGAGCTTCCGGAGGCGTGGGATATCCTGGATCAGCATGGACCGGGCCACCGGGTCGTCATTGCCGTGGTCGACTCCGGGGTCGATGCCGCTCATCCTGATCTCCAGGGGATCCTGGCTCCTGGTTACGATTTTGCGAACAACGACGGGGTTCCCGAGGACGATGCCGGGCACGGCACCAAGGTGTGCGGGATCATCGGGGCCCTGGGCGGCAACGGGATCGGGGTCGCCGGAGTGGCCTGGAACATCGATATTGAGATCATGCCGCTCAAGTTCATGAAAAACAACGGCGGCAAGACCACAGGCAGTCTCTCGGATGCGGTCAGCGCCATCTATCACGCAGTGGACAACGGCGCGGACATCATCAATGCAAGCTGGGGCTTCTATTCATACTCCCATTCGCTTTCCGATGCGATCCGTTACGCTCAGGACCATGGGGTCATGTTCATCTGCTCGGCAGGGAACAAGGGTCAGGACAACGACACGAACGGCCATTATCCCTCGAACTACCCCCATGAGAATGTCATAGCGGTGGCCGCCATGAACAGCTTCGGAGAGATCGCGAGCTTTTCCAACTACGGGATCACCACCGTGGACATTGCCGCGCCCGGAGTTGGAATCTGTACAACCGACAAAAACGGCGGATATTCCACCTACTCGTCCGGAACCTCGTTTGCCACGCCCTTTGTCACGTCGGTTGCCGCCATGGTGCGATACCTGTCTCCCGGGCTCGGAGTGACGGATGTCAGGAGCATTCTCCTGGACTCGGTGATCGCGGGAGAGAGGCTCTATTTCCAGAACATCGCCTCCGGCGGCTGCATCAACGCCTACCAGGCCCTGCTTTCCGAGGCCCAGTATGACGCCTCGGCAAAGACCTCTGCACCGGGGGCAAATGAGGACGGCGATGCCGCGGTCGCGAGTGGTGAAGATGGTGGAGGCGGGGGCTGCCTGATTGATTCCGGACGGAATCCCGGCAACCCGCTCGGCCTCTTGATAATCTTCAGTCTGACGGTGCTTTTCCGGATGCCGTTTATGCGGCGTTCGGGATAACCTATACCCCCGCCCCCCTTGAAAAAGGGGGGCACCCCTTCATTTTTTTGCCTACATCGCCTCGATGGACATCGCCATGCCCATGCCGCCTCCGATGCACAGGCTCGCCATGCCGAGCTCGACATTTCTCCGCCTCATCTCATGGATGAGGGCCGCGATGATCCTGGCGCCCGTAGCGCCGATGGCGTGCCCGATGGAGATGCCGGAGCCGTTGACGTTGGTGATGCTCTCATCGATGCCCAACTCCCTCATGCAGGCAATGGCCTGCGATGCAAAGGCCTCGTTCAGTTCGAAGAGACCGTAATCCTTAATGCTTGTCCCTGTCGTTCTGAGGAGCTTGCGAACCGCGGGGATGGGGCCGAGACCCATATAGGCGGGGTCGATGCCGCCGGAAGCGTAGCCCTTGATCCGGGCCAGGGGCTTCAGACCGAGCTCTTTTGCCTTTTTCTCGCTCATGACCAGGCACGCCGCAGCACCGTCGTTGATGCCGGATGCGTTGCCTGCAGTGACCGTCCCGTCCTTCTTGAATACAGTGGGGAGCTTGGCCATCTTCTCCAGGGTGGTGTCCATGGGGCGCTCGTCCGTATCGAATACAATGGGATCGCCCTTTCTCTGGGGAATTACCACCGGAACGATTTCGTCCTTGAAGATCCCCTTGGCAATGGCCGCCCGTGCGCGCGAGTGCGACTCGAACCCGAGCCTGTCCTGCTCCTCGCGGCTGATTCCGTAGAGGGATGCGATGTTCTCGGCGGTGATGCCCATGTGGTATCCGTAGAAGATCTCGTAGAGGCCGTCGAATACCATGAGGTCAACGGTCTTGCCATAGGGCATGTCCATGCGGTAGCCCCAGCGTGCTGCAGGCAGCGCGATGGGCACGTTGCTCATGTTCTCCATGCCGCCGGCGACCACAACCTCGTTGTCTCCGGCCATGATGGACGACGCAGCAAGGGCGATGGCCTTCAGCCCCGAAGCGCAGACCTTGTTGATAGTGAAGGCCGGGGTCTCCTTGGGGAGGCCGGCGCGGATCATGGCCTGCCGTCCGGGGTTCTGCCCCTGGCCTGCCTGGAGCACGTTGCCCATGATGACCTCGTCGATCGCGATGCCCATATTCCCCTCGGGCCAGTTCCGGTATTCCTTTTCAACCGGCGCGATCTCTTCTTTCTTGAGAAGGTTCGGCTGCTCGCTGCGGATGATCTCAGGCACCTCGGGTTTGAGCCCGGCAGAAAGCAGGACCTCCCGGATCACGAGCGCTCCCAGGTCTTTTGTCTCTACGCCTTTGAGGGTCCCGCCAAAGGAACCCACGGCGGTGCGCTTTGCGCTTACGATAACCACATTATTCATAACGCCTCCTTGTGTGGGTTGATTTCCTTCTTGATTTGCTGCAGGGCTCACTATTTCACAATAGGGGGAGGTTGGCAACAGAGAAAGAGGGTTATGGAGCGAATCCTCCAAGCATTCCCCCGGCTTGATTCACCTGTGACTTCAGTGTAATCTAAATCATATGAAAATCGACCTCCATGCCCTCCTGAATCAATACCAGCTCTTTCTCCTGGACCAGAAAGGACTGTCTCCGGAGACCTACCGGGCATATGTGAACGATATCCGGGATCTGCTTTCGTTTCTCGACAGCCGCTCGATCCAGATTCCCGACCGGCTGACTGTGAGGTCCTACATGCTCAGGCTCCACACCCGGTACAGCCGTTCAAGCATCAACCGGAAGCTCAGCTCCATAAAAGGCTTTTTCGACTTCGCCATGGCCAGAACCGGCCTGGCCGTGAATCCGTTTGCCCATGTGCGCTCCCTGAAAAAACAGGAGACCCTGCCGAAAAATTTGAGTCCGGAAGAGATTGCAGACCTCATCGACGGCACCCCCGATCTCAGGGACCGGGCAATTTTGGAGCTATTCTACTCCACAGGCATCAGGGTATCCGAGATGGAGGCTATGGACTGCCGGGACATCGACAGCGATTCGGGTTTCATCCTGGTTACGGGGAAGGGTTCGAAACAGCGGAAGGTCCCGATCGGAAAGAGGGCCTTGTCGGCTGTCTTCGAATATCTGAAATGCAGGGGGATAGACGACCCTCTGTACAGCAGCCAGCCCCTCTTCCTCAACAAGAGGGGCACGAGGCTCGGTTCGAGGAGCATTCGCCGCACCGTGGATCAGTGGTCGAGGAGAGCGGCTGTGAGCCGGCGTGTGAGCCCCCACGTCATCCGCCACACCTTTGCCACCCACATGCTCGATGCCGGCGCCGACTTGCGCGCCATCCAGGAGATGCTCGGTCATGCAAGCCTTTCCACCACCCAGCGGTATACCCACTTAACTCTGGACAAACTCATGGATGTATATGATAAGGCTCATCCGAAGGCAAAGGAGGATGAATGGAAATGAGAGGAACAACCGTGCTCTGCGTGCGCAGGGGCACGAACGTGGTGTTGGCTGGAGACGGCCAGGTGACTATGAACAACGTTGTCCTGAAGGCCAATGCCCGCAAGGTGAGGACGATCTATGAAGACAAGGTGCTGGTGGGGTTTGCCGGGTCAACCTCCGATGCATTCACGCTCTTCGAGCGTTTCGAGGCCAAGCTCAGGGAGTACCGGGGCAATCTCACCCGAGCAGCGGTGGAAATGGGCAAGGACTGGAGAACCGACCGCATCCTCAGGCGGCTCGAGGCCTTGATGATCGTTGCCGACGCCGAAAAGACCTTTCTGCTCTCAGGCAGCGGGGACGTTGTTGAGCCCGACGACGACATCTGCGGCATCGGCTCGGGCGGCCAGTATGCGGTGGCTGCAGCCAAGGCGCTGCTACGCTTCACGGATTTTTCCGCGCGGGAAATCGCGGAAAAGGCCATGGACATCGCCTCCGACATCTGCATCTACACAAACAAGAGCCTGGTTTTCGAGGAGCTCTCATGAACGATCTCACACCCAAACAGATCGTAGCCGAGCTGGACAAGTATATCGTGGGCCAGGACAAGGCCAAAAAGGCGGTGGCCATCGCGCTGAGAAACCGCTGGCGGCGCCAGCGGGTGGCTGAGGACATGCGGGAGGACATCTATCCCAAGAACATCATCCTCATCGGCCCCACCGGCGTGGGCAAGACCGAGATCGCCAGGAGGCTGGCCAGGCTCGCGGATGCCCCCTTCATCAAGGTCGAGGCCTCCAAATTCACCGAGGTGGGGTATGTGGGCAGGGACGTGGAGTCCATTATCCGCGACCTCATGCGCATCGCCGTACAGATGGTGCAGCGCGAGGAGAGCGAGAAGGTCAAGGCCAAGGCCCGTGACATCGCCCAGGAGCGCGTGCTCGATTATCTGCTCCCGGTCCAGAAGGATGCCCAGGTACACGCGGACAGCAGGGAAAAGCTCCGCACCATGCTCAAGGAAGGCCTGCTCAACGACCGCATCATCGAGGTCGAGGCCCGGGAGACATCCATGCCCACCATCGAGATCTTCTCCGGCCAGGGCTTGGAGGAGATGGGCATCGATTTCAAGGAGATGTTCTCAAGCTTCCTGCCCAAGAAAACCCGGCGCAGGAAGATGAGCGTCAAGGATGCGCTCGAGTTTCTCGCGTCACGGGAGGTTTCCCGCCTGATCGACATGGACAAGGTCACCGAGGAGGCCAGGCGCCGCGTCGAAAACACGGGCATCGTCTTTGTGGACGAGCTCGACAAGATCGCGGGCAGGGAATCCGCCCACGGCCCCGACGTATCGCGCGAGGGCGTGCAGCGCGACCTCCTGCCCATCGTGGAGGGGACCACGGTCAATACCAAGTTCGGCCCGGTCAGGACCGACCACATTCTCTTCATCGGTTCCGGCGCCTTCCACGTGAGCAAGCCGTCCGACCTCATCCCCGAGCTGCAGGGGAGGTTCCCCATCCGGGAGGAGCTCAATCCGCTGACCAGAGAAGACTTCGTTCGGATCCTGGTTGAGCCCAAGAACGCCCTGATCAAACAATACCAGGCCCTGCTCGCCACCGAGGGGATCGATCTGAGGGTCAGAGACGATGCGATCCAGGAGATCGCCCGGATCGCCCAGTACATCAACGATCACACGGAGAACATCGGCGCCAGGAGGCTCCATACGGTCCTGGAGAAACTCCTGGAAGATATCTCCTATGAGGGCGCCGATCTCTCGGGCACCATCGAGATAAATGCGGATTACGTGAACGAGCGGCTCGGGCCCATCATGCAGAAAGAAGACTTGAGCCGATACATTCTCTGATCCTTCGCGCCTGAGAATCAGTAGTAAGGTCAAATCTCAACCCTGACGTCAGAAGGGAAACGGCTGCGCCCGGCAGGAAGACGCTGTCTGGCGCTTCCCGCAGACGGGCGTACAGCCTGCCTTTCCCCGGGACAGTGCGCTTGAGTCTGCCTTTTCTGTCTTTTTCCTCCTGCAGATATCCTCCAAGCTGTGATAAAATGTGTGTATAGAGGAGGATATATGATACCGAAGGGCCAGTTTGTCACGGACTGCCGTGACGGTGATTCCATACGGGCGGTTTTCTTGATCTCGCAGTGCAGGCTCCTGACGGCGCGCAACGGCAAGCCGTATGCAAAGCTCCTGCTCACCGACAAGAGCGGCGACATCACGGGGTTTCTCTGGGAGGATGCCCGCCAGCAGATATCGGACATCTGCCAGGGAGATGTAGTGGGGGTCAGGGGAATCGTGGAGTCCTATGACGGAAGGCTTCAGATCAAGGTCGAGAAGGTCATGAAGCTGGACGAGGACAAGGTCGATCTGAGCACGCTGATCGCCACCACCAGCCGCGACATCCCTGCCATGGCGGCGGAGCTCGACACCCACGTGGCCGGGATCAGGAGTGTGCACCTACGGCGTCTCATCGATGAGATCTTTGCCTGCGAGGGAGTCAAAGAGGCATTTCACAAAGCGCCTGCGGCAAAGGGGATTCATCACAACTATATCGGCGGCCTGCTGGAGCACACCCTGTCCATTCTCAGGCTTATCCAATGCATTTTCCCTCTCTACCAGCACCTGGGCATAAACCGGGACCTTCTTGTGGCAGGAGCCCTGCTGCACGATGTCGGGAAGATCTATGAATACTCCTTCAACCGCTTCATCGACATGACCCCCATGGGCCGGCTCATCGGCCACATTTACCTCTCCGCCAACATGGCGGACCAGGCCATTTCCCGGATTCCGGGGTTCCCGGACGAGCTGAGGCTCCAGCTGCTCCACATGATTCTCGGCCATCACGGGCAGCTGGAATTCGGTTCGCCCAAGCTGCCCATGACGCGCGAAGCACTCCTGCTCCATATGCTCGACGATCTCGACGCCAAGATCACGGGATTTTCTTCCATCATCGAAGCCACGCCCGAGGAAGAGGAATTCAGCTCTTTTTCGAGCATCTACAACCGTTTTCTGTATACCCGCGTATATGAGGAGAGCGAGTGAACCGGCTGCCCTGATAAGGACGGCCCTTTGAGGATGAACGGGAGGTGGATCATGGAAAGAAAGATCAGCGAAGAACAGGGGCAGGCGCTGGTGAAGCTGGCGAGGAAGACCCTGGCGGATTATCTGGGGACCTCGCCGGCCGGGCAGGATGACACGATGGAGATCCTCAAAGACAACGCCCTGAACATGAAGCGCGGGGTGTTCGTCACCCTGCACAAGAAGGGGCAGCTCAGGGGGTGCATCGGCTTTCTCGATGCCCGCGAGCCGGTAGTCGAAGCAGTGAGGCAAAACGCGATCAATGCTGCGTTCCGCGATCCCCGGTTCAGCCCGCTGAAGCCCTCTGAGCTTGGCGAGATCGACATCGAGGTGAGTGTGCTCACCGAACCTGCAGTGCTCGAGTATACGGACTCCCAAGACCTCATGGAAAGGCTCAGGCCCGGGATCGACGGGGTTATTATCCGCCAAGGGTTCGCCACGGCCACCTTTCTGCCCCAAGTGTGGGAGCAGCTCCCCGACAAAGAGGAGTTCCTCTGTCAGCTCTGTCTCAAGGCAGGACTGTCCGCGCATGCGTGGCGTAAAGCCGGGGTCGAGGTCCTCACCTACCAGGTCCAGTACTTCGGAGAGAAATAGCCTTCATGCCGCCAAGGCTGCGGAGGGCAGGACCTCTGAGGGGATGGTTCCGGAGAACGGGTAATCTCATCAGGTAGTTCCAAGGGCGGGTCTCTCCGCACGCCCTCTTTAGAGTCGGGGGTTTTTTAAGCAGTACGTTTCTATCTAATGGGCGTCCGATCAGGAGATTACGAGCCAGCGGTACTCACGGATGTGGTCCAGGAGCTCGTAGATGATCTCGTGGTCCTCAGTGTCACAGGCGCGCAGCCTGAATATCGTCTCCAGGTTCTTTCCCTTTCTCACCGGGATGAGGTCGAGCAGGGCCCCGGTCCTGGCTGTTCTGCCATGAGCCCGGGCGACCTTCACCAGGTGTGAGAACCTGATCGTATACTCGCTGTGCCGAAAGAGTTTTATCTCGCGGGGGTAGGCGTCGAGGTCAAGGTCTCGCGCGAGATATGCCATGTCGTCCGGAATGACGGGGTCAGAGGAGTGCTCGGTGAGCAGCGCCGGAATACCGGTGCGGCAGAGGGCCTCCACGAGCCTGATAGCCCCGATGTTGAGGTTGAAGGGCACTGCCGGGATATCCAGGTCATAGGCCCTGATAAGCTCTTCCGCCTCGGGAGGCATATGCGAGGGATCGATCCCGGTGAGGGTGTCAAGGTCCCCCATGACCTCATTGACGATGAAGAGGTCGACCCCGGCAACGGCCCCAAGGAGCTCGTGGATGTCTCCCCGTATGGAGGTGATGCGGGACTTCCATGGGCTGAGCCGGTCACGCTGCCTCTTGAGGAGGCTTAAGGAGAGATCGATCATGTACACCCGCTCGATCCGGTTCTCATGGCTGCCGAGCAGCCCATGCATGAGACTCCCATATCCCCCTCCCACCTCGCAGACGGTTGCCCGGTCTTTCAGTAGGCCCATACGCACGAGAAAATCGCCCACCATGGCACCATAGCTCGACGGTTTTTCCAGGATGATGCCATAGGGGGAGCCAGGACCTGAAAACGACTCGCAGATGGTGAATTCGCTCATCAGATCGACGGGGGTGAACCGGTGATAATCCGCTGTGGTGCTCAACCTCGCCGCACCATCGGCGCCGCGGGAGGATGTTACGGAGCCTTCTCCTGATTTCGGGCCGTCGTGGATTGCCATGGGGTCGAATCTATACATGAAATCCTGGTCAGTGTACAGGATCAACTTGAGTAAGGTTGCGGATTTGTTATAAGGTAATTGCATGAGGAGGAAAGGTGAGGTGATACCCGTATGCGCATGACGATAAGGTCTGTATCGGCGGCGATCGTCACCCTTTTTCTGATTCCCTTGGCGGCTCATGCACAAGGATCGCAACCCTTGGAACGGAACTGGATCGAGGAGGTGGCCGAGCAGGTCCTGCCCTCGGTCGTGAATATCTCCTCGGTAAAGAAGGTAACAGTCAACCGCTCTCCGCTGTTTTCCGATCCCTTTTTCCGGGACTTCTTCGGCGACGGTATCCCCAGGGAGCGGGTGCAACAGGCCCTGGGGTCAGGTGTTATCGTGTCCGGGGACGGGTACATCGTCACCAGCAACCATGTGGTCAGCGGGGCGGACGAGGTCGAGGTCCGTCTTTCCGACGAGCGGGTGTTCACGGCAAAGATCATCGGCAATGATCCCAAGAGCGATGTTGCCGTCATCAAGATCGATGCGAAGGATCTCCCGGTGATCAAGATCGGGAAATCGTCGAATCTGCGGATCGGCAGTTATGTTCTCGCACTGGGCAACCCGTACGGCCTTGCAGGCACGGTCACGCACGGGATCATCAGCGCCCTGGGGCGCTCGGGCCTGGGCATTACGGAGTATGAGAATTTCATTCAGACCGATGCACCCATCAATCCCGGCAATTCAGGGGGCGCCCTGGTCAACATGGATGGCGAGCTCATCGGAATCAATACAGCGATCCTCTCCCAGACAGGCGGCAACATAGGGATCGGGTTTGCCATCCCGGTCGACCTCGTGATGGATATCGTCGAAAGCCTCCGGAAGTACGGGAGGGTCGTCAGGGGGTGGCTGGGGGTAACGGTGCAGGAGATCACGCCTGAGATCGCCGAGGCAATGGAGCTTAAGACCCCGCGGGGGGTGCTCATCGCGGATGTCATCAAGGGCTCTCCCGCTGCAGAGGCCGGGATCAGGCAGGGAGATGTGGTGGTTTCCATCAACGGCAAAGAGGTGAACGACCCATCGGCCCTGCAGTTTCTCGTCTCGGAGATCGCCCCGGGAACAAAGGTGCCGGTCACCGTCATCAGGAACGGGAGCAGAAAGAGCGTGACCGTCACCATCGGAGACCTCTCGGAGGCCGAGGTTCCCCGGGATACGTATCTGGTGGAGGACAACCGGTTTCTCGAAGGGGCCAGGATCGCTGAATTGAGCCCTCCACTGCGCGAATCCCTGGAGGTGCCCAACAACGTCGATGGAGTGGTCGTGGCGGGCGTCGAGAGCAACTCCCCCGCCTCCAGCACCGGCCTGCGGCCGGGAGACGTGATCGTCGCCATCAACGGAAGGAAGATCGCCGGTATTTCCGAGTTCAAGCAGCTCCTCCAGTCTGTCAACGGCAGACGGATGGAGATCAGCATATACCGGCAGGGTATGATTCTGAATATGACCCTCATCAGGTGAGCATTGCCTAAAGGGTGCCTTTTTGCATATGCAGCAGGCAGAGGCTGCCTGTGAGCGATGCCGCCTCAAGAGACTTTTTTATTTCCGGGGATAAGTTCCGGGTGACGATGGAGAGAACGGAATACCCGGTAAAAATTTGACGGAGCAGCGAATGCGTGCAGTGATCCAGCGGGTGAAGCAGGCGTCAGTGAAGGTAGGCGGAGAGGAGATATCGCGCATCGGGGAGGGGCTGTGCTGCCTCGTGGGCGTCGAGACGGGTGACGGCGAGCGCGATGTGGACTACATTGCCCGGAAGATCTGCGGTCTAAGGGTCTTCGACGATGAGCAGGGAGTGATGAATCTCGATGTGGGGCAGATCAAGGGAGAGATCCTCCTCATCTCCCAGTTCACCCTCCTGGGCGATACCCGAAGGGGAAAGCGCCCGTCCTATTTCACGGCAGAGCAGCCCGACAGGGCTTCAGAGTTGTTTGAGGATACGGTGAAGCTGGTTTCCGCACTGCACGACGGCAAGGTCGCGACCGGCAGATTCCAAACCGACATGGAGGTCCACATCGTCAATAACGGCCCGGTCACCATCCTCATGGACAGCAGAAAGATTTTCTAAAACAAGGCGCCTCGTCAGGGTCTTTATCCCCTGAGCGCGTTGATCCGCTCCAGCAGCTTGTCTTCAGGCATGGCGCCCACGATGTCTCCGGCCTTTACGCCGTCCTTGAACACCAGCAGGTTGGGGATGGAGCGGATGCCGTACCGAGAGGCGGTCTCTCTGTTCTTGTCCACGTCGATCTTGGCGAAGACGATGTCACCCTGGTGCTTCTTTGCCAGGCTCTCGATGACCGGGCCCAGCATTCTGCAGGGTCCGCACCACTCGGCCCAGCAGTCCACGACAAGAAACGGATATTTGTTTATAGCCTGATCCAGCGTGTCGTCATTGAGCTCGATGGGATAGTCCGGATTTTCCACGAAAGTCCCCTCAGCCATGTTTATCTCCTTTCTTTCTTGCGATCTCAGGAGAGCGCCCAGGCACCGTAGGCGTTCCCTTTGAGATCCTGGACATACTGCTCTGCAGCGAATGCAGCCGTGGCCCCGTCTCCGCAGGCCGTGATCACCTGCCTGAGCAGCTTCCTCGTGCAATCGCCGCAGGCGAATATTCCCGGCGCCGAAGTCTTCATCTCACCGTCAACAATAACATACCCGCTTTCATCGCATTCCACCACATCCCTGACGAACGCGGTGTTCGGGATATACCCGGTAAAGACGAACACCCCTTCGACCTCCAATGTCCTTTTTTTCGAAGGGTCTTCCACATCGGAGATCCTTACGGCCTTTACCAGGGTTTCGCCCAGGATTTCTTCCACAACCGAGTTCCAGGCAAAGTCGATCTTCTCGTGCGCAGCCGCCCTTTCCTGGAGAATCCGGGATGCCCGAAGCCGGTCGCGGCGGTGAATGATGGTGACCCGGGAGGCAAAACGGGTGAGGAAGAGCGCCTCCTGGACAGCCGTGTTTCCGCCGCCCACAACCGCCACGGGGACGTCACGGTAGAACGGCCCGTCACAGGTCGCACAATATGATACGCCTTTTCCTGTGTATTCGCTCTCGCCGGGGACGTTCAGGCGTGCGTACCCGGTTCCGGTGGCAAGGATCACGGCCAGCGCATCGTATGAGCCCTTCCCGGTTTTCACCCGCCAGATATCCTTGGAGTCGCGGGATGCACGCTCAAGGGAAACCACGTCGTCCTCCACAGTCTCCAGTCCGAACATCCCGGCCTGCTTGGTGAAGCGCTCGATGAGCTCGTATCCGGAGATTCCTCCCGGAAAGCCGGGGTAATTCTCTACGATGTCCGTGGTCGTGATCAGGCTTGGATTGACCTGGCTGGTGAGCATGAGTGTCTTCATCCTGGATCGTGATGCATAAATCCCCGCGGTCAGCCCCCCGGGCCCTGAGCCCACGATGATGATGTCGTACATGTATGCGTCCTTTCTATCTATTGGTAACGCTCGAGGATATCAAGCAGCTGTTCGATCTTTTTCGGCTCCTTGAGGAAGTAGCATTTGAGGTTCCCCTTCCTTATGCAGTCGACGATCCCGTTTATTTTCAGTATGGAGAGATGCTGAGAGGCATTGGCCTGGCGGATATTCAGGGTGCTTTCCACCTCCCCCACACACTTCTGGCCGTGGATGAGCTCCCGGGCGATCATGAGCCTCACCGGATGACCCAGGGCCTTGAGATAAGAAGCAGTCATCTCATTACGCGACATACTGCAATCCTTTTAAATTAAAATTATTTTCATATTCATACACAATAAAAAGTCTGTCAATTCTTGATTTCTCCAGTCTGCAAGTAGTATGCTTAAAATACATGATAGAAACTATTTCCCGGGGGTCAAGATATGAAGAGACTTTTGACCGCACTGACCGTCCTTCTGGTGCTCGTTCCCACCCTCTGCTCTGCGGAAGGGTATGTCATGGTCAACTACGGAATCGGCGGTGATATCGACGAGCCCAGCCTCGGTGTCGAGATGGGGGGGATCTTTCTCTCCCGGCTGCATCCCGAAGGCGGGGCGGTCAGCTTCGGCCTGGGGGTGAGCGTTGCCGACACGGACGAGGATATCCCGGCCACAGTATTCTCTCCCCCTGCTGGCTTTGACCAATTCATCGAATACAATGACGGCAACGAGCAGGAGGTGTATGTCAGCATCGGGGCCGAGATGATCCCCGCCCTCTTCGCCGTGGGAGGCATAGGTTATTCCGGCCAGGACACCGTGCTCATCGGGAGGTCCGGGGATCAATTCTTTGAAGTGGACTCTGAAAGCGACAACAACGTCACCTGGATGCTCGGCATGCGCTATATCATCCAGGGCCTGAACGTCGGTCTGGGGTATCACTCCCGGCGCGGGATCCTGGCAGGCGTCGGCGTCGCGTTCTGACCCTTTTTTACGACAAGGGTTTCACGAGGAGAATTGCATGAAGAGACTTGCATGGCTCATCCTTCCGGCCGTCTTTGCCGCCCTCCCTCTGGAGGCCGCCGAACCGGCCTCCATCGCCGTGCCCAGGTTCACGCTCTGGAGCTTGGAGCAGCCCAAAAAGATCACCGAGCACGAGTACGAAACCCATACCCCGGGCGCACTCACCCGGTACCAGAGGCGGGAAGTGGAACTCCCCGAAGAGCTTCTCAAAGAGATCGAGCTGCCCGTCCTCACCGATATCTTCATCAGAAATCTCGCCGGCTCGGGCAAGTTCACGGTCGTGGAGCGGGCAAAGGCCGATGTGCTCCTTGCTGAGATCGAGCGGGCCGAAGGGGGAGAGCTCGGGCACAGCGCTGTTGCGAAGAAGGGCGGTGCGCTCGGCGTGCAGTATGTCGCCCTGGGCACCCTGACCTATGCGGCGCGCGATGTCGAGCTCAAGCCGGTGGCCTACACCCAGCGCACGCACCGAATCGAGCGGGGCGAGATCAGGGTCGATCTGAGGATCCTTGAGGTCCCCACGGGCAGGATCGTGGCCTCTGTGCCGGGGAAGGGCAGGCTCGAGCGCCGGATCGACGAAGATACCCTGGAGCCCCGCCCACTGCCCGGCAGCTTCATTGCCGATCTTCAGGAGGAGCTCGCCCACGATCTCATGATAAAGACCGTTGACGCCCTGTATCCCTTCAAGGTGGTATCGGTCAGGGGCGGCACTGCGTTTGCCGACCGGGGGCAGAACTTCCGGATCCAGAAGGGTGAGGTGTATGAGGTCATCCGCCGGGGAGAACCTGTCATCGACCCGGACACGAAAGAGGTGATTGCCTTTGACGAGGAAGTGCTCGATCGTGTAACCGTGACGGACGTGTTCCAGAAGGCGTGCAGGATCGAAACGGGCAATACGGCTTCCCGGATCCGTCCGGGGGATATCTTGAGATCAGCGGGTGCGGCATCACCGTAATGGCAAGGCATGTTTCCACTCTGATCGCCGGCCTCATCGTGCTCCTGCTCGCAGCGGGTTGCTCGTCTCTGGCCAGCTACACGCAGATGACACAGCAGGCGCGGCTCTCCATCTCCCAGGGAAGGTTCGACGACGCGCTCACGGTATTTCCTGAAAGATCGGCCCGGGGAAAGGACGAAGTGCTCATACGCCTGGAGCGTGCCACTCTCCTGCAGGCCATGGGGAGGTTCACAGAGAGCTCCCGCGAGTTCCAGCTCGCGGCCGACAAGATGGGATATTATGAGAGCCGTGCGGTCGTTTCCGCCGACCGCACGGCCTTCCAGGCAGGCTCCCTGATCGTCAACGAACAGGTACAGCCCTACGAGGGAGAGGATTTCGAAAAGATCCTGCTCCACGCCATGAATGCCGTGAACTATCTCATGGCAGGCGATCTGGAAGGCGCCCGGGTGGAGATCAGGATCGCCTACCGGAGGCAGAACGAGCTCCGCGAAAGGCATGCCAGAGCGATCGAGAAGGCCGAGAAAGAGGGCAGGGCGAAGAGCTGGGAGCAGTCGTTCCAGAAGGCTGACAGCGGCAGGTACCGTGAATTATCGTCGCGGGCCGACAATGCCTACAGTGTGTATCAGAACGCCTATGCCTATTACATCTCGTCTCTGGTTTATGAGCTGGGCGGGGAGCTGGATGAGGCATACATCGACCTGAAGAAGGGGATCCTGGCCGCCCCGGACTCGAAGAGTCTTCAAAAAGACCTCATTCGCCTGAGCCGGGAGCTGGGGTTTTATGAGGATGAACAGAGTTGGGTGGCCAGGTTTGGCGAGCCGGGTAAGGAATACGGCACCGGCACGGACGTGTTCGTGATCTTCCAGCACGGCTCGGCGCCGGTCAAGGAACCGTTGAGCTTTCCCATCCCCCTGCCGGAAGGGGGGCTGGTGTTTGCATCGCTGCCCGTATACCGGTTCGTTCCATCAGGCACGCAGGCGGGAAGCATCCGGGTGGATGGCAGAGACGTCCGGACATCGGTGGTGTCGGATATCGATGCCATTGCGGCGCGCAGCCTGCTCGATACGTTTCCTGTCCTGTTCGCAAAACAGGTGGCCCGCTCAATACTGAAGGCCCAGATGACAAGGAAGCTTTCCCGGGAATACGGCGCCCTGGGCGCCATCACCGGTACTTTGGCCTCGGCCGTGACCGAACAGGCTGATCAGCGGACATGGACGTCTTTGCCCAAGGAGATCCAGGTGGCCAGGGTCTTCGTGCCCGAGCACACCAGGAGCCTCACCGTGGCGAGCATCCCGGGCGGGCGCACGGCAGTGGTGAACATTCCTGAAGGAACCCGGCATCTCATCGTCCTGTGCAGGGATACGGATGCCGGTCTGGCTTTGCAGACAAAAGCGTACTAGATAGGAGGGAAGGAAATGGCAAGGGGATGGAACATTATTTGGCTGATCGCCCTGTTCCTGGTTGCGTGTGCCGGGACGGCGCCGAATGTCCTGCACGTTCAGGCAGGCCCGGGGGGCTTGAGCTCCAAGAAAGAGGAGATCAACGATAGATGGCTCGCCCGCAAGGTCTCCTTCGGCGAGGTGAGCATCCGGGCGCTCGATCTCGGATCGTCCATGGAGGCCCAGGTCATACTGCAGAACAACAGCTCGCGCGATGTGGTGTTCGAATACCGGTTCATCTGGTACGATGCCGCAGGGTTCGAGATCTCGTCCATGACCGCGTGGATACCCTCGGGGCTTTCCGGAAAAGAGGCGCGCGGTTACCGGTCGACCGCACCGAGCCCCAATGCGGTGAGCTTCAAATGCATGGTGAGAAACTTGCAGCCGCTCACGGATACGGGCTCATAATTTCTAGGAGAGTAAGGAGAAGACTATGAAACGGATCATGATCCTTGTTTCACTGATAGCAGTGGTTTTTCTGGTTGCGGGCTGTGCATCGTCCCCCACGGTCAGCTACGGCGATCCCGAGCAGGTGGAGACGGTGACCACGGAATTCGGCTCCACCGACCTGCAGATGATCGCGGAAAAAATGGTGAACTCGCTGCTCGCCACCCCGATTCTGTCCTCGGGCCAGCGTCCGGTGCTCTATGTCCACCAGGTGAAAAACAAGACGGACGAGCACCTCGACACCAAATCCGTGACCGACAAGATACGGGTCACGCTGCTCAAGTCGGGAAGGGTGCGGTTCACGGCGGTCAACGAGGTGAACGACGAGATGATCAAGCAGCTTGAGTACCAGACGAGCTCAGGCTACGTGGACCCGAAGACGTCCAGCACCATCGGGCGCCAGGTCGGGGCCGACTATTTCATGTTCGGCGAGATTACCTCCATCAGGAAATCCGCCGGAAGGATCAAGGATGTGTATTTCAAGTTCACCCTGAACCTGGTGAACATCGAGACCGGGCTCATCGAATGGGCCGACGAAAAGGAAATCAGGAAGCAGGCGAAGAAGCCCCTCATCGGCGGATGACCGCTTGAGGCTTGAGCGTACTCGACGGCCTTTGCCGCCAGGTTGGCCGCCTGTTGCGGATAACCGCTTGAGGAGGAGCATCCCCACATCACCTTTTTTGATGGGAATGCCCGTTGCCGAGACATCAGGTCCCGGGCTGCGGACAGCCCGGGACCTTCTGATCTAGAGGCCCTTTCCCCTGGATCGCTTTTTTAAGGCATGCAACGGCTCTGACGGGACTCGCCTGCCGCCCCTGCCGCGGTTTTGCCGTGGTGATTCTCAGGAGTCTTTTCCCAGGTTTGGCTTGACTGGATGGAGAGAAACGGATACAAAGCAGGGCAAAGTTTTTTCTTGGAGGAGTAAGAATGAATTGGGGGGATAAACTCGAGAAGATCACGAGCAAGACCGTTCCGCTGTATGCCATGATAGTCCTCCTGGTGATATTTGCCAACCCCAGCTGGACATCCTCTTTTCTGGGAATTATCCCCATCATCGCGGGAGAGGCCTTGCGATTCTGGGCCACCGGGCACTTGAGAAAGAACGAGGAGCTCACCACGTCCGGACCCTACGCACACATCCAGTCGCCGCTCTATCTGGGCAGCTTCTTCATTGCCACGGGGTTGTGCATTATGGCCAGGAACCCCGTCATCTGGATCATCATGGCCCTGATATTCTTCAAGTCGTATATTCCCAGAAAGCAGGAGCGGGAGTGGGGAAGGCTCGAGAAGATGTTCGGCGAGGAATTCCTCCAGTACAAGCGGGAGGTCCCGTATTTCTTTCCTCCCCGGCTCGATCCCTACCCGCACGGGGCCAAGCACCTCTGGTCATTTGCCATGACCATCGAAAACACCGAACACCAGACCGCCCTGGCGGTATTCGTCATCGCCTTTCTGATTTTCATTCAGGTGTTCTAGCCGCAGGCGCCGTTTAATCCTTTTCTTTAAGGCCTGGAGCTCAAGGACTTAAGCGCAGCCGCGTCACATTCCCGTTTAAAAGCCGCCAGGCCTGAAGCCGGGCTAAAAAGGACCTGCCCTTCAAAGGCCTATGCCATTGACGAAAAAGGGCCCGCTTTAAAAGCGGGCCCTTTTTGACGTCGATCTTAAAAATCGTGGAGACAGGATCTACCGGGCGCTTCCTCCGGAGACCTTGCCCTGGGCGGGTTGATCGAGATAATCCAGCCATTCCTCGTGTTTCTTGTCCTTGCCCTTCACCACGTCGAAGAAGGCCTTCTGCAGTGACTTGACCACTTCTCCGGGCCTGCCCTCGCCGATCACGCGGTCGTCGATCTCCCGAACCGGCGTCACCTCGGCGGCCGTGCCGGTGAAGAACACCTCGTCGGCCAGGTAGAGGGCATCCCGCGAGAAGTGCTCTTCCCTCACCTTGTAGCCCATCTCGCGCGCAAGGGTGATGATCGTATTGCGGGTGATACCCGGCAGCACGTTGGTCAGCGGCGGGGTGAAGATCTCATTGTCCTTGACGAAAAAGATGTTTTCCCCGCTGCCCTCGGCTACGTTGCCCTGGGGATCGAGCATGAGGGCCTCGTCGTACCCTGCCTTGAGGACCTCTATCTTGGAGAGGACCGAGTTCACGTAGTTCCCGCTCACCTTTGCCTTGGTGAGCATGATGTTCTGATGGTGACGGGTAAACGAGGAGGTTTTTACCCGGATGCCCTTGGTCAGTCCTTCATCTCCGAGATAGGCACCCCACTTCCAGCAGATGATGGATACCCTGATGGGGTTGTTGCCGGGATTGACCCCCATGACGCCGTCGCCGATGAAGGCGATGGGCCGGATATAGGCCTCTTTCAGACCGTTCGCTTCGATGACCTCCTTGGTGGCGTTCATGATCGTCTCCGGCGAATAGGGGATGTCCATGAGATAGATCTTTGCCGAATTGAACAGCCTCCTGGTGTGCTCCTTGTGCCGGAAAATGGCCGACCGGCCGTCATGACACAGATAGCAGCGAACGCCCTCGAAAGCGGCAACGCCGTAATGGAGACTGTGAGTCAGCACGTGGACCTGTGCATCGTCCCAGTCCACCAGTTTCCCGTCAAGCCAGATTTTTTTGAGTTTATCAACCATTGCCAGTATACCTCGTAGTTTAGATGATTTCTTTACACAATTTTTTGGCATTATCTTGTATTTTGACCATGAGGTCAATTGCAAAGTTCTCAAGCCTCCCATTTTAGGCCCTCTTCTTGACATCACGAAATTACTGTGTAACTTTAGGCGATGAGAGGACTGTATGTGCAATGACATGGAGCGCTGCACCGCCTGTGGTGCGGCGGTGAGTCAGGGGGACAGATACTGCAGGGTCTGCGGAGCGCCGGTGAGAGGGGCGGTCTGCATCAACGAGCACCGCTTTGTCACCGTGCTGTTCTCGGATCTCTCCCGCTACACCCGCCTTTCTTCCCTTCTCGACCCCGAAGAGCTCAAGGGCCTCATGGAGGATATCTTCTTAGAGGCCGTCCGCGTCATCTCCTCATACGACGGGGTGGTGGAGAAGTTTCTGGGGGATGCAGTGGTGGCGATCTTCGGCATCCACCGGATACACGAAGACGACATCATCCGCGCGATCCGGAGTGCAAAGGCGATCCACGAGTTCGTCGAGGGGCTTGAACACGAGGCAGCCGAAGAAACGCACGGCCTGCTTTCCATGCATACGGGCATTCACGCCGGGACCGTGCTCGTGGACGAGGCCACCCGGGTTCCTCTCTATCAGAGCATCATCGGCATGCCCATCATCATCGCCCAGCGTCTCTCCGGACTTGCAGGCCCGGGAGAGATTCTCATCGGCGGATCTTCCCGGTACGAGGCCGAACGCTTTTTCTCAATCGAACCCCTGGGGAAAAAAGAGCTCAAGGGCGTCACCGAACCCGTGCCCGTCTATCGCGTAGGCCCCCAGAGGAGCACGCCCCTGGGAATCCGCCGGCCCGGGAGCACCGGCGCGCCCATGGTGGGCAGGGAGGAGCCGCTCTCGGCGCTGAACCGGGTGTTCAAGGACCTGGCTCGCGGCAAGACGGCCGTAGTCCTCATCACCGGAGAGGCAGGCGTGGGGAAGAGCCGGCTCGTGTATGAATTCAGCAGGTCCCTGCCTTCGGATGCCGCTCTCGTGACGGCCCAGTGTCTCGATCACATGAGTGAGACACCATACTATCCGGTCATATCCCTGGTCAAACAGATGATCGAGATGCTTCGCAAGGGCGGCGGGGGAGAACCTGTGGATCTGGAAGACCGTCTTCTCAATCCGAGGCATGCCTTCCACCTCCGTTCGCTTCTAGGGCTTACGCGCGGCGGTCAAGATCTCATGCCCGACGTGTGGAAGGCCGAGATCTGCGAGGCGATATCGGGCCTGCTGAGGGCCTGTGCCGTGGGCCGCAGCCTGGTGGTCTGCATCGAAGACTTTCACTGGGCCGATGCAACGACGCGTGATATCGTCTCCTACCTCCTTCAGGAGGAGAACCCGCCCGGTTGTCTCTTTCTCGTGAGCTCCCGAGAGAAGGCGGCTCTCCATGCAGATCAGGTCGAGCTCCATCTCCAGGAGCTCTCCGGGGAGCATGCCCGGACCATGATCCAGGAGCTCCTGGGCATGAGAGAAATCCCTCAGGAGGCCGCCGATGCCTTGTTCCGGACCACCGGGGGAAACCCGCTCTATCTGGAGGAATACCTGTCCTATCTGCGCGAGGAGGGCATATCGCCTCTTCAAACACCCGACCCCGAGCGCAAGGGCGGCATCCCCGAGACGATCCAGGGCCTCCTTTCGGCCCGGATGGAAAACCTGGGAAAGGAAAGGAAGCGCCTGCTTCAGGAGGCCTCCATACTCGGCATGGTCTTCCAGCAGGACCTTCTGGAGGCCGTGACCTCGACAGGAGGAGACATCAGTGACCTCCTGGCCGATCTCATAAGGGCAGGGTTCATTGTTCGTGCGGGTGAAGGGGAATACCGCTTCCGCCATGCCCTGACGCGCGAGGTCGCATCCATGACCCTGCTCAAGCGGGACCGGCGGCAGCTCCACAAGAAGGTCGGGACGCATCTTGAAAAGGTGTCGAAGGGCAGGGCCGAGCATTGCGGCATGATCGCGTACCACCTCTACCATGCCCGTGAGTACGCACGTGCAATCCCCTACTTTATCCTGGCCGCCAGGACGTACCAGGCCGAAGGGGCATGGATGGAGGCGGCCGCACAGTATAAAAGGGCCGAAGACTGCCTGCTGAGCGACAAGGGATATCCGGACAGGGAGGATACGCTTATCCTGATGAGGGAAGGGATCTGGAGCTGCTCGCGGATATTCGATCCGGACCAGGCGATCCGCGCCCTGGAGGAGCTCGTGCGGCACTATGCCCGCAACGGACCCAAAAATCAGGAGATTTTTTCCAAGATCCGCCTCATCAACCTCTATTCCCAGAAGGCCCGGTTCCGGGAAGCCCTTGATCTCTTCGATCAGGTCAGCCGGGAAGAGGGGCTCAACGACGTCCTGTCCGCCGCCGCCAAGACGGCTGTAGCCTACACCCATACCTTTCTGGGCAAGCCAGTAACCGCGTTGGGTTATCTGGAGGAGGCACGGACCACCCTCGATGCCGCCGACCGCTTTCTCTCCGCAGTCAATTCACTCACCACGCTTGCCGCATGGGTATGGAGGGGCAACACCCGGGAGGCCCTGGCCTGGTATGCCCGAACGAAGAAGCAGAGCGCCCCGTACATGGATCTGGATCTGATGACGGATGTATGGCACGGGTATATCCTCTTTCTGAAAGGGGAGATTCTTTCGGGGCAGGGGTTGTTCGAATCCATCAGGAGCAAGGAGAGGAAGCTGGGCAGCCTTGCCGGAGGCATATCATACCTGAGGATCCAGAGCACGATCTACCTGTACTCCCGGTTCACCGGCTGGACGGACAAGGCGGCCCGGGAGCTGGAATTGTTCGAGGGCATGGGGCACGACCATGCCCGGTTTCCGGGCCTCATGGAACTCTACCGGTCGTGGATCGCCCTGGGCAGGGGAAACTGGCGGGAGGCCTGCGACCTCGCGGAGAAATGTCTGCCGCAGTTGGAGGCGGGCATTGCCAACAGGGTGCCCTATGCCCTCAATACCCTTGCAGAGGCGCTGCTCATGCTGGGAGATATCCCGGGCGCAAAGGAGGCCGCCTTAAGATCCATCGGCTGGAACGAGCACAACGGCAACGCCGAGCAGCTCATCTGGGCCTGGAGAATCATGGCGGACGCCTGCCTGAAGGCGGGAGACCATGAAGCGGCGCGCGACCTGCTGAAGAACGCGTCGGTTCTCTCGAGCGAGCGGGACATGAAACCCCATATCGCATGGACCACCGAATCATGGGGAGATCTCCACGCGGCACTGGGGATGGAGAAACAGGCCGCGTCCTGCTACCAACGGTCCATATCGCTGTGGAACGACATGGGCCTTCCCCATCAGGCGAGGAAGACTCAGAGAGCCCTTGCATCCCAGGAATGAAGGGATATGGATCCACCTTCCTTCGGTCTCCCCGGTAAAAGCCCTGATCCGGTGTGCGGACACTCAATGCGGGGGGCTCTCCTGACAAGCTTCTATTCCATTGATTTACCTGGGAATAAAAATATAATTTCCCCGCTAATGTTTTTCCTTTTCCAATCGATACAATGGATATGACAGCAGGTGTTCCACCTGCAATTTTTATCGTTCTTTGACAATCGATCGGGCGTGCCATGTGTGTTCTTTTGGTCCAAGAGAACAGACATGGGTAAAAGAGTAACGTGCACATGGGGCTTTTTTAAAACCATGAGCAATCGGGGTGCGGCAGGCCCTCTCCCGTAAAACCGGTCATGAGCGGATTTGCCTCCCCCATACAAGCCAAACCACAGGCGACTGTGGGACGGAAAGCCACGGATCTGTTCGGAGAGAGGCTCCGGACAGACCGCCGGGCTGCCTCCTCAGCCAAACCATAGGCGACTATGGGACGGAAAGCCAAGGGTCTTAACCATGCGACGCATAGGGCAAGACAGCCTGGCTGCCTGAGAAGGTTTCTACAGAACCAGCAACACAAAGCCAAACCAGGGGCGACCCTGGGACGGAAAGCCACGGGTCCGCTGCAGGAAAAAGCGGACAGCCGGGCTGCCTGAAGAACCTGATCAGAAAGGAGTATCCATGAGCAGAAAAAGCCTGTTCACTGCTTTGTGTATAATCTCGCTGTGTTTCATTCCCTTAAGCGGCATGGCCAAGATGAGCGCGCTGTCGGACGACCAGCTTTCCGAGGTTGTCGGCCAGGCAGGATTCTCCATAGACGCAGGAACGATCATCCACTTCGATTCGAGCTCGAATAATCTCTTCTGGCGTGATAACGGAGGACTGGGTTTACTCACCCAGAGCGGGGTATTGAGTCTGGACGATGTAACGCTTAAAGGGAGCATCAACTTCTATGAGCCCCTCTCCATCAACACCGGGCCGGGTTTCATGCCATTCGGGATCGGCATGCCCTTCGGTGTCGGTCTGCCGCAGGTCGGGGTCGGCATGCCCACCATCGACATTCACATCGGCGGGATGTCGATCGATATCGACGAGTTCACCATCGGCGCCATCACGATAGGCCCCGAACCCGGTGTGGGGCCGAGCCTGGGGAGCTTCGGGATATACAACATGCACGTGGACATTGCGGGAAGCATACAGATATCGGCACGATGAGCCCCTGTTGCTGTTACTCTTTTACCTGCCTTTTTCACCCCTGATTCGGGGAAAAGGCGGGTGAGATACTCGGGATCACTGACGGAGGAGCCGGTATCTGGCCGACTCCTCCGGGCTCTTCTCATACGAGCTCCGCACCGGATTGATGTCGATCCCTCCCCGCCGGGTATAAAAGCAGCTCACGGCAAGCGCCTCGGGTGAGCATGCCTTGCCGATGTCCTCGAATATCCGCTCGCAGCATTCCTCCGAAAACCCCTGGTATCCCCGGTACGAGTAGAGATACTCAAGCAATGAAGCACGGTCGATGCTCTTTCCCCGGTACTCGACGAGCACGCTTGCCCAGTCGGGCTGGCCGGTTATGGGGCAGTAGGTCTTCAGCAGATGCGAGTGGAGCGACTCGGTTTTCTGGTTCTCCTCCACCTTCAGGATTCCGGGATCCGGACGGTCAGGGAATTCTCCGATGTCCAGCCCGTCGATGCTTTCGCCCGGCAGGCTGTGCACCCAGTCCGGCGGCGGCCCCTGCCGGTCCGCCATGAGCGAGACATGGACCCAGGGAGCATCAAGGACGGCCTCGAGGTCGGCCCGGATAGTTCGTAAGAGCTCGCCCTGCTCGGCAAAGGCGGTGTTGGAGATCCCGTTGAGATAGAGCTTGAGCGATTTTGACTCCACAATGTTCCTGCTCGCGATCGGGTAGACGAGCTGGAGGACGGCCGCCTCGGGCTTCCCCTTGCCGTCGAGCCAGGAGAGCTCGTAGGCGCGCCACAGGTCGAACCCGTGCATGCCGGGCCGGGGACCGCCCCGAGGGATCGGATAGAGGACCGACGGGTCGTACGCCTCCGGCGAGGGGGTCTGTCTTCCCAGGGGCATTTCCTTCATCATCGCTCATACTCCGTGGGATCGAGGCCTTGATCGTAGCCCAGTGCGGTCTTTCGCTCCAGGCAGGTGGCACACCTCCCGCAGTGGATCTTCCCGCCCTTGTAGCAGGAATAGGTCATGCGGAAATCGAGCCCCAGCTCCCTTCCCAGCTCGGCGATCTGCTTCTTGTCGAGCAAGGCAAAGGGCGCCTGTATGCTCACCCGGCTGAAGGTTCCTTCCTGTGCGGCGCGCGACATGGCCTCGGTGAAGGCCGGCCTGCAGTCGGGATAGATAGGGTGATCGCCCCCGTGTGAGGCGATGAGCGCCGTGGGGATGCCCCGGTCTTCCGCATACCCTGTCGCAATGGAGAGCATGATGCCGTTTCTGAACGGCACCACGGTGGAAGAGATATTCTCCTGCGCATAGGGACCTTCCGGTATTTCATCGCCCGAGGTGAGCAGCGACGAGGTGAAGAGCTCGTTGAAAAAGGGAAGCCTGATCGTCTTCAAGGGTGCACGGTAGTGTTCCGCCAGTTTCAGGGCCTTTTCCTGTTCCCTGACCCCGTGGCGGGAACCATAGTCGAAGGTCAGGGCGTGGACTCGGTCATACCGCCTGCTCGCCCACGCGAGCAGGACGCCGGAGTCCATGCCTCCTGAGAGCAGGATGACCGCTTTGCTCATCAAATCCCCCTTTTGGTGTCGAATGCCAGTATGTGGAGCCTCGGGCTCATCCGGTATCCCCTCTGCCGGCAATAGGTGAACACCGGCCCCATGTTCCTGATCTGCTCGTCCCTGGTGGCGCCGAGCGGCATGATACATACCTTCTCGGGCTCGATGCCGTACCGGGCGATGAACGCATCGATTCGCTCGAACCAGTCCACTCCCCCTGCCACGAACTTGAATACGTCCACGGCGCCGAGATTGGCCTCTTCGAAACGCCAGGCCCCATCGACATGCTTGGGGCTGCAGACCACGAGGGCATCGGGCACAGAGGGAATGTTCACCTTCCCGCTCGTTTCGTACTGGATCTGATATTTCTGAGAGGCGAGTGAACGGTGGAGGTCTTCAAGGCCTGAATTCCACTGGAGAAAAGGCTCTCCGCCGGTGATCACCACGCGCCTGCAGGGATGGGACCGGACCGTCTCGAGAATCCGTTCGGTATCTATCCGTTCTCCGCCGCTCCATGCATAAGCGGTGTCGCACCAGGGACACAGCGGCTCGACGCACCCAGCCAGGCGGATGAACACGGCGGGCAGACCAGCCCAAGGTCCTTCGCCCTGCAGAGAGAAGAAGAGTTCCGAGATCAGAACGGTGTTGGCTGGTGGTTCGCCAGTGGTCTTCATTTCACGGTTCCATGTGTCCTTTTTTGACATATGAGGGAGAATTTATTATGCGGGTTACCTCTCGTCCGCATCCGAGGCTATTATACCCATCAGAGGGCTTCGTCAAGACAGAGGAATCCGGTGTATCATTGCTGGAGATGATGATGTCTGTGATCCAAAGACAGAGAACTGGAAATTGCCGTTTTTTTTATGTCCCGATTCTGTTAATGGATAGAAAAAAGAACTACCAGCACAGGAGAGGATATGAAGGTTGTTGAAGATGCTATCAAACGCGGAGAAAAGACTTTAAGCGAGTCTGATTCCAAGAAGGTCCTCTCGGCATACGCCATACCGGTCACCAAGGAGCGCGTAGCCAAGAGTCTTGAAGAGGCAAAGGACATTGCCCGTGAGATCGGATATCCGGTGGTGCTCAAGGGATCTTCCAGCAAGCTCACGCACAAGACGGAGCTGAACATGATCGAGCTCGACATCAAGGACGAAAAGGCCCTCGAAGCGGCCTACAAGGCCCTGGAAGAACGGGGCAAGGGAGAGCTCGAAGGCATCCTGGTCCAGCAGATGATCAAGGGCGAGCGCGAGTTCGTGGCAGGCCTGATCCGCGATCCCCAGTTCGGCCCCTGCGTCATGTTCGGGCTCGGCGGGATTTTCACCGAGGTGCTCAAGGACGTGACCTTCCGGGTTGCCCCTCTGGAGAAGCGCGATGCATACGAGATGATGGACGAGATCAGGGCGAAAAAACTCCTGGATTCCTTCCGGGGCAAGCCTGCGGTCAATCGCGAGGTACTGGCGGACACACTGATCAATCTCGGACGTATAGGCCTGGAGAACGAGGATATCGCCGAGATCGACGTGAACCCCCTCAAGATCCAGAACGATATGCCCGTTGCCGTGGATGCACTCGTGGTGCTGAGGGACCAGAAGAGTCAGTAGCGGGAAATTCATGACCGCCTTTCCCCGCGGTGCGCTCTTCATGGCTCCCATGGTGGACTTGAGCCATGTGGCGTACCGGCAGCTCATACGGTCGTTCGGCGGCTGCGATCTCTTCTACTCGGAGATGCTCAATTCCCGGATCGTCCCGGGTGAAAAACCCGGGACATCCATCTACCTGAGGTGGGCCCATACCGGCGACCTCATTTTTCAGATCCTGGGGAACGATCCTGAGAAGATGGCCCAGGCTGCGTCCAAACTCAGCGGATACCAGCCCCGCGGCATCGACATCAACATGGGGTGTTGGCTTCACAAGGTGATGGAGCACGGCTGGGGCGCCGCACTCATGAAGGATATGGACCGCTCCCGCGAGGTCCTCACCGCGGTGCGCCGCGCGGTCACGGATCGGCCCGTTTCCGTGAAGATACGCATCGGACACAGCCTAGACAGGCAGTATCTGCTCGATTTCGCCTCCATGATAGAGGATTGCGGGGCGGACTTTCTCGTGCTCCACGCACGGACCGTCTCCGACGGCATGTCCCGGAAGGCGAAGTGGGAGTACATCGCCGCGGTGAAAGACCACCTCTCGATCCCCGTGGTGGGAAACGGCGATATCATGCGCGCCGAAGACGCCCTCTCCATGATGCGGCAGACCGGCTGCGACGGGGTGATGATCGGCAGGCAGGCCGTCATAGAACCCTGGATATTCCGGGACATCAAGTCCCTTGCCTCGGGCGGCGGGCTTCCGGAGCGGCCTGATTTGAAACAGGTCATCCTGGATCTTCTGGACCTCATGGATCTGCACTTCCCCCCGGACGTGGCCCTGAAGCGGTTCAAGACCGCCGTCATCTGGCTCGGCCGGAATCTCGCCTTCGGCCATTACCTGGCCAAGGAGGTGGGAAGGGCGAAAGATCTCTCCCAGGCGCGCCGGATCATAACAGAGAACTTTCAGAGGGGAATTTCCTAAAAAATGTCCCCCAAATCCCGCCGCCGGTATGGGGCTGACCCCTTTGATTCGCCTTGCACTTTTCACAATGAGCCGGTATTACAGGTCTTGAGCAGGCTTAATTCCGCTCAAAGACCGTATCATGATCCCAATACCTGCGCAAAGGAGGTTGGCAATGAAGCAATTGGACCTCATGAAGGAACTGCACATCTCTTCCAATACAAAGATCGTCATGCTCATTCTCGACGGTCTTGGAGGACTCCCGGGCCCCGGAGGCAAGACCGAGCTGCAGGCGGCCCGCACACCCAATATGGACAAGCTCTGCAGAGATTCGATCGTGGGTCTCTCCACCGCGGTCGCCCCCGGGATCACCCCGGGCAGCGGTCCCGGCCACCTGGGGCTTTTCGGGTATGATCCCTTAGAGTGCCAGATCGGCAGGGGCGTTCTGGAGGCCCTGGGCATCGGCCTCGATCTGAAGCCGGGCAGCCTTGCCGCGCGGGGCAACTTCTGCACCATCGACCTCGAAACCGGGGTGATCACCGACCGGAGGGCGGGGCGCATCCCCACGGAGAAGTGCGCGGAGCTGGTGGAGAAGCTCTCGGTCATCGAGATCGAAGGAGTGAATATCACCATCCGCCCGGTCAAAGACTACCGGTTCGCGCTCATTTTCGATGGCGAAGGGCTCGAAGAAGGCCTCAGCGAGACCGACCCCTTGCGCACCGGGGAAAAGCCCCTTCCCGTGGAGCCGCTCAATCCCGCGGCCAAGAAGAGTGCGGATTTGTTCAACGCATGGATCGCCAAGGCCTTTCAGATCCTCCGGAACGAGCGCCCGGCCAATGCCTGCACGCTCAGGGGCATCGCCAAGGACCCGGGCCTGCCTTCCTACAAAGAGGTGTATGGCCTCAAATCCTGCGCCATCGCCACCTATCCCATGTACAAGGGTCTCTCCCGCCTGGTGGGCATGGACGTGCTCGATGCGGGCGACACCATCGCCACCGAGATCGCGGCATTGAAAGCCAACTGGAACAAATACGACTTCTTCTTTTTCCACGTCAAGAAGACCGACTCAGCCGGCGAAGACGGAAACTTCGATGCCAAGGTGAAGGTCATCGAGGAGACGGACGCGGTGATCCCCGAGATCATGGCCTTGAAGCCCGATGTGCTCATCATCACCGGGGACCACTCCACACCCTCGACGCTTAAAGGGCATTCCTGGCATGAGCTGCCTGTCCTGTTCTATGCACCGGACATCCGCAAAGACCAGGTATCCAGCTTCGACGAGATCGCGTGCATGCAGGGCGGTCTGGGCCATATCAGGCACGTGGACCTCATGCCCCTTGCCATGGCGCACGCAGGCAAGCTCAATAAATACGGAGCCTAAGGGAGAGATAACGCGCAGGCGGAACATGCCCGTCATGGGTTGCTTTTTAAGCAAGTTCAAGCGGGGGAGAAGTCCAGCGCCCTCTATGAGATGAAGACAAGAGAGGTGGAAGAAATTGAAGTCCGTGAAACAGACCGTGGCCATACTATTCGGAGGGGTATCCGCCGAGCACGACGTGTCGGTGGTGTCTGCGCGGTCGGTCACCCGCAGCATCGATAGGGAGCGGTTCGATCCGGTCCCGGTGGCGATCGACAAGAGCGGGAGCTGGTATCTGGGAGCAGGGGCATTCGACCTTCTGGAGAGCGGGGAGCTCCATGATGTCGAGCGGGTGATTCTCTCCACCGATGCCCGGAAAAGGGGATTTCTGTCGCTTGAGTCGGGCGGGATCACCGGGGTCGATGTCGTTTTCCCGGTCCTGCACGGGCCCCGCGGCGAGGACGGCACCATGCAGGGGCTTCTGGAACTCTCCGGCATACCCTATGTGGGGTGCGACACCATGTCCAGCGCCATTGCCATGGACAAGGACATGACCAAGCGGGTACTGGCCCAGCGGGGCCTGCCCGTGGTCAAGGGCGTAAGCATGACCGCGTGGATGTGGGCCACCGACAAAGACGAGGTCTTGAAGGAAATCTCCGAGACGCTGAAATTCCCCCTGTTCGTGAAACCGGCCACCATGGGCTCGAGTATCGGGATTACCAAGGCGGGCTCCATGGATGAGATGATCTCAGGAATCGACCTGGCATTGCGCTACAGCACCAAGGCCATCGTAGAGGAGTCAGTGGAAAACCCGCTGGAAATAGAGGTGGCGGTCCTGGGGAACAACGAGCCCAGGGCGTCCATTCCGGGACAGATCGTTCCGTGCCGGGAGTTCTACGACTTCGACGCCAAGTACGTGGACGGCTCTTCCAAGCTCATCATCCCTGCCGGGCTCAGCAAGATGCTCACCGAGGACATCCGGTTCGCCGCTGTGGACGCCTTTGCCGCCATTGGCGGGAGCGGCATGGCCAGGGTGGACTTCCTCGTCTCGCAGGGGGAGTATTTCGTGAACGAGATCAATACCATCCCGGGTTTCACAAGCATCTCCATGTATCCCAAGCTCTGGGAGGCGAGCGGTATTTCTTATACCGACCTCATCACCGCCCTCATCGATCTGGCGTTCAAGCGACACCAGGAGATCAACGCCCTGACCAAGACCATCGAGCTGGACAAAAAGCTCGGATGCTGACGGCCCTTGCCTCAGGGAGACGGCGGATCTTTCAGCGCGCATTCAGGCTGGAACCGTCCAGAGCTCGCAGCGCCTCCGGCGGCCTCTCCGTTCTGCTCAGGGCGAGATGGTCTGTAAGTCTTCAGGCGGATCGCCGGGCTGTTCGGATGCAGCTTGGGCATGATCATTTTCAGCCGGTGTGAAGAGGGCCAGGAGAAATCCCATGCCCAGTCCTATTCCCGCACCGATGAGTATGGGCCCGGCATCGGAGCTGCCGGCGAAGGCGGCCACCATGGCACCGACAAGGATACCTACGCTGGCACCCAGGAGGGGGGTCGTCACCAGTGAACCTGCTTTGGAGTGTGCTGCAGACGACACGCAGGGATAACCGATCAGGGCGAGTATGATACAGAGCGAAACAATGACATTCTTCATCGCGAGCCTCCTGGCCTTGTACAGGCGAAAGTCCCTTTTGGTGGAGTCTCTTCAGGCGAGAATGTTCAAGGGATCGATAGCTCTCCTTTTAAGCTCGTGAGCTTTGGAGGGCTGGTTTTTCTCCGCTCAGCGCGGTTGACGGCGCATCCCTTTCACCTTAGGGGGCGGTCTCATGTGAGAGCCTGCCGCAACTTGAGACCGCGTATTCTGAAGCCCAGCCGCTCAAGGGAGAGGACCCCCGCGAGCTGAAGCAGGGCGGATGCTGCAGGGTGAAAAGGACAAGCCTCCTTTTCTGCCTCACTTTTTCCGTTCAGCACGTCTTCCGGGGCATACCCCGGGAATGCGCTTCAGCCGCTATTTCAGCGGCACGGTTACCCGAAGACCGTAAATCCTCTCCCTGTTCCCCGCCGGGTCTACAGATGAGTAGAACACGGGCGATATCTCGTAGAATCCAAAGGCTATACCGCCGATGAGCCCGATGCTCGCTCCCTGGGCGATGCGCTCCAGGTGGTCTCCGGGGTGGTCCATGAATGCAAGTGTCGCCGCCCCTACCAGCGCGCCGATCCCGGCCCCCAGCAGGGAATCCCAGAGCACCACCTCCAGTGACGATTGGGCGTTGGACGTTGAGGGAAGAACAAACAGGGACAGGACAAGGGCCATTGTCACGAATGCCTTTTTCATAACATCTCCTTTAATTTCATAGAGATAATGGTTACCAGGCCTTCGGGGTGAAGATCGAAGCACTGGAAGCACGACAGAGAAGGCCCAGAAGGCGGGAATCCTCGCACCCCCATGGGAACCAGATTGATGGCAATGGCTGCCGTGGCTGCGGAAAAGGCGATCTGGGCGGCAAGCCCGGATACCGTCAGATGATCCTCAACCACGAATACCGGACCCCGTTTGGATGCTTCGCGGATCTCACGGACATCCAGGGCAAAGGGGCACGAAACACCGACCACCTCGACACTGATTCCCTCATCCTTGAGCAGCTCCCATGCCTTGACCGCCGATGCGCTCATGGCGCCCAGGGAAAACAGGGTGGCCTGCGTGCCGGGGCGCAGGTGGTGGGCCCGGCCGTAAACAAAGTCTGTGCCGGCGAAATACTCGTTGCCTTCCAGGTCGGTCAGGACCGGGGTTTTGGACCTCCCCACCCCGATCATGCAGCCGCCCGGGCTGCTCAGTGCCCACCGGGTGGCGAGATCGGTTTCGTTGGGGTCAATGGGAATGACCACCTTGAGCCCTTGAAGGTTGCGGAGCAGGCCCAGGTAGTCGATGCACTGGTGGGTCTTGCCGTCCTCCCCCACGTCGATGCCCAGGTGGGTGCAGAAGAGCTTCAGGTGTGACTCGTTGATGGCGTTGAGCCGCTGCTGGTTGTAGGTCTCGTCCACGCCGAAGATCCCGAAGTCGGCGAACACGCTCACCACGCCCTGCGTGGAGGCTGCTCCGGCCATGGCCGCGGTATGGTGCTCGGCAATGCCCGCCTGGAAGAAGTTCTGAGGAAACGCCTTGGCAAAGGCCTCGGTCTTCACGGAGCCGGCCAGGTCACAGTCGAACACCGCGAAAGGAACGTCCGGGCTGGCCTGCGCCACATCGAGCAGGGCCTTGCCCAGTGCGGAGCGATTGTCGGTGGAAACGGTCTTTTCATAGAGCCGGCTCACGCCGGGGTTGACCTGCGGGAAGGGCCAGGGGACGTCCTGGTTGGGGATCGCCTCTTCGATAGGCTCCTTGCGCAGGTCTTGCAGCTCGGCCAGGGGCCAGTCGAGATCCAGCTCGGGCAGAGCCTGCTCCATCTCCGCCTTGTTCAGCGGCCTGCCGTGGAAATCGGCCTTGTTCTCCATGAAGCTCACGCCCTTTCCCATGACGGTGCGGGCGATGATCACGTACGGGGCATCCCGGTCAGCGACAGCCTGCCGGATCGCGGCATAGAGCGACGCGAAGTCGTGACCGTCTGCCTCCAGCACCCGGAAGCCCGCCGCCTCGTACTCGGCCCTGAAGTTCTGGGGCATAACCTCGGTCCTGCTTCCGGAGATCTGCAGCTCGTTATTGTCGATGATAACCGTGATGTTGTTCAGCCCGTACTTTGCGATGAACCTCCTGGCCTCGCTGATCTGCCCTTTCTGCTGCTCGCCGTCGCCCGTGACCACGAAGCAGTCCATGGGCTGTCCTTTCACACGCGCAGCCACGGCATATCCGCACGCCACGGAGAGCCCCTGGCCCAGGTTGCCCGTGCCCCAGGGCACGCCCGGGACCGTGATCTCCACGTGCCCTTCGAAGATGCTGCCCACCCGCCGGAAGCCCTTGATCGCCTCCTTCGGAGAGAAAAGCCCCTTCCTCGCCAGGGCGGAGTAGACAGCGGGCGAGGTATGGCCGTGGGAAATCACCACCTTATCCGTATCCATATTAATAATGTGGTAGAGCAGGGTGTAAATATCAATGGACGACATGGAACCGCCGGGATGGCCGGAGGCGGCAAGGTGAGTCATGGCAACGATGTCGGCCCTCGACTTGCGGGCTTTGATGGTGAGCTCCTGGATCATCTCGGGTGTCAGATCTTTTATCACGATATTCTCCTTTTTCGTCTCGATTTCTTTGTAGCGCCTTTTTCCAGCGATGCGATGATCACCTCGGACGGGTCCAGGGCGGGCAACCCGGTATAATGACCGAGCTGCATCCTGCATGCCCCGCAGTCACTGATCAGGATCTCGGGCTCAAGGGCCTTTATGGCGGAGGCGGCTATGGTCCCGAGCTTCTCCGCGGTCTGCTGGTTTTTCTTCTTGAACCCGTAACTGCCTGCGAGCCCGCAGCAGTTATCATCGAGAATCATGGTCTTGAGCCCGGGTATCTTCTCGAAGATACCGGCAGCTGGATATCCGATGCCCAGCGCCTTCAGGTGGCAGGGGATATGGTAGGCAACCGTCCGGTCCACCTCGCCGAATGCAACGTCAGGGGCGTCGTTTTCCAGGAGGTCGAGGATTAGCTCATGCACGTTGTAGGTGTTCTCAGCGATCTTTCTGCCCTCGGGCAATTCCAGCACCTCTGGATAATCGTGCACCAGGGTGAGCCCGCAGGAGGTGCATGCATACACCACCTGGTATCCCTGGTCGATGTACTCCACCAGCATCCGGGCGTTCTTGCGGGCGAACTTCTTCGCGATCTCCTGGTCCCCGTTGCCCAGGGCCGGCAGCCCGCAGCAGGTCTGCCCGGGAATGACCACCCGGCACCCGAGCCCGGACAGCAGATCACGGATACCTCGTCCGATATCGGGGCGGTTGAAGCCCAGGTAGCACCCGTGGAAGAAAACCACCTTTCGGCTGGATCTCCTTCTGCCCTTGCGCCGTCTTCCCCTGTTCAATGAGAGGAACCGGTACTCGGGCATGGGCAAATTTGTGGCGAGGCCGAGAACGCCCATGATCTTCCGTGCCGCGCCCGATGAGGTCACCGCGTTGGTGATGGGTGAGACGAGCGAGCCCAGTTTCCCCAGGTGATAGGTGTTGGCAAAGAGGTGGGCTGCAAAGGGGCTCATATGCTCGCGGCTGTATTTGAGCTGGGCTTTGAGGATGATCTCGGAGACATTCACCCCGTAGGGACAGGCAACCTGGCAGCGCTGGCACTGGCAGCAGAGCTTCACCCAGTCGTCCACGGAGCGCTCGCCGTCCAGGCGGAACCGCTGGGCGTCGGGACCGGCCTGCTTGGGCCCCGGGAACGCCGGGTTCACCTTGAAAACCGGGCAGTTCTCGACGCACAGGGTGCATCTCACGCAGTGTTCGAAGGTCGTCATGACAGCCCCTGCGCGCAGCTCTTGGCTGCGGCCACCCCGGTTGCGACGGCGAGCCCGTGGCCGCACTGGAGGCTCATGATCTCGCACTCGGCCAGGATGCTCCCGCATGCAAAGAGGTTGTCGATCTTTGACTCGACCGGCCTGAAGTCTCTGTCCACCCGCACGCCGGCCCGCTCGATGCTGTGGCCTCCGGAGAAGAAGTCGGTGTTGAACCAGTCCCTTCGCTCGACGGGTACGAACACCGGCAGATCAAACACGGTCTCCCTCACGGAGTCTCTGCCCGCGAAGAGCCCGCCGCTCACGAATGAGCCGGTGGCCAGCACAAAGGCCCGCCCCTGGACCCGCTTGGCCCTGCCCGTGGTGGCAAGGGTCACAGCCTCGACGGTACAGCCCTGGCGCTCCACGCTGGTGATCTCCTTGCCCCAGTAGAGGTGAATCCCTCGGTTTTGCATCACGCGTTTCAAGGCCCTGAAAAGTCTCAGGCCCGGAATCGAAGGGGGCAGCGTGGGGATCTCGAACACCTTTCTGCCGATTGCCCGTGAGATCTTCTCCACGACCGAAGCAGGATCGATCGTGCCCAGCACCGCCGGAAGCGCCACCCGGTCGTGGGGGATCTCCAGGCCGCGCAGCCAGGTGATGAACGCATCGAGAAAGGATGCATCGTCGAAGCGCGCTGCAATGCCGAGTGTGGTGGGCACGCCGGCGTCATACACGGAGTATGTCGAGTTCCGGTGCCGGGAAGTGATGTAGCCCGGGAAGAAATCCTTGATGCCCTGAAACGAGATCACGTGGAGATACTCGTTTGAAGGCATGTCGGCGTGGGCCATGGTCCTGGGCACGAGGCAGGTGCATTTGGTGCTCCCGATGGGCGTGAGGATCTTCCGGTTCCGCCCGGGGTCTCCCTCGTAGGGGAGCCCGGCCTCCTCCATGATCTCCGAGAAGAAGGAGAGTGCATCCACGATCCCCTTCTCGCCGACCAGAGAATAGGGATGGTCCGGCAGAAGCGCCCTGATACCGCTTAAGGGTTCATCGCTGTGTGAGAACACGTCGATGCAGCCGGTGGAGAGGCAGCATACCGGATCGCCCCGGGAGACCAGGGCGGTCTTGAAACCCTTGGAGGCGAGCGTCAGAGAGGCCATGATCCCCGAGACCCCGCCGCCGATCACCACTGCATCGTATTCGTATGCGCTCACGCCCGCTGCCCCATGCTCAGAATGCCCAGGTAGATGCTCTCCACGAGCTGCTCTTCTCTGAGCTGATCTCCCCACAGCGCGGGTCTGATCCCCCGGAACCGCCGCTGGAGAAATTCTTTGAGGATCTCGATCGACTCGTCGGGGGTGAGCCTGCCGGTCTCCTGCATGATGCCGAGCGCCCGGTAGGTGCAGAAGCCGCCCTGGCACGGGCCCATGCCGAGCCGGGTGCGGTGCTGGATATCCCCGATATACTGGATGCCCAGGCTGTTGATGGCGTTTTCCACCTGGGTCCTGTCCACGAGCTCGCACTCGCAGACGATGTTGTCGATGTCCTTGAGCCGTTTGGACAAGGGGTAGCCGCTCAGCTCGTCCTGGCCGTCCAGGGGAATGTCCGCGGTCTTGCAGCGGGCCTTGATCCCGAACTCCTCGACCACCGCATCCACGGTCTTTTCCGCCATGAGCCGGTAGGTGCTCAGCTTGCCGCCCAGGATGCTGAACATGCCGTTCTTGTGATCGATGATCTTGAAGCCCCGGGAGATGCTCCGGCTGTCCGAGGCCTCGGCCTTCAGCAGCGGGCGGACCCCGGTATAGGCCCTGATCAGGCGGGTCGTGCCGAAGCGGGGGAGCATCTGCTCGGCCTGAGTGGCCACCAGATCGACCTCCCGGGGATCGACCTCGACGGCGTCAGGGTCGTCAACCGGGATGGAGGTCGTGCCGGCCAGGCATACCGCCTCGTTGGGTACGATGATGTCGCCGTCCGAGGGCGGCCTGAGCCGGTTGATCACCATATTGGTGAGCCGGTGGTTCGAGATGATGAGGCTCCCCTTTGACAGGGTCATGGGGGCGTCGCTCCCGCCCATCCGGGCAATGGTGTCTCCCCACGCGCCGGTGGCGTTGATGATGATCTTTGCCCGGATCTCCTTGATCTGGGAAGTGAACCGGTCCAGAACCTTGACGCCCGTACATCTGCCCCGCTCCCGGATGATGTCGATCACCTTGTGGTGGGTCAGTATCCCGCCCCCCTTGTGGCGGGAGGTGAAGGCGTTGAGCATGCACAGCCGAAAGGGGTCGATGGAACAGTCGGGGACCACCACGGCCTCTTCGATGGACGGGTTGAGCTCGGGCACCAGGTCGAGGGCCCGTGATGCCGAGAGCACCTCGGTGGATATCCCCGCCTCTTCGCAGTTGCTCAAGAAGGTGTCGCGGTAGCGCTTGGAGTCTCCGGGCAGCCGCACGAAGAGCCCGCCGGTTGGCTCGACGCACTTGCGGGCGATCCTTCGCAGGATGGCGTTTTCGCTGATGCACTCCCGCGCCGCCTCGGGATCGGTGACCGCATAGCGGGCCCCGCTGTGCAGCAGCCCGTGACAGGCCCCTGTGGCCCCGTTGGCGAAGTCCCCCTTCTCCACCAGATAGTGGTGGATGCCCCGCAGGGCGAGGTCCCGCGCAATACCGCAGCCGGTAGCACCGCCTCCGATGATGACAACATCCGTCTTGATCATGTAGCCGCTTTCCCCGTAGAACATACCATGGAAAAAACGTGACCACCATATACAAGCTCATCTGTATGGTCAAGTCATTGTATTGCCGGGCCATGTTGCCGGACAAGCCTCATGAGCAGGTGTTGATCGTCTCCATGATGCTGCAGGCGCAAAAGAGGAAGAGTACTGTGTGCAAGCCGGGTGCGGCCCGCACGGACGGATATCCATGCAGCCCCCGGACCGGGCGCTATCCCAGGTGACTCAGCTCCTTGAGAAGGGCTGTCACCGATTCGTTCCATCCGGCCGGCCCGATTCCTCCGGGCTTGATCACCAGTTGGAGCGGGGTCGGTTCATACTTCATCCAGGTGCCGTCAGGTCTTCGCATGACCACGGCGACATCTGCGCACCTGAGCATGTCGATGTCGTTCGGGCCGTCGCCGAGCGCTACGGTTTTCCACTGGCTGCCTCCCGGTGCCGACCGGAAGAGGTCGATCACCATCTCGGTGGCCAGCCCCTTGCCGGCGCGACCCATGGCATGAAAGAGCCTCCCACCCTCCAGACAGGTCATGCCCATCTCCTGAAGCTCGGCCTTCAGGCAGTGGAGCTTGTCTTCGCTGCCCTGAAAGGTAAAGGGCTCGGAGTATTCCCGTTCTCTGGCCAGCCGGGCTGAGTCGATGTCCAGGCCGGTCAAACGGGCCACCTCACTGTCCGTCATGTCGCGAAATCCCTTCACCCGCGCCTTGCAGGTTTTCCTGGCGCGGTCGAGGGCATCGAGAACCTCTTCATACCGGCGGCCGAGCACGATGGCGCGATAACCGGATTTCAGCTGGGCCTGAACACCGGGAGGCACCGCACTTTTTCTGTCCAGGTAGATGGCGCTCCCGTTTTCTGCGATAAAGAGCCTCGATGTGAGCGGGAGCTTATCAAGCAGGGGTTCGATCTCAGCCCTGGTCTTGCTGGAGACGATCACCACAGGCATGCCGCGTTCTTTCAACGCGTTCAGCGCGGGCAGAGCAGCGTCAAAGGAGTAGGTGTTAAAATCCAGAAGAGTGCCGTCGAGATCCGTGAAAACGAGGAGCCTGTTCTTCTTGTTCATTGAGCACCTGCCCTCCTTCTTGTTATTCCAATGTGCAAAACCATCTCATTTTCAAATTATACAGAAATCCATGATTCATTTCACTATCATACTCATCATTGCCGGGATCAAGACCGATTATGTTTCCATAAGGGGTTAGGCAGGGTATTAAAGCACGCGCTCCCGATATCAGGGAGGTTCACTCGACGAGGTCTCCCTGAATGGACGAATCCTGTTGATGGCCGGGCCAAAGTGTAATATTTTGAGAACCGGTCATGCTAGGCGAATCGGTGTGAAGATCTGGTTGCGTGGTTAACCCGGGGTTGAAAGCATGAAGAGAAAATATTCGATCGCTGCCGTTGTTGTCGCCGTAATGATTATCGTGATTATCTGGCAGTTGTTCCAGCGGATGCCCGGACAGGCTGAAGGCTCCCCCACTCGTACCAGCGTCCCCGTAGCCGTTGAGGTGGAGCCGGTCAGGAAAGGAACGATCCGGGATATCGGCGTCTATACCGGGACGCTCCTGCCCGAGTCTCAGTTCACCGTGGCGCCCAAGGTTGCAGGCCGCCTGGAGAAGATCCTCGTGGACATCGGAGACGAGGTGCAGCGCGGGCAGCTCATCGCCATGCTCGACGACGATGAGTTCGTCCAGCAGGTGGATCAGGCCCGGGCAGAGCTGGATGTGGCCAGGGCGAACATCGAGGAGAGCAGCAGCGAGCTCGGTCTGAGGCAGCGTGAGCTCGATCGGGTGAGAATCCTGCGCGAGAAGAAGATCATATCTCAGTCGGAGCTGGATGCCGCCGAGGCCCAGTACGCCGCCGCCCTTGCCAGGCAGAAGGTCGCCGAGGCCCAGGCCACCCAGAAGGAGGCGGTGCTCAAGGCGGCCCAGGTGCGTCTCGGCTATACGCGCATCAGGGCTTCATGGGAAGACGGCACCCGCTCAAGGGTGGTGGGCGAGCGGTTCGTTGACGAAGGGGCCATGCTTGCCGCCAACGCCCCCATTGCCTCGGTCGTCGGCATTGACACCTTGAAGGCCGTGATCCATGTGATCGAGCGGGACTATCCCCGGATCAGGGCCGGGCAGAAGGCATTCATCACCACCGACGCCCATCCCGGCCGGACATTCACCGGCACGATCGCACGCATCGCCCCTGTCCTGAAGGAGGCCGCGCGTCAGGCCCGGGTGGAGATCGACGTGGACAATGTCGAAAGAGTGCTCACCCCGGGCATGTTCGTCCGGGTGCAGATCCAGTTCGAGCAGCGGGAGAATGCCGTGGTGGTCCCCGTAAAGGCCCTGGCCAGAAACAACGGCTCAAGAAGCGTGTTTCTGGTGGACAGAGATCTCCTGAAGGTCAGACTGGTCCCGGTCGAGATCGGCATCATCGAAGGCGACATGGCAGAGGTGATATCCCCTGACCTCGAAGGGTTTGTCGTGACCGTGGGGCAGCACCTCCTGCAGGACGGCTCGGAGATCATTCTCACGGGTAAGGGGCCGGGGCCTGAGGCAGGGGGCGGACAGGACGGAGAAACCCGCGAAGAAACGAACAGGTCCTGACAAGGAAGGCATGAGGTGAATCTTTCCCGCTTTGCTGTGCACCGCCCTGTTTTCGCCGTCATGGTGATCTTCATCGTCATCATCCTGGGAGTCGTGTCCCTGCTCAGGCTGCCCATCGACCTGATGCCCGATGTCACCTACCCCACATTGACCATCCGCACCAATTACGAGAATGCGAGCCCAGAGGAGATCGAGGAGCTCGTCACACGGCCCATCGAAGAGGCCATGAGCGCGGTGCCGGGAGTGGAGAGCATCTTTTCCACCTCATCGGAAGGTTCCAGCAGCGTCCGGGTCTCCTTTTCGTGGGGGACGGACCTCGACACCGCATCAAACGACCTGCGGGACCGGCTCGACCGGGTGATTTCACGGCTTCCCGACAATGCCGAGAGGCCGGTATTGCACAAGTTCGACGTGGCCAACTTCCCCATCCTCGTCTTCGGGGCCTCGGGAAGCATGAACCCCCTGGAGCTCAGGACCATTATCGACGAACAGATCAAGTATCGTATCGAGCGCATCCCGGGCGTGGCCTCGCTGGATGTGTGGGGGGGATATGAGCGGGAAATCCAGGTGAACCTCGACGCCTCGAAGCTCAAGGCCATGGGGCTGCCGCTCGACCAGGTGCTCTCCCGGATACGCGAGGGCAACGTGACGCTTCCCGCGGGGTCGCTGGAGCGGGGCGACTTCGAAGTCACCGTGCGCACCCTGGGAGAATATGCCAGCCTCGAGCAGCTCGCCGGCACCGTGATCGCCGTGCGCGAAGGGGTTCCCGTCCGGCTCAGCGACATCGCCCGGGTTGACGACACCTGGAAGAAGATCACCCGGATCATCCGCGTGAACGGAAAACCCGGCGTGCACGTCGGGGTGCGCAAGCAGTCGGGCACCAACACCGTGGAGGTGGCCCGGCAGGTCTTGCAGGAGGTGGAAAAGATCAACCGCGATGTCCCGCAGGTGAGCCTCACGCCCATCATCGACACCTCCGATTACATCCGCAACTCCATCACCAACGTGGGCACCATGGCCCTGTACGGGGGGCTGCTCGCCGTGCTGGTGCTGTTCTTCTTCCTCCGGAGCATGGTCAGCACCCTCATCATCGCCACATCCATTCCCATATCCATCATCGCAACCTTTGCCCTAATGTACTTCGGGGGCCTGACCCTGAACCTTATGACCCTGGGCGGTCTGGCGTTGGGCATCGGCATGCTGGTGGACAACTCCATCGTGGTCCTGGAGAACATCTACCGGCACCGGGAGACCGGAGAGGAGGCGGAGAATGCCACACTGAAAGGGGCGGGCGAGGTGACCGCCGCCATCGTGGCCAGCACCATGACCACGCTTGCGGTCTTTCTCCCCCTGGTTTTTATCCGAGGCATGTCCGGTGTGATGTTCAAGCAGCTCGCCGCAGTGGTCAGCTTCTCGCTCCTGTGCGCGCTGGCCGTGGCGCTGACCCTGGTGCCCCTGATGTCTTCCCGGATGCTCCGCGTGGGGCCTCCCGGCTCTCCATGGCTCGCCTCGGTCTATGGGATCAGCACCGCCTTTTTCACGCGGCTGGAGAACGGATACAAGCGCCTGCTCCACCACGCCCTGGCGCATGCGGGCAGGGTGATTGCGGGGACGGCTGCAGTGCTGGTGTTGAGCCTGTGCCTGATCCCGCTCGTGGGTGTGGAGTTCATGCCGTCCACCGACGAGGGCGAGGTGAGGGTGAACGCCGAGATGGAGGTGGGCACCCGGGTCGATGTCCTGGCGGAGAAGTTCGAGTTCATCGAGGATGTGGTGCGAAAAGAAGTGCCGGAGATGAAAAGCTACGTGGTCTCCCTTGGAGGCTCGGGAGGAAGGTCACGGGGTTCCCACGCGGGAGAGATGCAGATCGCCCTGAAGTCCCGATCCGAGCGCACCCGCTCCAGCGAGGAGATCGCCAACGACCTGCGCAGGAAGCTCGGTGACATTCCCGGGGTCACGGTGCGGACCCGCGCGGGGCAGGGCCTGTTTCTCATGCGCATGTTCAGCGGCGGCGGCACGGAAAAGGTGCAGCTCGAGATCAGGGGATACGATCTTCAGACCGCGGATATCCTCTCCCAGCGGGTGAAAGATGTGGTGGAGGAGGTCGAAGGGGTCACCGACGTTCAGCTCAGCAGGGAGTCGGGCAGCCCCGAGGAGCTGATCTTTGTAGACCGGATCAAGGCCGCGGATATGCACCTGACTGTCTCACAGATCGCCGACGCACTCCAGACCATCCTGTCCGGGACCAAGGCAGGGAGCTACCGGGAGCGGGGTGATGAATACGACATCCGCGTCAAGGTGGACAACGCCGAGAAGCTGGGCATCCGCGACATCCTCGACTTCACTGTGACAGGCTCGGAGGGAACACCGGTGGTCTTGAGGAACGTGGTGAACATCGAGTCCAGAACCGCGCCGGTCAGAATCGAGCGCAAGGACCAGGAGCGGGTCGTGACCGTCTCGGCAAATATCAGCGGCAGGGATATGGGCTCGATCCTTGACGATATCCGCGAAGGTCTCAGGAAAGTGGCTGTCCCGAACGATTTCAGCATCGTGTTCGGGGGAGACTACGAAGAGCAGGTAAAGGCCTTCCGCGAGCTCCTGCTGAGCTTTGTTCTGGCGGTCCTTCTCGTCTACATGGTCATGGCCTCGCTGTACGAGTCCGTGCGATACCCCTTTGTCGTCATGTTCTCCGTGCCCTTTGCCTCCGTCGGGGTCATTCTCATGCTCTTCATCACCGGCACCACCTTCAACGTCCAGGCATTCATCGGCTGCATCATGCTCGGCGGCATCGTGGTGAACAACGCGATCCTGCTGGTCGATCACACCAACCTGTTGCGCAGGCGCGACGGCATGGCGCTTCGGGAGGCTATCGAAGAGGCCGGCCGCAGGAGGCTCCGCCCCATTCTCATGACCGCCATGACCACCACCCTGGCCATGGTGCCGCTGGCTGTCGGCATGGGCGAGGGGGGAGAGGTGCAGGCGCCCCTGGCGCGCACCGTCATCGGCGGGCTCATAAGCTCCACACTCATCACCCTGATAATCATCCCGGTGGTCTACCTGCTCTTCGACACCTATCTGCTGCGACGGAAAGACCGGGAGAAGCCCGTGGCAAAAGTAATGGAGGCAAGCCGTTGAGAGATATGCATCTTTTCAGAACAACAGGAGGCCTTACTTTTTTCCCGAGGTTCCTGGCGGCTATGGCGATTCTCTTTCTCACCTCCTGTGCATCAACCGGCCCCGCACAGACAGAAAGCCCTCTGACACCCGCGGACCCGGCGCTGACCGCCCCTGCAGAGCAGAAGGCGCCCCTGGAGCCGGCAGAGAAGAAGGACGAGGCGGCAGATTCCTCCCGCAGCGGCCCGCTCGAGATCACGGTGGAGAAGGCAATCGTCCTTGCCCTCCAGAATAACCCGGCCCTTCAGGTGGAATCGTTCAATCCCGCCATCTTGCAGACGGCTGAAGACGAAGCGCGAGCGGCATTCGACCCCACGTTGAGATCGACCTATGCCCGTTCCCGGGAGAAGATCGATTCCCCGTTCATCGAAAACGAGAAGATCGAGGAGACCACGGGCAGCCTGGAGATCACCGGCCGCCTGCCCACGGGCACGGACATAGGCGTCGGCGCGACCACGAAGCGGACCTGGTCTGATCTGTACAGCGACGATCTGCACAAGTCGCGCGTGGGCGTCACTGTCACGCAGTCGCTGCTTCAGGGTGCGGGCCTGGGATACAACCTCGCCGAGCTGCGCAGGGCGCGTCTGGATACCGCTGCCTCGCGATATGAGCTGCGGGGATTCACCGAGGCACTGGTGGCCCGGGTCGAGGAAACCTATTGGGATTATGCCCTCATGCAGCGGCAGATCGAGATCTATCTCGAGTCGCTCAAGCTGGCCCAGCAGCAGAAGAGCGAAACCGAAGAGATGATCCGCGTGGGCACCCTGGCCGAGTCCGAGCTGATCGCGGCCGAGGCGGAGATCGCGCTTCGGCGTGAAGGATTGATCAATGCCCGCAGCAACATGGAAAAGACCCGGCTTGTGCTCTTAAGCCTTCTGAATCCCTCCGGCGAAGAAATGTGGCACCGGCCCGTGGTGCTGCTCCGGCAGCCTGCCATGCCGGAGGTGGCCCTGGATGACGCCGATGCGCACGTGGACGTCGCCATGAATATGAGGCCTGACCTCAACCAGGCCAGGATTCAGGTGCAAAGCGGCGACATCGAACTCGTCAGGACCAGAAACGGCCTGCTCCCCCGGATGGATCTCTTCATCACCCTGGGAAAGACCGGATATGCGGATTCATTCCGAGACACATGGAAGGATCTCGACGGCGATTCCTACGATGCGAGCGCCGGGCTGTCGCTGGCGCTGCCCCTCGTGAACAGGCAGGCCAGGGCGGAGCACCGCCGCGCCCTGCTCGAGCGGAACCAGGCCGAAGAGGCCCTGAAGAATGTAGCCCATCTCGTACAGGTGGATGTTCGGTCCGCCTACATCGAGGTGATGCGCGCAAAGGAGCAGGTGGCGGCGACCGCGGCGACCAGGGCGCTCCAGGAAGAAAAGGCCAGGATCGAAAAAGAGAAATTCCGCGTGGGCAAATCGACCGGCATGCTGGTGGCGCAGGCGCAGCGTGACCTCCTTTCCAGCAGGATCTCCGAGATCCAGGCCGTCACGAACTACCTCAAGTCCCTGATCAACCTCTACCGGCTCGAAGGCTCCCTGCTGGAGCGACGCGGCATCCGGCTGGAAGCAACGGGCAAAGGTCCGGTTCTGCCTTCATCATGAGGGAGCACCCCCTTTACATCGGCTTTCGTTGCGAGTTGCAGCTGTGATACAAGTATGGTAAGAGACACCCACAGAAGGAGAAACACATATGATTGGCGGAATCGGAATGACAGAACTGATCGTAATTCTGGTGATCGTGCTCGTGATCTTCGGTGCGGGCAAGTTGCCGGAAGTGGGAAGTGCCTTGGGAAAAGGCATCAAGAACTTCAAGTCGTCCGTGAGCGGTGAGGACACGAATGAAAAGACCGTAAAGGGAGACATCGAGGACAAGAGCAACAAAGAGGCTTAAGTCCGCGTGCCTCCCCGACGCTTGAAAACGGGACCCAGCCCTTTCACTCTGGGGCGGTCCCGGATTCATCATTCCCTCGCGGGGCGGCCTCCCTTGAGTTTTACCAATCCCTTGTCCCTCTGTATCCGGAGGGAAAAATCACTGCATGAGCACAACCGAAAGGCCCGCCAAAGGTGCGCCCATGGATTTCTGTCACCTTTCGGTGCGTCATGGACTCCTGTGGCCGCTCCCTTGCGCGGGTGAACGCGATTTCTTAATGTGAATCCGTCCCGAAATCACGTCCCCGAAATCATTCGTCGAGCTTGTTATCGTACTCGGTGATCACCCGGTAGATCTCGCTTGGGGTCTCGGCCTTGAGCAGGTTCTCGCGCAGCGACGGGTTCTTCAGCAGCATGGAGGCGCGGGCCAGGGCCTTGAGGTGTCCGCTTACCGAGTTGCTCGGCGCAGCCAGGAGAAAGAAGATATGGCAAGGCTTGCCGTCCAGGGCGTCGAACTTCAGGCCCTCTCTGCTCTTGCCGATGGACGCCACGATGGATTTCAGCCCGCTGATCTTGCCGTGGGGTATGGCGACACCTTCTCCGATCCCGGTGGAGCCCAGCTTCTCCCGGTTCAGGAGAACACCCACCATCTCATCGAGGTTCACATCGTAGTGCTCGGCTATCGGGCGTGAGAGCTCCGTGAGGATATCCTTCTTGGTCATGGCCTGAATGTCGGCCAGGACACACTCGGGTTTGAGGATGTCGCTGATTTTCATAAGAGCGGCTCTACGAGTCCGAGATCTCCATCCTGTCTTTTATAGATAAGATTGATCTGCTGGGTGTCTGTGTTCTGGAAGATGATGAAATCCCTCTGTGCCACATCGATCTGCAGGATCGCCTCATCAACGCTCATGGGTTTGACAAAGTAATCCCTCTCATAGACAACCCTGGGCCTGGAGGCTTTTTCTCCCGGGCCCGCCTCGGCCGGCATCGCCGCCCTGGCCGGACCCTTCTTGTCCTGGAGCTTTTCCTTGTGCTTCTTCACCTGACGCTCGAGCTTGTCCATCACCATGTCGATGGCGGAATACATGTCTTCCGTGATCTCAACCGCATTGATCACCACACCGTCGGCGCTCAGCGTCACATCGGCCTTGTGCCGCCTCTTTTCAACTGAGAGCACGACATGAACCTCGGTAGGGCGATCGATATATCTGTCCAGCTTCGATAATCTTTTTGAAGCATAGTCTTTAAGCGCATCTGTAGAATCCATGTTCTTGAAGGTGATGTCGATCTGCATACAAATCCTCCTTAGTCGTAACAAAAATTAATAGTGTTTCTTCCTCCGGTTTGAAGGGACGATTCCGAGCAGCTCACGGTACTTCGCCACGGTCCTCCTGGCAATCCGCACGCCCTTTGCCTTGAGTTCCTGGGCGATCGCCTGGTCGCTCAAGGGATGCTTGGGATCTTCTGCCTTGATAATGTTTTCGATCTCGTTCTTGACGCTCTGGGAGGCGACAAAGCTTCCGTCGCTGCGGGAGATCCCGCTGTTGAAGAAAAACTTGAGCTCGAAAGTGCCTTGCGGGGTGTGCACATATTTGTTGGAGGTGACCCTGCTGATGGTGGATTCGTGCATGCCCACATCATCGGCCACGTCTCTGAGCACCAGGGGCCTCAGGTGGCTGATGCCGTGGATCAGGAACTCTTTCTGGAACTTCACGATGCTCTCGGTCACCTTGCACAGGGTGTTCTGCCGCTGGTGAATGCTCTTCAGGAGCCACTGTGCCGACTTGAAGCAGTCGGAGAGGTAGTCGCGGGCGATCTTGCCCGTGCAGTCGGAGGACATCATGTCCTGGTATTCCTTGTTGAGCTTGAGCACCGGGATATCCTCTTCGTTCAGCACCACTACGAACTCGCCATCCATGTTCACCACATATACGTCGGGAACCACGTATTGGGGCGGCTCGTCGGAGTAGTCGCGCGCCGGCCTGGGCTCCATGTTCACGATGATCTGCGCGGCATGGGAGACCTCTTCTACGCTCACGCCGAGTTCGTGGGAGATCTTGTCGTAGTTCTTGGTCTGCAGATCTTCCAGGTGGGAGTCGATGATCTGCCACACCACGGAGTCTTCGAGGCCCAGATGCCGGGCCTGGATGCGCAGGCAGTCTTTGAGATCGCGGGCTGCGATCCCGGTGGGATCAAAGAGCTGGATTTTATCCAGGGCGGATTCCACGATTTCCAGAGGGCGTCCGGTGGCCTCCGCGATCGCGGTGGTATCCATGCTTATATAGCCGTTGTGGTCCAGGTTGCCGATGATGAAAATGCCGACATCGCGCTCTTCTTCAGTGAAGTCGTTCATCCTGAGCTGCCACAGGAGATGCTCGTAGAGCCCGTCCGGCCGGGTGGCCGTGGATTCCAGTGTCGGCCGCTCTTCGTCTTCGTAATAGGGGACGTTGTCTCTGCCGTAGGTTTCCAGGTAGGCATCCCACTTCCACTTCAGGAGCTCCTCGTTCTCCCTCTGAAGGCGCTGGGTTTCGGCGTCTTTGAACGACGTGGTGTCGGCCTCGAGCAGGGGATTGGACTGGAGCTCTTCCATGATATAGTCCTGGAGTTCGATCCGCGAAAGCTGGAGCAGCTTGATGGCCTGCTGCAACTGCGGGGTCATGATGAGCTGCTGGGAAAGCTTGAGATGCTGTTTTAACTCCAATGCCATGAACCGCTCCCCTCATACGAGTGAGAAGTCTCTTCCCACATAAATCTGTTTGACCCGATCGTTCTCCACCACTTTCTCAGGTGTCCCTTCCTCGATAACCAGCCCCTGATGGATAATATATGCCCTGTCGCATATTTTCAGGGTTTCTTTCACGTTATGGTCTGTAATAATGACACCGATTCCCTTTTTTTTCAAGTTCACGATCATGTCCTGGATGTCCTTGACCGTGATGGGGTCGATGCCGGCAAACGGCTCGTCCAGCAGGAGATAACGGGGCTTCAGGGCCATGGCCCGGGCGATCTCCACCCTGCGGCGCTCTCCGCCCGAGAGCGACACCCCCTTGTGCGTGCGGACGTGCTCCAGCCCGAACACGGAGATGATCTCGTCGCGCTCCTGCCGCAGGCGCTGGCCTTTGAGGCCCTTTGCCTGCAGCGGCACCGCGATGTTGTCCTCAACGCTCAATCCCCGGAACACCGAGGGCTCCTGCGGCAGATATCCGATGCCCTGCCGTGCCCTGCCCGAGAGGTCCATGGCGGTGATGTCGGTCTCGCCCAACGATATGCTGCCCTTGTCCGGGTAGATGAGCCCCACGATCATGTAGAAGGTCGTGGTCTTGCCCGCACCGTTGGGGCCGAGAAGGCCGATGATCTCACCCTGAACGCACTCCAGGTCGAGGCCCTTGATGATGTGGGCCTTGCCGAAGCTCTTTTCGAGCCGCTGAGCCTTGAGCCTCATTTCTTCCATTGCAGGATCCCCGATTCCTGATCGTTTTTCACCCGGATCTGCACCCGGCCTCCCTCGCCTTCCACGGTCTGAGAGTTGGTCTTCATATCAACGCTCACCTTCTGGCCTGTGAGCCGCTCCTCGCCTCGGGTGATGAGCACGTCGCCCGAGAGGTCGAGCGTCTCCTTGTCGAGACGGTATACAGCCTTGTCGCAGGTGGCCTGCCTATCCTGCCAGTGAATGAACACGTCGTCCTCCGCAATGAGCGTGTTCACAGTCTTGGTGGTCTCATCGAACTTCAGGGTGAGCCGTGCTCCCTGAACGGTGATATTGCCCTGGGTAGCCTTCACATTTCCCGTGAAAACCGCTTCTCCTTTCTCAGTGTTCACATCAAGATGATCCGATTCGATAGAGATCATATCGGATACGCCTTCTTCGGTCTTGAGCTCCTCCGCCCGGGCCGGGGCAAAGGTGAGCGCGCCCATGACCAGGCTAGCGATGAAGAAGATGGGGAGAAAGGTTCGCATGTACGTCACCTGCAAGGAGGATGCGGTTGAAATCGTCGAAAAACTCGCCCCTGTCAGCGGTAATGGTCCCCTGGGCACCCTTGACCACCAGCGGCTTGTCCGTGGATGCTTTCTTCGTCTTGCGGTCCCAGGTCAGTCCGTCCAGATCGGCCTGCCAGCCGTCGGCCGTATTGACCCTGACCGGGCCGATGATATCGAGCAGGGACTTCTCGGCGTCGTAGCGGGCCCGGTCGCCCGTGAGCCTCAGTCCGTTCGACTGCTCGAGTCTGAATTCTTCCAGGACCACCACACGGTCCTTGTCCTCGGTGGCGGAGGCGGCGTGGATGACCAGCGAGGAGCCGGAATCGGGCTTGGTCTCATACATGACGATCCCGCCTGCGGCCCGGGAAGGCTGTTCGCCGGTGCCGGTACCGGTGCCCGGCCCGCCGGCATCAGCCTGCTCCTGGTCGCCGTCCCGGGCGATATAGCCGATTCCCACAATCAGGACGAGAAGGATGAGTGCGGAAAGCAGCTTAACCCACATAGCGTTCCATCACCTTATCGAACAGCCCCAGGCGCTTGAGGATTATCTCTGCGGCCTCGCGTACAGCGCCGTGCCCGCCGCGTGTCGAGGTCACGATATCGGCCCGCTCCCGGACCATGTCGGCCGCGTCGCTCGGTGCGATGCTCATGCCGCACAGGGCCATGGCAGGCAGGTCGACCACATCGTCGCCCATATAGGCCATCTCTTCCGGCCCCACGCCCACCTGCCGCGAGAAATCCAGCAGCGCGGCCTTCTTGTCCTTCGCCCCCTGGACCACATAGTCGATCTGGAGGTCTTTCGCCCGGTGCTCCACAGCCTTGGAGTAGCGGCCTGTAATGATGGCAACACCGATCCCGGCCCGCATGAGGAGCTTGATGCCGTGGCCGTCGCGCACGTTGAACGATTTGATTTCCTGTCCGTCGTCGGTGTAATAGAGCCGGCAGTCGGTGAGCACCCCGTCTGCGTCCAAGACCAGATATTTGATGGTCTCCGCACTCACCGCACCGCCTCCTGAATCTTGCAGAGCTGCTTCAGCAGGGGTTCAAGAGCATACAGGGGAAGCGAGTTGGGGCCGTCGCTCAGCGCATGCTCGGGGTCGTCGTGCACCTCCATGAAAAGGGCATCGACTCCGAAGGCCACTCCGGCCCGCGCCAGGGGCGCAATGAACTCTCGCATGCCGCCGGAAGAATCCCCTTTGCCTCCGGGCAGCTGGAGGCTGTGTGTCACGTCCAGCACCACCGGCACCCCCAGGGACTTGAGCAGGCCCAGGTTCCTCAGGTCGCACACCAGATTGTTGTATCCGAACGAGGTTCCGCGTTCGGTGAGCATCACCTTCGTATTGCCGGTGCTCTCGACCTTTTTCACTGCATGGGTCATATCCCAGGGCGCCATGAACTGCCCTTTTTTGATGTTGACGGGAAGCCCGGTCTCTCCTGCGGCAAGAAGGATATCGGTCTGCCGGCAGAGAAAGGCGGGGATCTGGATGACATCCACCACCGAGGCCGCCGCCGCTGCCTGGCGGGGTTCGTGGATGTCGGTGATCACAGGCACGCCCAGCCCTTCCTTGACCTCCGCCAGGATCTCCAGGCCCTTTTCCAAGCCGGGCCCCCGGTAGGAGCTGATGGAAGAGCGGTTTGCCTTATCGAAGGATGCCTTGAATATCAGGGGGACCCCGGTGCGGGATGCGATCTCGGCGAGCGACTCGGCCATGAAGAGCGTGTGCTCCCGCGACTCGATGACGCAGGGCCCCGCGATGAGCACGAGCCCGCCGGAACCGATGGACACATCCCTGACAGCGACCTGTTTCATCATCCCTCCGCGGCTGCGTGCAAGGCAAAACGATCGCCGCGCGCCCCGGGGAGCCTTCCCCGGTCTTCGTTCCCGTGAGGACAGCATGCCGATGCCCGGAAACACCGGGAGAACAGGATTCTGTGCAGGAGAATATCCATGGACAGAAGACTATCTCATGGTATGAAGGGGTGTCAAGTCGTATTGGACAAAAACCGTGCCAGAATAGGATATTCCGGCCCTGCCTGATTGAATTCTTTTCCTAAACTTCGCCTGGATATTCAGTCATCAGGGTCAGGGAGCTTAAGGCTCAGAAGATCGACCCGGTTCACATGCCCCGACCGGGCAGATTCCACGAACTCTTTGACAACATGCCGCCTGTATCTGACGGCAAAGAGGTCACTGTCTGATCAGCATCACCACGCCGACCCCTGCCAGGCCAACCACGTCTGGAAATCCCCCAGCACCTGCTCGGCCACCTCTGCAGGTTTGAGCACCCGCACATGGGGGAGCCAGGGCTTCAGGCACATCATCACCTCCTCTATCGAGCAGGCGAAGAACCGCACCAGAATCGAGCCGTCGTCCCTGATCTCTGTGATCTCCTGCAGAGGCAGGATCCACCGGCGCTGGAAGTAATGGGCCCAGGCGGGGTCCACTTCGATGAGCACCTCCATGGTGCGCTCTGCAGAAAACCAGATGTTCACGCTCCTCTCCAGGGTCTCGTCCAGGTCTTTGGGCACAGCCTTGGATGCTGTCTTAAGCACACGGATCTCGATCATGTTGTCCAGGATGTATTTTTTAATCTCTTTTAGGGTTCAATTCCCCGCAGCTTGCTGCGAGAGGGTGTGAGTGGTAGGGTAGATGGGTGAGCATATACTTACACAAGAGTCAC
>MPOS01000048.1 GCA_001896555.1 Candidatus Phosphitivorax anaerolimi
GGTGCGACATGAACTCCGGCTTGAGCTGGTCAGGTGGGGTAAGCCGACATACGGCAGCCATATCCTTGTGGCTTATGCACGGATGGCCGGATACGTTCTCCAGCCGAACCACCTGTATATTGCACAGAGCACGGTAGACGACTAGTGACGCTCAACAGGCGGCGCATGCCTGGCGGTTCATCCATTCCGCAGAATGCGCACAGGTGAGCCGGTAGTGCCTGTCTCCAGAAAAACACCGGCAGCGGAAGGGGTTGAATTGCCTCGAACCCGCACCCCGGCCCCCTGGCCGTGAGTACCCGAAAGGGGCATCACTACTCATGGCCGCAAAAGGGGGGCCGGTTCTTTCCAAAATACAATAAGCGAGGGCTGCAAGATGGCGAGATCGGCAAGGCACAAGCGAGACAGAAAGAGGGATATCAAACGCGGCTTCATTCCCATGCCGAGGAAAAAGAACGCACAGAATCCCCGAGAACGAATCAGACCATACTCAGACATGGACCGGGACGATAGAATGCAGTGGTGGGCGAATGGTGAGCCCGTTTGAGGGCACTGGTAAGGGGGTACTCGAATATCTTGCCGAAAAACGAGTTTCCCGAAACCGCGCTGGTCCCCACGCGCAGAATCAGCGGGAGATTTTCAAATAAAAATTCTGGAGGCTGACGAATGAAGCCACCGAAACACTTAAAGGCCGATGCCCGGCGACTGTGGGAACGGCTCACAGCGGACTATCAGATTGACGATGCAGCAGGCTTGGTTCTTCTCCAGGCTGCATGTGAGGCCTTCCAGAGGGCGGCAGAGGCCCGGAAGCTGATTGACCGGGACGGGGCTGTAATCGTGGATCGTTTCGGTCAGCAGAAGCCACACCCGGCGATAAGCATAGAGCGAGACGCTCGGGGGCAGATGATTTCTGCCCTGCGAGCGTTAAAACTGGCACCGGAGGACGAATGACAACACCGAAGGGAACATATCGGAAGCGGAGGAAGACCAGTCTGGGCGGCATTCCAAAAATGATTCAGGAATGGTTCAGCGGGGAGCGGCGTATCGCGTTTTACGCTTACACCTGGCCTTATCAGGGGAGGCTGGAAGGCTGGTGGAAGACATGGAAGCGGGAGCACCCCGAGGCGGGCATGCCTGCGGATTTGCCGGGATTGGTAGATGGGGCGAGGAAGACCCTACGTCTTAAGGAGTTGCAGAGGATGCAGAGAGCCGCACAGATTCCATAGGCCGGACCAGACCGACAAGCTACGCGAAGCCACAGCCGGGGCAATGACCCCGGCTTTTTTATTGTCCTGGAAATGAAATTTTGCTGCTTACAATGTGCTTACACTTTTTATTGAACTGATGCCCGAGACCGGATTTGAACCGGTACAGAGCCAAGCTCTGAGGGATTTTAAGTCCCTTGCGTCTACCAATTCCGCCACTCGGGCACGATGCATGGGATGTAATATCTGCGGGGAGATCTGTCAAGTATATCAAGGAATCGTTTCCCGGAGCCGGGGCATTTTGCTGGGGGATTGTTGCCGTATTCACAAGGATGTTGTCTTATTCAAGGATGACTGGTATCATCCCGATAATACGCTATAAATAGCCATCAGTTTAACAGGCAGCCAGGGATAATGTTCATCAGAGAGGAGAACTTATGATCAAAGTGACGTGTCTGGGGGCCGCGGGAAGCGTAACCGGGTCGTGTTTCCTGGTGGAGAATGTGCACGGGAAAAAGGTCATGGTTGACTGCGGCCTCTTCCAGGGGGGCAAGCAGATGGAGCTTCGCAACTGGAGAAACTGGGACTTCAACCCCTCGCAGGTTAGCACGCTCTTTCTTACCCACGCCCACATCGACCACAGCGGAAGAATCCCCAAGCTGGTAAAAGACGGGTTCAGGGGCAGGATCATCACCTCGGCTCCCACGGCCCAGCTCTGCGAGATCATGCTCCTGGATTCGGCCCATGTGCAGGAGATGGACGCCCGGTGGCAGACCAGGAAAAACCGGCGCAGGGCGGGGGGCATGGACATCAAACCCCTCTACACCGCCGACGATGCGCAGGCCAGCCTGCAGTACCTCCAACCGGTGGAAGAAGACGAGATGATCGCGGTCGAGGAGGGGATCAGGGCCCGGATCAGAAACGCCGGGCACATCCTGGGCTCGTCGATCCTGGAGCTGTGGATCAGAGACGGCGAGCAGGACATCAAGCTCGTGTTCTCCGGCGACCTCGGTATGGAGAACCAGCTCATCGTCAAGAGTCCGCAGGAGATCTTCAACGCCGATTACCTCTTCGTAGAATCCACTTATGGAAACCGTCTGCACAAGGATTTCGAGTCCAGCAAGGAGGAGCTTCTGGAGGCCGTCAACTATGCGGTGTCCAACAATCAGAAGGTCCTCATCCCCGCCTTTGCTGTGGAGCGAACCCAGGAGATCATCTATGTCCTCAACGAGTTCTTCTGTGCGGGCAGGCTCCCCGATATCCCCATCTATCTCGACAGTCCCCTGGCCATTAAGGCCACCGAGATATTCCGGCAGAACAAGAAATACTACGACGAAGATGCCATGGCCATGGTGAACAAAGGCATCGATCCCTTCGATATGCCCAATCTCATCTACACCCCCACCACCGAAGAATCCATGACCATCAACGAAAAACCGGGTCCGGCAATCATCATTGCGGGCAGCGGCATGTGCACCGCGGGCAGGATCAGACACCACCTCAAGCACAATCTCTGGCGAGAGGGCGCGAGCATGGTAATCGTGGGGTTCCAGGCCCAGGGCAGCACGGGCAGGCAGATCGTGGATGGCAAGACCACGGTGAGGCTCTTCGGCGAGGATGTGGCGGTCAGGGCCAAGGTGTTCACGATCGGCGGGTTCTCGGCCCATGCCGACCAGAAGGGTCTGCTGAAATGGGTGGCCAACTTTGCCGAGTCAAATCCCCAGGTGTTCGTGGTGCACGGCGAGAGTTCTACGAGCCTGGACTTCGCTCAGCTCATCCACCAGGAACTCGGGTTCAAGTCCTATGTGCCGGGCTGGCGCGAGACCCTGTTCCTCAAGCCCAGGGAGTTCCCCATCGAGATCGTTCCGCCGGCTCCGGAAGAGGTGGTCAACCTCGGCGAGGACATGCTCCAGGCATATCAGGCCGTATCGAGCGAGCTCGATCAGCTCATGTGGCGCATCAAGCGGGCCGATGGCCGGATCAAGATCACCGAAGAGGATATCGACCGCCTGAGGTACATCCAGGAAGAGCTGAAACAGATCCTGGTCGCGTGATCGCTTGCGCCGGGGCGCGCTAATCCCGGTTATCGAACAGCCGTCTCGACTTCCTGCCGGTCCGGGGGAGGGTTCCGTAATCAACGATCTCCACGATCCCCCTCACCAGAAGCGCCTTGCGAATGTCCTCGCCGATCTGCCGGGCGAGCGCCGAGTCACCTTCCGTGCCGGCTCCCCGGGCCCGTTCGACCTTGATGGTCATATAGTCCTTGCCGTCGGGGCCGCGGTCGAGAATGATCTGGTGCTCGCTGCCGATCCCTTGGTGCTGGGAGAGGATCTCGTCGATATGGCTCGGATAGATGTTTACGCCCCGGATGATAAACATGTCGTCTGACCGGCCCGTGAGCCTGTCGTGACGGGGCAGGATTGATCCGCAGGGGCACTGCCCGGGGATGAGGCGGGTGAGGTCACGCGAGCGGTAGCGGATGAGAGGCGAGCCTTCTTTCCTGAGCGTGGTGTAGACCATCTCGCCCACCTCTCCCTCTTTGACCGGCTCCAGGGTCTCAGGGTCGAGGATCTCCAGGATGTAGTAATCAGCCCAGTAGTGAATGCCGGTGTGGTGTTCGCAATCGAGCCCGGTGCCCGGTCCGTAGACCTCGGTCAGCCCCGGGATGTCGAAGAGGTGATCCGCCCGGAAAAGCTCCCGGATCTTGTTGCGCATGATGTCGCTCGAACGCTCGGCCCCCATGATGACCTTCCTGATCCTGATCTTGTCCAGGATACCGTGCTTTTCGGCCTCCTCCGCGAGGAGGAGCGCCATGGACGCGGTGGCGCAGAGCACCGTGGGCTGAAAGTCCACCAGAAACTGCAAGTGGATCTCGATGTTGCCCGGCCCCACGGGAATAGCGATGGCACCGAAACGCTCGCAGCCGTTCTGAAACCCGACGCCGGCAGTCCATACCCCATAGCCCACGCAGATCTGCACCCGGTCTTCACGGGTGAGGCCCGCGGTCTCGTAGCAGCGGGCGAACATGTCGGCCCAGTCGTCGATGTCCTTGGCCGTATACACCATGACCTTGCGCTTGCCCGTAGTCCCCGTGGATGCATGGATCCGTACGATATCTTCAAAAGGCACCGAGCGAAGCGGCCAGGGATACTCATCCCTCAGGTCGTCAGCCGTGACAAAGGGAAGACGCCTCAGATCGTCGAGGGTGCGGATGTCTTCGGGCTTCACCCCTGCCCGGTCCAAGCGTTCACGGTAGAAGGCCGATCCTTGGTAGGCATGGTTCACGGTCCACTTCAAACCGCGCAATTGCAGTTCGAGGAGTTCTTCTCTTGTTCGGACTGAGGGCATGAATCTCTTTTCCATTGCCTTATTATCCTCCCTGAGGAAATTCATGGTACTAAAGCGTCAAAACCGGCTTGGAGCGCCTTGAGGTTCGCCTTCTTAGCCTTGGCCGGAGAGACCCTCTTCACAATCTTTTCGATCTCGGCGCGGTCGATCCCCAGAACCTGCGCCGTACACCCGAGCACGATCATGTTGACAGCCCCCGGGGCGCCCAGGGACCGCGCGATCCCGGCCGCATCCACGACATGGCTGAAGTTCCCGGTGTCCACCGCCGTATTGACGATGGAGACGCCGTCCTTCCTGAGCATGGGCAGGTGAGACAGGGCCTCGTGCTCATCGAGCCCGATGAGGACATCCGCCGCCCCGGGCGGAATCAGCGGGCCCGCATATCGGCCGATCTTGAGGCTCGCCGTGACCGTGCCGCCGCGCATCGCCATCCCGTGGGTCTCCGAGGAGATGACCTCGCGGCCCGTTGCAGCGGCCCACTCCGCAAGGGCGCGCGCCAGAAGCAGAATTCCCTGGCCGCCCAGGCCCACCATGAAGATCTGCCGGTCGGAGCAGGCACCCTGGCTCATGATTCCTCCTTTGCTGCGATCGCCTCTACCGGGCACACCTGCACGCACACCCCGCAGCCGATGCACAGGGATGTGTCGATCCGGGCGCGCCTGTCCACGACGGATATCGCCGGACACTCGAACTCCCTGACACAAACCCCGCAGCCGGTGCACTCTTCGGTAATGCGCATCGCATAGCGCGTCTGCGCCTGCAAGGCCCGGCGATCTTTGATGCAGGGGTGCCGCGCGATGACGGCTGTCACGCCCTCGGTCTCCGTCCGTGCATACGCCTCTCTGACAGCATCCGTAAAGCCGCTCATGTCATAGGGATCGTGAACCCGGATGGTCCTGACCCCGCACCCGGCGATCGCCTCTTCCAGCGAGAGCGTGCGGCCGCTGAAGTCGTTGGTCATTCCCCCGGTGGCCGGCGTGGGCTGGTGGCCGGTCATGGCCGTGGTGGCGTTGTCCAGCACCACGAGTACGAACCTGGCCCCGGTGACCAGGGCATTGATCGTGGGCGGAATGCCCGCATGAAAAAAGGTGGAGTCGCCGATGATCGCCGCGATGGGCGGCGGAGTGGGAGAGTCCTTGAACGCGTGGAAAAACCCGGCTGCCTGGCTCACCGCAGCCCCCATGCACAGGCAGGTGTCCACGCCGCCCAGGTTGAGCCCCAGGGTGTAGCAGCCGATGTCAGAGGCATAGATCCCACCGGGCAGGGCGCGCTTGATTGCATAGAAGGCGGCCCGGTGGGAGCATCCCGCGCACAGGGAGGGCCTTCGCTGCTGTGCGGAAACCGTAGTGCGCTTCTGCGCCCGGGTCCCGGTGAACTCCTCGAGCACGAAGGCCACGACCTCCGGAGTGAGCTCGCCTGCATCGGGGACCGTGCCGTCCATCCTTCCCGATACCCGTTCACGGTTGATGAACTGCATCTCGATCACCGGTTCGGTCTCTTCCACCACCAGGACCCGAGGGTGTTTTTCCGTGAGAGACGAGAGTGCGCGCCTGTCCAGGGGGAAGGGCATGTCGATCTTGTAGATGCTGATATCCTGCCGGGTGCCGAGTTCGGCGATAACATCCAGGAGATAGGCGCACGCGACCCCGGAAGAGACCACAGCCAGCTCGGTGCCGCCTGAGCCGTGCACCAGCCTCGGCCGGGCCCAGGGGTGCTGTTCGATCTCCCGGAGCTTGGCGTTGAGCTCACGGTGCAGCACGAGCCTGGGGCCCGGAGTGGCCGCCCAGCGGGAAGGGTCTTTCCGGAAGTCGGGCCTGCGGTCCAAGGGTTTGATGTCGGGCAACTCCACGAGCTGACGTGCATGGCACACCCGGGTGGTGGGTCGTAAGATCACCGGGGTCCTGTAGCGCTCCGAAAACGCGAAGGCCTGCATGGTCATCTCCAGGGCCTCCCGGGGGCTCATGGGGTCGAGCACCGGCACCTTGGCGTGCATGGCAAAGAGCCGGGTGTCCTGCTCGGTCTGGGACGAATGGGGGCCGGGGTCATCGGCCACCACCAGGACCAGCCCCCCGGTCACGCCCATGTAGGCTGCGCTGATCACCGGGTCTGAAGCCACGTTGAGCCCAACCTGCTTCATGATCGCGGCCGAGCGTCTGCCGGTGATGGAGTTGGTAAATGCCACCTCTACGGCGGTCTTCTCGTTGATCGACCATTCCACGTGCACGGCCAAGTTTTTCTGCGATGCCAGATTCATGGCCGTTGTGCACACCTCGGATGCCGGGGTGCCGGGGTAGGAGGCCACTACGTTTGCGCCGCTCGCGATGATGCCGTGTGCGATCGCCTCGTTGCCGAGCAGGATCTCGCGGGCCTTGTCGTCTTGTTTTCCTGTTGATGACGGTGCTCGTGTATGCGTGTTCATGAGAAGATCAACAGCTCCCTTATCTTATCTACGATGTTCTCGCCCGCTTCCCATCGCCGGTGCGCGCACGCTGTGCATACGCCCGGCGGATTGCCTTTCCATCAACGGGAGGCTGATGGGGCAGGGCCCGGTATCCTGCCCGGATAATAAAAAAAGGCGGCTAAAGGGGCCGCCTTCCGGGATGCAGAACTGGAGACGGACCGCATCATTCAGGTGTGAACCGCCACCAGAGTCTCGAAAGGGCCTTGCCGTCCATGGAGCACAGTTAAACGTTAAACGGATTTGTTTGTCAATGGAAAGGGCGATGAAAAATCACTGAAGTAATGGAAAAATTACTGTCGGGAGAAACGGGGTGATCGTGGAAATCCGCTGTGCAGGCCGTTTCCTCCCGCTTTGGTGAATGTACGCTTCCGCATCCCCCTAAGGAGCACCTCTTGAGAGGATGCCTTGGGGATGAACAGAGGTTCAGGATCAAATCCTTCATCACCGGGCAATCAGGAGAAAATGAGAAAGGGGGATGAGGTTTGCCCTGGGGGCCTATTGATTTGAACATGAGAATCTCTATTATCTGATTTTATCATCCGATGACATCTTAGGCCGCAAGCCGTTTTGGAAAGCAAGGGCATAATAAAATCTGTGTAAAGGAGCAAAAGATGGCATTCGGTCAAGAAAACAGAACGCACCAACGATTGAACTGCAGGATTCCCATGGAGTATACCTTAAGGAGATCCCGCAAGCCCTATCAGGCAACGGTCTACAACATCAGTGATGGCGGCCTGTATGTTGAAACCGACCGCGAGCTCCGGCCGGGCCAGGATATCCGGATTTCTATCCATCAGGATATGCCCGAAGGGTTCAACCATCTCGCTCTTGACGACCAGTCAGGCATCATCCGATGGTCACTGCCCGCGACCACCGGCAGGCGCCGTGTCTACCGGGCCGGTATCAGGCTCTCTTCGGCAGATGTGCGAAGGGCCTTCCAGGGGCTGCCTGAGGTCCAGTATTTCTGCGATGTCTGCGGCGAGCAGGTCAGCTACCGGCAGGTCAGGAAGGCGGAGCTGATCTGGATGTGCCCGCATTGCAGCGAATATGTCAAACGTCTGCCGGGCGATATCTGCAGGATGGCGTACCGGCACCTCATCGGGAACGTGATCTGACGGGACCGCGATGCCGGCAAGGCTGACATTGCTTTGAAGGGCCGTGGCCCTTAAGAGCTCGGATGGATCGGAAAAAGGCGAAAGAATGTCTCCTTCCCAGGAGGCAGTATCTGCCCGGGATGCGATGCTGTCAGCAGGCATTGTACCCCGGGCCCCCCTTGACTTCCTCGCCGGGCCAAGGTGTCTGCCCTGAGGGTTCCTATTCCGTGCCGCTCAAAGGCATGATCTTGAGAATGATCCTTGAGCCCTTGTCACAGCACCCTTGAGAGGGTGTCGTCCTGATGTATTCTATTTTATGGTGAGCGGATACCATCATTGCATCCACGGCCCTGCTTCATGCAGCCTGGACAGGATGCCGCCAGAGGTTTTTCATGGGAAATCTGAAAATCGTCTCACACAGCGAAGACCCCTTCATGAACCGGGAAGAGGCAGGCCGCCGTCTTGCCGAAGAGCTCGGGGAGTACAAGGACAAAGACACCGTGGTGCTGGGTATCCCCCGGGGCGGTGTTGTGGTTGCGCGGGAGCTTGCCCGGATACTCCACGCAGAGCTCGACGTGGTCCTCTCCCGCAAGCTGGGCGCGCCGGGAAATCCCGAGCTGGCCATCGGGGCCATCAGCGAGGACGGCACGGTGCTGCTGGATGAAGACCTTAAGCAGCGGTTGGGCGCCTCTGATGAGTTCACCGGCTATGTGGAAGACGAGCAGGAGAAGCAGTATACCAGGATCGCCGAGAGCATCGAACGCTTCCGCCGCGTGAAGCCCAAAACCCCGGTGCAGGGGCGTACGGTCATCGTGACCGATGACGGGCTGGCCACCGGCGCTACCATGCAGGCATCCTTGAGGACCGTCCGGAAGGAGAATCCAAAGCGACTCATCGCCGCGGTCCCCGTAGGGAGTATGGATGCTCTGGAAAGGATCGCCCCCGAGGCAGATGAGACAATCGCGCTCAAGGCTCCCCCCATCTTCTATGCCGTAGGCCAGTTCTACGAGTATTTCGGCCAGACCAGCGATGAAGAAGTCATTACCTCTCTGAAGGAGAACAGGGAACGATGAAGGTCTCCGGTGCCCGGCCGGTCTGTCCCGCATCCGCCCGTTGAGAAGAGGCTCCGTACATGGCCTTGATCTCTTCCCGGTAGAGTTCCTTGATGACGCGGCGCTTGAGCTTGAGCGTGGGTGTGAGTTCTCCTCCTTCGACACTGAAAGGCCTGGGCAGGAGCGTGAAGTACTTGATCTGCTCGTAACGGGCAAGCCGCTGGTTCACCTCGTTTATCTGGGCCTGGATGAGCTCCCTGATCTCACCCTGGCGTATCAGGTCGGCGTGATCGGTGAAGGTGATCCCCTTTTTCCTGGCAAAGCGCTTCAGCTCGGGAAAATCCGGCACGATGAGACAGGTGAGGTACTTCTCGCCATCTCCTGTAAGGCATGCCTGATCGATGTAGGGCCGGCCCGTTATCATGAGCTCGATGGGATGCGGGGCCACATTTTTGCCCCCGGAGGTGACGAAGAGCTCTTTCTTCCGGTCTGTGATCTCCAGAAACCCTTCCGAGTCGAACCGGCCGATATCACCGGTCATGAACCAGCCGTCTTCGGTGAAGCACTCCCTAGTCTCCCGGGGCATCTTCCAGTATCCCGTGAAGATCTGGGGGCCTTTGACCAGGATCTCGCCGTCGTCAGCGATCTTTTCCTGCGTGCCCAGCACGGCTTTGCCTACGGTGCCCGGCTTTATCTGGAGACGGTATGCCAGGGTGTTGTAGGCGACGGCAAGCTTCAGCGAACGCAGCGGGTTCGTGTGGGGAGATTTGCCTTGAGCTTGCTTGCGGACCATGCAGTCGTAGGTCCAGTCGATCATCTTATTCTGGAACCAGTTAAGGTTGTCCCGGTCGATGCCCGTGAATTCCGGGGCGTTGTAGTTGAGAATGGCCGCGGTTTCGGTGAGACCATATCCCTCGGTGAGCTGGATACCCATGGAGCGGATGAAGGTGCACACCTCCTTGTCGAGTTTGCCGCCGCCTGAGCCGGCCATGACGAGACGGTCCATTCCCGCCTCCTTGCGCAGCCGGTTGAAGACCAGCACGTTGGCCTGGGAAAACAGGAACAGATCGAGCATGCCCAGCCGTTCTCCCTTTGCCATGGCGCCGGTGAACTTCTCTCCCTGGCGCATGGCCCAGGCAAACATCTTTCTCACATATCCGGGCTGCCGTGATACGATCGAGGTGACCTGGTCGTAGACCTTTTCGAAAAACCGCGGGATACTGATGATCACGTTGGGCCTGAGCTCCAGCAGGGTCTTGGGAATCCTGCTGAAGTCGGGTTCGAAGGCGAGGATGCCGCCCTGTTTGAGGCCGCCGACGTGATAGTCGCAGCTGCGGCCGTACACATGGCAGATGGGCAGATGCACCAGGAAGAGCAGATGCAGGTCCCTGTCCTGGGCCTGGCGGCGGATGAGGGTGGGGTCGGTGAACTGATCCATGGCCGCCATGAAGTTCGCGTGCGTGAGCATGGCGCCCTTGGGCCTGCCGGTCGTGCCCGAGGTGTAGATGATGCTCACCACGTCTTGAGGCTTCACCAGTGCAATGCTCTTTTCCAGCGCGGCCATGTCGAGGTTTTGCCGGCCCATCTCCATGACCTCGTTGAAGTGGTAGACCCCCTGCCCGGGGTCGCTGCCTCCGGACTCCATGGTGATGATGAATTCCAAGCCCGTCCCGGGTCGTATAGCCCGGACCATTTCCGCCTTGTCGCGGGTGGAGCAGAACACGGCCCTGGACTCGCTGTCGGAGATCATGTAGGCGAGCTCGTCCTTTGAGAGGGTAGGGTAGAGGGGGACCTCGACCCCTCCAACAGCCTGAATGGCCTGGTCGGCGATCACCCACCGCGGCCTGCTCTCGGAGAATATGGCGGCCTTATCTCCCCGCCGGATGCCGAGCGCCAACAGGCCGGAGGCGAGCTCGAGGACCTGCCGCCGCGTCTCTCCCCAGGTGAGGGTGCGGAAATCGTCCGTGGGATCGCCGTTCGCATCGAAGCGGCCCATGAGAAAAGGCTGCACCGCATCCATCTCCTGCGCACGGGTATGGAAGAAACCGCACAGCGTGCCTTCATGGAAAGCCATAGACTACCTCCTCGCACAAGAATTTTCACGATGCAGGGCCCGTCCCAGCGTGCGGGGATACATGCCGCTGCATCCATCCACGTGATCCCGTCACCATTCAAATAAGAAGAAATTGCAGGAGACATGGATACTACCACCGATTCCAGTGCATGGGAACAGTAAAGATAACAAGGGTTATCTCTTCAACGGCGCACCATTCCCTTCTTCCGGAAGGCCTGCCCGGGGGATGAGGGGTGGGGCCGGGAAGATTTCGGTCCGATCGTATCCTGCCGTGTTTATACCTGCCACAGGTGTCCGGCAGCCGGACTTGGCGATGAAAACACTTGTCTGCGCGGGTGTGAAAGAGGTATGTTGCAGATATCGCATGTAATCTCGTTGCAGGTTGATTGTGTAGAGGAGGTATGCCGGTGTGAAAAAGATATCCCAGATCCCCAAGCATGAGCGTCCCCGCGAAAAATTGCAGATGTTCGGCCCCCGGACCCTGTCCGACTCCGAGCTCATGGCGGTTCTCCTGGGGAGCGGCTCGGCAAGGCACAGTGTTCTGGAGTTGTCAGGGAGGGTCTTGCGCATGATCGATGAGAGCAGGGGGAGGCTGGAGCTCGACAAACTGCTCGGTGTTGAGGGAATCGGGCCCGCCAAGGCCGCCGTCATCACTGCTGCGCTCGAATTCGGCAGGCGGCGCATCAGGCCTGAGGGTATGAAGGTGGTCGTGCCCGCTCACGTGCTCCCCATCATCCAGCATTTCGCGGACCGGAAGCAGGAGCATCTCCTCTGCGTCTCGCTCAGCGGGGCAGGCGAGGTCATCGCCTGCCGGGTGGTAACCATCGGGCTGGTGGACAGGACCCAGGTGCACCCGCGCGAGGTGTTCGCAGACCCGATCATCGACCGGGCATCGGCTGTTATCATCGCGCACAATCACCCCATCGGATCACTCGAACCCAGCGACGAAGACCGGGAAATCACCAGGACTATCAAGGCAGCGGGCAAAACTCTGGGCATCTGGCTGCTGGACCACATCATATTCAACAAGAACGGATACTACAGCTTCATGGAACACGACGAGATGGAATCACTCTGAAATCACCCTGCTCGATCCACCGCACCCGCCAGGCCATGAAAACCCGGGCCGTGCTTCTGTGAAAGGCACGCGTCCATGGGAATCACGGCATTTTCTTTCGAATATCCTTAAACTTTTCCTGTAGAAATATCGATAGAGAACATTGGTCATCTCTTATGACGGAAAGGGACTTCTAGTTATGAGGGAAGCGGAATGAACAATTATTCTTACCTGTTGTTCGCATTGATGTGCAACCTGGCATGCATGGCCCCGATGGCACATATCTCAGAAGACGGGAACCGCATTACCATAGCCGACGGCGGCTATGAGCTGACAGCCTATGCAGTGGCCGAGGTTGACCAGTCGTACCTGCTGACGGCATGGGATGCCTCGGAAGACGACGGATTTTCAGACGCCGCGATCACATGCATTCCGCTCGATCGGGCCGGCGCCCTTCAGGTGCAGGGCAGGGATTTTACGCAGGACAAGAAACACGGGAAGCATGAGATCTCCAAAGATGCCATGGACATCCGGCTGATCATGACCAATGGTTCGTGCAAAAAAGTGCTCAAGAAGATGCAGGGTCTCTGTTTAGGTCCGGATTACCCCGTGTTACGGGTCGTCGGCCGGGAAGTCCAGATCGGTCGGGCAACCTACCGGAACATGCCCACGAGGTTCGGCAATCCGCCTGCAACCGTGATCCTTGCAGACACCATCGAGCTTGCGCAGGCACGATATACACCAACCGAGATAGCCCTTCAATCCGGCCATTAGGGGCGAATCGTTCCGGAGGAGCTCTTTCTCATACCCTTGCCTGTGGTGCCACACCCGGTTTCACCCGAGAGTATTCACGTGCCTTATGTTCAAACCCGTCCCGGGCCGGGGGCATTGTATCGAAAAGGAGTGATCGGCCCATATAAATGCCAGATGGCAGGCAACATAGCAATATAACAACAGAGCATGGCGGGCGTATCCCGATGCAGGGGGGTGGATCACTTCTCCAGACGCATCCGCATGCCCTTGCAGCACTGCATCCGGGTACTGGAAGGGGGAATATCCTTCGTGTGAAGCCGAGACTTGGACTGTCAATGCCCTCTCACCAGGGATCATTGGCTTAAGGGAATCGCCGGGTACTCAAGAAGGACTATGGCATCACGATCTTGCCGCCCGGGGGAGTGCCGGGAACCACGATTCGTGATTCCGACCGGCGCTGGGCCTCTTTCATCTCTTCCACGAGTTCTTCGAACGCCTTCTTCACCGCCTCGGGGAAGAGATCCATGGCCTGCTTGAGCGATTTGGCATCGATCTCGAACTGAAGGGGGAGCGCCCCTCCCGGGGTCACAATCTGAGTGTGGCCGAAGAAGAGGATATTGCGCCTGTCGTCCCGCTGCCCGTCGGGAAGCACCGGTATGAGCTGGCGAATGGTGGCGAACTTCATATCGGTGATCACCTCTTCGCGGTAGAGGTTCTTCTGATCCACTTTGAGGTCGCTTATCTTGGCAAGGTCGGGGTTGTTCATCATCTCTCTCCTTTTCCCCTCTTTGTAAGAATAAATATCTGATTGTCAAGGCAATTCTCCCCCGGATAGCATCTCCTGGACCCTCTCTGCTGAAATCTCATGCCATGTCTTGCCATTAACCGGGGGCAAGGGAACGGCAGATCTGGAAGATTGCCGGGGCCGATCCATTTTCTCAGGCAGACATACCCTTGATGAAGTCTAGGGGGGAGGTATTCTTATCCTTCATAAAGAAAAGGCGGTTCAATCGGATGGCTTGAGAAGACCGGAGTTTTTCTCGTCTGCCGCGAGCCGTGCGGCGGAGCGAAGGGATCATACCTTAAAAGACCCATGCAGAGCACCTGGAGCAGTATCCTTGAAAAGCAAAGGCCCCTTAGGCGAAAGGAGGGGGAAAATGGCTGAAGATCATTTTATCAATGGCATAAACGTAACGCAGTTAACCAGCACCATTGACCAGATCCGCAATGAGCCCGAGATCGCCAAGTTCAGCTTCCGGGCCACCAACACATGGGTGGACGGTACACACTGCCAGGGCACTGTCCAGCATTTCTACGGTGCGCTCACGGAAGACACCAAGCGTCCTCCCCTGACCTATGACATGGACGAACCCCCGGTGCTCATGGGACATAACACCGGGCGAAACCCGGTCGAGTTTCTTCTCATCGCCCTCTCCGGGTGCCTCACCACTACCCTGGTGGCCTATGCATCCGCGAAGGGATTGAACCTCAAGGGTGTGCAGTCCTGGTACGAGGGGGATATCGATCTCAGGGGATTCCTTGGGATATCAGACGAGGTAAGGGCAGGGTATCAGCGGATACGTGTAGGTTTCAGGATAGATGCAGACATATCGGACGAGCAGAAGCAGGAGCTGGTTCAGCTCGCCCAGCAGCACTCGCCCGTCTTCAACACCATCTCCCGGTCGTCGCCGGTGTCGGTGCACCTGGAAAGATAGCGGCAGGGTTTCGTACGGTCAGGCAGGAAAGAGCAGCATGCGGCCGCGGGGAAGAAAAAAGTGCCCGTCCGTAAAGAGGGCACCGTCTTTCTTATGCATGATTATTTAAGTGGTGGAGCCGAAGGGAATCGAACCCTCGACCTCATGAATGCCATTCATGCGCTCTCCCAACTGAGCTACGGCCCCATGCAACGTTGATCAGCTATCATACCCTCTCAGGTGAGTCAAGATCAATGAAATATTCTCCCAAGGAAAAGCGCAGGAAACCCCGCATGTTCGGTATGGACTTGCGCGTTTTCTCCCCCGCTCCCCCTTGGGAGGAATAAAAAAATCGAGTTTCCCCAGATGGATCTTCGGGGAGGCGTGCATAACCGGTCCCGATGCTTGATTAAAAATAATGATGTGATATCAAAGATATGAGTTAAACGGAGGTGATTCATGCCGGGCGCGGCAGGGCATTGTCAGGGAAGGCAGGGCCGGGATTTCCCCGCCGCCTTTTCCATCCATCACCCTGAACAGGCGGTTGATCCCGTCTGCCTGGAGGTAAGCAGTATGAAATATGGCTGGCAATCAAGCAACACGTAATATATGCAATATTGAATGATGAATTGACATAATATATGCAAGCATGATAGAGGTCATATCATGGCAAGGAAGGTCGCGTTCAATACCCGGGTGAGTGAGTCGATCCTCAATGAGTTCAGGGCGCTGTCCGTCCTTTTGGACCGCAATCTCAACGATTTTTTCGAAGAGGCGATGGTCGATCTCATCCGCAAGTATGATCAGGACAATCTCATTATCGAGCTGAGAAAGCTCAAGGCCAAGGCCCAGAAAAAAATATAGCCGGATGCCGGCAACCTCAAACGGGGCAGGGCCGGGTATCACAGGTTTGCGGACCTTGGCGCCCCCGTTCCTTATTTCCCGATTCTCCTCAGGGCTGGAACGCCCGTGCACGGGCGCCCCTGATAAGGATGCTTTACGAATATTCCTGCTTGCGCGTTCCCTGGGCCTTGATGCTGTTGAGGGTGTCGGTGAGCACCGGGATCACGTGCTCGCGGATGTCGCCTGCAACCACGATGGTCAGAAGATCATCGCCGACTTTAAGCCTTCCCTCGTTCACCTCCACGAGGATATCGACGATGCCGGGGCGCTTCTTCTGTTCTTCTACGATCTTCCGGATGGCCTGATGATCCGCCGCGACATCGACCGCGCTCACCGGGGTCCCGTTTCTGGATGTCCCTCTCACCACACCGTTGTGGCACAGGATCATTCCTACCTTGTGATAGTCTTCTCGCTTCTTGATCTTCTCGATCAGAGCGTTCATGTTCATGATCCACTCCTTTTTCTATTGGATTGCTCTATGGTGCTGGATATGATCTTTCTGTAACGTGTGTCAAGCAGTGGCAGAGCTCTTCCTCAAGATCGGAACAAGGCGGAGAGATCGGGACTGGAGGCTTGAAATCATGAGGGTTCCGGTATAGTAAGAGTAAGCGGCCCATTCGACGGGCTTTAGGAGTTGTTCATAGACGCCCTGGATGAGGAGGTGGCGGTGTGAAAGAGTTGCGGATAAAGAAAACCCGTCTGCAATTCGCAGTAGGGGATATTACGGCGCAGGATACCGATGCCGTGGTCAATGCCGCCAACAGCAGGCTGGCGCCGGGAGGCGGTGTTGCAGGCGCCATTCACCGGGCTGCCGGAGAAGGTCTGTGGGAGGAATGCTCCAAGCTCGGCGGGTGCAGGACGGGCGAGGCAAAGATCACCGGCGGTCACCGCCTTCCGAACCGGTATGTCATCCATACCGTGGGCCCGGTGTACAGCGGGTCACCGGACGACCCGAAGCTCCTGCGTTCGTGCTACCTCAACTCGCTCAAGGTCGCCGACGAGAATGGCGTGAGGTCGATCGCCTTTCCCGCCCTGAGCACCGGCATATTCGGCTACCCTGTCCGCGATGCGGCACGGGTAGCCATTCTAGCAATCAAGGACTACCTCTCGGGAGATACGGGCATCGAGCTCGTTCGTATGGTGCTTTATGACCGGAAGTCGTACGATGCCCATGTGGAGGTGCTGGAAACACTTGAGCGTGAAGGAGAGCTGGCCTGAGATGAGGGTCGTCGCCGTTATCCCCGCCCGGTATGAGTCGTCCCGTTTTCCGGGCAAACCCCTGACCGACATCAAGGGCAAGACCATGATCCGGCGGATTTTCGAGCAGGTGAGCACATGCCCGGATATCGACGAGGTGCTCGTGGCTACCGACGATGTGCGCATTTTCGAAGAGGCCAGGTCCTTTGACGCCAAGGTGGTCATGACAAGCCCCGAGTGCAGGTCAGGCACCGACCGGGTGGCCCAGGCAATAAGGGGCCGGACCGCAGATGCCGTGATCAATGTGCAGGGAGATCAGGTGGTGCTCGATACAGCCGCGCTCTCGGAGGTTTCCCGGGAGCTCAGGCAGGGCTTCCCCATGGTGACGGTGGCCGCGAGGGCACAACCAGAGGAATACCATGATCCCAACTGTGTCAAGGTCGTCTGCGATCTGAGGGGCTACGCCCTCTATTTTTCCCGGGCGCCCATACCCTATGAGAGATCAAGAGACGGCATCGAGCCCTGGAAGCACATCGGCATATACGGGTTCAGCAAGGAAACGCTCGAGCGCTTTACCTCGCTCGCTCCCACCCCGCTTGAGCTCGCAGAGTCGCTCGAACAGCTCAGGGCAATGGAAAACGGCATACCCATCAAGGTGATCTTCGCTACGGGGGAATTTCTGGAGATCAACACCCCCCAGGACAAGGAAAGGATTCTGCAGACGTGGGACTCGTTCTGACAGCGGTTTATCGTATGCTCACGGGCCTGCTTGCATGGCCGGCCGGCGTGGTTCTCTCACGCAATCCGAATTTCAGGGGCACGATCCTCAACCGGCTCGGCCTCGTGCTCCCGGATATCCCCGCCCACCTGCCGCTCATCTGGATTCATGCATCATCCATGGGAGAGGTCAGGGCAGTGACCGGGCTCGTGAAGGCCCTCCGGAGGGAAAAGCCTCATGTGATCATCTGCCTGAGCACCATGACCGCAACCGGCAGACAGATTGCATCGTCTATTCCCGAGCTCGATGTAGTGTTCCCCTTTCCCTTCGATGCCCCGTGGATCATGAGGCGCTACCTCTCGGCACTCTCACCCAGGATGCTGATTATCGTGGAGACCGAGATCTGGCCCAACATGATCATCGAGGCGAGGGACAGGGGAATACCAACGATTATCGTCAACGCACGCATGACAGAGCGCTCGTTCCGGCGTTATTCCATGCTCTCGCCGCTTGCCGGGGAGATTCTCCATGACGTTCATATCCTGGCCATATCCGAGAATGACGGCAACAGGTTTTCCCGCCTGGGGGCAGGGGATGTCCGGGCGGTGGGGAATCTGAAGCTCGACAGCATCCAGGACGTCGATCCGGCCCGTCCGCAGGAGGTAAAGGCCGGTCTCGGGGCCGGGCAGCGGCCGGTTTTCATTGCGGGGAGCATCAGGGAAGGCGAGGAGGGTATGGTCTTCTCCGCCCTTGCAAAGGCTGCATCGAATGTACCCGGTCTCTTCTCCATCCTCGCTCCGAGACATCCCGAACAGATCCCCCTCCTGAAGGACCTCGCCGAGAGAGGATCATACCGGTGGTGCTTAAAGAGCGAGATGAAAAGCGACACTGACCTGGTGATCGTTAACACCATGGGAGAGCTCTTCGATCTCTACGGGGCCTCGGACACGGCATTCGTGGGAGGGTCCTTGGTGGATCTGGGAGGGCAGAACATCCTGGAGCCCCTCGCCTGGGGAGTGCCCACGATCCACGGCCCCCACATGGAAAACTTCACCTGGGCGCTCGATGTGGTCGGGGGATATACGGTGCCGGTCGGCAGCGCAGAGGAGCTCGCCGATGCCGTTATCGAGACGCTCACACAGCCTGAGAAGTACCGTGACATGGCCCAGGAGGCACGCCGCCTGCTGGAGAAACACAAAGGCGTGACCGAACGGTGCCTCGCGGTCCTGCTGGAATACCTCCCCTAGAAAGGGCCGGCAGGTCCCCGCGGCCTTATGGGTAATACATGGAGATTCCCGGCTTTTTTCTTGTTTCTCCTTGACTTCACGAAGGGGGCGATTTATTAAAGATCCATGACTATGGACAGAAGCTTATGCCCGATATGTGCCTGGAGAGAAGACTGCAAGAAGAAGTTCAAGAAGGGCGCAGGCATTCATTGCCCCGACTTCAGCAGAGACCTGAACGTAAAGAACAAGGAGCTCGAAGAAGAGCTCGAGAAAGAATCCAAACCCGAAAAGAAGAAAAAGGGCCTCTTCCCCCTATAGGGTTTACAGGTCGATACGCTGCAACAGGCTTGTGGATTTCTTCACGACCAGCACGATGAGATCGCCCTCGTCAAGGGCGATGTCTGCGCAGTAGTGGTTCCTGATGGTCACGAGGTCCCTCTCGCCGTCCCCTGACTTCCCGGGATTGAGCATCAGAACCCGTGAAGAGTTGTAGTATTTGACATTTCTCAGGAACTTCCATGGCCCCTGCTCGTTGGCGATGGTAATGACGCCGCTTCCATAGGGAAGTATCCTCGGCATCAGATAGTACCGGGCATCAGGCTCGTCCACCTTGCTTTCGAAATACAGCGGCAGTGTCGCCAGCTTGGTTTCAGAGGCCCATAATGGATTTTTCCCGCTGAGCAGGGTGACGCGGCCGAGCTTGTCGAATGCGATCGTCTCGATCCCGCTCTGAGAGGGAATAATGTCTGCAGCCTGCGCAGAGACGAAGTCGAACCCCTGGGGGAACTCAAAGGCCTCGCCCGTGCCGGCCACGGGATTTTCCCAGTAGTTGACTCCGTCCGGAAGCATGAGGTCTGTCATGAGCCGGGACATGACAAGGGTGTCGCCCAGGGGGATCACACAGCGCTCCCAGCTCTGCACGGTCTCGGAGCCTTTGATTTGGTAGGTGTGGAACGATTCCCGGCGGTTGGTGACGGCGAGCAGGGAGCCTTGGTAGGTGAAGATCCGGTATATTTTGGCGCTGCCGGGGGTGTTCCAGCAGGGCACGGCGCGGTCCCCCTCCATGCGGTAGAGGGTTTTGCCGTCACTGACAAAGACGGTGCCGTCGAGCACAACCAGGGAGGTGGCGATAAAGGGAAGCTCGATCCCGGATTCGATCGGCGGCGGGGCCGCGACCTCGACCAAAGGCTTTTCTTCCGGTGCAGGGGGAGGGGCGGCGGCCGGTTGCGCCCTGCCGATGATGAGCTCCTCGATCATCTGGTCGATCACCCCGGACAGCTCGCCCCTTGAGCCGACGTCGCGGTGAAAGGCCCTGGGCGGCTGTGAATCGAGCACTGCGTCAAAGGATATGATTTCCCCCAACTGCATGAGGGAAACCGTGAGGGCGTTCCCGTCTCCAGGGGGAGTACCCGCGGCGAGACACCGGGCCGTGATCGTCTTCTGGATGCCGTCCTTGAGCTGCACGAAATTCTCGGCACCCGTCATTTCGACCACCACCTCGATGGCGTGAGAGGGGCTGGAAGCGATTAAAAAAGAAAGGAAAAACAGACAGATAAATGATCTTTTCATGCTGACTCCCCGACTGATAATTTCAGGCAAAAACCATTATACCAGAGTTTCACCAAGGAACAAGCGAAACGTAGGAGACACAGTCGTGCGATTCTGAATGATCATTCATTTTTCCTTGACCTAGCCAGCATCTTTAGTTATATAGTGCTGATGCAAAGCAAATTATCTCTTAAGGAGGCGTTACATGGCTGAGGATACTAAGGATTTTGGAGAACAGTTATTTCCTGTTCCTCCCAAGGTAAGGGAGAAATCTTTTATCAAGAGCAAGGCTGAGTACGAGAAGATGTACAAGGAGTCCATCGAGAATCCCGAGGCTTTCTGGGCCAAGCAGGCCGAGAGGCTCGACTGGTTCAAGAAGTGGGACAAGGTGATGGACTACTCCTTCAAGGACAACATCTATGTCAAGTTCTTCGAAGGCGGCAAGCTCAACGTGAGCTACAACTGTCTCGACCGCCACGTCAAGAGCGGCAAAAAGACCAAGGCTGCCATCATCTGGGAGGGCAACGATCCGTCCGAGAACAAGACATTCAGCTATCAGGACCTCTATCGTGAGGTCAACAAGGCCGCCAACATGCTCAAGAGTCTGGGCGTGAAGAAGGGCGACCGGGTTTCCATCTTTCTGCCCATGATACCCGAGCTGGCCATTACCATGCTGGCCTGCACCAGGATCGGCGCGATCCACTCAATCGTGTTCGGCGGCTTCTCGGCCGAGGCGCTCAGAGACAGGGTGAACGACTGCGGTGCAAAGGTCATCATCACCTGCGACGGCACCTACCGGGGAGCAAAGGCAGTTCCTCAGAAGGACAATGCGGACAAGGCCCTCGAGGAAACGCCCAGCATCGAGAAGCAGATCGTGGTCAAGAGGACCGGCACCAAGGTGAACTGGAAAGAGGGAAGGGACCTCTGGTACGAAGATCTCATGGCCAAGGCGCCCGTGTACTGCGAGCCCGAGCAGATGGATGCGGAAGATCCCCTGTTCATTCTCTACACCTCCGGCTCCACCGGAAAGCCCAAGGGCGTGATGCACACCACCGGCGGCTACCTGCTCTATGCGGCCATGACCCAGCAGCTCGTGTTCGACTGCCATCCCGAAGATATGTACTGGTGCACCGCAGACATCGGGTGGGTCACCGGCCACAGCTACATCGTCTATGGGCCGCTTGCCAACGGCAACACCAGCATCATGTTCGAGGGCGTGCCGAGCTATCCTGACTATGGCCGTTTCTGGGCCGTTGTCGAGAAGTACGGCGTCGATATCTTCTACACCGCACCCACCGCCATTCGCGCCATTGCGAAAGAGGGCGATTCCTGGGTCAAGAAGCACGATATCTCCTCCATCCGGATACTGGGCTCAGTGGGCGAACCGCTCAACCCCGAGGCATGGAGATGGTACTATGACCTCATCGGCCGCGGCGAGTGCACCATCGTCGACACCTGGTGGCAGACCGAGACGGGCGGCATCCTCATCACCCCGCTTCCCGGCGCGATCGACATCAAACCGGCAAAGGCCACGGTTCCGTTCTTCGGCGTCGAGCCCTGCCTGGTGGATGACGACGGCAAAGAGATTCAGGGCGTCGGCAGGGGCAACCTCTGCATGAAGAGGCCGTGGCCCGGAATCATGAGGGGCGTCTGGGGCGATCCGGCCAGGTTCAAGGAGACCTACTTCGTACAGTTCCCGGGCAAGTACTTCAGCGGTGACGGGGCTGAGCGCGACGAACTCGGCTACTACAAGATCACCGGCAGGGTCGACGACGTCATCAACGTATCCGGCCATCGCATGGGCACCGCGGAGGTGGAGAGCGCACTCGTCTCTCATCCCGATGTGGCCGAGGCAGCAGTCGTGGGCTTCCCGCACGAAATCAAGGGCCAGGGCATCTTCGCATACGTCACCCTGAACACCGGCGTGGAGAAGACCGAGGAGCTTCGCAAGGCACTCATCGCTCACGTGAGAAAGGAGATCGGCCCCATCGCGACTCCCGATATCATCCAGTGGGCCGATGCGCTGCCCAAGACACGTTCCGGCAAGATCATGCGCCGCGTACTGAAGAAGGTCGCCGCCAACGACTTCTCCGATTTCGGCGACACCTCGACGTTGGCAGATCCGTCGGTCGTAGATGAGCTCGTAACGAACAGGAAGAAATTAGGCTAGACAACATTTGAAAAAAAGAGGCCCGGGCAGGCCCGGGCCTCACTCGTGATATGGTATATGGAATCGAAAATAGGTAGCGGATAAAGGGGAACTACTGAACAGTCAAGGAAGGAAACAAATGAGAGGCGAAGAGAAATACCGGATGATACTGAATGCTGCAAAGCATGTCTTTGCCATGGAGGGGTTCTACAACTCCAAGGTATCAGAAATCGCACGCGAGGCTCATGTTGCTGACGGCACGATTTATTTATACTTCAAGAACAAAGACGACATCCTAATCTCCCTGTTTGAGGAAGAACTCAACAGGATCATGATAAATGTAAAATCAAAGATCGAACATATCGAAGATCCCCGGGAAAAGATCATCGTGTTTTGCGACAATCATTTGAATATGGTAGAGTCCGACAGGGCCCTTGCCGAGGTCATTCAGGTGGAACTCAGGCAGTCGAACAAATTCATGAGGGAGTACAAGAACAAGCACTTTCTCGCCTATCTGAACATCATCGCGGATATCGTAGCCCAGGGTCAGGAGCAGGGGATCTTCAGGACCGATGTAAGGCCGGACATCTGTGCGAGAATGATCTTCGGGTCTCTCGACGAGCTCTCAACGTACCTTGTTACCGCCAGGAGAAAGCGGTTTGATGTGCATGAGGTCGCCATCATGGTCGGCAACTCTTTCCTGAATGGGCTGGTGAAAAAGTAACGAACGAAAGCCTTAAACCTAAGGAGGTTGATCATGATGCAGATAAAAAAGGCCGCCGTCATCGGCGGCGGAGCCATGGGAGGAAGCATTGCGCATCTCCTCTCGAGCGCAGGTATTCAATGTTTTATCAAAGACATCGAGCAGAAGTTTATCGATAAAGCCCTGGAACAGTCCCGGAGCATCTATGACAAGCAGGTGAAAAAGGGAAAGCTCGATCCGAAGAAGGCCGATGATCTGCAGGGCCTCCTCTCCGGATCGGTCGACTACGACAAGGATTTCATGGGCGACGTCGACCTCGTCATCGAGGCGGTCCCGGAGATCATGAAGATCAAGCAGGATGTGTTCGCCGAGCTGGAGAAGATCTGCCCCGGGCGCACCATCCTTGCCTCGAACACCTCCACGCTCTCGCTCACCGAGATTTCGAAAAAGCTCAAGGACAAATCGCGGTTCGTAGGGTTGCACTTCTTCAACCCCGCACACGTGATGAAACTCGTGGAGGTCATTTACGACGAAAACACCTCACGGGAAACCGTGGGCGTCATGATGGAGTTCTCCCAGATCATCGGGAAGGAGCCCATCAAGGTGAAGAACGGCCCCGGATTCGCCGTGAACCGGATACTCATCCCGTACATGAACGAGGCGGTGCTGGCCCTCATGGAGGGTGAAGGCACCATGGAAGAGATCGACGATGCCATGACGGATTTCGGCATGCCCCTGGGGCCCTTTGCCCTGTGGGACCTGGTCGGGCTCGATGTGGGCCTGCACGCGTCCAAGACGCTCGAAGAGGCATACCCGGAACGGACCCCCATCCCGGAGCTGCTCAAACATCTCGTGGATAAGAAGATGCTCGGCCAGAAGACCGGCAAGGGCTTCTATGACTATTCATCGGGCGGGAAGGTTCCGTCAAAGGAAGTAGAGCGGTTTCTCAAGAACTGGAAGAAAGACAACCCGCAGAGCGACCTCGCCTTTTCACCCGACAGGCTTATGGCCGTTCAGATCAGGGAGGCCCTGTGGATTCTCTCCGACGGCCTGGCCTCGGCACACGACATCGACACCGGGATGGTCTACGGCACCAACTTCCCCACCAAGGCTGCCTGGGGGCCTCTGCACTATGCCGAGGACGTGGGCTGGGACGCGGTGAATGATCTCCTGTGCTCACTCTCGTGCGAGTATGGCCCCGAGCGGTTCACGGCCCCTGTCTTGCTGAAGAATCTCCTCAAGGGGGAGAGTGTCTTCGAAAACTGCACCTACGAGGTGGACTCTGACGGCGTGGCCGTGATGACCATCAACAACCCGCCCATGAACACCCTTGGCCGCAAGACCAAGGAAGACATCACCAAGGCCGTCCTCCATGCGGTTGCAGACCCATCGGTCCGCGTCATCCTGATCACCGGCAGGGGCAGGGCGTTTGTCGCCGGTGCGGACATCGAAGAGATGAAGCGCTTCAAGTCGGTCAATGACGGGATCGAGCTCTCCAACCGGGGCTATCGCATGACGAACACCATCGAGGAAGCGAATAAGCCCATCATCGCGGTGATCAACGGCTTCTGCCTCGGAGGAGGTTTGGAGCTGGCCATGTCGTGTCATATAAGGATCGCCTCCGACAAGGCCAGGCTCGGTCTTCCCGAGATCACCCTGGGGCTCATCCCGGGGTTTTCCGGGACCCAGCGGCTCCCGCGGATCGTGGGCAAGGCAAAGGGCTTGGAGATGATTCTGAGCGGGTCGCACTACAGCGCGCAGGAGGCCTTTGAGATGGGCCTGGTCAACCGGGTGGTGCCTCACAACAGACTGATAGACGAGGCACGGGCCCTTGCGAGGACCATCGCATCCAGAAGCAGGGTGGCTGTGGGGGCCGCCATGGACGCGGTCATGAGGGGGCTTGAGGTTTCCTTCGAGGAAGGGCTGCCCATCGAGGCGGAGAATTTCGGACGGGTCGCTGCCTCCCAGGATGCCAAGGAAGGTCTCGACGCCTTCCTGGCAAAACGGAAGCCCGTATTCAAGGACAGGTGATCCCATTGCCCTGTCAGGAAGCGGGTTTAAATGGTTTGTCGCGCTGTGGAAATGATATGGCAACAAGCCTCAAGGCAAATAAATATGTAGGAAGGAGGATAATGTGAATACAGTTGTTTGTATTAAGCAGGTACCTGATACAGAGACTCTGATCAAAGTTCAGGGTGCAGGTATTGTGACGGAAGGGATCAAGTGGGTCATGAATCCGTACGATGAATTCGCCGTTGAAGAAGCTCTGCAGCAGAAAGAGAAGATGAAGGCCGGCGCGGTGACCATCGTTTCCCTCGGACCGGACAGGGCTATCGAGGCGATTCGCACGGGCCTTGCCATGGGCGCTGACACAGCGGTTCACATCAACGACGCCGCCTTCTACGAAAAGGCCGATCCGTATGCCACGGCGGCAGTGCTCGCAGCGGCAGTCAAAGGGCTGCAGTATGACGCGATCTTTCTGGGCAAGCAGGCCATCGATGACGACTCAGCCCAGGTGCCCGCGATGCTGGCAGAGATGCTCGGCATCCCCGTGGTCACCATGGTGGTCAAGTTCGAGGTGGCCCCTGACAAGAGCAAGGCGACCGTGACCAGGGAGATCGAGGGCGGACAGGCTGTTGTCGAGGTTCCGCTTCCGGCCGTGTTCTCGGCCCAGAAGGGTCTCAACGAACCCCGGTATGCCTCTCTTCCCGGCATCATGAAGGCAAAGAAGAAACCCGTCGATGTGAAAACGGCTGCAGATCTTGGCGTGAGCGTAGATCCCAAGACCGTTGTCAAAGAGATGACTCTGCCGCCTGCGCGCCAGGCCGGAAAGATCATTACGGGTGACGATGCGGCTGCGAAGGCGAAAGAGCTCGCCAGAGTCCTTCATGAAGAAGTGAAGATTGTCTAATAGAAGGGGGATACGAACATGGCAGGTACATTGATTTACGCGGAAGTACAGAAGGGAGAGATCAAGAAAGGCTCTCTTGAGGTAACGAGCAAGGCAAAGGAACTGGGCGGCGATGTTGCCGTGTGTCTGATCGGCAAGGGCGTGGAAGGGCTCGCCTCTCAGCTTGCAAAGTACGGCGCGGATAAGGTATACGTAGTTGACGGACCCGAGTATGAGAATTACGTGACCGAGGCGTATGTCCAGGCATTCAAACAGGTGGCGGACACGGTGAGCCCGACAGTAATTCTTGCAAGTGCAACCGCGCAGGGGAAGGATTTCGTTCCCGCCGTCGCGGCAAGGCTCGGTGTGGGCGCGATCTCCGACTGTGTTGATCTCAAGAAGGAGGGCGACAAGATCATCGCCAAAAGGCCCATGTATGCCGGCAAGGCGTATGCCATGGTCGAGGCCGTGGCAAACCCGCAGGTCATCGCGGTGAGGCCCAACTCGTTTTCCATCAAGGAAATCGCAGGTGCCGGTGCGGTCGAGAAGGCGGCTGTCAGCCTCGATGCTTCCAAGATAAAGGCGGTCGTCAAGAGCATCGAGGTCGCACAGACCGACGAGCCCGACCAGACCGAGGCCGAGATCATCGTATCCGGCGGCCGCGGAATGAAGGGCCCCGAGAACTTCAAGATGCTTGAAGACCTGGCCAAACTCTTCGGCCCCACCGCGACCACCGGCGCATCCAGGGCTGCGGTTGACGCAGGCTGGAGAGACCATTCCTACCAGGTGGGACAGACCGGTAAGACCGTGAGCCCCAACCTCTACATCGCCTGCGGCATCTCCGGCGCGATCCAGCATCTGGCAGGTATGGGCACCTCCAAGGTCATCGTGGCCATCAACAAGGACCCCGAGGCCCCGATCTTCCAGAAGGCCGACTATGGCGTCGTCGATGATCTCTTCAATGTGGTCCCGGCTTTGATATCCGAGATCCAGAAGGTGAAGGGATAAGAAGCAGATACTGCGGGGTGGATTTTTCACCCCGCAGAAAACAAGATTCAGGGGGGTTGCAATGCACGGATCAGGAGCGGAAATTTCGAGAGAGGTATTCTGGAATATCTTGGGACCTGGATTTCCCACAGAACAGGTCCTCCTCTATGTGCTTGTTGTCATAGCATTTCTGTTGTTTTTCCACGGTCTCGCCAGAAGCGGGTTCTTCACCCGCATGAAGGCGATCACCAGCGCGAAGGGCTCCGATGTCGAGAGGGTCAACAATCCATGGGACCGTTTCTGGTATATGGTGACGGATGTATTCGGGCACCGGAAGATCCTGCGGGAGCCTTATCAGGGCGTGTTCCACCTGTTTATCTTCTGGGGGTTCGTCGCGCTGGCCATCACCACGGCGATCGTGTTCCTTCAGGCCGACATCATCTGGCCCATCTGGCATGTGTGGTTCATGGAGGGCAACTTCTACCTCGGCCTGTCGCTGTTTGCAGACGTGTTCGGGCTCGTTGCCATCGTGGGCATACTCATGGCCATGGCGCGGCGGTATTTCATGAAACCCAAGTGGCTTGACGAAAAGGGCGAAGACAAGGTCATTCTCTGGTTCATCCTCGCCATCCTGGTGACCGGATTCGTGGTCGAGGCCTTGAGGATCCAGGCCACCGAGACCGACCCGGCCAGCCCCATGAACCCGTACATCTGGTTCTCGCCGGTGGGAAGGACTATAGCGTTCCTGTTCTCCGGCATGAGCATGGATGCGCTGAGAGACACCCATGTGGTGCTCTGGTGGACCCATGTGCTCGGGGCCCTGGGCTTCATCGTCTTCATCGCCTACTCCAAGCTGCTCCACATCATCATGACGCCGGTGAACATCTTCCTGCGGCCCGATACGCCGCAGCCTCCCATCAGGGTGATGCCGCCTGAGATGTTCGAGAACGCCGAGACCTTCGGCATCCACAATCTGGAAGAATACTCCTGGAAAGACCTGTTCGACACCGAGGCCTGCATGCGCTGCGGCCGGTGCGTTGAGGTCTGCCCGGCATTCAATACCGACAAGCCGCTCTTGCCGCGGGACGTGATCCAGAACCTCCGGACCTATATGGAAAACAAGGCCAAATTCGCCCTGGATGCCGACGGGAACTACCGCATCATCCCCGATGAGGAATATACCGGTCCGGCATTGATCGGCGACGGCATCGAAAAAGACACCATCTGGGCCTGCACCACCTGTATGGCCTGTGTAGAGGCCTGCCCCGCCTATATCCTCCAGTTCCCGAAGCTCATCGACCTCAGGCGCTACCTGGTCATGATGGAGTCCGACTTCCCGGCCGAGGTCATGGATGTCTTCAAGGGCATGGAGAACAACTCCAACCCGTGGAGCATCGGCGCCCATTCCAGGGCAGACTGGGCCAAGGGACTCGATGTGCCTCTGCTCTCGGAAAAGGGTGAAGCCGAGTATCTCTTCTATGTGGGCTGCGCAGGCGCGTTCGACGACTTGAACAAGAAGGTGGCCGTTTCCCTGGTGAAGATCTTCAAGGCGGCCGGGCTCGACTTCGCCATCCTCGGCACCGAGGAAGGCTGCTGCGGCGACTCGGCCAAGAAGATCGGGAACGAATATGTCTATCAGGCCCTTGCCATGGCCAACATTGAGACCTTCAAGGCCTATAACGTGAGCAAGATCATCACCATGTGCCCCCACGGGTACACGGTCCTGAAGCACGACTACAAGGAGCTCGGCGGCAGCTTCCAGGTGTTCCACTACACCGAGATCCTGGACAAGCTCATCAAGCAGGGCAAGATCACCTTGAAGCAGCCCATCGAGAACCTGGGAACCATCACCTATCACGACTCCTGCTACCTGGGCAGGTACAACAAGATCTACGACCAGCCGAGGGATATCCTGAAGGCCCTGAAGTCCGGGAGCCTGGTGGAGATGAAGAGCCACCACGCAAAGAGCTTCTGCTGCGGCGCAGGCGGAGGCAGGATGTGGATGGAAGAGGATCTGGGCACGAGGATCAACCAGAAGCGCACACAGGAGGCCGAGGCCTCGGGTGCCAAGACCATATGCACGGCCTGCCCCTTCTGCTACACCATGATCTCAGACGGCATCAAGGAGCTCGATCTCTCCGAGAAGCTCCAGGCCTTTGACATCGCACAGCTTGTCGCCAAGGCCGCCGGTCTCGATCAGAAGACGAACAAGGCCGGAGGCGAGGGCGAGCAGGAGGCGGCAAACTGATTGAAGAAGCCTTCTCTTAAGAAGGCAGGCAAAGCAACCCCTGAAGGCAACAAAAGAAAAAAGAGGAGACATCAAATGTCTCCTCTTTTTTCTTGCCAGTACCGGCTCTTCGAAGGTATCCTCTCTTAAAAAGGTATCCTCTCGTAAAGAGAAGGCATGTGAGGGGAATGGGCATACAGGTCGGTATTCTTCTCGACGATACAGGGCGTCATAGCGATATCGCAGAGGGATTGAAGGCTGCGGGGATCGGGGTTGACATTCTCGTGATGCCGCATGATCTCTCGGAAGAACAGTCCCTGATGCTGGGCCGCTCTTTCCTGGAAAGCGCGGGCCGCTGCGATCTCATCCATAACCTCTCGGGCTGCCGAGGCCTCCTCTTTGCAGGTCTGTCGCGCATTCCCTTCGTGACCTCAATCACCGGTGATATCACCGATGCAGAGATTCTCATATGCAGGGCCATAACCGGGTCGTGTTTTTTCGTGACCGAAGAAGCACAGGAACTCGGCGGGCTCAGGACGGTCCCGGGCATCGGCCGTTTCCAGGGGGACCGGGTCGGGTTCTATCTTGATGTGTACTCCCGCGTTCTTGCGCTGGGCAAGCAGACCGAGCATAGGCCCTGGGGAAAATACGAGATCCTCTCCGAAGACCGGGACGACCACAAGGTGAAGCGTATTACGGTCCTGCCCGGCAAGCGCTTGAGCCTCCAGTACCACGGGCAGAGAAGGGAGCACTGGGTCATCATCTCGGGCCGCGCCACGGCGACCGTGGGAGATCGGACGATCGAGCTGGGACCCTCAGAAACCATCGACATACCCTGTGGGGCAAAGCACCGGATCGAGAATGCCGGGCCGCAGGACCTCATATTCATCGAGGTGCAGCAGGGCGACTACTTCGGCGAGGACGACATCGTCCGGATCGAGGACGATTTTGGAAGGATATGAGCGCTGAGAGCAAGGGTATCAGAGGCCAGAGAGAGCTCTTTGGGCTCCTCTACGAAACAGCCGTCAACGCGGGTATAGAGGTCATCGAAGACCGGATAAACCGCAAGGGCGGAATATGCAGGCTCAAAGAGAAGCTCATGGTGGTCTACGATGCCCAGGCCCCGTATCATGAACGCAACCGCCTGATTCTGGATGCGATATCACAGGTGAACCGGGATTATCTCTATCTCCCGCCCCGGGTCAGGATGCTTCTGGAAGAGGGCGAGGCGATGCCGGAATCTCCGGACGGCTAGGGGAGGCTATTTGCTGGAGCGCATGGTATAGAGCCGCATCTCGCGCTGGGCATCGGTGTTTTTCGGGTTGATCTGCAGGGCCTTCCGGAATGCGTCGGGCGCCTTGTTGGATCCTTCCTTTTTCAGCACCCATCCGAGGATCACATAGAGGGCGTCCGAGGATGGGAATTTCTGCACCCCCTCGCGTATGGCAGATTTGATCTCGATGCTGTTGCCCCTGCCCGTGTTCTGCCACCTCAGGAAGAGCGCCCTGACATATGCCTCGGTAAAGACCCTCTCCTCGGGCTTCATCTTCACGCAGAGCCTGAAGCTGTCCAGGGCCTTGCTGTAGTCTTTCTCCCTCATGGCCTCCATGCCCTGGCTATAGAGTATCTCGGCCTGCAGCTCCTGGTCGATTCCCTTCTTTTCCTCCGGGGGCTTGCCCTCCCTGATCCGGCTCACCGTGGTATAGGCCTTCTGAATCTCCGTGAACACCTCGGTGGCCAGCCTCTTCACCTCGGGATCGTCCGCATAGGAATAGATGTCGGGGTGGTTCTGCTTCACCAGTTTGATATACGCCCGCTTGAGCCCGCCTTCGGAGATGGCCTTGTCCACGCCCAGGGTCTGGAAAGGGTCCTGGTCCTTGATCTTCCGCAGCACCTTTCTCAGGTGCTCGATGATCGCCTTGTGCTTGCTCTCCTCAAAGGATGCCAGGCCGGTGCAGTAAAGGGCCAGAAGCGCGCGGGCCGGGTCCTGCCCCAGCAGGAGAAGCTCGGAAACCTTGAACTGGTCGAAATTGTCCATAGTGACGCCCAGGTCGGGGGGGATATCGTCGGATCGCCTCTTGGGAACTGCATCCGCATGGGGGCTCAGTGCCTTGATGATGACCGAGAAGGGGGTCTGCTCCATGATGCCCTTCCTCACCAGACGCAGGAATTCCGGCCTGGTCATCTCGGGCGTTTTGTCGATGGTGCCTTTTACCACCTTCCGGATGGTTCCGGTCTCCCAGGAAAAGATGTCGACAAAGCGTTTCTCGAACTGGATCTTCAGCGCCTCGGTGATGGACTTGGGCTCGACCTTTCCCATCTCCAGCAGGATGACCCCCTGTTTCCTGCGTTCGATCCGGGACTGGGCCAGGGATTCATTGTTCTCCTCCTCAGTGATATACCCCAGGGATACCAGGACATTACCGAGAAGCTCTTCGGTTTTGTTCGACTGAATGGCACAGAGTATGCCGTCACGAAAAATGAGGCCCTTTTTCCATTCATCCGCAGAGACGAAGATGATCCCGGTGAATTGAGAGTCGATGGTGTCTCTCATCAGGAGAGGAAACGTTATGTCTTCTAATCTGAACACAGTATCCATATCTCTCCACTATCGGCAAACAAAACGGCTACATTGAATTCGGGGATTAGTTCAGATATCCGTGAGAAAAATGGACTGTATCGTTTGCGCCGCGTGCCCATAAAGAAGAAGGAAGCCCTCGTGGTGCCGTAGATGACGGGCAGCGGGCTTCCTTCCGGGCAACAGCTTTACCTAAGCGAAATTGTCCTTCGTCGATGATTCCGGCTCACGAATACCGGGTTATAAGGGCCTCCCAGTAGAGCCTTCCCCAGGCATTCCTATTTTCGTCCTCGCTGCAGCCGGAGCAGTTGTGCCTGATCTCGATTGCCTGCAGGTCTAAAGAGACGATCTGCCTGGTTGAACATGAGCTGCACAAGGGCTTTCCGCACCTATCGCATGCCAGATCGGTAACGGCTCCGCATCCGCACGCGAAAACGATTTTTTTGCAGCCTCCATGGCCCCTTCTCCTCGAATGTTTGTGTTGAAACGGAAACTGCTATTTCCATGCCAAGGAGTACCGGATGTGATGAATCATCATAATACGCTGTAAAAAAAGCAGATATGAGGGTTATGCGGGAAGGGAGGGGCTTCGGGCATGTGAGATATGATTACCGCCCGGAAGGGTCTTGTCGCCATAGTTATGGTCATGGTGCCCCAATGTGTCTGGCAGGAGGTACGTTGTGGACTCCCCCTTGGAGACGAAGCCCCTTCATCCGGGTCTAGGGGGCAGCTCACTGGAGGATGCCGGAAGCGGGAATGCGTAGGATTTCGGGCCTGATCAAGCGGCTGGTGAGTGCATGAAGGGTATTACAGGTAAATTTTTGTGGGGAGAGGACATGAGATCAAATGGACCGAATCTGAAGATCGGCTCCCCAGGAGCAACCCTGGCCGAACTGCTCTCAGCATCAGCACCGACGCACCGCCCGTCCAGTCCCTTCGGTAGCACACGCCAGCCCATTCCAAACGTTCCTCTCCATCACACAAACCCAGCTGAGATCGGCAGTTTCCACTTGCGAACACCGGCGAAAAATGGATAATAGTTGCCGTGACAAGCAGACGATCCGCGACCATACGGAACGAGGTGCTTGGAGCAGCCTATGGCGGCCAAATGCGATGAAATCATGATGGACGAGTTGGCGGAGTGCCTGTAGATCTCCAAGACCACGCTCTACAAGCTCGCCGTCGAGAACATAATCTCCGGCACGAAGATCAGCAAGTGCTGACGCTTCCACAAGGGCGCCATTGACCGTTGGGTTCAGAACGGACCGGCTCAGAGCGGTTCCGAGATCTCAGGTGAACAGGAATGATAACAATGGACCAGTACAGCGATAAGTTTCAGGGCTTGCTACGTGAGCTCTTTCAATTCGATTGTGCCGATTTGGATTTCGGCATCTACCGAATCATGAACTACAAGCGGGACGTGATCGAGAAATTCATCTCGACCGACCTGCCGAAGGCTATCGCCGACGAATTGAACCGCGGGGTCCTGGCCGACCAGTCGCAAGCCGTCAGAGAGCTTGCCGAAGTCGCCCAGCAGGTCACCGAGACACTGGGGCAAGATGCCCTCGACGCAGACGGGCACCTGGCCCAGACATACCTCAACACGCCGCTGGGAAAGAAGTACCTCGACCTCAAAGCCAAGGCTACCGGGGCGCGCAGCCGCCAGACTCTGGAAGCCATGATCTTCAACCACCTGTACACCTTCTTCAGCCGCTACTACCAGGACGGCGATTTCATCTCCAAGCGGCGTTACTCGAAGCGGCATCGCTACTGTATTCCCTACAACGGCGAAGAGGTGTACCTATACTGGGCCAACCAGGATCAGTACTACGTCAAGACGGCTGAGTACTTCCACGACTACTCTTTCACGTCGAACGGCGTCACCGTCCACTTCAAGCTCCAGGCCGCCAACGTAGAACAGAATAACGTTAAGGGCGACAAGAGGTTCTTTATCCCTCGCCCTTCTGGGGTCGACTGGAACGAGCAGGCCAGCCAACTGGTCATCCCCTTCGAGTACCGCCCACTTACCGAGCAGGAGGCCGTCACTTACGGCACCAAGAACCAGCAGGACAAGATCATCGCCGAGGCCGTTGATGCGATCCCCAGGTATCTGAAGAAGGCGGACAAGGCCCTGCTGGCCCTTACCGCCGAGCGGCGCAAGACCAGCGATGGCCAGCCGGTCAGCGTCCTCGAACATCACCTGCGCCAATACACACGGCGGAACACGGCCGACTTCTTCGTTCATAAGGACCTCAAAGGCTTCCTTTCCCAGGAATTGGACTTCTACTTGAAGAACGAGGTGTTAAACCTGGACGAGATGGAAACTGCCGGCGAAACCCGCTGCGAGGGTTGGTTCCAGATCATGCGGGTGATCAAGGCCGTCGGTGGCCGGATCATTGACTTCCTCGATCAGATCGAGTCCTTCCAGAAGATGCTCTGGGAGAAAAGTAAGTTCATCACCGAGACACAGTACTGCATCACCGTCGGCAACATCGACGAGGGCTTCTACCCTGAGATTGCCGCCTGCGACGCACAGTGGGCTGAGTGGAAAGAGCTATTCCACATCGACGAGGAACAGTCTGACCTGTTTACCGCCTACATGAGTAAGAAAGACAAGCGGACCGCATTCCTTAAGGCACATCCAACGCTGGTCCTCGATACCAAACACTTTGATTCTAACTTTGTTGATAGACTGCTGGAGAGTATTGAAGACCTGGATGGCAAGACCGATGGGCTACTGGTGGCTAGTGAGAACTTCCAAGCGATCAATCTATTAATTGCGAAGTACCGAGAGCAAATAGGCTGCATTTATATCGACCCACCGTACAACACTAGTGAGAATACCTTTGTCTACAAGAACAGCTACAAGCACTCCTCCTGGATTACAATGATGGCTAATCGGCTCGCATTAAGTCGGCGTCTGTTATTGCGATCTGGAGTCATTGAAGTAGCGATCGATGATACCGAGACGGGCTTCCTCAGGGGTCTGATGGATCATCTGTTTGGAGAGAACAATCGAGTTGCTACGATCGCTGCCGAGGTCAATCCCGCGGGACAGAATCTCCGTCCCAACACTCCCGCATTGAGCCACGACTACTGTCACGTATATGCATCTGATATCACTGAGATGAAGATGCTTTTACGGGATTTGACCGAAGACGAAATGGAGAGTTATGAGGAGACGGATGATAAGGGGTCCTTCTTGTGGGACAACCTGCGTCGTAGGGGTGGTAACTCGCGCCCATCTGATCGCCCTGGTCAATGGTACCCGCTGTTTGTAGCGGGATACTCCGTGCGTGTTCCCGACATGGAATGGGATGAGCAAGCAAAGCGGTGGATAGTCAAGGAAAAGCCCCGCACGGGAGAGATTGAAGTCTGGCCTATAGATCCTAAAGGTGAGAGACGTATCTGGCGTGTGAATCCTGACGGCGCAAAACGTTGTCTTGCTTTGGGCGAGATTGCTGTCACGTTGAAAGGTGGCCGGCTGGAAGTCATTAAGAAATCCTACATGCCGAAAGGGAAAAAACCCAAGACGCTCTGGAAGGATCCGAAATATTCAGCGACAACTCACGGGACAAAGTTACTTATCGATATTCTTGGAAAACAGTTGTTCAGCTACCCAAAGTCCCTGTACTTGGTTATTGACTGCCTTAGATTTTGGGCTGATGAGGGCACCATTGTGTTCGACTATTTTGCAGGATCAGGGACGAGTGGACATGCCGTGATCCGGCTGAATCAGGAAGACGATGGTAATCGTCGCTTCGTCCTTGTTGAGATGGGCGATTATTTCGACACGGTGCTCCTGCCCCGAATCAAGAAAGTGACTTTCACTCCGGAGTGGAAAGACGGCAAACCCAAGAGAATGGCTACACCGGAGGAGGCCCAGCGGAATCCGCGAATCATCAAATACATGCGGCTTGAAAGTTACGAAGACGCCCTGAACAACATTTCGTTCGAAGAGTCTTCCGGCCAAATGGCCATGCAGTTCGACGACTACCTGCTCAAGTACATGCTCAAGTGGGAGACGCGTAAGAGCGAGACGTTGTTGAACGTAGAGAAGCTCGCCCGCCCGTTCAGCTACAAGCTGAGCATTAGGAAAGACGGAGAAACTGCCGACCGGATCGTGGACGTTCCGGAGACTTTTAACTACCTGCTGGGCCTGCATGTCAGCACGCGCAAGGTCTACGACGATAACGGGCGGCGATACCTGGTCTACCGGGGCAGGATCGACCATCGCCAGGTGGTCATCATCTGGCGGGAGACGGAAGGATGGCAGAAGAAGGATTATGAACGGGATAAGAAGTTCGTGGCCGAACAGAAGCTGACGGAAGGTGCAGATGAAGTCTTCGTGAATGGTGATTCGTTCATATCCAACGCCCGGTCGCTGGAACCGGTTTTCAAGGCCCGCATGTTCTCTACGGTGGAGGCCTAACCGATGGCCAGACAGAGGCGAACATCCCCCGAGAACAGTAGCAACTCTTCGGGTACGGCGCAATACGTCAAACTGGAGCAGCGGCTGGTCCTTCTGGCCTGGCTGAACGACTTGCTGGGCTACAAGCAGAACCGTGATTTACTGGCCGATCTGCGCAATGCGGCAGAGGGGTTCGATTCAACGGGGCGCAGTTATGTCTACCACCAGCTCATCGCCCGCGGAGACAAGGAGAAACTCAGCGCGGCGGACCTGGCCCGTTACGACGACAATATCCGTGAGCATCTGCGAGCCATCAATGCCCGCCGCCCAGAGCCGGTCACGTTGCGGTATTTCCAGTACCTGGCGGCGCTCTATACCGAAATTTTCCTGGATCGCTATTTCCATCAGCGCAGAGAGCTTCTGAGGTCACTCAACAAGTTCGTCGTTGGGCGTAATGCGACAAAGCTGGCTGGCGAACCAAGGGAGACGAAGTTCACTGAGTCGGACTTGAAGAAACTCGCCTTCTGGATGGCAACCGGCAGCGGCAAGACGCTGATCATGCACATCAACTATCGACAGTTCCTGCACTACAACAACTTGCCGCTGGACAACGTCCTGCTGATCACGCCAAAAGGAGAGCTGAGCCAGCAGCACATTGAGGAGATGACGGCATCGAACATCCCTTGTCGCTGGTTTGACCTCAACGAAAGTGGCTTGGGTATGGCCGAGCAGAACACCGTTCGGGTTATCGAGATAACCAAGCTGGTGGAGGAAAAACGCGGGGGTGGCGTGAGCGTCCCGGTTGAGTCGTTCGAGGGCAACAACCTGATCTTCGTGGATGAGGGCCACAAGGGAGTCGGCGGCGATGCCTGGCGGAAATTCCGCGACGCGCTGGGGCAGACGGGATTTACTTTCGAGTACAGCGCAACCTTCGGCCAGGCACTGACGGCTGCACGAGACGATGAGCTGACGGCCGAGTATGGCAAGGCGATCATCTTCGATTACTCATATCGGTACTTCCACGGCGACGGGTACGGCAAAGATTTCCGTATCCTGAATCTGCAGGAAGAAACGACGGAGGAAAAGACGGAGATTCTGTTTCTGGGCAACCTGCTGTCTTTCTACGAGCAGCAGCGGGTGTTTCGGGAGCATCAGGAGCAGCTGCGCCCGTATAACCTCGAGAAGCCACTCTGGGTGTTCGTTGGCAGCAGCGTGAACGCCGTCTACACCGAGGACAAGGAAAAGCGAAGCGATGTACTGACCGTCACGCGGTTTCTGCACCACCTGCTGGAGAACAAGCGCGGCTGGGCGGTGAGGGCGATCAAAAAGCTTCTGGAGGGCAAGACCGGCTTGGTTGACGCGGACGGCCGGGACGTTTTCGAAGACAAGTTCCAGTACCTGCGAGCAGCCAAGGCGGATGCTGATGCCACCTACCAGGATATCCTGGCCACGGTTCTCCATACGGTATCAGGTGGAGGCCTGCACCTTTGCGACCTGAGAGGGCGCCCGGGCGAGTTGGGGCTTAAAGCCAGTGGTGCAGAGGAGTACTTCGGCCTGATCTACATCGGTGACACCAGCACCTTCAAGACACTCGTTGAGGAAGATGGCTCCGGCATCGTTCTTGAGGAAGATGTCGTCTCGGATTCGCTGTTTGACAGGATCAATGACCCCGATACGAGCATCGAGATCCTGATCGGCGCGAAGAAATTCATGGAGGGCTGGAACTCCTGGCGGGTGTCGAACATGGGGCTCTTGAACATCGGCCGCAGGGAAGGGTCGGAAATTATCCAGCTCTTCGGGCGGGGAGTGCGCTTGCGCGGCAAAGACTTCACCTTGAAACGAAGCTCGGCGCTGGATGGTAGCCATCCGCAGCATGTTCAGATCTTGGAGACGCTAAACATCTTCGCTGTTCGGGCGAATTACATGTCGCAGTTCCGCGAGTATCTGGAGAAAGAAGGCATCGAGATGCAAGGTGACGTGGAATTACCCTTGCTGATCCGGGCCAATGACGATTTTCTCGTTCGTGGCCTGGTGGTGCCGCGCGTTCCGGACGCGCGCAGCTTCGTCGATGAGACCGATGTTCTGCTTGATGTTGGTCCGGACATTCGGGTACGAGTGGACATGTCATTGAAGCTTCAAATGCTGGAAAGTGGCACTGAAGGGCTGACGACAAGAGCGGTGAGGGCAGGTCGGAATCGTCCCATTCCCGATGAGAGCTTGGCATTCGTCGATTGGGAAAATGTCTACATCGACCTGCTCGAGTACAAAGAGCGTAAGGGCATGCGTAACTTGGCCATCCGTCCGGATGTGCTCCGAGAGATCATATCCCATAAGGAACCAACGCGGCTCTACAACCTTGTTGCCGACGAAGCCGTTGTCGCGCCCATGTCCTTTGCGGAAACTGCCCTGCTCAACGAAGCAGTCCTGACCATTCTGCGCAAGTATGTCGAGAAGTTCTACCGCAACCAGCAAGAGCGGTGGGATTCCGAGAACATGGTTTACCAAGCACTGAGCCGCGATGACGCCAACTTCCAAGACTACACGATCAAGGTGGCCCGAAGCGAATCAGAATTGATCTCAGCGATTCAGAATCTCATTGACGAGGCCGATAGTATCTACAAGCAAGACCTCCGAGACCTGCCCACGATTCACTTCGACCGCCATCTCTACCAGCCCCTGCTGATTGAACGCGGGGACAAGATTCGCAGCGAGCCTCCGGGGCTGAAGGACAGCGAGCGGCGGTTCGTTGAGGATTTGCGGGCATTCTGCCGCGTCGAGAAAGACAAGTCGCTGGTGGATGTCGAAGTGTTCTTGCTACGGAATCTCAGCCGGGGCAAGGGTATCGGCTTCTTCGAGAAACGAGGCTTCTACCCAGACTTCATCCTATGGGTCAAGAGGGGTAATACCCAGCGGATCGTCTTTGTCGAACCACACGGGATGCTCCACGCCGAGGCGTACCAATATGACGACAAGGCCAGGCTGCATGAATCGCTTCCGCACTTGGCTGCGGCCATGTGCAAGCGAACCCGGATCAAAGACATCGTATTGGATTCGTTCATCGTCTCCGATACGCCGTTTGAAGACCTCCGCACCAGATACGACGACGGCAGTTGGGACAGACAGAAGTTCACCCAGGCACATATCGTCTTCCCGGAACGATCAGCACAGTACGACTACATCGCGATCATCATGCGACAACAGACTACATGAGGAGCGGCAGATTGTTCATGCGAGCCAAGGCCACAGCCACATTGCGAAAGGACATTCTTCGCAGCCTTTGAAAGCAGGGTTATTCCGTGCGCAATGGTCGATTCGAACTGCTGGAACATATTACGAAGGATGACCTTAGGCGCATCAATGCACTCGCCGGATTAAATTTGGCTCCTCGGGAGGGACTTGAACCCCCAGCCTAGTGGTTAACAGCCACCCGCTCTGCCGATTGAGCTACCGAGGAACGACCTCAGTATCTATGATGATTCAGAGGTGTTGTCAAGAGCGAATAGCCGGGAACATGCGGGAGATAGCGGGGCCGGTCCTATGCCGCGCTGCCTGGGTTTATGGGAGACAGAAGAGACGGGGGAGACGATTGCCGCTGCGCTCACCCTTTGGGTATCAGGGTGAGGTACTTCTCATATCGGGGCGATCTTCCCTGAAGCACCTCTTCCATTTTCTGCCTGACGGAAAGCGTTACAGGCCCGGGGCAGGAGAAGTTTTTCTGCTCGATCGAGCGGATGGGCAAAACCGGCGTTACCGTACCGGAAAAAAACGCCTCGTCGTATCGCTGGATATCTCCGGGGCGGATGTGGACCTGCTTCTCCGGCAGGCCCATATCATCCAAGACCTCCATGATCACCCTACGGGTAATGCCGGGCAGGACGTTTTCCTCTGTAGGGGTCTCCACGTCGTTCCCTCTGACGAAGAAGATGTTGGACGTCGGGCCTTCCGCCACCAGGCCGCCTGCATCCAGCATGAGGGCCTCGTCGAAGCCCCTGCTCCGGCTTTCCATGCGGGCAAGATATCCGTTTACGTAGTTCCCCGCCACCTTTGCATGGACGTCGGTGGTCAGGGGGTGGAGCTTCCGGTAGGACGAAATCCCCACAGACACGCTCGCATCGGCCGGGGGCTCTGTAATGCCGCAGTTTGCATAGTTCAGGCAGAATACAGCGACCGAGACCCTGCCCGAGGGGGTGGTGCCGAACTCGATGCCTGGATAGTAGGCAAAGAACTTGGCGAGACCCGTGGTGACGGAATTGATCCGCGCCAGCTCCATGAGCGCCTCTCTGATGGCCTCGCGGGAAAAGGGGAGCTCCATGTAGGTCTGGCCTGCGCTGAAGAGGAACCGGTCAAGGTGCTCTTCCAAACAGAAAAAAGCCGGGCCTCTCAGGGTGGAGGTGACCGCCATTACCTCGAAAACAGCGGAACCCCTGCCGAAGCTGTGAGAGAGGAGGGGAACCGTGGCCTCGGTGCAGTCGATGAATCTGCCGTCAACCCATGTCGTTATTCCGCTCACCATGCGCATTATCCCTATACGGGCGTCACTGAGATGTCAATATCTCAGGATCGCATCCCGGGGCCGTCCGCCTCTGTCGAGTTTCTGATACCGGAGAGTGAAATCGACCATGGGCCCTTAAAGGGGGCAAATGATCTCTGTTCTTTTTTGCTTACACCAGGCTGCGCCGGCCATGTCTGCTTGACAAAAGCATGAGTATGAAATAGTAGCAAGTGCTATTGTGGAAAAGATAAAGAGGATAGAAGACATCCATATATCCCCTGAGACCGTCGGTGAGGCAGGGGTGGAAAACGAGGTCTTGGTGATGCCCGAGGCCGTGGACGAGGTATTCCGCAATAAGGATCTCGTCGTGAAGGAGCCGTTTACCATCCACTACGTTGCGGAGCGGGAGAAGAACTCGGAAGACATCCATATAGGCGTGGATGTGCATGGCGAGATCGAGACGTTCTGCGCCAGATGCCTGGAGACCATGACCTACCCGGTGGACCTCCACCTGGATACAAGCTATATGCCTGCGTCACCGGAGATGTCGGAGAACCTCGAAGAAGAGAGGACGAGCAGCGCGACAGGGTATTATCGGAAAACGATCCGTCTCGGCGATTATATTGCCTCCGAGCTGGTTCTGGCGTTGCCTTTAAGGTTCATCTGCGACGAGCAGTGCAAAGGCCTGTGTCCGGAATGCGGGGCGAACCTGGATCGAGAAGAGTGTCGTTGCAGGGAAAAACCGGCGGATCCCAGGCTGCAGAAATTAGCGGAACTCAAAGAAAAGATCAGGAAGGAGTAAAGCAATGGCAGTTCCAAAGAGGAGACATTCAAGCGCCAGAAGAGACAAGCGCAGGGCACACGACGCCATCAGCGAGCCGGCGACTTCTTATTGCCCGAATTGCCAGGAGCCCAAGTTGCCTCACAGAATCTGCAAGAACTGCGGGTACTACAAGGGCAAAGAGGTCGTCAAGGTAGCCGAAGCCGAATAGGCCCTTCGATGCCGTATTGCCTGATATTCCCCGGCCAGGGCAGCCAGTTTCCCGGCATGTCGGCGGGTCTCGATCTCGGGTGGACCCGGGACGATGCCCTGATCGGTATCATGGAAAACGGACCTGAGGATACACTCAAGCAGACGACGAACGCACAGAAAGCCGTTTTCGCCGTGACCGCGGCCCTGTGGGAGAAGTCCGGGCTCGATGACCCCGCCATGACCATGGGCCACAGCCTGGGCGAATACATGGCCCTAGTCGCTTCCCGGGCCATATCCGTGCGCGAGTGCTACGCCCTGGTGGAAAGGCGGGCACGCGCCATGCAAGACGCCATGCCCGGAAGGTCGGGCGCCATGGCCGCGGTGCTGGGCCTCTCGGCCGACGATGTGGCCCGGCTGATCGAGCCGGTTCAGAACGTGTGGGTGGCAAATCTCAATTCTCCTACTCAGGTGGTGATCTCAGGTGATGCGTCAGCGGTGAAGGATGCGGCGATCGTGCTCAAGGAAAACGGGGCGAAGAGGGTGGTGCCCCTGGATGTGGCCGTGGCGTCACACTGCCCGCTCATGGAACCTGCCGGAAAATCCTTGAGGGAGTACCTCAAGGGCGTCCGGCTCGAAAGGCCGCATTCCCGGGTCGTTTTCAACGCCACGGCAAGGGAAGAGTCCGATCCGGAAAAGATCAGGGAGAACCTCGCACTGCAACTCGTTTCACCCGTACGGTGGGAAGAGTCGGTCAGGTATGCCGCGGATCAGGGCATCGGCCGTTTCATCGAGATAGGCCCCAAGTCGGTGCTGGCCCCGCTGGTGAAGAGGATCGTTCCCCAGGCCGAGGTGGAGGTGATCACTTCACAATGAAGATCGATTTGAGCTCACAGGTTGCCGTCGTCACCGGCGCGTCGCGGGGAATCGGTGCGTCCATCGCCCGGACTCTCGCATCCTGCGGGGCGCACGTGGTGGTCAACTACCTGAAGAACGCCGACGCGGCCCGCGATGTGGTCGAGTCGATCCAGAGAGCGGGGGGCAGCGCAGAAGGATACGCCTTCGACGTGTCTGACCAGGACCAGGTGAAACAGGCCTTTCAGGACATCGTCAATCGTCTCGGGCGTATCGACATCCTGGTGAACAACGCGGCCGTATCAAAAGATTCATTGCTGCTCAGAATAAAGGCCGAAGATGTCGATACCATGCTGGGCACGAATCTTAAAGGGGCGATTTTCTGTTCTTTTCACGCTGCTCGAACTATGCTAAAGCAAAAAAAAGGAAGGATCGTCAACATTTCTTCAATTGTAGGTTTAGGCGGTAACCCGGGGCAGAGCGTATATGCAGCAACGAAGGCAGGGCTCATCGCTTTCACCAAGAGTCTTGCCAAGGAGCTGGGTTCAAGGGGTATACTCGTGAACGCTGTGGCGCCGGGCCTGGTGGAGACGGATATGACCAGAGGCTTGGATATCGATGCGCTCCTGCAGCAGGTACCGCTGCAGAGGATTGGCAGCCCGGAAGACGTGGCCGGGCTCGTCGCATTTCTCGCTTCTGATCTCAGTTCATATGTCACGGGCCAGGTCTTTGTCATCGACGGCGGGCTCTATACTTGATTTCGATCGGAATTGTATAGAAAGATAAAGGAGGAGCTTATCTTATGGTAGATGTAGCACAGCGTATCATTCAACTCATCGCTGAGCAGCTCGATAAGGATGTCTCCGAGATAGACCCCGAGATGTCCTTTGCCGACGATCTTGGAGCGGATTCCCTTGATCTCGTAGAGCTGATCATGACCGTGGAAGAGGAATTCAACATTGAGATTCCCGATGAAGAGGCGGAAAAGATCAAGTACGTGAAGGATGCCATCAGTTACGTCAATGCAAGGCTATGATCCTCCCTTGAGGAAGGTCGCTGTTACGGGTCTCGGAGTCGTTTCGCCCCTGGGGAGCGACATCTCCGGACTCTGGAACAACCTTATCGAAGGAATATCAGGCATAGAACCTATCGAAGAATTCTCCGGCCTGCCGGTTATGTTCGGCGGCCGCGCCCGGGGTTTTGATCCGAGCCGGTACCTGGGGTCCAAAGAATTGCGCCACATGGACCGGTATTCTCAAATGGCGTTGACCGCAGGTCTCGATGCATATCACCACGCTCGACTCGATCAGGGCTCCTATCCTCCGGAGCGGATCGGCGTGATGATCGGATCGGGCGCTGGCGGCATGGCCACCATCGAAAGCCAGATCCAGACATTCCATACCCGCGGCGCCCGGAGAGTGTCTCCGGTCACGGTGCCCATGTTCATCACCAACATGGGCTCGGCCGAATGCTCCATACGCATTCAGGCCAAGGGGCCGGGCATGGGGGTCACCTCTGCCTGCGCCACCGGTGGCCACGCACTGGCCCTTGCCTCCCGGCTGATCATGTACGGCGAGGCCGACTGCATGCTGGCAGGGGGCGTCGAGGCGTGCCTGACTCCTTTTTCCCTGGCCGCATTCGCCTCCATGAGGGCGCTTTCCACCAGGAATGACGCGCCCGAAAAGGCGTCGCGGCCCTTCAGTCTCGACCGGGACGGGTTCGTGATGGCCGAAGGAGGCGGGGTGCTCGTTCTGGAGGAATACGGGCATGCGAAGAGGCGCGGGGCCGAGATCCTGGCCGTGCTCGAAGGCTCGGCGATGAGCCAGGACGCCTATCACGTCGTGGCCCCGGACCCCGAAGGCACAGCCGTGGTACATGCCATCGAGCAGGCCGTGAAAAACGCCGGCATCGACAAGACCGACATCGGCTACATCAACGCCCACGGCACATCGACCCCGCTCAACGACACCATTGAGACGCGTGCGATCAAGAAGGCGTTGGGCGAGCACGCCTACCGAGTGCCGATCAGCTCCACCAAGTCCATGACCGGACATCTCATCGGGGGCGCTGCAGGGCTGGAGACAATCATCTGCGTCCTGGTCTTGAGAAACGGGGTGATCCCGCCCACGATAAATCTTGACAACCCGGACCCTGAGTGCGATCTACACTACGTTCCGAATAAAGCTCTGCACTCGGAGGTTTCTTACTGCCTGAACAATTCGTTCGGCTTCGGCGGGCAGAATGTTATTTTGGTCCTGGGAAAGGACAGGGGATGAAGATCGGAATCGCATGCGACCACGGAGGCCTGGATCTGAAAGGGCTTGTCAAGGAGACCCTTGCCGGGCACGGCTGCGAGGTCTTGGACCTGGGGACCGATGCCCCGGAGTCTGTCGATTATCCCGATTATGCACAGAAGGCGCTCTCTGCGCTTGCCTGCGGGGAGTGCGACCGTATCGTCCTCATCTGCGGGACCGGGATCGGAATGTCCATCTGCGCCAACCGTGTCCCCGGAGTGAGGGGCACGCTGTGCCATGATGCCTATACCGCCCGTATGTCCCGCCTGCACAACGATTCGAACTGCCTCATCCTGGGAGGAAGGGTGCTCGGGCCTGCCGTGGCGCAGGACATCGTGCACGTGTGGCTCACCACCCCCTTCGAAGGAGGGAGGCACCAGTCCAGGCTGGACAAGATCGAGAAACTTGCCGGGAATATTCTACGAGACAGGAGTTGTACATGAGTTATGAACATGTGAAACAGACAGACCCCGAACTGTATCAGGCGATCATGGGCGAGCTCAGGCGCCAGCGAAACAAGCTCGAGCTCATCGCATCGGAAAACATCGTGTCCGAGGCTGTGCTTGAGGCCCAGGGCAGCGTGCTGACCAACAAGTATGCGGAAGGATATCCGGGAAAACGCTACTACGGCGGCTGCGAGTATGTCGACGTGGCTGAAGAGCTCGCCATCGAGCGTGCGAAGAAGCTCTTCGGCGCAGAGCACGCCAATGTTCAGCCCCATTCCGGCTCCCAGGCGAACATGGCGGTCTACTTCTCCATCCTGGAGCCCGGAGACACCTACCTCGGCATGAGTCTGCCCCACGGCGGGCACCTTTCCATGGGCTCCCCCGTGAATTTCTCGGGCAAGTTCTACAACGTGGTCCCCTACGGGGTGAGAGAAGACACCCACCGCATCGACTACGACCAGGTGCGCTCCCTGGCCAGGCAGCACAGTCCGAAGCTGATCATCGCGGGCGCCAGCGCCTACCCGAGGGTGATCGAGTATCAGATATTCCGCGAGATCGCCGACGAGGTGGGCGCCTACTTCATGGTCGACATGGCCCATATCGCAGGCCTCGTCGCCGCCGGCCTCCACCCGAACCCTGTACCCTATGCAGACTTTGTCACCACTACCACCCACAAGACCCTGCGCGGCCCCCGCGGCGGCATGATCCTCTGCCGGGAAGAACATGCGAAGACGCTCAATTCCCGGGTGTTCCCGGGCATGCAGGGCGGACCGCTCATGCACGTCATCGCGGCAAAGGCCGTGGCCCTCAAAGAGGCGATGACGCCTGAGTTCAAGGCATACCAGCAGCAGATCGTCAAGAACGCGCAGGCCCTGGCGAAGGGGCTGATCTCAAGGGGCTTCTCCCTCGTCTCGGGCGGCACCGACAACCACCTCATGCTCGTGGACCTCACGAACAAGGACATCACGGGCAAGGATGCCGAGGCCTTCCTCGACCAGGCATGGATCACGGTCAACAAGAACACCATTCCCTTCGAGACCAGGAGCCCGTTCGTCACCTCGGGTGTGAGGCTTGGCACCCCGGCGCTCACCACCCGTGGCATGAAGGAGGGCGAGATGGAGCAGGTTGCATCGCTCATCGCGCGGGTCATCGACTCCAAGGGCGACCCCGCGGAGATCGAGCGGGTGCGCGCAGACGTGGAGGCCCTCTCGGGCCGGTTCCCCATCTACGGGGGGCTGGGATAATTCATGCGCTGCCCCAGGTGCTCCGGGCTTGAAGACAGGGTCATCCAGTCGAGGATAAGCCGGGACGGGAGCTCCATCCGGCGCAGGAGGGAATGCATCCGCTGTTCGTACCGGTTCACTACCTACGAGAAGGTAGAAGAGTCCATACCCATGGTGGTGAAAAAGGACGGGCGGCGGGAGGCCTTCGACCCCAACAAGGTGACCGCCGGGATCATCACCGCCTGCGAGAAGAGGCCCGTGAGCATCGAAGCCATCGACGCCGTCAAGGATTCGATCATCCACGACATTCAGTCCAAGTGGGACCGCGAAGTCCCCTCCACCTACATCGGAGAGAAGGTCATGGAGGCCCTGCACCGGCTCGACCCGGTGGCCTATGTCCGGTTTGCCTCGGTGTACCGTGAGTTCAAGGATGTGAAGGAATTCATGGAGGAGATCAAGGGGTTCGATAAGGGCGGGTCATGAAGGGCGATACCCGGTACATGATGCGGGCCGTCGCGCTTGCGCGCAAAGGCCTGGGCCGCACCGCACCCAACCCGCCGGTGGGCGCGGTCGTGGTCAGGGGTTCACGTATCATCGGAGAAGGCTTTCACCCCAGGGCGGGCGAGCCCCATGCCGAGGTGTTTGCGCTGAGACAGGCGGGAGAGGCCGCCCGGGGCGCAACACTCTATGTGACCCTGGAGCCATGCTCCCACTACGGGCGGACACCCCCCTGCGTCGATGCGATCCTGGAGGCGGGCATCGCCCGTGTCGTGGTGGGCTGCGTGGACCCCAATCCGGTGGTGGCGGGCCGCGGCATCCGCGCCCTGCGCAGGCAGGGGGTCAAGGTGGAGGTGGGCGCGGCGCGGAAACAGGCAGCCGAGCTCATCGCCTGGTATCGCTTCTGGATGGAAAAGAAGCGCCCGTATCTGATCATCAAGGCTGCCATGACCCTGGACGGAAGGATAGCCGCGCCGTCAGGCGATTCCAAGTGGATCAGCTCCGAAGAGTCCCGGGCCTATGTGCACGAGCTCAGGGACCGGGCCGACGGGGTGCTGGTGGGCATCGGTACGGTGGAGAAGGATGATCCCCTGCTCACCTGCCGGCGCCCGGGGGGAAGAGATCCGTACCGGATCATCATCGACCCCGCCTATGTGATCCCGCCGGCCGCCCGGTGTCTGGGCGAGCGTGCCATAGTCTTCACCGCCTCAGAGCCGCAGAGCAGGCCCGAGATCATCGAGACCGGCAGCCGCATCGTCCGGCTTCCCGCCGACGAATCGGGCCGTTTCTCCTGGCAGGACGTGCTGCACGAGCTCGGCTCCATGGGGCTGCACGCCGTGGTCGCTGAAGGGGGAAGCGCGATCCTGTCGAGCCTGATCCGATCCCGCATGGTCGACGAGCTGCTCGTCTTTATCGCGCCCAAGCTGCTTGGCGGCGGGATTCCCCTGGTTGCCTGGGACCCCCCGGACACGGTTGCAGGGGCTGTGCCCCTCGTGGTAACAGGTGCCAGGATCATCGGAGGCGACGTGCTCGTCTCGGCCCGTCTGGAGGATTGACATGTTCACAGGCATTATCGAGGCCATGGGAACGATCGTGAGTATCCGGCCCCATCAGCAGGGATTCGAGCTCTGCGTGGACACGGGGATGGACCTCTCGCACGATCGTGAGGGCGACAGCTTTGCCGTGGACGGCGTCTGTCTGACCGCCACCGCCATCGAAAAAGGGCGCTTCATTGCCGTGGCCTCGGCGGAGACCGTATCGCGCTCCACCCTGGGCTCGCTGAAACCGGACTCGAAGGTGAACATCGAACGGGCCCTGACGCTCTCAACACGGCTTGGCGGGCATCTGGTGCTCGGCCATGTGGACGCCATGGGGACCATCAGGAGCGTGGACAGGGCGGGCGAGTCGATCCGCATCGGAATTCTCTTCGACAGACGGTTTGCCCGCTACCTGGTCGAAAAGGGCTCCATCGCCGTAGACGGCGTTTCTCTCACCGTAAACGAGCTTAAGGGCGATGTTTTCACGGTAAATATCATTCCCTTCACCGCGGGCGTGGTTTCCTTGACACTGAAAAGACCCGGTGATAGGGTAAACCTCGAATTTGACGTGATAGGAAAGTATGTCGAGAGGCTTCTGAACCGGGAAGGCGGCGCCTCCCTGGAGGAGCTCTTGAAGAAGCAGGGATATCTGTAAGGAGCAGTACCATGCCCACGTGCACCATTGAAGAAGCGATTCAGGAACTCAGACAAGGCAGGATGATCATCCTCGTGGACGACGAGGGCCGGGAGAACGAAGGCGACCTTACCATGGCCGCGGAGTTCGTCACCCCGGAAGCCATCAACTTCATGGCCAAATACGGGCGGGGCCTGATCTGCCTTTCGCTGGATCCCGGAATCGCGGACCGTCTCGATTTGCCTTTGATGGTCCGTGACAACACGAGCCAGTTCGGCACCGGCTTCACTGTTTCCATCGAGGCGAAGCGGGGGGTAACCACCGGCATTTCCGCCGCTGACCGCGCCGTCACCATCCGCACCGCCATTGCCGAAGACACGAAACCCGAAGATCTCGCCCGTCCGGGCCATGTGTTTCCCTTGAGGGCCCGCGAAGGCGGAGTGCTGGTGCGCACCGGCCAGACCGAAGGCTCGGTGGACCTGTGCCGGATGGCGGGCCTGAGACCCGGCGCAGTGATCTGTGAGGTCATGAACGACGACGGAACCATGTCCCGGCGGCCCCAGCTCGAGGCATTTGCCAGGGAGCACGGTCTTAAAATATGCACCATCGCCGACATCATCGCCTACCGGATGAGGAACGAGATCCTGGTGAGAGAGGCTGTGAGGGCCAAGATGCCCACGCCGTACGGGGACTTCGAGCTCATCGGATTCGAGAACGATGTCGACAAGAAGGAGCACGTGGCACTGGTGAAGGGTGACATCACCCCCGACGAGCCGGTCCTGGTGAGGGTCCATTCCGAATGCCTCACCGGCGACGTGTTCCACTCTGCGCGCTGCGATTGCGGCGACCAGCTCCACAGGGCCATGGAGATGATCGAGGAGGAAGGCAAGGGCGTGATCGTGTACATGCGCCAGGAGGGCAGGGGCATCGGTCTGATCAACAAGCTCAAGGCCTACCATCTCCAGGAGAACGGCAGGGACACCGTGGAGGCCAACGTGGAGCTGGGCTTCGCCCCCGACCTGCGCGACTACGGCCTGGGCGCCCAAATCCTCGTGGCCCTGGGCGTGCGGAAGATGCGCATGATGACCAACAACCCCAAGAAGATCATCGGCCTGGAGGGATACGGCCTCGAGGTCGTCGAACGGGTGCCCATAGAGATACCTCCCACCGAGGAGAACAAGAAGTATCTGAAGACCAAGAAAGAGAAGATGGGTCATATATTGGAGGTCGTATAGATGGCAGGCGTGATTGAGGGGAAGTTAATCGGCAAGGGGAAGAAGGTCGCAGTCGTTGCCAGCAGGTTCAACGACTTCATCACCGCACGGCTCATCGAAGGCGCCATGGACGCCCTGAAGAGGCACGGGGTGGAGGAAAAGGACGTCACGATCTACCGGGTCCCCGGGGCCTTCGAGATCCCGCCGGTGGCCAAGAGGCTTGCCCAGGCGAAGAAGGTGGACGGCGTCATCTGTCTGGGCGCGGTGATCAGGGGCTCCACTCCGCATTTCGACTATGTGGCCTCAGAGGTCAGCAAGGGGGTCGCCCTGGTCTCGTTGGAGGCGCCCTGCCCGGTAATCTTCGGGGTGCTCACCACCGACACCATTGAGCAGGCAGTCGAGCGGGCCGGCACCAAGGCGGGGAACAAGGGCTTCGATGCCGCCATGGCGCTGCTGGAGATGATGGATCTCTACGCGCAGATCTAACAAACGGATATGAGAATCCGGACCAAGGCACGAGAGATTGCCCTGCAGTACCTGTACCAGGTCGATATCACCAAGAACCACACCGAAGATACGCTCCGGGACTTTATCGGCCATTTCGTCGAGGACAAGGACGTGGTGCCCTATGCCCAAGATCTCATCAACGGGGTGTATGCACACCTGCACCGGATCGACGAGCTCATCGAGGCCGCGTCGGAGAACTGGTCGGTGAGCCGGATGTCCACCACGGACCGGAACATTCTGCGCATTGCCACCTACGAGCTGGTGTTCAAGCCGGACATCCCCTACAAGGTCGCCATCAATGAGGGGATCGAGCTTGCCAAAAAGTTCGGGTCTCCCCGTTTCCCCGCATTTGCCAACGGGGTTCTCGACAGGGTGCGCACAGAGGTGTCGTCTGATGAAAATCCTGGTTGATACCCGCGATCCGGGTTCTATCTTCTCTGAGTTTCCGGTTCTGTGGTGCTTCAGCGACGAGCGGCCTCTCAAGGGCATGACCGGGCTCTTGGACTGGCGGCTCGACACCGCCATCTCCAGGCTGCTCATGGACGGCACGCTCGGCGGCCGGTGGGGAGAGAAGGTGCTCATATGCGGGTTCGATGCGGCCCTGCCCGAGGGCTTTTTGCTCGTGGGCCTCGGCCCCATGGGTGAGTTCGATGAGGAGAAGATGCGCGAGGCAGGCCGGCTCATAGCCCGCACTATGGTGAACCTGAAGAAGCGTGCCGTATGCATGGCCCTGCCGGGAAGCGGCATTCCCGGGTTCGACACGAGCGTGGTGGCCGAGCATTTTCTGCACGGCCTGATCCTGGAAGCCCGCGACGTAGAGTTCACCCCCACATTTCTCTGCAGCGGATACGACGTAGACGAGGCCCTGCTCGGTTTTCAGAAGACCAAGGTATCACTCAAAGCGCACCTGCAGACAGACATCATCCAGGTGAAATCATGAGCGTGCTCATCATCGGCGCCGGTGAGGTCGGCTTCATGATTGCAAGGCGCCTCACGGAAGAGAACATCGACGTCTACATCGTAGAGAAGGACGAGGCCAAGGTCAACAAGCTCTCCCAGATGATCGACGCCCAGGTGATCTGGGGGAGCGGATCGAGCATCAAGACACTCAAGAAGGCCAATCTCGAGCACGCCGAGATGCTCATTGCGGTGACCGACTCCGACGAGGTCAACCTCGTGGCCGCCTTCATCGCCGGGTCGTTCGCGGATATCCCCACCAAGATCGTGCGGATCCGAAACAAGGAGTATGAATCGTCCCGCAAGATCTTTGAAGAGGAATATCTCGACATCGACCTCATCATCAACCCGGAGCAGGAAGCGGTCAACACCATCATGAACATCATCGATATCCCGGGGTGCCAGGACGCCGTGCAGGTCGCCGATGGCAGAATCCGCCTGGGCGGGTTCAAGATCGGCCCCAACTCCCCCCTGGTGTACAGGAGTCTCCAGGAGATATCCACCTCGTCCAACACCAACGGCATGAACTTCCTCATCGCCGCCATCCTGCGGCAGATGAACCTCCTCATCCCCAGAGGCAACGACAAGATCCTTCCCGGAGACAGGGTATACGTCGTGCTCGATCAGGGCGACAACCGGGAGATCCTTACCTTCATGGGCACATACCGCAAGCCCATGCAGAATATCATGATCTACGGCGGAAGCATCACCGGAGAGATGCTCGCCTCGGCCCTTGAGCGCAGGAACATAAGTGTCAAGCTCATCGAGCTCGACGAGAAGCGGTGCATCGATCTGAGCGAGCGGCTTTCCCGGACCACGGTGCTGAACATCCCGGCCATGAACCGGGACCTGCTTCAGGCCGAGAGGGTATCCAACCAGGATGTCTTTATCGCCGTGTCGAACGACGAAGAGGCCAATATCCTCTCGTCTCTGCTCGCCAAGCGGATCGGCTGCCCCCACGTGATCTCTCAGGTGAACAATTCCGACTATGTGTCCCTGGTGAGCGATATCGGCGTGGACGTGGTCGTCAATCCCCGGATGGCGGCGGTGGCCAAGATCCTCCAGTTCATCCGCAAGGGCAAGATATTCTCCATGACCAGCCTCTCCGACATCGAGGCCGAGGTGCTTGAGGTGGAGGCCATGGAGACCTCCGACCTGGTGGAGCGGCCCATCAAGGACATCAAGTGGCCCAAGGACGCCATCATTGCAGGCGTCATCCGGGCAGGAGAGGGGAAGGTGATCGCGCCCAAGGGCGATACCGTCATCGACCCCGGGGACCGTGTCATCATCTTCGCCAAGAAGGGAACCATGCCCAAGGTGGAGAAGGTCTTGAGTGTGAAGCTCGACTATTTCTGATACCTTACTTTTCAGGCATAAAAGGGTGGAATGAACAGTGGATGGAGGGGCGCAGACAATCATCCGGCCGGTTCAGGCCCCAATGACCGGGATCACAGAGAGAGTGCCGGTATGCACTCATGAGAGGTGCGGGCGGCGGGCATGAACATTCGCATGCTGGTCAACCTGCTCGGCAGGGGGCTCTTGTTTCTGTCCCTGGGCCTTCTGCCGTGCATCTTTCTCTCGTACCAGACCCGCGGAGACGATCTGACCGGCCTTGTTGCGGGTTTTTCCATCAGCATCGCCACGGCACTGGTCATGCTCGCCTTTTCCTCCAGACCCTCAGGCGAGCTCATGCACCGTGAGGGTTTTCTGTTCGTCACCCTCGCATGGAGCCTGGCAGGGGTTCTGGGGGCGCTCCCTTTTTGGCTGAGCGGGTACATCCCCCACTATCTCGACGCCCTGTTCGAGACAGTCTCCGGTTTCACCACCACGGGCGCCACGATCCTGGTGAACATCGAGGCCCTTCCTCAAGGCCTTCTCCTGTGGCGCTCCCTCATTCAGTGGCTCGGCGGCATGGGGATCATCGTGCTCACCATCGCGATCCTGCCCTACCTGCGCGTGGGCGGCATGCAGATCTTCAAGGCCGAGTCGCCAGGGCCCACGATCGATAAGCTCAAGCCGAGGATCACCGAGACCGCCAAGCTCCTCTGGGGCATCTACGTGGGGTTGACCTTTCTGGAGATCATCCTGCTCATGGGAGGCGGCCTGAGCTGGTTCGACGCCGTCTGTCACGGGTTCACCACCATGGCCACGGGCGGGTTCTCGGTAAAGACCGCCAGCATCGCAGCCTATAACAGCGCCTATGTCGATATTGTGCTCACCATCTTCATGCTCCTGGGAGGCACCAGCTTTACCCTGCACTATTTCGCCCTGACGGGCAAGCTCTCCCGGTATGCGAGGAGCCAGGAGTTCAGGTGGTACCTCACCCTGTTCGGGTTAAGCGTGCTCTTCATCCTGTGGTCCACCCGCGGCATGTACAGCTCGGTTGGCGAGGCCTTGAGATATGTGTCCTTCCAGGCGGCCTCCATCATGACCACGACCGGATACACCACCTGCGACTACACCCTCTGGCCCGTTGCGGCCCAGATGGTGCTGCTGCTGCTCATGTTCATCGGCGGCTCCGCAAGATCGACAGCCGGCGGGATGAAGGTCATGAGGCTGGGCATTCTCATCAAGTATGCCCGCCGGGAGATCCTCAAGCTCGTCCACCCCCATGCGGTGGTGGCCATCAAATGGGACAAGGTCCCGGTTTCTGCTGAGGTCTTGAGCTCGGTGGTGGGATTCTCCATCTACTACATCCTCATCTTTGTCTTCTCCGCCCTCGTGCTGGCGTTTTTGGGTATGGATTTCATCACCGCTGTCTCCGCAGCGATCGCCTGTCTCGGCAACATCGGCCCGGGCCTCGCCTCGGTCGGGCCCGCCGGCAGCTACGCTGACATCCCCTACCTGGGCAAGGCCCTTCTCACCTTCTGCATGCTCGTGGGCAGGCTTGAGGTCTACACCGTGCTGGTGGTCTTGAGCCCGGTGTTCTGGAAGAAATAGCACGGAAACGATACGCCGGGATCGGGCCTGTTTCTCCAACCCCTGACTTTTTCGCTTCCCGGTCAACGGGCCGGAAATAAAACCCATTCCTTCCTTTTTCAAGACTGATTGAGATAAGGGTGCAACGAAATATAATGTAATGGTGTCAACCATGTCCCTCCCAGCCGGCTGAGCGGCAGGAAGCATACCGACCCTGATCAGGTCTCAGGCGCATGTGCAAAAAAGAGGGATATCAGATCATTTGAAAGGATGATGCATCTTAAGTAGACTCTTGACCTGAAAACCAAGCAAGGAGGAAGAGAGATGGCTAATCCCAGAAGTGCTGCCGAATTGGAAAAATATCTCAAAGGTGTGGATTATCCTGCAAGCAAGAAAGATCTCCTCAGCAAAGCAAAGTCAAACGGCGCTCCCCAGGATGTGATCGATATGATCAACAGTCTCTCGGAAAGCCACTTCAACTCACCGATCGATGTGACAAAGTCCCTTGGCAAGAGCCATTAGGCTTAAATACATGACAAGGTTTTTAAGGAAAGAAAAGCAAGGAATAAGAAAAGAATAGTGTCAGCACACTACGAAAGGGCATCTGCTTTTTTTCGCAGATGCCCTTTTTTTGTCCAGCATAGTCTCTTCCATCATCGTTAAGGGCCGCTCTAAGGGCCACCGTCTCCTGACTGAGAGAATGAACACAAAAAGGCAGGGCGGGCGAGGTCGAGCCGCTACCGGTTGAGGTTCTTGACCTTGGCGCGTTCCATGATGATTCCGCGCTGCATGGCCCCGGTGATATCGAGTCCTTCCGCTGTCACGAGGGTGAGGTCGACCCGGTCGAGAATCGAGTTTTTCAGCTGGACGTCTTCCATGGATGCGGACATGAAGGAAGTTTGGGTGAGGCCGGATTCGTTCATGGTTATCTTGATGAATCTGCTCAGCGCGAAGTTGGATTCGTTCAAGGTGCACTTGTCCAAGTTGCACGATTCCATGATGCAAAACAGGACCCTCATCTTCTGGAGGTCTGACTCTGTCAGGTCGACGTCTTTGAAATGGGAGCAGATGATGGTTGAGCCCGTCAGTCTGGATTTCGACATGTCCTGACCACTAAAGGTCACCCTGAGGAACTGGCTGTTCAGCGCGGTTATCCGGGTGAGGGTGCATGAGCTTAAGTCCGAGTCCTTTAGTGTGACCTCTGAGAGATGTGCGCCGGTGAAGTTTGTGTTGTGAAGGATCGCGCCTTCGAGGTTCACACGCTCCAGGTGAGCTTCCTGAAGGTTTGTGTCCGCGAGATTGACGTTTCTCAGATCCGACCCTCTCAGGTTCGCACCGCCGAGGTCGAGCTTGCTCAGGTCGAGACCCCTCAAGTCCTCACCTTCGAGGGGCTTGCCCGACGCAATGGCGTCTGCGATCTGCTGCTTGTTGTATCCAGGCATTATTCGGACTCCAGTAATTCCTTGATTTCTTGAAGCATCACAAACTCTGTCTCCAAGATCTCGTTGTTGCGCAGCGAAAACTGGGTCTTTACCCGCGGCTGTTCTATTTCCCGTATGGCCTTGCCGATCATGATGATCGTGCCCTCGTTTGCGACTCCATCGATATAGATGTTGCCGGAAAACACTGCATTGATCTTGTCGGTGAGGTCGCGGATCCTGGCATCGATGGAATAGAGGTTGTTCTTGACAGTCTCTGCGGCATCGAGGATCTTTGTGTAGAGCGCCTCCTGCTGCTTGGTGAGCGAACCCTTGGTCTTGAGGATCCTGAGCTTGACCAGGGAGGCCTGCAGCTTGAGAAAGTCGCCGATTCTCTCGACAAGGACGTCCTTGGCCTGCTCCCGCTCGTTGAGAAGAGCAGGGTTGTGGCCGATGATGAGCCGGGTGCTCACCGGGTTCGCCTCATGCCCGATGGTATGGCAATAGATCCAGGACTCCGACGAGACCGAGCTTCCTGTGATCCACCCATTGGGACTCCTGACGACGACGGGGCCTCCGGCAGTGATCTCGCTGTTGCGGATATAGTCATCCACCACGATCTCTTTTCTGGCCCGGACATGGGCATCCTGGACAAACTTCACGTGGATGGAGCCCTGAGCGGTCACTTGTGCCTTCTCCTGCCCGAGGATTCCACCGGCGATCCTGATGTTTCCGCCGGCGGTAATGGTGACGCGGCCCACACTCATGGCAACGGTCACATCCTCCAGGGCATGAACCTCGTAGCCGTCGCCAACCTCTCCGTTCACCACCACAGAGCCGTTGAAACGGATATTCCCCGTAGACGAATCCACCTTGTCTACTACGTAAACCGGCTCTACATTCACTTCGGTGTCGGACCACACCACCATCCCGTCGATGGCTGCCAAGAGCTTGTTGCCGTCGGGAGACACCTCGATGCCCTTGCCCGAAGGGAGCTTTGCGGGGTAGCCTACCTTGCCGGGGATCTCTTCTCCCTTGACAGTGGTCCCTCTCTTCCCGGTTTCGGGCGGAATGAGCTCGCACAGAACATCACCCGCGGTGACGTTCTGAATGAGGTTCATGTCTTTGATGTTGACCCTGCCGCTTAAATCTTCCTTGAGTTTCGCCTTGGTGCCGTCCTTGTTGAAATGGCAGACGACATACCCGTCTTTTCCTTCGCCGGGCTGCTCGCCCTTGGCGACCGTAACCCACTTGTTGAGAGTTTTGTATTCGGAGATCTGGTAGATCACGTCGTTCCATATGCCGAAGCACACTCCGGCTTCCTGCAGTGCATCATAGAGATCGGATACATTGACGGAGGACACCTCTGCGGCCAATGGCGTGACCTTGATACTGGCGACGAGTCCTCCCTGGGTTATGCTCACATCTACCTTGTACTCTTTCTTCACAAAGAGAGGGTTCGGTTCTTGAGAAAAAAAACTTTATAAGAACCAGTCGAGAACAGATTTTTTTCAAGGGAAAATCTCCTTGACTCTCCCGCCAGTATTCTTTACCGTTCCTCCAGCTTGATAAATACTGATGTGCAGGAAAAAGGACATGAAGATCAGCGACGTTGCCGCTCTCGACATCAAGGGCTTTCTCGATTACGAAGAAGGCCTGATGCTCTATGACATGGCACGAGCTGCAAGCGCCAGAGGCCCCTGCCTGGAAATCGGGAGCTACTGCGGAAAATCCGCAGTCTATCTGGGGCTCGGCTGCAAGGAGGGCGGGGGCGTTCTCTTCTCCATCGATCATCACCGGGGGTCTGAGGAGCAGCAGAAAGGGCAGGAATACTTCGACCCGGATCTCTATGACGAGGCCTTGGGGAGGGTGGACACCTTCAGGCACTTTCGCAGAACCATCGAGCTGGCGTCGCTCGAAGACACGGTAGTGCCCATTGTGGCCCCGTCGGAGGTGGCAGCGCGCATGTGGGCCACGCCTTTGAGCCTGGTTTTCATCGACGGCGGCCACAGCTACCCGGCAGTGTTCACCGACTACACATCATGGATGCCCCACCTCATGCCGGGCGGTTATCTCCTGATCCACGACATCTTCCCCGACCCCAAGGACGGCGGCCAGGCCCCGTATTATGTCTATCGGCTCGCCGTAGAATCAGGACTCTTCAAAGAGGAGCCGCGGTTCAAGACCCTGGGCATCCTCAGGAGGCTGTCGACAGGCGAAGTGCCGGAGGCGGTCAGGCGCCTACGCGACTGGTAGACGGTCCACTTCCAGGTTGTGGGTCCAGTAGAGGCGGGAGTTTCCGTTCGCCGACTCGTACTTGATGTATCCCGCGTCGATCAGCGTCTTCAAGGTCCATGACACGAAGGAACCGTCTCCCCCGACCTTTTGCAGGACGGCGGGAGTGAAGAGGGCCGCGGGGTCCGTACCCGGTGCTGCCGGTGCGGCGAGCTGCTCGATGATGTCTTCGCTGAGCAGCTTGAAGATGAGATGCATCCTCTTCTTGCCCACCACCAGGATCTCCTCGTGGGGGGTGCACTGTCTGCTTTCGTACCGCTTGAGTACCTCCTGCCACTGATGGTCGAGGAAATCTTCGCAGGCCCGCACGAACGCCTCCATGTCCTCCGGGCTCACCCGGGAAGTGCGCACCACGGGGTGGTTGGCGTCGTAGAGCGACCAGTCGTCGGTGAGGATCTCCAGATCGTACTTCTCGATCTCCTCACGCACCGTGGTGCCCGGAAAGGGGGCCAGCATGTGATATCCATAGTAGATGCCCAGCTCCTGCGCGAGACGTGCCGTGTCTTGGAGCGTCTCGGGGGACTCGCCCGGCAGCCCGACCATGAAAGATGCATGGGTGGTGATGCCCGCCTCCTTGCAGATCCGGGTCGCCTCCCTTGCCTGCTCGACGGTGATCCCCTTCCGGACCCGCTTGAGTATCTCCGGATTGCCCGACTCGATGCCGAAGCTGATGGCATCGCATCCGGCCTTCCTCATGATGTCCAGGATCTCCCGGTCAACGGTGTTGACCCGGGCGAATGCGCTCCAGGCAAACTTCACGTCACGTCTGAGTATCTCTTCGCACAGGGCGTTGACCCGCTGTTTGCTGGCCGTGAACAAATCGTCGGCGATGTTGATCCGGGTGAATCCCATGGCGAGGATCTGCTCGATCTCGTCCACCACCAGCTTCGGGTCTCTGAATCTTCCCTTGTACCCCACCATGCGCCTGCCCAGACAGAAGATGCACTTGTTCGGACACCCCCTGCTCGTGATGATGCTCACCGGATAGCCCAGGGCAAGGTAGCGCGACACTGGCAGCAGGTGGCGGGCGGGAAGCGGGAGCGAATCCAGGTCTTCGATCAGGGGTCGGGCGGGAGTGATGACAGGTTCGCCGTCTTTGCGGAAGGCGATCCCGGCGATATGTTCCCATTCTTCAGGTGAGGTGAGAACGGGCACGAGCTCGGAGAGGGTCTGCTCTCCCTCGCCGACCACGATGAGGTCGAGCTCCGGATATGTGCGCAGGGTATTCTCGATGTCGAACGAGACGTGGGGGCCGCCCATCATGGTGATGATGTCCGGGTTATATTGCTTGACATCCCGGACAATGGCCGCGGCCTGGTGAAAGTTCATGGTGACCGAGTTCACCCCCACCGCGTGAGGCCTGAAGGCGTCCAGCGCCTGAGCGAGTTTTTCCGGGGTGTACTTGCTCACGATGTAGTCGAAGATCCTCACCGTGGCGCCCGTCGCCTCGCATGCTGCGGCTACGTACGACAGGCCGAGCGGAGGAGATGGGGCCTCTTCCAGGGGATAGGGTGAGGCGACGAGTGCGATTCTCATGGGGATTCCTCCGTCTCTCTCCTGGGAAAGGCAATGGACTTGAGCCATCCCAGGAGCGTGTTTCCTTTCAGCATGTCCCGGTCGATCGCGTCGATGTCCCGCTCGAGCTTGGCCGCGTCGGCGAACCAGTGCTCCCGGGTTTTCATGGGGCGGTTTGTGTCCAGATCGCGCAGGGGCACGGCCGGGCTCCCGGCCGCGATGACATTGGGCGGGATGTCCCGGGTGACCACCGAGCCTGCGCCGATGATGCTGTTGTCCCCGATGGTGACTCCCTTGCACACGATGCTGCCGTCGCCGAGCCAGACATTGCGGCCGATGACCACGGGCGCGGTGCCCCCGATGTAGTCGGTCCGGTCATAGATCCCGTGCCAGTCGGCGTCGGTGATGTACACCCCGCTGGCCATCATGGTGCTGTCGCCGATCGTGATGCCGGTGGCCGAGCTGATGCGCACTCCGGGGCAGATGAGGCAGTAGTTCCCTATTGTGATGAACCCCTTGCCCTTTTCCGCGGACCAGACTGTGAGCCTTACCTTGTGCTCCGGTGTCGTGATGACGTTCGCGTAGTCACCCAGGTCGATGGGAGCCCCGAAGACGCGGACGTGCCACGGCTTCATGAAGGTGCAGCCCTTCCCCAGGCGCCTGAACTGCGGCCTCAGGAAATGCCCGGCATACCAGTCCCTGAAAAGCAGATCGAGTTTTTTGATGTAGTACGGCCTGTAGTCCCTGATCAATGAGCTTAAGCCCTCATATCCTGCATGTGCGAGCAGAAGGCCTCCTTGATGCTGAACACCGGATGCCTTTTCTTGAGGAAGCGGTACATGTGGGATTTCTGCCCCTCCTGCCAGAAGGAGTGGTTGAAGAGCTGGGATGCAGGGGTGATGTGATACAGGGCGTCGGCCGCCATCATGACCGCTGCATTGGTCCAGGTGAGCTTCTCTTCCGGCCAGACCACCATGTCGGGGAAGGTTATCCCGCAGTAGTAGCTTCCGTCGTCGTGCCTCTTGTTCAATATCCACATAAGGAGTGTCTGCGCCGGCTCGGTCTCTCCCATGGCAGCCAGAGCGAGGATGAGCTCGGACGATTCGGCCATGGTGACCCACGGGCTGTCGCACACACACCTGACGCCCAGGCCCTCCACTACAAACTTGTTCCAGTATTTGTCAATTCTCTTTTTCGCTTCGCCGTCCGTCAGCGCTCCACAGAGCACGGGGTAGAACCAGTCCATGGAGTAGCGCGACTTGGTCTTGTTGAAGAGATACCTGCGGTAGCGGATGGCATCTTCGAGCCTCCTCAAGGCCATCTGCCACCGGGGCCTGCTCTCGCCCAGGAGAAAGGCCAGAACAAGGGCGCATTTAAGGCTCATGTACACCGAGCACGAGCCTGTGAGCAGACTCATGTGATCGATGTTGCCCTCGGGGTTCCTGGCCCAGTAGATCTCCCCGCCCGGGCCCTGCAGTGCAACGGCATAGTCGATGCCTGCGGACACCGTGGGCCAGATGTATTCCAGGAACGCCCGGTCCTGGGTGATGAGGTAGTAGTGGAAAACCCCCACCGCAATGTAGGACGAGTGGTTCGATTCCCGGGTCGTATCCTCGGCCTGGCCCTGGCGGTAGGCGGAATACCAGCTCCCGTCGGGAAGCTGCGTGGATGCGAGCCACTCGAAGGCGCGTCTCGCCTGCTCCAGATAACCGCCGATGGACAGCCCGATTGCCGCCTCCACATGGTCCCAGGGGTCGGTCTTGCCCCCGGCGTGCCAGGGTATTTCACCGGATGGAAGCTGCACATCGGCTATGGATGCCGCCAGGATGTCGATCTCCACCGGGTGGGACAATTTGTGATACTGGAATTCACGCTCCATAAGAATCACCTTTCCTCAAGTAGAGTACGATGCTCTTCGAAATAACAGGATTCAACACCCGGTCGAGAAACCGGGTCAAAAGGGGTTTCTTCATGATGTCCCATACTAGAAACCGGTGATAGAGCCTGACCAGGGGGAATTCGTCGTTCTTGTGCCCTACCAGGCATTTCAGCCACCAGTAGGGACTGTGCAGCGAATGCGCCCATGCGGTGCCGATGCACCGGGTCCCGGCGCTCTCCAGCAGCTCGAGGAGTTCTTTCTTTCGGAAGATGCGGATGTGTCCGCCTTCTTCGTTGTGGTAATCGGAGGAGAGTGCCCAGCAGATCCGCTCGGGCATATATCTGGGCACGCTCACCACCAGCGACTTTCCGGGTTTGAGCACCCGGACGATCTCCCGGATCGCCTGCAGATGGTCCGGGATGTGCTCGAGCACCTCAGAACAGATGACAACATCGAAGGATGCGTCCTGAAAGGGCAGCCTGGTGATGTCACTCACGCTCACCAGCTTGATCCCGCCGCCGTCCTCTGCCGCGCCGATCATGGTATTGAGCATTCGATTGGCAGTGTCTGCGTCCCTCCTGCTCATGTCGATGCCCACCACGTTGACGTCGCGGCGGCGGAAGGCCTCGCCCAGGTGGCGGCCCGAGCCGCACCCGGCATCGAGCACCCAGGAGCCTTTCGGCAGGGGCAGGCGTGAGAAATCAACTGTGAGCACCGATGGCCTCCCGGTAGACATTCACGACATCCTGAGCCGTGTTCGACCATGTGAAATGCCTTTTTACCCGCTCATACCCGGCCCTGGCCAGGACGTCGCGCTTTTCGGGATTGTCCAGCAGGTCGACGATGGCCTTTTCCAGCGCGCGGGCATCGCCCGGTTTCACCAGCACGCCCGCGTCCCCCACCACCTCGGGCAGGGCGCCTCCTGTGGTGCTGATCACCGGTACCCGGCATGCCATCGCCTCTCCTGCGGGCAGCCCGAACCCCTCGTACAGGGAGGGAACGACCGCTATGGTGGTTCTGGCATAGTAGCTGGCGAAGTCCTCGTCAGGGATGCGTCCGGTAAAGGTGATGTAGTCGTGAGCGCCCAGGCTGTTCACGAGCCGGTCTATGACCCCGTCCTTCTTCGGCTTGCCGATGACCGTCAGTTTGACGTCGCGATACCGCCGTATGGATGCAACCGCCTCGATGAGATAGCGCAGCCCCTTCAGGGGGGTGTCTGCGCTGTTGGTCACCATGATCTGGTTTTCCTCGCGCTTGATGCCCTCGACAGGATGGAAGATGTCGGTGTTGATGCCGTTTGCCACCACGCGGAACTTATAGGGCGGGATTGCGAACTGCCTGCTGATGTCGTCCTTGGATGCCTCGGACACCGTGATGATGTGGGAGAGCCTCCTCGACACGCGCTTCTGCATGTTGATGAAGGAGTACCACCGCCTCACCTTCAGCTTGCGCCACCAGATCTTTTCCGAGCTCACCTCCACGTCCCGGTCCACGGTGATGGGGTGGTGGATGGTGGCCACGGTTGGAACGCCGATGGCCTGAATGCCCAGAAGGCCGTAGGCGAGGCACTGGTTGTCGTGGAACACATCGTAGTTCCGGGCGTTCTTTCGCATGAAGTTCCACACGCGTATTCCCGACGTGAAGGGCTCGGGGAACCCGCCGCTGGATACACCGAGCCATTCGATGAGATTGACCGGCGAGGTCAGCTCTTTGAGACTCGGGACCCGGAAGAGGTCATCAGGATTGTAAAGGTCGAGGCTTGGCAGCTTGTGGAGGGTGATGTCGCTGTCGAGAACGGGGTAGGGCGGCCCGGAAACCACGTCGACCTTGTGGCCCAGATCGGCCAGTGCCCTGCTGAGCCTCTTGGTATACACCCCCTGGCCGCCGCAGGTGGGGTTCCCGCGGTAGGTGAAGAGGCAGATCCTCAAAGGAGCTTCGGAACCGGTGGATGCGCTGGGTGCGTTGGCATGCTCTCTGCCCTGATTACTCCCTGCCATGGAATTGACATCCTTTTTATAAATGAAATTACTGCAGCCCTTTTGCCACAGACAGCAGCATTTCACACTACCAGCCGTATATGGAAAAATCAATGAAAATCACCAGAATAAGACCAATCTATCTCAACGGCGGACAACGCCTGGAGGGGCGTGGGTTTCACAGGGGAGGAAAGATAGCTATGAAGGGCCTTTTTGCAGGATGAGAAGGTCTGTACGGCAAACAGGCTCTCTTCGTCCCGGGAGCGCGATCTTTTAAACCACGGCTCCGCGCGATTTGGAAAAGTTTTCCCGGATGATCTTTCTGAGCCGGTCGAGCGTCTCCCGGCTCACGCAGCAGGGCGGATCGACCTTACGGGAGAGGGTGACGGTCACGGTGTAGGTGCGCAGCGAGACCCTGCACTTACTGCAGGCCCGGACGTGGTTCTGAACCTCGACAATGAGTTCCTCGGACAGCGAGTTATCCAGAAACTCCTGAAACAGGGCCGAACAGAGCTTGCAGTTCATTCTTTCTCCTTTGAAGGCTCTGTGTACTTGCTGAAGTACTCTGAAAGGAGCTGTCTCAGAATGAGCCTGCCTCTGTGCAACCTGGACTTGACAGCCGGTACGCTGATACCGAGCGTCTCGGCGATTTCCTCATTCTTGAGCCCTTCCACGTCCTTGAGGACTACCACCGTCCTCATTGCCTCGGGCAGCGAGTCGATGGACCTCCTCAATACCTCCTTGCTCTCCTCGGAGAGCAGCACATCGTCCGGAAGATTTGTCCAATCATACTCCAAGAACTGCTCCTGATCAATATCTTCTACAGGAGTCTGTTCGGAGAACTTCTTTTCTTTTCTCAGATAGCCGTACGCGGCGTTGGTGGTCACCCGGTAGAGCCAGGTGGAGAAATACGCCTCGGTGGTCAGGGTGCCGATCTTTGCGATGACGGTCAGAAACACGTCCTGCATGATCTCTTCGGCGGCATGGGCATCTCGAGTAAGGTGGTATGCAAGGTTGTATACCTTATTCGAGTAGCGCTTCACGATTTCCTCCATGGCCGCAGGATCGCCCTGCTTGACTTCGCGAACCAGATCCGAGTCGGTCTGTTTTTCTCTTTTCTTACTCATTTAGATACCTTCTTCTCCGGGTTGGATTCGCTCGTCAGGCCAGGTAAGTATGAGATTCCTCGCCGCCCACACCTCATCCACCCGCAACACAGGGGCGGCCAGAGGCGATTCATGGGTCTTTTCCGGCTCCTCGCGGCTCATTGCCGCGATGTTTTCCATGGCCTGGACGAACCGGTCCAGTTCCTGAAGAGGCTCTGTTTCCGTGGGTTCGATCATGAGCGCACCGGCCACCACCAGGGGGAAGTAGACGGTGGGCGGGTGGAACCCGAAGTCCATGAGGGCCTTCGCCATGTCCATGGTTGTCACGCCGGCCTCCTTCTGCAGAGCGTCGCTGAAGACGAACTCGTGGAGCGTAGGCGTATCATAGGCGAGGTCGAAGAATTTTTTCAGCCTGTTTTTGATATAGAGCGCATTGAGGCTCGCGGTGGTCGCCGCCTCCCGCAGACCCAAGTGACCCAGGCTCAGGATATACGCAAGCGCCTTGATGCATACGCTCACGTTCCCCATGCAGGAGTGCACCTTGCCGATGCTCTCGGGATGCGGTTCTTCTTCAAGGACATACGCCCCTGAAGCATCGCGGACGATCCGGGGGGCGGGAAGGAAGGGTTCCAGCTCCTTCCTGACCAGCACGGGCCCGCTGCCCGGCCCGCCTCCTCCGTGGGGGGTGCCGAAGGTCTTGTGCAGGTTGACGTGCATGCAGTCGACCCCCATGTCTCCGGGCCGCACGATGCCCATGATTGCATTGAGATTGGCCCCGTCCATATAGAGGTACGACCCGTTTTCGTGGAGGAGCTCTGCGATGGTATGGATCTCCTGCTCGAAGACGCCTAAGGTGTTGGGATTGGTGATCATGAGCGCAGCCGTGTCGTGGTTGAGATGCTGCCTCAGGATTGACGCCTCCAGGTATCCATTCTCTCCTGATGGGATGGCCTTGGTGACGAAGCCGGCAATGGTACAGGATGCCGGGTTGGTCCCATGGGCCGTGTCCGGGATGAGCACCGTGCGCCGATGCTCTCCCCGGCTCTTCAGCGCCCTTTTGATGACCATCATGCCGGTGAGCTCGCCGTGAGCGCCCGCAGCGGGCCAGAGCGAGCACGCGTCCATGCCGCAGATCTCCCCGAGGTAGTCCTGGAGCTGGGCGAGCCGTTCCAGCACAGGCCCCATGGCCCCGGTGTCGGCGGGGTGGACCGGCGCGAGCCGGGCTGCAATCTCCTCGGTGATCTTGGGGTTGTACTTCATGGTGCACGAGCCCAGAGGGTACATGCCGTGATCGATGCCATAGTTCAGCCGCGAGAGCCGAGTGAAGTGCCTGACAGTCTCCACCTCCGAGACATCGGGAAGATCCGGCAGGCCCCCGGTGCCGGGCAGGTCTGCGGCCCCGGCAGGGTCAAAGGGAGCAGGGAGCACGCGCTTGTTCTTTCCGGGTGCGCCTTTCAGGTTGAGCAGAGGTTCCCTCACCTCCGGGAAATGCGTTACATATTCGCTGCCAGACATCTGCATTCCTCCTGGGTGTTCATCTCGGTTACGGTGACGAGCACGGAAGGGGGGATCTCCGGATACTGCCGTGCAACCGGGATGCCCGGGACGATCCCTGCGCTCTTGAGTTTTTTCAGCCTGTCCTCGTCCATGGGGATCACGAACTCGTGGAAGACCGGGGCCGAGAAGACGGGCGCGATGCCCTTGTCTTTGAGCAGGCCCATGAGGAATCGTGCCCCGGACGCGCACTGCAGGGCTGTTTCCCTCAACCCCTTCGGCCCCATGGCGCTTAGATAGATTGCGGCCCTCAGGGCGCAGAGGCCCTGGTTTGTGCAGATGTTGGAGGTGGCCTTTTCCCTGCGGATGTGCTGCTCGCGGGTCGAGAGGGTGAGACAGAAGGCCTGGGAGCCCTCACGATCTTTCGTGAGTCCCACCACCCTGCCGGGCATCCGGCGGACATGCTCTTTCCGGGTGCAGAAGAATCCCAGCAGGGGGCCTCCTGCGCCGGCCGGGTTGCCGAAGGACTGGGCTTCGCCCACAACCACATCGGGGCCGTATTCTCCGGGGGCCTTCAGGATGCCCAGAGAGAGCGCCTCGGTGACCGCGATACCCCAGAACCCCGCCCTGCCCGAGACGATCCGGGCCACCTGCTCCATGGGTTCGATCACGCCGAAATAGTTCGGACTCTGGATGAAAAAGGCCGTATCCTGACCCGCCGACTCTTCCAGGGCCTTGAGATCGGTCTGGCCCGTTGCCGGGTCAAAGGGAATCTCAACGATCTCTTCAACGTCCGCATGAGCGAGATAGGTTCTGAGCACGCTCCGAAACGAGGGTTGCATGGCCCTTGTGACCGCCACCCGCCGGATGCCCTTGATCCTCAAGGCCATGAGCGCGGCCTCGGCCAGGGCCGTGGCCCCGTCGTACATGGACGCGTTGGATACCTCCATGCCGGTGAGGCCGGCCATCATGCTCTGGTACTCGAAGATCGCCTGGAGAGTCCCCTGGCTGATCTCGGGCTGGTACGGGGTGTAGGCGGTGACGAACTCCTGACGCGAGGCCAGTGAGTTCACGATTGCGGGGATGTGGTGGCGGTAGATCCCCCCTCCGGCGAAGACCACCCGCGAAGGCCGGAAATCGAGCTCCCTGCGGAGCGATTCTTCGTCCTTCGGGCCTTCCACGGCAAGTTTTGCTCCGAAGCGCAACTCAGGGGGGATGGAGGAGAAGACCTCGTCGGGGCGCTCGATCCCGATCGTGGCCAGGATCTTCCGGAGATCCTCACCATTGTGGGAGATATATGACATCTATTTCGCCTCTGCCTCGATATATGCCTGGTAGGTCCGCGCATCCATGAGTGTGTCGACCTGGGAGGGGTCGTTGACCTTCAGAACCACCATCCAGGCCTCTCCATAGCAGTCCTGGTTTATGAGCTCGGGGGTGTCCATGAGCACCCCGTTCACCTCGACGACCTCGCCGTCCACCGGCGCATAGATCTCGGAAACCGCCTTGACCGATTCCACTGTCCCGATCGGGTCTCCCTTGGCAACGGCGGTGCCCACTTCCACGAGCTCGACGAATACGACGTCTCCCAGCTCATGTTGGGCGTAGTCCGTGATGCCGACCTTCATCAGGTCATCTTCCAGCTCGCCCCACTCATGATCTTCTGTATAGAAAAGCTGCTCCGGTATTTCCATGGAAGTTCCTCCTCTTCATCGTTCATTTTCCGCCCGCTTTCACGAACGGCGGCCGCACTACGGTCGATTTCAGGTGCTTGTCCCTCACGATGATATCGACCTCGTCCTTTTCCTCCACGGACTTGTCGAGGTAGGCAAGCGCGATCCCGGTACCCAGGACCGGAGAGACGCTTCCTGATGTGACTGTGCCTACCTTCTGCCCGTTCTTCATACATTCAAACCCCTGCCGGGGAACGCCCCGTTCCTTGAGGACCAGCCCGCGCAGCCTTCGGGAAACACCCTGTTCGGACTGCCGCTTCAAGGCCTCCTGCCCGATGAACCCGGACTTGTTCAGGTCAACGGCAAAGCTCAGCCCGGCCTCTATCGGCGTGGTGGTCTCGTCGATGTCATTGCCGTGCAGGGGGTATCCCATCTCGAGCCTTAAGGTATCGCGCGCTCCCAGGCCGCACGGCCGGGCCCCCCGCTCCACCAGACTCGACCAGAGACCCGGCGCCTTCTCCGAGGGAAGGAAGATCTCCACCCCGCCCGCACCGGTATAACCGGTCTTTGATATCATGATATCACCATACTGCGCAGTGGCAAGCATGGTGAAGGTATAATTTTTCAGGATATCCGGGTCGAAATCCAGATAATCCTTGAGGATGCGGTCCGCATCCGGCCCCTGGAGGGCGATCAGAGCGGTCTGTGAACTCCTGTCTTCGATGAGGGCGCCCTCACGGTTCTGCCCGGTGATCCAGCGGAGGTCGTTTTCGGTGTTGGATGCATTGACGCAGAGCATATAGCTCTCCCCGGGCTCCACGCAGTACACGGTGAGGTCGTCGATGATGCCGCCCTGCTCGTTGAGGAAAAAGCTGTAGAGCACCCGGTTCTTCGGCATGGCCGGGATATCCCTGGTGAGGACCCGGTTCAGGAAAGGGGCGCTCTCTTTTCCGCTGACCCAGATCTCTCCCATGTGGCTTGCATCGAAGAGACCTGCCGAGTTCCGGACGGCCAGGTGCTCTTCTTTGATCCCGGTGTACCAGACAGGCATCTCCCACCCGTGGAAATCCACGATCCTGGCACCGAGTTTTTCGTGTTCGTGATACAGTGGAGTTCTCATTACTCCCCATCCTTTCTTAAACGTCTTAAAAAAATAAATTTGAGCCTCTTCCCCTTATGCCTGCGCACGCATGCATGAACACAGGGGATGCGCCTCTTTGTTGAAGACACGGATGGCCTTTATGCGACTTCCGATCACATGCGCAGCATCGGGGGAGCAAGTCAGGATACACGGGCCCTTGCCGCGATCAGGGTGTTGTCCAGGAGCATGGTGATCGTCATGAGGCCGACGCCGCCGGGAACAGGGGTAATGAGCGAAGCGCGCTTCTTCGCCTCGTCGAATTGAACGTCACCTTTGAGCCCGGCCTCGGTCCGGTTCATGCCTACATCGATCACCACCGCCCCGTCCTTGATCCAATCACCCCTGACGAACTCGGTCCTGCCGATGGCCGCCACGACGATGTCGGCCGCGGCAACCTTGCCGGCGAGGTTCTGGGTGCGCGAGTGGCAGATCGTGATCGTGGCGTGCCGCATCATGAGCAGGAGAGCTGCAGGTTTGCCCACGATGTTGCTCCTGCCGATGATCACCGCGTCTTTTCCTTTGGGGTCCACCCCGTACTCGTCGAGCATGTACATGATACCCCGGGGTGTGCACGGCACCAGGGTGGGCTCACCCATGAGGAGCCTGCCCATGCTGTAGGGGTGGAGCCCGTCCACGTCCTTGGCGGGATCGATCCTGAGGAGCACCTCGCGATCCTTGAGGTGAGAGGGAAGGGGGAGCTGGACCAGGATGCCGTCCACCTCGTTGTCGGCGTTGAGACGGTCGATCAGGGCCAGGAGTTCTTCCTGGGTCGTGTTCTCGTTCAGCAGGTATTCGAAGGATCTGATGCCGCACTGTTGGCAGCCGGCCTTTTTGTTCCGTACATAGATGGCGGAGGCGGGGTCATTTCCTACGAGCACCACGGCAAGCCCCGGCGGCCTGCCGTATCTGCGGGAGAAATCTTCCGCCTGCTGTTTTATTTCTTCGCGTTTTTTCCGGGAAAGTTCTTTCCCGTCGATGATGTTTCCCATTACGTTCTCCTTGGTTATCTTTTGTATCTTACGTCTTGTAGACCCACTTGACCGGAAGCGGGCGGAAGCTCACCGCGTGGGGCATGGGCAGGATCATCTCCATGTCCACAGCAAGCCAGCTGTAGTCCGGCCTCAAGATCCGGAGCTTGCCGTCCGGCGGCGGGGTCCCCCATTCGGTATGTTTGTAGGTCACGAAGAGGATCACGTCGAAGAACTGCTCGGACTCTCCCAGGGCATATCCCTGCCGGAAGCTCTCCTCGGTGAGGTTGTAGGCTTCGATGAGCTGTTTGGCCAAGGCCTTGTCGAACTGGATGACCGCGTAGCGTCCCACGCCCTTCTCGGAATAGCGGGTGAGGGTCTTGGTCTCGGCGCTGGATACATACACGGTGGCGAGCCCGGGCACGGACTTGAGGTACTGGGCCGCGCTGAGCGCTCCGGTCCTGCGGCCCCCCGTGCCCTGGTGGTGGCAGCCGTAATACTCGAAGAGCTTTTGCTGGAGGATCTCCGCGTAGCGCTCTCCTTTTTCGTAGAGGCTCTTGGATATGTATCGCAACTCTTTTGCCAGGCTCTCGGCAGCCTCCGCGATCGGCCAGTCCACCTTGACATGGAAGTGAGTCAAGGAATAACGGTTGCGTTTCTTGTAACGGTTGTCCCGCTGGATGAGCAGACAGTAGTCCACGTCGATGAGCTGTTCCAGGAGCTCGAAGAAGGAGTCGCGCTCGAAGAACCGGATCGTGGAGTAGAAGGGGCGGTGGAACTTGATGTCGGGCACCAGGGAGATCGTATCCTTGCGCACCCGGTTGCTGTCGGAGAACCGGATGTATTTCTGATGAATCTCATCCAGGGTGTCTTCATAGAAGATGATAAAGAAGGGGCGCGTCTCGGACGACTCTTTGGAAAACTCCTTTTTTTTGGGCCTGAGCTCGCTCGAATCGACATAGGGATAGGGGACCTTCTTGGCCTGACACCGCTGATAGGGCTCTTCGAGGGCGATAGTCTTGAGCTTGCGTTCGAGCTCGTCCCTAAGGAACACGTAGATCGAACGCCGTATCTTCTCGGTGTGTCCCAGTTCGAATCGAGAATTCTTTTCCATGGAAAAACCGATACGCTCCGTTATTTCTCAGTAATCACCATAAAAAAACAAGGCATGAAGCAGTCCATAAGCCGGGTTCTGTGTCCTGATCCGGGTTGCCCCGGAACAGGCGGTGATCATTCATCTAGGACGGCAGTTGCCTGCCGCCTCAAGCGACCTACCCAGGGGCGGGACGGGCCATCCCTCGTAATTACGGCCCCTCTTTTGGTCTTGCTCCGGATGGGGTTTACCGAGCTTCCCCGGTCACCCGGGGAACTGGTGAGCTCTTACCTCGCCGTTTCACCCTTACTCCCATAAGTAGATGGAAGCGGTCTGTTTTCTGTGGCACTTTCCCTGGGGTCACCCCCGGTCGCCGTTAGCGACCATCCTTGCCCTGCGGAGCCCGGACTTTCCTCTCGCGCCCGGCGGTTCGGCCGGGCGCCAGCGATCACCTGTCCTGCTTCAACCTTTCATAATCCTTACAAGATGAAGCGTTCGAATTCAAGTATGAAATGGGAAAACCCGTAGAATCCTGGTATGATAATTTCTCAATAGGTAAGATGCGTAGGATGTGTAAATGGATTCCGGAGCTCGCGTCTTGCCGGCGGCGGGGAGAGGCGGTATGGTGAGCAATATCGGCCGTGTGCGGCTCGCGTAAAAACAGGGGGGATGCCTGGTGAAGAGAAATCAGGAGTTCTTCAATATCTACCGGCATGGGTTTGTCCGGGTTGCCGCCTGCATCCCGGGGGTGCGTGTGAGCGATCCGGCGTTCAACGCCGGCAAGGTCCTCGACCTGATCCGGCGCGCGCACGAAGGCAAGGCCGTTTTCGCCGTATTCCCGGAGCTCTGTCTTTCGGCATATTCCAACGAGGACCTGTTCTTCCAGGAGGCGCTCCTGCGCTCGGTTGAAGAGGCGCTCCTCCTCGTCCTTCGCGAAACCGCAGGGCTCGACATGGTGGTGGTGGTTGGCGCTCCGTGCAGGATCGAGGGGGGTCTCTACAACTGCGGCATAGTCATGTACCGGGGCAGGATCATGGGCATTGCGGTCAAGAGCTACCTGCCCAACTACCGGGAGTTCTACGAGGCCCGCCAGTTCCGGTCCTCCCGGGAGCTCCCCGTGGATACCATCGACCTGTGCTCCCAGAGTGGGATTCCCATCGGCGCCGATCTCCTGTTCCGGGTGCCTGCCGTTCCCGGTTTCCGGTTCTTCGTGGAGATCTGCGAGGATCTCTGGTCGCCGGTGCCGCCGTCGAGCTATGCCGCGCTGGCAGGGGCCACCGTCATGGTGAACCTCTCGGCGTCCAACATCATCGCAGGCAAGGATGAATACCGCCACGAGCTTGCCGCAAGCCAGTCGGCGCGGTGCATTTCCGCATACATCTACACTGCGGCCGGATTCGGTGAGTCTACCACCGACCTGGCGTGGGACGGCCATGCCCTCGTGTATGAGAACGGCAACCTGGTGTCAGAGTCAAAGCGTTTTTCCTGGGAACCGCAGGTGGCGTTCGCAGATATCGACCTGGACAGGTTGATCATGGAGCGCATCAGGATGAACACCTTCCACGACGCAAGGGTCCGCTCATCAGATCACACCGCCTTCAGGGATATCCTCGTAGACCTCGATCCTCCCGGAGGGCGGATTCTCCTGGAGAGGGAGATATCCCGCTTCCCCTATGTCCCGCTCCGCTCGGAATTAAGAGACAAGCGCTGCTTTGAGGTCTACAACATCCAGGTGCAGGGACTGGCAAAACGGATGAAGGCCACCGGCATCCAAAACCTCGTCATCGGCGTGTCGGGCGGGCTCGACTCCACCCATGCGCTCATAGTATGCGCCCGGGCCATGGACGAGCTCGGGCTGCCCCGGACGAACATCAAGGCCTTTACCATGCCCGGCTTCGCCACCTCGCAGAAGACCTACCAGAACTCCCGCAATCTCATGGCGGCATTGCGGGTCGAGGCGGGCGAGATCGACATCAGGCCGGGGTCCATGCAGATGATGCAGGACATCGGCCACCCCTATGCCCGGGGCGAGGAGGTCTATGACGTAACCTTTGAGAACGTCCAGGCCGGACAGCGGACATCGGTGCTCTTCAGACTGGCGAACCACCTGAACGCCCTGGTGGTGGGCACCGGGGACCTGAGCGAGCTCGCCCTGGGGTGGAGCACCTACGGGGTGGGAGATCATATGTCCCACTACAATGTCAATGCCAGCGTGCCCAAGACCCTGATCCAGTATGTCATCCGCTGGGTGGCCGACCGCGACCTCTTCGGTGCGGAGGTGTCGCGGTCCTTGAAGGATATCCTCTCTACCGAGATCAGCCCCGAGCTCGTGCCGGGAACGAACAAAGACCAGCCCGCCCAGAGCACTGAAAAGATCATCGGCCCCTACGAGCTCCAGGATTTCAACACCTTCTACCTCACCCGTTACGGCTATCTGCCGTCCAAGGTTGCTTTCCTGTCCTGGTCCGCCTGGCACGACCGCAGAGCAGGGTCATGGCCCGACGTGCCCGAGGATGCCCGCAACGAGTATTCCCTGGCCGAGATCAAGAGCTGGCTTCGGGTTTTCATCAGGCGCTTCTTCAAGCTCAGCCAGTACAAGAGGTCGTGCATCCCGAACGGTCCAAAGGTGGGCTCCGGTGGTTCGCTCTCCCCGCGCGGCGACTACCGCGCACCCAGCGACAGCGAGGACGCCCCCTGGATGGCCGATCTGGATACCGTGCCTGAGGAGTGAACCGCCGCTAAGCAATACGCGATGAGGAGAGCAACAGGGCGCTCGGTTTCCGGGCATCGGCATCCTGCAGAACGCGCCCGAGTCCGGATAGCCCGGGGGCGCTCGGTTTCCGACCGCACCGCCAAAGACAAACCCGGCAGAGAGGCAAGGTACGGCTGCCTTTGCGCAAGGATTGTGCAGCCATCTTAAAGATTCCCGCCTTAACGGCCGAACACGGGGGGATAGGGACATGAATCAAGGGAGCGGGTGCGATGACAAAGGCCAAGACCGGGAAGAAAAGGGACGGCGATACCGAAAAGGCGAAGAAGAGAAGCGCCGAGGTAAAGAATATCCTGGATCAGGCGGACGCTCTGAAACGGTATCTGGAAAGGGGAGGTACGGATTCCGTCAAGCAGCTCATCCTCTTCATGGATACCCTCAAGGAGGCCATCATATCGCTTACCCAAGGAGACCTGGAAAAGGCTGCCGGATGCATGAAGCGCCTGAATGTGATCGCAACGGCGGATCTCTTCCAGGGAATCGGCGAGATCACGCGGGAACTCCATGATTCCATCCAGGACATCCAGAATTTTCTGGAACCCATCCTCGCCAATATCACCGAAGACGACATCCAGGGCCTCTCGACCAAGCTCACCCATGTCTCCAACCTCGTGAAAGATACGTCCGAGAGGACCCTCGACCTGCTCTTTTCCCGGCAGGAGTTGGCTCTGGCTGACAACGTGGCCTTCGATGCCGTTGCACGGCTCATCGTCTCCGATGACAAGAAGGGTGCGCTCACAAAGCTCAAGGAGCTCAAATCCCACAACTCCGAGCTCGTCAATGAGCTCATGCGCATCAGCGAGCTGCAGATTCACGCCGATCTGGTGGATCAGATCATCAAAAAGGTGAGCAGAGTGGTTGACAACATGGAGCAGCGGCTGGTCGAGCTCATCAGAAGGTACGGCCAACACCATCCCGCCGTGCAGAGAGCATCCGCAGAAGACAGGCTCGGGCTCCACGGCCCCGTCATTCCCGGAGAACGGAAAGGTGTCGCGTCGTCCCAGGATGAGGTGGACGATCTCCTGAGGTCTTTCAATCTCTAACGTTTTGTTGCATATGAATTTCCATGAGACCCTCGTTTCTCCCCCGTCTGGTGAACGGGCCCCTGTTCGATCCAGTTGTCTATGTCCGGATACTCAATGAACGCAAGTCCCTGCTCTTCGACTGCGGTCATTTCGAGGGCCTCGCTCCCCGGGAGCTCCTTTCTCTTGAGGCCGTCTGCATCAGCCATACCCACATGGACCATTTCATGGGGCTGGACAGGGTCCTGCGCACCATCCTTCACCGGGACCAGCCTCTGACCATCTACGGGCCCGAAGGCATCACCGGCAAAGCCCTCTCCAAGCTCCGATCCTACACCTGGAATCTGTCTTCCGGATACGCCCTGGAGATCACTATCTGCGAAGTACTCCCCGGCCGCATGCACATCACCAGGACCAGGGCCGATGCCGGCTTCGACGTGACCAGCCGGAGCACGGTGCCTCGCGAGGGTGCGAGAATATCAGAAGGCCCCCGGTACACCCTTGACGCGGTGATCCTGGAACACACCGTTCCCTGCCTGGCGTATGTGCTTAAGGAACCTTTTCACCTCAATATCCTGAAGAATGCGTTTGCCGGCAGGGGCTATATTCCGGGTGCCTGGCTTGACACGCTCAAGGCGCACATCTTTGCCGGCCGGATGGATGAGCTCATCACGGTAAGCACCCATGGCGGCACAGAAAAGGTCCGGGTGTCCCGGCTCAAGGAAGAGCTCGTCATCACCACCCCCGGACAGTCCGTGGCCTTTGTCACGGATATCTCATGTTCCCCGGAAAACATTGCGGCGCTCAAGGGGCCGGCTCACGGGGCGGACATGCTTTTCATCGAGGCATACTATCTCCACGAGCTGAAAGACCATGCAGCCGCACGGGGGCACCTCACCGCCCGCCAGGCAGGCATGATAGCCGGGATGCTGGGGGCCGGACAGGTCTTCCCCATGCATGTGTCCCCACGGTACCACGACCGGCTCGGCGAGATCCGCGCCGAGGTCGAAGCAGCACGGCGCGAGGCTTCAGAACCCGGCGGATCAACGGGATGTACCCTCTAGCCCTTCGGCCTTTTTCATGCAGCAGGCTTGAAGGGGAGTACGGCGCCCGCCTTTTGTTCATCCTTTAAGGAAGCGGGCTTCAGAAAGTGGATTGAATGCAGAGCACAGGCATGGCGTTCGTTTTTTACGTCCGTACAGAGATCATCCCGTCTTGCCACGATAAGGACAATAAGGTAATGAGTGAGACAACATGCGTGCATCTGCTATGGGGAATATGGTATGAAGATAACCGAAACAGAGCTTGCCGGGGCGTTTCTGATCGAGCCCGACATCCACAAAGACGAGAGAGGATTTTTCCTGGAGACCTACAACCAGGGTTATTTCAATGATCTCGGCATTAAAGCCTGCTTCGTCCAGGACAACTATTCCTTTTCCCGGAAGAAAGGGGTGATCAGAGGACTGCATTTTCAGTACCCGCCCCATTCACAGGCAAAGCTCATCTGGGTGATGACGGGAACCGTGTACGATGTCATCGTCGATCTCCGCGAGAACTCTGAAACGCGCGGCAGGTGGATATCCGTAGAGCTGAGCAGCGATTCGATGAGGATGCTCTATGTCCCCAGGGGGTTTGCCCACGGATTCTGCACCCTCACCGACGATACCCGCGTGCTCTACAAGGTGGACAACGCCTATGCCCCCGGCGCCGACGGCGGCATCAGGTGGGACGATCCCGATCTGGGCATCCCCTGGCCGGTCACCCGCCCGATCCTCTCGGACAAGGACGGGAAACTACCCTGTCTGAAGCAGATCCCCTGGCAGTCAGCCTCTTAGCCAGTGCCGCTTTCGGCCGGTCGTTGGAGGATGTGCGCAAATGTGTAATTATTTCATCCGCTCCTGTCGATAGGGGGGAGTACAGAGAGTAGATGTCTTTCCGTCCCCTCTCTTGCAGCAGGGGTAAAAGATGAGCATGTACCCAAGGAGGAAAATGGTATTTCCATGAATGCAGGGCTTCAGAATCCGGCCTGGAAAAAAGGAGAAGGGGGCTGAGCGTGTCGCCTCTTGATAAGAACACCGGACAGGACACGGGAATAGTTTTCCGGGATCTCCCTCTGTCCATCATGAGGATCAACGAGCGTTACGACTTCGATATCTACCTGCAGATCAGGGGACACTACCGGCTTTTTGCCGCAAAGGGGGCACTTTTCACCGATCAGCACACCAAGCTCCTGAAGGACGGAAGCATCAGACTCTATGTCAAGGACGAGGAATGGGGCCGGGTAGAGGAGTACCAGACCAACTATCTGAGCCGCATTCTCGCGGACCCTGCGGTGGACTCCCACGACAAGGCCAGTGTGGCCTATACCGCCTCCATGAAATCGATCCGGGAAATCTTCCAGTCGGTCGAGCCGAGAACGATACAGGATGTGGAGAAAAACGCCGAGGAAATGGTCCGTCTCATCCTGTCGGAAGATGAGGTGATGGAGAACCTCATCTGGATCGAGAGCCACGATCACTTCACCTATCAGCACTCGGTCAGGGTCGGTATCTATGCCACGGCACTGACCATCAAGCTTTTCAGCAGCAAACTGACAAAACAGGAGATGGCCGCATTGAGCGCAGGCTATTTCCTCCACGATATCGGGATGGCTCAGGTCCCCATGAAGATCCTGGAGAAAAGCAGCCCCCTGACCCCGAGCGAGTGGGGTCTCATCAGAATGCACCCCATGTGGGGGTATGACCGTCCTCTGGAGACCGGACATCTCACCCCCGAGGCTGCCGCCATTGTCCTGTCACATCACGAACGTCACGACGGCAGCGGCTATCCCTTTGCCCGGGAAGGCGACGGGATCCCCACCTATGCAAAGATCTGCGCCATTGCCGACACCTTCGAGTCGCTCACCGCATCGAGGCCCTACCGGGAAAGCATACGGCCTTTCCACGCATTGAAGATCATGCAGCAGGAAATGGCCCAGGAGTTCGATGCCGAGATGTTCAAGGCATTCATCCTGCTCCTCGGCCCAGGGGGCTGAGGAGCGTTTCCCCCAAACAGACTTTCTTAAAGGGGAGACTCTCCCTTTCTCCAAGGAATTGCCCGTGCGGGACGATTGTACGAAAAACGGGGTAAATCGGCGGAAGAAAGCTCTCGCTTGACTTCACCTGTCATTCGTTGTTAATTCGCCATATGTTTCTGATCGTATCCGGGGGAGATGCGCCCGATCCTGCCTTTCTTCAGGCAAGGGCGGAAAAGGCCAGGATGATCATAGCCGCCGACAGAGGCGCCGGGTATTGCCTGCGTGCCGGTGTCAGGCCCGATATCGTGGTTGGAGATATGGACTCCATTTCTCCGGCCGCCCTCCGCGAAGTGGAGAGGTCGGGAATCCCCTTCATCCAGCACAGCCCCGAGAAGGACAAGACCGACACCCAGCTTGCGCTGGATATCGCCCTTGACCGCGGCGCTTCATGCATCGAGATGGTCGCATGCACCGGAGACAGGTTCGATCACAGCCTCGCGAATGTTCACCTGCTCTACGCAGCGTTGAAAGCCGGCGTGGATGCCGCGATCACTGCCCCTTCCCACCGGATTTTCCTGGTGGATTCCGATGCCGGGATCGACGGGATGAAGGGCGCGGTCCTGTCCCTGCTCCCGCTTTCCCTGGAGGTGAGGGGGGTGAGCCTCTCGGGGTTTCAGTGGCCGCTTGAGGACGCAGTCATGGAGGTGGGGAACCCCTATGGGATCAGCAACAGGATCATATCGGAGCAGGCCCGGATACGCGTGCGCGAAGGGGTGCTCGTCGCCGTGCTCTTCCCCCCGGAGGCAGCGGGCGGGAAACAACACGTGACAGAACCTGCCCCGGAATGCTAGGACTCGTGGAGCCGGATTGTTTTTCATGACAATGGAGTTGGCTTTTTCAATACATACTACAGCTCAAGGGAGGGATGAATTGAAACGATATCTGATACTTGTTGTTCTAGCCTGTTTCACTCTCGCAGGATGCGCACAGGATACGAAAGAATCCGACAGGAACGCCCGGCTGGATGAGAATGTCGTCGCACAGGTCGCAGGCGAGAGCATCACGGAGGGAGACATCGAGGAGATCATCTCCCACATCCCTGCCCAGTACCGGACGAAATACTCTTCACCCCAGGGCCGAAAAGAGATCGTCGACGGGCTCGTCGAGATGAAGATGCTCGCCTGGGAGGCTCGCAGGAAGGGCATCGACAAACAGGAGTCTGTGAAGGTGAAGATCGGCTACATCATCGACCAGGCCCTGGCAAAAGAGCTGGAGAACGACCTGAAGGAGTCCGTGAAGGTGAGCGAGGCGGACATCGAGAGCTACTACCGTGAGAATCTCGACAAGTATGTCACCCCGGAGCGTATAAAGGCCAGGCATATTCTGGTAGAAAAGCAGGGCCTGGCGGAAGATCTTCTGGGCAGACTCAAGAAGGGGGCCGACTTCCAGGAGCTGGCCAAGAAACACTCCACCTGTCCGTCAGCGGAAAAGGGCGGGGATCTTGGCTGGTTCGGCAGGGGCAAGATGGCGCCGGAGTTCGAGAAGGCGGCGTTCGCCCTGAACAAGGGTGAACTCAGCGATGTGGTGAAGTCGTCCTTCGGGTATCACGTCATCCGGCTGGAGGACAAAAGGGAGTCAAAAACCAAGACCCTGGATCAGGTGAGGAAGTCAATCGAGCGGACCCTTCAGAAAAAACAGGCGGATGCGCTGATAGCCGAGCTCAAGGACGACATCAGGAAAAAGGCGGGCGTGACCGTGAACGAAGAGTATTTCAGCAAGTTCAAGGAACAGGGCAGGCCCGGGGTGGAAAAGGTCCGGGAGCCCGCGGAGCCGGAAGAGGAATAGGGAGAGGACTGTGGCGTTATACACCTGGAGCGGTTTTACAGAAAAGGGCAAGGTCACCCAGGGCATGATCGATGCCACGTCCACCCGGGAGGCCAAGCTCAAGCTCCGCTCCCAGGGCATATTCGTGAGCTCCATCGCCGAAGAGGCGGCCACGCCCGCATCCAGCGTGAAGGATATCTCGCTCAAGCGGTTTCTCGGCAGGGTCAAGCTCGAAGATGTCACGGTCATGACCAGGCAGCTCTCGACCCTGGTGGGGGCGTCCATCCCCTTGGTGGAGTCCTTGAGCGCGCTCTACGAGCAGACCGACTCGCCCGCCATGAAAAAGACCGTGGCCCAGGTCAGGGACGCGGTGAACGAGGGCCTGTCCTTTGCCGACGCCCTCTCTCAGCACAGGCGGGTCTTCTCCGACCTCTACGTGAACATGGTCCGGTCCGGAGAGGCCAGCGGGGCCCTCGACGTGGTGCTGCTGAGACTTGCCGAGTTTCTCGAAGGCCAGCACCGGCTCAGGTCCAAGGTGGGGGCGGCACTCATCTACCCCATGGTGCTGTTTGCAGTGTCGGTAGTCGTGCTCTTCTATCTCCTCACCTCGGTGGTGCCCAAGATGGTGGGCATGTTCGAGAGCATGGAACAGGTCCTGCCCCTGCCCACCCGCATTCTCATCTCGGTGAGCGGCTTCCTGGGCATGACCTGGTGGGCCTTTGCAGCCGTGGCCGTGATCGCGGTCATCTTCTTCACCAAGTGGAGAAAGACCGCGCATGGGGCGGCGAAGTTCGACCGATTCAGGATGGGCATACCGGTCTACGGCGCCATCTACCGGAAGATCTCGGTGGCCAGGTTCGCACGGACCCTGGGCACCCTGCTCTCGTCGGGAGTGCCCATCATAGAGTCTCTGAAGATTGTAAAGACCGTGGTGCAGAACAAGGTCATGGAGGCCTGCATCGAAGATTCCATCGGCGAGGTCATGGAAGGCTCCAGTATTGCGGCGCCGCTGAAGAAGTCAGGCGTGTTTCCCCCCATCATCGTCCACATGATCAGCACCGGCGAAAAGAGCGGGACCCTGGAAGAGATGCTCGCCAAGGCGGCGGATGCGTACGAAGAGGATGTCGAGACATCGGTGGCGGGGTTGACATCGATACTCGAACCGGTCATGATCGTGGTGATGGGGCTGATCGTAGGCTCCATCGTGCTGGCCATCCTTCTGCCCATGCTCGAAATGAGCACCATAGTCCGATAAAATGGAGGAACATACCATGAAGAATAGGGGTTTTACCCTGCTTGAGCTGCTGGTGGTTATCGTCATACTCGGTATTCTGGCGACGTACGTGGGTACCAAGATCATGGGCAAGCCCGACGAGGCCAGGCAGACCCAGGCGCGGATACAGATCCAGGCGCTGGAGAACGCGCTCAACATGTACCGGCTGGACAACGGCGACTATCCGTCTACAGAGCAGGGACTGAAGGCCCTGGTGGAGAAGCCCGTCGCCGGGAACGTGCCCAGGAACTGGCGGGAAGGCGGATATCTGGACAAGTCGAGGGTGCCCAAAGACCCCTGGAATTATGATTATGCATACCTCTATCCCGGGGTGAGGAATCCGAACGGTTTCGATCTGTTCTCGTATGGAGCGGACGGCCAGCCCGGAGGAGAGGGCAAGGATGCGGACATCGGAAACTGGGACGCCGAGACGGACAGCCGGTACTAGGGCATTCACCCTCCTGGAGCTGATCATCGTCATCGTCCTTCTGGGGATCGTGGTTGGCTACATCGGCCCCAGGCTCTACACCGGCATCTCGTCTTCGAGCATGGACAAGGCCACCCGTGAGATTCTCACGGTGCTGCAGTATGCCAGGTCCACCGCCGTCACCCGGCACAAGCCCTATTATGTCCGGTTCGATATCGACAACGCCAGGATAGGCGTCTTCCCCAAGCCCGAAAGCTCCGGCGAGACCCCGGCCATGCTTAACCAAAAAGAGCTCCCCAGGGGTGTGAAACTCAAGAGCGTCAAGAGCCCCTACCAGAGCGAAAAGCTCCAGGGCCACCTCGATATCCTGGTGACCCCCGAAGGGGTGATCGAGCAGGGCGTGATCTACCTGGAGGGGGAGTTCGGAAAGATCTACACCCTGGTCATCAAGCCCTTTTCCGGCATGCTCACGATACACGACCACTATGTGGAGATCGGCTATGGGTAGGAAGGGCTTCACCCTCATAGAGGTTCTCATCGCTGTCACACTGTTGGGCATCACCTTTGTGTGGCTTCTCAAATCGGCGAACCAGTCCATCGACATGGCCTCCCGGGCGAAGTTCGTGACCACCTCCACCCTGCTTGCCCAGCAGAGGATCGCCGAGGTGACAGGTGAGAAAAGCGTGCATTCCGGTAACGACGAGGGCGATTTCGGCGAAGATTTTCCCGGGTACCGGTACACCGAGAAGATCGAGCCCACCCCCTTGGACGGGTACTACAAGTACACCCTCACTATCAGGTGGGGAGAGAAAGGAAGCCTTGAGACGAATTTCATCGCGTTCCTCTCATCGAGATAGCGGGTTCACCCTCATCGAGCTGCTCATGGCCATCGCCATCGCGGCCATTGTCTTGACCGTGGTGAACCTGTCTTTCTTCCAGGCCCACCGGTCAATCGAGTCGGTAGGTTCCCAGAGACAGACCTACCAGATGGTGAGGGTGGTGATGGACCGCATGATGAAAGACTTGAGCTGCGCCTATGTCCCGTCCACCGAGGGGACCGGTCGCACCCTGGGCGAGGAGGACGTCTCCCTGTACCGTTTCGTGGGGAAGGACGACTCCGACGGGGATACCGACCTCGACAGCATTCATTTCACCACTGCGGCGGAGCTGGGCCTGCCCGGGAGCATGGGCGGCCTGAGTGAGGTGGGCTATTTCCTCAAAGAGATGGAGAATCTCCCGGGACACTATGTCCTGATACGCTCGGAGGACCCCTTGCCGCACTACGGGGTGAGCAAGTCGGCGCGTGAGATGGAGGTGGCCGAGGACATCATATCGTTGAACATCGTGTACCTGGACCACAACGGAGGCGAAAAGGACGATTGGGACCTCGAACAGACGTTGGCCCTGCCCCGGCAGGTGAGGGTAACCATCGCCTTTGCCTTCAGGGATGAGCCGCTCAGCTTCACGGGGACGGCCCATCTGCCCCTGTCCGAGCTGAAGCTCACCGTGAGCGAGGGGGCCCCGGAATGAGAAAGATACTGAGGGACAACCGGGGTGTCGTGCTCCTGATGGTGCTCGCCACCATCGCCTTTTTCACCGTCCTGGTAGTCAGCTTCAGCGCGGACCAGAGTCTCGACATGGAGCTCGCCTACAACTTCCGCGATTCGGTCCAGGCCCAGCAGATCGCCCGGGCAGGGATCGAGGCCGCCCGGGTGATACTCAAGGAGGACGACCCCGCCTACGACTCCGACGACGAGGAGTGGGGGAGCTTCAGCGAGTATGCCATGGGCGCCTCCATGTACCTCGACGGGCCTTCCTTCAGCGGCACCCTGGCGGACGAGTGCGGCAAGATCGATCTGAACAGCCTCGTCACCGAGGGCGAGCAGCTCTACCGGGAGGCCCAGCTCAAGTATCTCTTCGAGCTCCTGGAGATCGACATCACGGACGAGGAGCTCGACGAGCTCATGAAGTCACTCAGGGACTGGCTGGATCCGAACGACGAACCCGAGTTCGGCGGTGCGGAGAGCGAGTACTACCAGTCTCTGGATCCTCCCTATATCTGCAAGAACGGCCCCCTCGACACCCCGGAGGAGATCCTCCTGGTGAAAGGGATGAAGCCGGAATACTTTTACGGCACGGAAAATTACCAGGGCATCAAGGATTACGTGACCGTTGGCACGGGCGGGAAGATCAACATCAACACCGCCTCTCGGACTGTACTCCTGAGCATATCCCGGACATATCTCACCGAGGATGTGGTGGATGTCATCGAAGACGGCAGGCCCTTTCTGAACGAGCATGACCGCAGCCGAATCCAGGGACTGGACCTGAACGACCCATCAGACGAGATGAAGTGGATCAAAAATACCCTGGACGTCAAAAGCAGCCTGTTCAGCGCCGATATCAACGGCAATATGCCATCGGGCGCCAGGATCAACATCAAAACCGTTCTTCAACGCTTTCAAAACGACGTGCGGATAGTGTATTATAAAATATATTGAACCTTCATTGAAGAAACAGGATGGACCATGGCTCGATATACCTTGGGAATTTATTGGGATAATGTCTCGGTGCATGCCTGTCTGATCAAGACGGGCATTGCTGCGGAGTTCTCCCTGGAGAAGATCTTCAGCATGCCCCGGGAGTACGGCGAGCGTTACAACCCTCTGCACCCCGCGGAAGAGGACATTGCTGCGCTGCTCAAGGAATTGCCCGCAGACGCCCTCGGCTCGGTGATCGTGGGCATGCCTGAGCGGGAGATCATGCACCGCTCTCTCATGAGGCCCTTCGGCGACCGGAAGAAGATCGCGCAGACCATAGCGCCCGAGGTGGAGACGCTCCTCCCGGTTTTGGACGGGAAGATCATTGTGGACTATGTGCTCCTTGGCCGGGACGAGGCCGGACTCCACCACATCGAGACCCTCTCGTCGCGGCACGCCTCGGTGCAGGCCCTGATCTCGGGGCTCAATGAAAAGGCGGGTATCGACCCGGAGATCGTGGACTCCCCCTCCGCCGCCCTCCTTGCCGGGGCCAGGAACATCTTCAGCCTCGCCGATGACACCACCTACCTCTTCCTGCACATGGGGTGGGACGACACCTCGCTGGCTGTGCTGAAGGGCGCAGAGGTCAAATATGTAGGGGCCTTCCCGTACGGGTTCGGCAAGATCGCGCCCCGCCTGTTCGGGAGTCCGGCCGTCCCGCCGCAGGAGCTGGATGAGAAACTCAAGCAGGGGATCGAGGCGGGCGAGCTGCTGGACACCTGTGTCCGTGAGGTGCTCATCGCCCTGTCCCGGGTCGATTCTCCCGGTCAGAGCTATGCACTGGTCCCCACCGGCTACGCCTGCTCCATCACCGACCTTGCGCAGAGGTTCAAGACCTCGGCGGACATCCTTCCCGGGGTCCCCAAGAGAGAAGAGGGCAAGGACGGTGTTGCCATGGACGAGGTGCTGGCCCGTTTTCTGCCCGTATCGCTCGCCCTGCGCGGGATCGACCGTACAGACGGGATCAATTTCCGTCAAGGAGATCTCGCCTACACCCGGAAGATCGAGTGGTTCAAGGGCCATGCCGGGTCATGGGGCAAGGTAGCGGCTGCGTTCGTCGTGCTGTTCGTTCTCGGGGTCGGGGTCGACCTTTTTACCAGCGCCCGGATAAACGGCGAGCTCACCCGGCGGATACAGACTGAGTTCAGTGCGGTCATGCCCGCCGGCACCCCTATGGTGGACCCGGTGAGGCAGATGGAGCAGCACCTGTCGAGGATCACGTCGAAAAACGGCGGACCCGGCGGCAAGGACACGCCGCTGGAGATCATCCGGGATGTCAGCGCGGGCATCCCCAGGAGCATCGACGTGCTCGTCGACAACATCCTCATCGACGAGAACTCCATCATGATATCGGGCACGACCAAATCATACGAGAATGTGGAACGGATAAAGGCGAGTCTTTCGTCTCTCCCCTACGTGGCCGAGGTGAAGATCGTATCGGCCAACGTGGACAAACTTGATCAGCGGGTGAGGTTGAAACTGGTATGTACCAGAAAATCGAGCGCTACCTGAAGAGTCTCTCAAAACGCGAAAGGCTGATCCTCCTTATTGCAGGGGTCGTGCTGGGGGTGTTCATCCTCACGGTCGGGGTAGTCTCTCCGGTCATGGAGTACAGAGCCCGGCTGAACTCCTCGGTAAAGGCCCATGACAGAGAGCTCAAGAGGGTGTACGAGCTGTCTTCCCGGATCAGGGCCGCAGACAGTGTGACCAAGGCCCCGGGGGCCGCCCAATCTGCGGACTTCACACTTTTCGGGTTTCTGGAGGAGCTGGCGGCCAGGGTCAAGGTGAACGACCGCATCGAGTACATGAAGCCCATCAGCGAGTCGGGCGGTTCCACCCGGGAATCCGTGGAGGTGAAGATCCGGTCTGTGTTCCAGGACGATCTCATCAGCCTCCTGTACGACATCGAGCACAGCCCCCATCCCCTGAAGATCAAGCGCCTGAACATCCGGCGCGTGGAGAGGGACAACTGCCTCGACGTGACCTTCCAGGTGGTTCGCTATGGCTGATGAGAAGAAGTTTTCACCGAGGATGGCAAAGGCAGGCTTGGGACTGTACCTCTTTTTCTGCCTGGTGCTGTTCGTCCTGGTTCGCTTTCCCTACGATACCTTCCGGGGGCGCCTGGAAGAAACGATGAGCTCTCTGATCGGCAGGCCCGTGGCTCTGGGGCACATCAGCTCCAGCCTGCCCTTCGGGCTCAAGGTGGAGGGGGTGAGCATTGGCGAGAACCCCTTTGCCAAAGAGCTGAAGATCCGGCCCGGCCTCATCTCCCTGCTCACGGGCAGCCTCGACCTGGACATGGAGGCGTTTTTCCCATCGGGCAGCCTCTCCGGCAGGGTCCGCACCCCCTTGGGTACCATGGGTGAGTCACTGAGCGTGTCAGCCAGGATGGACGGCCTCGATTCACAGGCCTTCCAGTCCCTGTTTCCCTCAGGCGTACAACCCAGGGGGATCGTAAGCGGCACCATCGATCTATCGAGGCCGAACGCCTCGCCCCGCGAGATGGAAGGCAGGGCGGACATCATATGGAAGGACGGGTACCTCCCCATTCCGCATTCGCAGCTGAACCTGCCGCTGCCCCTGGACGGCATTCAGTTCACGACATTGAAGGTCGAGTCTGTCGTGGAAAAGGGACTGGTCACCCTGGAGAACATCGAGCTGGCCGGTGATATCTCGGGGAGCATCAAGGGAACGATCCGGATCATGGAGCCTTTCTCCCGGTCCCGGTTGAATCTGACAGGAGAGGTCGGTCTGCCGCCGGATCTGGCCCAGCTTCTCGGCCCGCAGGCAGGCCCGTCCACTAATGGGATGCGCTTCAGCCTCAGGGGCACCCTGGACAGGCCGCGGTTCCGCCTGCTGAACCGTTGAAAAGAGACTGAAAAACGTTAAAGAGACGGAAGACATATTCCGAAAGGACGAGAGTTGACAAGGTGATTTTATGGCAGATATCAATGGCTTGAAAAAGACATTTCCCGAGGCGGTACGGTTTTCCTGGGAAGATGTTGAGGAGCTTCTCTGGGAGGTCTTCATCGAACTCCGGTCTTCCGGCTATCATCCGGATGTCGTGATCGGCGTATCCCGCGGCGGGCTCGCCCCGGCGCGCATCCTTACGGATTATCTGCAGGGCAAGTATGTATGCACCTTCCAGATGGGTCACTGGGGAGAGGATACCAGCCTGCGTGAGAAGCCGGCTATCGTGTTCCCCCTGCCCGAGGTGGACCTTTCCCACAAAAAGGTCCTCGTGGTGGACGATGTGAGCGACGAAGGCGGGACCATGGAAGAGGTGGTCCGCTACCTCTCACCCAAGGTGGGAGAGATCCGTACCGCGGTCCTGGTGAGCAAGGCCGACTCCCGTTTCCAGGCCGACTACTGTCCCAAGGTCATGAAGGAGTGGAGATGGGTGCTGTTTCCGTGGTCCAAACACGAAGATCTCCTTGCCTTCACGGAGAAGGTCCTTCAGATCACCGGGGGAGCCACTATCGAGGAGATCATCCGGATCCTCGAGGAGTCCATGTCTGTGGAAATCGTCTCCCGGGAGATCGAAAAAGTCCTGTTCGACATGCAGCAGGCAGGAGAGGTAACCAAAGGCAAAGACAGGGTATGGACGTTGATATAGAGAGGCTCGCGAGTATTCTTACGCCCTATGTTGTGCTGAGAAAAACAGCAGAAGTCATATCTGTGAGCCATGCCCTTGCCGCGAGAACAGGAATGGGGGAAAAGGAAATCCACGATTTCCTGGATGCAAACCGCACGGTCTTCGACTCCCTGAACAGCCTGCACCATACAATCTCCCTGCCATCGAAGGGCAGGCAAAGCTTCGATTGCACCTTCACCACCACCATTATCGGCGACACCCAGATCATTGCCTTTTCCGAGACAGGGCAGCCCGTGTACGACGACAGCGCCGCCTGTATCCCGGAGACGCTGGTTACCATGGCACGGTATTCTCCCAGCGCCTATCTCATTGTAGAGAACGGGGTCATCGTCTATGCCAACGATGCATTCTACAAACTGATCATGCATAAGCCCTCGGACCTGATGGGCCACCAGCTCATCAGGATCATATCCCGGCAGAGCAGGGAAGAATTCATCAGGGCGTGCGACAAGGGATTTCAGGATCTCGAGGGCATCATCCCCCCAGGCGATCTGATGCTCACCCAGGCAGGGGGGAGACGGGTCTTCGTGAACATGAAGGGCGGATGGCTGAAACGGGACAAAGGGAATCTCCTCTGGATGGTCCTGAACGACGTGACCGAGCAGGTCATGCTGATGAGGAAGCTCAAGGAGCAGGAAGAGCAGTTTTCAGACCTGTTCGACGTTTCGCCCATCGGCCTTCTCTACGTGAATCCGCGGGGGGTGATCACCAGCTGCAACGCCTTTGTAAGCAAGCTCATGGGCTATGCCAGGGAAGAGATCCAGGGATCGGCCTTTACCAAATTCGTGGCGCCCCACGAGGAGCAGCGACTGCGTGAAGAGTTTCAGAAGCTCTTTGTGGAAGGCAGCGAAATCCACCGCCGGGAGTGCGTACTAAGGACCAGGGAGGGGGACGATCTCACCATCGAATACGATGTGCAGGTCATTTGCCGGAAAAAGCGCAATATCCAGGCACTGATGGTGTTCTCCGACATAACCGGCAAAAAGGCCCTTGAGATGGAGCTTTTGGAAAAGAACGCGGAGATGGAGAAGACCCTGTGGGAGATGGCCGAGGTCAAAGACGCGCTGGAGGCCAGGGCAGGGGAGCTCAACCGGGTCACCGAGGAGCTCAAGGTCCTCAATGAACGTCTCAACCAGCTCTCCATCACCGACGGCCTCACCGAGATCTACAATCACCGGCATTTCCAGGACCGCCTGAGCGAAGAGGTGGAGCGTGTGCAGCGGAGCAAGGACGGCGTAGTGTCCCTGCTCATCCTGGATATCGACGATTTCAAGCATTTCAACGACACCTACGGGCACCAGTGCGGAGACATGGTGCTCAAGCAGCTCGCAGGCATCTTGAGGAGCAACGTCCGCTCCATCGATGTGCTCGCCCGCTACGGGGGGGAAGAATTTGCCGTGATCCTGCCCAACGCCTCTACGGAAGAGGCGGCGAGCGTTGCGGAGAGGATCTGCGAGGCAGTGCGTTCAACCCCGTTCTCCTTTGGCGAAGGCACGTCCGTGAAGGTCACGGTCAGCATCGGGGTGGGGAGCCTCACCCGCGGTCAGGGAGAGAAGTCCGAGCTCATCAGAAAGGCCGACAACGCCCTCTACGCCGCAAAGGCCAAATGGAAGGACAGGGTGGAGGTGTGGGAAGAAGAGTGACCCTGTCCTTTGACCTCGACGGCACCCTCACGAGCAATCATTTCGTTGACAGCGTCTGGTTGGAAGGGCTGCCCGAGCTCGTCTCCCGCAGGCAGGGCATGGACCTCTCCGAGGCCCGGCGCATCTGCCTTGAGGCATATGAAAAGGAAGGGCCCTCATCCATTCGGTGGTATCAGCTCTCCTACTGGCTCGATTATTTCGGATTGAATGACATAGAGCCTGCCGGGCTTGTCAGCCGGTATGCGTCCAGGGTCGAGCTCTACAACGATGTTCTGCCCGTGCTCGGAGAACTGCGCTCACAGGGCTTTCCCCTCGTCCTGTTCTCGAATGCGGCACGGCATTTCCTCGACGTGGAGGTGGCCCGGGGCGGTCTTGCGCCCTTTTTCGATCAGATGATTTCGGTGAGCGACGACTGGGGCATGACCAAGGCCGAGCCGTGCGCCTTCCTTCGGCTGAAGCACCTTGCAGGGGGCGATGTCGTGCACATCGGCGACCATCTGGAATTCGATTACCTCCTCCCCAGGAGTGTGGGTATCCAGGCATACCACATCCGCAGGTCCGAAGGCCCGGGGGTCGAGGGCTCCCTGAACAATCTCCGCGAATTCGCCGCCAGGGTTAAAGGTGAGTGAACAAAGACGCAACTTCCTCATTATCGTTGTTGCCAGCTTCTTCTTTTTCCTGAACTTCTCCGAGCTCATACTCCTGCCGAAGTACATTGTGCACCTGGGGCTTTCGCCTGCAGACATCGGCCTTGTCATGGGGGCCTTCAGCATCACGGTGCTCATGACCCTGCCCCTGGCAGGCATCTTTTCAGAGAGGATTTCCCGGAAGTGCGTGTTCATCGCAGGGGCGGCCCTGCTCTGCCTTGCTACGCCGTTCTATGCCCTGGTTCAGGGGATGGGTCCGCTCGTCTTCGTCCTGAGGATCATCCAGGGAGTGGGGTTTGCCGGCGCATTCGGCATCCTGGGCGCCTTCGTGTTCGATATCGCGGCCCCGGGCTCCCGGAGATACCTCCTGGGGATACTCACCGCAATCAACATCTCCACCCACGCCATCGGCCCTGCCCTGGGCGAGTATATCATTCATGCCCGGGGATATCCTTTATTCTTCTATACCGCTGCCGGCCTCGGTTTCGTAGGTGTGATCGCAGGCTTCTTCCTACCGGGGTCCGCGAGGGCCGAAAGGATCCCGTTGCTCCCCCTCGCGCAGGGGCTTCCCCACATGGCGGCCGCGCTCGTGCTGGGAACGGTCTTCGGCTCGCAGGTGGTGTTCGTGCCTCCCTTTCTCCTCACCCGGGGGATAGACAACTCCAGCCTGTTCTTCGTCTCCTTTGTGGCGGGAAGCCTCATGGTGTGGTCCTTCCTGCACAAGCCGCTCAGAGGCGCGGGCGATGTGCAGGCATGGGTCATATCCCTTATCCTCATGCTGGTTTTCCCCCTCGCCGTCCCCTTTTTCGAGGGCAGGGGCTCCCTCATAGCGCTCGCCCTGGCTTTCGGGATCGGGTATGGATATCTCTATCCCACGCTGAACGCCTATCTCCTTGATATCTACCCGGACACGCGGTCCCTTGCCAACTCCCTGTTCGTCTGGTCGTTCAACCTGGGCATGCTGGTCTCTTCGCTGGGGTTCGGCGCCGTGTCCGCAGCATGGGGCTACGAGACCGCATTCTTCGTGTCCGGCATCCTGGGCCTGAGCATGCTCGCCCTGATCTTGAGGCTGCGGTAACTATCTGGGACGGGTTCATATTTCCTTCCGCCACCTTCTCCCGCCGGGAGAGACGTCTAACCCACCAACCTCCTGCTGCCTCGGGAAGGTCCTGTCCCGGCGCTGCCCATAGGCAAGTTTTTCTCCTGCACCGTGTAATTTTTACCAGGGGGACGCCAAGCGTGAAATGACCATGCAAGGCCATTCCAGGGAGAGACCGTCCTGGCACCTTGGTTGCTCTGTCAAGGGCACTATAGCATTGGAGGTGAATAATGCAGTTGCCTTTTGCAGGATTGCTGGGCCTTGCATCAGGTGCCATGAGCTTTGTCCAGAAGGTGTTCTCGCACCAGGGGCCGGGTGCCGCCGACTTCGATGCTGAGCTCACCTATGCCATGGCCGCTGTGAACGATGCGGGCAAGACGCCCCTCTCTAGGATTCTTTCGGGGGAAGGCCCCATCGATGAACAGGCCTTCCAGGAAATCATTGCCACACCTGCCGGGATGCTCCTGTTCCAGTTCATGACGGCACTGAGGGAAATGGGGTTGCAGCCCTCCGACATCCAGATATTAATGAACGGAGGCGGGGCTCAGATATCGGATGAAGCCCTTCAGACGCTTCTCACCCTGCAGGGAATGGGAAGGGAGGACATCGCGGCACTGATGGCCGATCCGGCTCTGAAGGCAGGGATGAAGACCCAGATCGCGGCATCCTTCACAGAGGCCCTTCAGAGTCAGGCGAACTCAGGCGGGATCGATCTGGATGCCCTGCTGGCTCTCGCCGCCCCGGATGCGGAGACGGTGGATTCCATCATTGAACGGATCATCTCAGGCAAGCAGCTCGTCAAAGGACAGGGTGCGGCATCAGGGGAAGCAGGTCTTGCAGGGAAGCTCTCAGCACAGCAGGCCGATGTGCAGATCGGCCTGATTCAGCGGAATGTCCCCCATATTGCGGCCGAGATCGGTAACCTGGTTGCAGAAGCCCTGGGGAAGACCTCTTTCACGGGCCTGAACAGCTCGCCTCAAGTACCGAATGTCGAGAAGATGATCCAGATAGCCGGCGACACCTTTGGGGTGAGCAGCGAGATCATGAGCGATCTCTTCTTCGCTGCGGACGAAGCCGTCCGGAAGCAGGCCGTGGAGCAGGTTACTGCCCAGGTGAGCGCATACCTGAGATCCAATGCGGGTCAGAAGTTGGGAGCAGAGCCGGCAGAAGCCCTTGCCTTTCTGAAGTCGGCCATGAGCGAACAGGAGTTTGCGGGGATCGAGAATTCGCTCAAGCTCTGGCATGCGGGGCAGACACTGCCCGATACCAAGATCGTGCTCAACAGGGAGACCTATGAGGCCCTGGCCGGCAGACTGGGCAACCGGACTCCGGAATCCTTCTACGAGCAGCATATGAGGAGCGTGATGGACCAGCTCCGGCAGACCCTGCCTTCCCAGATGAAAAACAGCGAAGGCAGCGTGACGCTCCGGCTCCACCCCCCCATGCTCGGGCGGGTGGATGTGAGCATGACCATGCATGACGGTCAGCTCCAGGCGGTCTTCAAGACCGATCAGCTTATCACCCGCGACATCCTCGTACAGAACATGCATGTGCTCAAGGAGGCGCTCAGCGAGCAGGGAATCCGTGCAACCCAGTTTTCGGTCAGCACCACCCTGGACAACCGGTCGTTCCATGAGGGAGGGTTTGCCTTTGCACAGCAGGGCGGGCACGGCAGGGGTTCTTTCAGAGGAGGGGAAGGGTCCGACTATCACGGCGCGGCCTACCGGGATGACGAGATATCCCTGCATACCCGGCCGTATGTGTCTGAAGGCGGCGGGCTCGATCTCTTTGCCTGATAAAAGGAGGATTTGAAGAAAATGTCCACAGTCGGAATGGATGCCATACTTTCGAACCAGGGACCGGCAAAGGGCGGCAGCACGTCAGAGGCTGTGAAATCCCTGGGGAAAAATGATTTCCTGAAGCTGCTGGTCAAACAGCTGCAATACCAGGACCCCCTGAACCCGGTTGAGAACACGGACTTTACTGCGCAGCTCGCTCAGTTCACAACGCTGGAGACCCTGAGCAACATCGACGAGAACATCACTCAGCTCGGTATACTCCAGAACTCAATCAACAACATGAACGCCATGTCCTTCATCGGCAAGCAGGTGAATGCAAAGGGCAATATCCTCAACTACACGGGCAGCGACCTGAACATTGACTTCAGCCTGGATGCCTTGGCTGCAGAGGTCAGGGTGAAGATCTTTGCAGAGGATGGAACGCTCGTGCGCACCATAGAGAGAGAAAATGTTCAGGAGGGGAACGTTCAATTCGTATGGGACGGCACCGACCATAACGGCGAGCGGGTGAGCGAGGGCCGGTACCGGTTCTTTGTCCAGGCGGCCGACTATGAGGGGAACGCCGTGGGAACAACCTCCTACGCGGCCGGAGTAGTTACGGGAATCAGATACGACAAGGGCATCACCTATCTTATTATCGGCAATAAGGAAGTCAACATAGCAGATATTGATAAGATACAAGGATAAAGGAGGGAGAAATGGGTATTTCCAGTTCACTGTTTTCCGGAATCAGCGGTCTTTCCACCCATGGCAACGCCATGAGCGTGATCGGCGACAACATAGCGAACGTAAACACGATCGGGTTCAAGTCCAGCAGGACGTCCTTCGAGGATGTGCTTTCCCAGTCGGTGTCCACGGCGTCGGGTTCATCCCAGATCGGCCGGGGAACGGCGCTGAGCTGTGTCGACACCCTGTTCCAGCAGGGATCCTTCGAGTCGACCTCGAATGCGACCGACCTAGCAATCGGCGGCAACGGCTTCTTCATCGTCTCCCCTCTGGGAAGCGAGACCGAGTATTACACCAGGGCAGGCCAGTTCCGCTTCAATGCCGACGGTTATTTCGTGAACCCGGCTGGGTACGTAGCGCGCGGCTGGGCCCTGGACGAAAACGGAACCGACCAAGGCACGCTGACGGATATCCGGCTCAGCGCATTCACCTCTCCTCCCGAGGCCACCGAGGATATCACCGCCATCACGAACCTGAATTCTACCGATACGTCGAACTCCGACAGCCTGTTTGGCGCCTGGAACGCCACTGCCGCCGAACCCATCGGTGATACCTCCTATGGATATCAGACTGCCATCCGGGTCTACGACGCCCTGGGCAACTCCCATGACGTGACCATCTACTATGACAAGATCAACGCCGCCAGCGAATATTACGATGGCACCTTGGATCTCGACAACACCTGGGAATACATCGTTGCGTGCAATCCGGCGGCAGACGAGCGGCCAGGGTTTGCCGGAACGGCCCAGCAGGGAGTCCTCATGCGAGGCACCATGTCCTTCGATTCTTCAAGCGGTGCGCTGGACAGGATAACCTCTTTTGTCTGCGACCCCGCCGCAGACCCTTCCGTCGCGGCCAACTGGACCTTGGCTACCTGGTCGCCCGAAGGATATCCGGTATGCACGGCAAATTTCGTGGCCGGAGTGGATCAGGAGATATCCCTGCAATTCGGCATCAGGAGCACCAATGCAGCCTGGACCGCCGGTGCGGGAATCGCCGCCAATGTGGGTGATATTGCCGGAGGAGACACGCTCCCCAGCTCTTCATGGGAACCCCAGGCACTGACCTCTACCCAGTACGCATCCGCATCCACTACGGTCTACCAGACCCAGGACGGGTACGGCACCGGCTTCCTTGAAAATATCTCCGTGGACACGGACGGGGTCATGGTGGGGCACTACAGCAACGGCCAGATCCTCTACCTCTACCGGGTGGGGCTTGCCAAGTTCAACAACGACCAGGCCCTGAACAAGGTGGGCGGCAATCTCTGGGCCGCGACCCGTGCCTCGGGCGACGCGATCACGGGCCATCCCGGTGAAAACGGCCTGGGCAGGATCGCGCCCAACTCCCTTGAGCAGTCCAACGTGGACATCGCCTCCGAGTTCGTCAAGATGATCACCACCCAGCGGGGATTCCAGGCAAACTCCAGGATCATCACCACCACCGACGACATGCTCCAGGAGCTCATCAACCTGAAGCGCTAAGCCTAAAAAAAATATTCCTTCAGATGCACCTGGGTGTCTCTTGGCATCCAGGTGCATTGAAAGCGTCAATTTAATGACTTATCCTGCCAGGGACATCCCGGTTCATCAATCCTCCAACACATTGAAATAATACAATATTTATTCATATCCCCACAATGGCACATCCCTTGCTCATTCCAGGTGCGAGATCAATTTCTCTGAAGGGGCATATATGGATATTGCAACCGTCATCGGTGTCATCTTCGCCTTTGGAATGGTCCTCATGGGGATCATGTTGGGGAGCCCGCTGACCCTGTTCGTGGATGTACCGAGTCTGTTCATTGTTGTCGGGGGTACCTTCGGCATCATCTTCATCAATTACCCCCTGCGTGAGGTGCTCGGTCTTGCCGGTGTGGTAAAGAACGTGTTTTTCACCCAGCCGCGGGATGCAAAGGGCCTCATCCCCACCTTTGTGGACTATGCAACCCGGGCCAGGAGGGAAGGGATCCTGGCGCTGGAGAGCGCGGCGAACGAGCTGGAAGACCCGTTCTTCAAGCAGGGGCTTGAGCTGGTTATCGACGGCCTGGAGCCGCAGTCCATCCGGGAGATCCTGGAGACCGAGATCGAGCATCTGGAGCGGCGACACACCAAGGGTGCGGATATCCTCAACGCTCTGGGGACCTTTGCCCCGGCCATGGGAATGTTAGGCACCCTGATCGGGCTCGTCCAGATGCTCCAGTCCATGAACGACCCCTCGTCCATCGGACCCGCCATGGCTGTGGCCCTGATCACCACCTTCTACGGCTCCATCATAGCGAACATGATCGCACTGCCCATGGCTGGAAAGCTCGCCATGCGCTCAAAAGAGGAATCGCTGGAAAAGGGGATGATCATCGAGGGAATCATGTCCATTTCTGCAGGGGACAACCCGAGGATCGTAGAGAGAAAACTCCATTCCTACCTCTCCCCGAGCCTGCGGGAGTCCACGAACATACGCCGCGGAGAATAGCATGGCCCGGAAAAAACGAGTCTATGTGGAGCCGAAGCAGAACACGGTGATATTCCTGTACACCTCGCTCATGCTCATTCTCCTGACCTTCTTCATCGTGCTCTGCTCCATGAGCGTACAGGACGAGCGCAAGCAGCGGATGGCCATAGACTCCGTCTTGGGGAGCTTCGGCATCCTTCCCAGCGGCCGGAGCGCCACTCAGAACCCCGGAGGTGCAGACCTTCTCTCCCAGGCGGCTCCCTTGAGAGAACAGATCATGCAGGTCAGGAAGATCCGCTCCACCCTCTCTGAAAACGGTATCATCAGCGGAGCGGCGGTGTCGGAAGGGGTCCTGGGGGTCACCATTACGTTAAAGTCCAATCTCCTGTTCAAATCGGGCACCGACGAGTTTGCGCCCGAGAGTGCACCGGTCCTCAACACCCTCGCCGAGGTGCTCTCAAGCATGGACAATCCCATAGCCGTCACCGGCCATACCGATTCCATCCCCTATGAAGGACCTCCCTTCTACTCCAACTGGGCCCTCTCCGCCGCGCGGGCTGTTGCCGTGGTGAATTATCTCGCCGGCAGAGGCATCGACCAAGAGCGGCTCGCCGCCTATGGGTTGGGCGCCCAGAGGCCGATCACCTCCAACAGTGATGCGTACGGCAGGGCCCTGAACCGGAGAGTGGAGATCACGATCCTGGGGGATATTCGGAGCTCGGTGAGCCTCAAAGGGCTGGACACACCCTCTGAAAAACCCACCGGTACCTTGCGCTACAAAGGGTATGACTTCAAGCTGGATGAATGGTGATGGCAAATAAAGACAAAAATATCGAATATATAAATCTCCCAAGCAGGACCCAGTGGCTGGTCACGTTCTCCGACATGGTCACCCTGCTCATCACCTTTTTCGTCCTGATCATATCCATGTCATCCATGGACGCGAAGGCCATGAAGGATATCTTCGGTTTTTTCAACCAGGCTGTTGGACCCCTCGATTTTGAACAGGAGCAGGAAGTCAAAGGCATGCCCGCGCTCATTGAGACCATTCCCCCCCGGGTGTTCTACGACACTATCAGCTTGAACCGCAACATCCTGAACAACCTGGAGAGCAAGGGTATCGGAGGGCTCAAGGGCATGGGCGAGGACATGTTCGAGGTGAGACAGAGCAGCCGCGGTCTTGCCATCATGATCAATGGAGACATCCTCTTCAACGAGGGTTCTCACGAGCTGAAAGAGGATGCCCTGCCCATTCTTGAGAGTATCGCACAGAGTCTGCACAACGTCGATTCGATCATCTCGGTAGAGGGCCATACCGACAACCGGGGCGGCACGCCGACCCAGCAATACCGGCTTTCCATGAGGAGGGCCGGCAGCGTGCTCGACTACTTTGTCTATGCGGCGGGCATGAGCCCGACCAAGTTCGCTTTGGCAGGATACGGCTCCTCCCGTCCGGTGGAATCGAACGGCACCGAGCAGGGCCGCAAGAAAAACCGGCGGGTTGAGATCATTCTTTTACGAGATCGTTTATAGGAGGACCATATGGCGGATGAAAAGGCTGAGGTAAAAGAAGCTGCGGCAGGGGAAAAGAAGAAGTCCCCGATGCTCATGATAGTGATTGTTCTCGCTTTGCTGGTGATTGTTGCAGGCGGTGTCGCCGGATATTTTCTCCTGTCGGCGTCGAAATCGAAAGATGCCCAACCGGGAGCCGCCCCCCAGACGGCTGCCCCGCAGACTCAGGACCAGGGATATGCCGCGGGCGGTCTGGCTGGTCCCATGAAGCCCATGGATTCATTCATCGTGAATCTCACCGATGCCCAGGGCACCCGTTACCTCAAGGTGACCATGCAGCTGGAAATGAGCCACGAGATGCTCTCTTCCGAGATCGATAAGCGGCTGCCTCAGATCAGGGACGAGGTCATCACCCTGCTCTCCAGCAAGTCGTTCGACGATGTCTCCACCATAGCGGGCAAGCGGGCGCTCAAGCGGGGAATTCTGAGCAGCATCAACAAATACCTGACCACCGGCAAGGTGCTCAATGTGTATTTTTCCGAGTTTGTTGTCCAGTAAGGAGAAGGTATGGGCCAGATACTGAGCCAGGAAGAGGTCGATGCCCTGTTAAAGGGAGTTGTCGGCGGTGATATCGAGACCGAGACCGACCTGCGCACATCCGGAGATACCGGCGACATTCAGAGGTATGATTTTGCGGCCCAGGACAAGGTCATCCGGGGCAGGATGCCCACCCTGGACGCCATCAACGACAGGTTTGCGCGATTCTTCCGGAACACCCTCTCGGGCCTGCTCCGCAGAATGATCGACGTGACGCCGGTGTCGATCGATACGCTCAAATTCGGAAACTTCATGCGGTCGCTGCCGGTTCCTTCCAGCATCCATATCATCCACGTGGACCCGCTCAGGGGCAATGCCCTGGTGGTGCTGGAGACCAAGCTCGTGTTCGCCCTCGTCGACAGCTTTTTCGGCGGCAGAGGGGTGGGTGCCATGAAGGTGGAGGGCAGGGAGTTCACCCCGATCGAGCAGCACATGCTCTACAAGGTCGTCTCCGCGGCCATCAAGGAGCTGGAGCAGTCCTGGCAGCCTGTCTATGAGCTCAAGTTCGAATATGTGAGGGGCGAGATGAACCCCCAGTTCGCCGGGATCATCCCCAATGACGACGTGCTCATCGTGGTGCAGTTCGATATCGAGATGGAGGAGATGAGCGGCAACATCATGATCTGCATACCCTACATGCTCATCGAGCCCATTCGCGAGAGGCTCTATGCCAGCTTCCACACCGAAGAGAAGACGAACATCGACACCGCGTGGGTCAGCCGCTTCAAGCACGAGCTCATGGGTGTCTATGTGGACCTGTCGGTCGAGCTGGGGAAAACCAGCATCACCTCACGCGAGCTCGTGTCGCTCAAAAAAGGCGACATCCTGGTGCTCGAGAAAGACGTGGCCGACGAAATGATCGTCAAGGTGCAAGGTCTGCCCAAATACTATGCACGGCCTGGAAAGATCAAGGAAAATCTGGCGGTGGACATTGTGAGCCTCGCTGACAAGCAGCTCTATTGAAGGAGGAATCCATGGCTGATGAGGAGAAGGAATCCATGAAGGAAAATGAGATCAAGGGGGGAGGCGAGCTCTCCCAGGAAGACATCGACAAGCTCATGTCGGGCGCCGCAAATGCACCGGAGGATAAAGGAGCTAAGGATTCCAGCCAGGACCAGCTTGCTGAGGAATGGGCGCGGGCACTGGAAGCAGGTGAAGAGATCGAGGAAGGCAAGCCCCTGGGCCGCTCCGCCGCCAAGGCGCAGTTCGAGGAGCTTCAGGAGAGCAAGCCTTCGGGACATTCCACCGAACTGGATTTCATCCTGGATATTCCGCTGGAGGTCACGGTGGAGATGGGCAGAACGAAAATGCTCATCAACGACCTCCTGCAGCTGGGTCAGGGCTCGGTCATCGAGCTGAACCGGCTGGCGGGAGAACCGCTCGACATCCTCGTGAACAACAAGCTCGTGGCCCGGGGCGAGGTCGTGGTGGTGGGCGAGAAGTTCGGGATCAGGCTCACCGATATCGTCAGCCCAATGGAGCGGGTGAAGAGACTGCGATGAAGAGAATCGGTGTTCTGCTCACTCTGCTGACTTTTCTGCTCGCGGCCGCAGAGTCGGCCCTGGCTGCGGAGGGCGTCACGGACGGCATGGGTTTCAGGACCTTTGCCGTGCTCATAGGCGTCATCGTAGGCCTGTTCGCACTGGCCTGGGCGGCAAAGAAGTACGGACCCTATGCGCGGGTGAGAAAGGCCATCGGCCTGGACATCCTCGGACAGGTGCCCGTAGGGCCCAGGGCCCACCTCACCATGGTCCGGGTGGGCAAATCCATACTCCTGCTCGGTGTCACCCAGAACACCGTCTCATTGATCAAGGACTTGGAGCAGGGGGATTTTGAGAAGATCATCAGCGAAATGGAAGCGTGAGGAAAAGAGACCTGCCATGAAGAAAACCATACGGATCGCTGCAGCGGCTGTCGTGCTGATCATGATCGCATCCGGTCTGCTCCATGCCCAGGGGGTGACCATTCCCAGCATCAGCCTCGGCGTCCAGGAGGCAGGCAGCCCCGACGACGTGGTCGGCGTCCTCCAGGTGCTCTTCATCCTGACCATTCTCGCCCTGGCGCCATCCATCATGATCATGGTGACCGCCTTCACCCGGATCATCGTGGTGCTGGGGTTTCTCCGTCAGGCACTGGGTACGCAGCAGATGCCGCCCATGCAGGTTCTTACGGCACTCGCCATTTTTTTGACGTTCTTCATCATGACACCCACGCTGCAGAAAATCAACGAACAGGCCCTGCAGCCCTATCAGAAGGGATACATTTCTTTTACCCAGGCGCTGGACAATGCAGAGACTCCTTTGCGGGACTTCATGTTCAAGCATACCCGGGAGAACGACCTCTCCCTGTTCATGAGCATCGCCGCGCAGGAAAAGCCCGCAAACAAGGATGAGGTGCCCACCCGCGCACTCATCCCCGCATTCATGATCTCCGAGCTCAAGACCGCCTTCCAAATCGGGTTCATCCTGTTCATTCCCTTTCTCATCATCGACATGGTCGTGGCGTCCATCCTGTTGTCCATGGGCATGATGATGCTGCCTCCCATCATGATCTCGCTGCCGTTCAAGATCATGCTCTTCGTACTGGTGGACGGATGGAGCCTGCTGGTCGGGTCCATTGTGAGGGGGTTCCTCTGATATGACGCCGGAAAGCATCACCACCATCATGTCTGAGGCCATCAAGGTCACCCTGCTCGTGGGCGCGCCCATGCTGCTGGTCGGGCTGTTCGTGGGCCTGTCCATCAGCGTGTTTTCTGCAGTCACCCAGATCCAGGAAATGACGCTCACCTTCGTGCCCAAGATCGTGGTGGTGTTTCTTGCACTGCTCTTCTCCCTGCCGTGGATCATCGAGAAGCTCACCACCTTCACCATCAATCTCTTCAGCAGCATTCCCCTGTTGGTCCGATGAATGAGCTGCTGAACCTCGCATGGCAGGATATTCTCTCCTTTCTCTTTGTCTTTGTGCGTGTCGGAACCATCTTCGCCCTGGTTCCCTTCTTCGGCTCTGAGGTCATCGCCCGGCGCATAACCGCGATCATCGCCTTTTTCTTGAGCCTGGTGCTCGTGCCCGTGGTCCCTGCCGCGGAGATTGCCATGGAGGGCCTCAATGTCATCACTCTGATCGTCTTCCTGATCCATGAACTGCTCATCGGGCTGTGCCTGGGGCTGGCGGTCAACGTGATCTTTGCGGGTGTTCAGATCGCGGGCGAGATCGCCGGGTTCCAGATGGGATTTGCCATCGTGAACATTGTCGACCCCATTACCGGCGTGGATGCTCCGGTCACCTCGAACCTGCTTTACATCGTGGCCTTTCTGCTCTTCCTTTCCTTCGGCGGGCATCACATGCTCATCAAGGCGCTGGTGGACAGCTACTACATCATCCCGCTGGAGGCGGGCTTTCCCGACCAGAAGTATCACCTGGCGGTTCTGTCCTACGGGGCCCGGATGTTCCTCCTCGGGGTCAAGATGGCGGCCCCGGTCATCGGCGTGCTCCTGCTGCTCAACATCTCCTTTGCCCTGACCGCGCGGGCGATCCCGCAGATGAACGTGTTCCTCATGTCCTTCCCGCTGACCATCGCCATCGGCCTGTTCTTCATGATCGTGATCATCAAGATGATGCCGCCCTTCATGAGCAGTGCCATAGGCGACGCCCTCACCTTCGTGAAGTCGACCATGCCGCTTTTCTAAAAAACCAGACAGTCGGTATCCATCCCTTAAGGATTTCCGATGTGGTTGAGAAAACCGATCCGCAGGCTATTGGAAATTCTATGAACAGAAGGCATGGTCTTCTTGTATTGGCGGCCCTTTTTTGCGCGGGCATGTGTGTAAGCTCCTGTGCCTCGACGAAACCCGTTGACCTTCCCCCCGAAATCAGGGAAACAAAAGGTCTCACCATCGGGGTGGCGCTTGGACGGGTATGCGGGCCGGAGATGATCATCGAGGGCTTTTCAAAGGGCGGCATGGGCCCGTCCGGCCCCTATCCGAACGTCTTCGGACGGCGCGACGGCGAGCGGTACTGGGGCAGCAGGCACCCGATCGTCCTTTCCGATAAGCGAAAGCTGGAAGGATATCTGCGGATGGAAGACAGCGAGATCCTCCAGGAGATCCAGAGCAGCATCACCCGGGAGCTGTCATCCGAGGGCTTCAATGCCGTTCTCATCGAGGATTGGATTGATCGGGACGATCTTCCCCCATTTAAGGCCCCGGGCGAGGGCTATGCGGAACAGGACTACCGCGGGGTCGCCCGCGGAGAGCGTCTGGACGCGCTTCTGGTGGTCGACTGTCGAAGGTATGGGGCATACTGCCACTACACCGGCTACTACTATCAGGATTTCACCGACGCAGCGGCGGAGCTGAAGGGGGAGATGATCGATTCAAACACCAACAAGATCCTGTGGCGAAGCGGTGAGATCCGGGTGAGAAACCCGGTGCCGTTCAGGTGCAATGAGCCAGGGGACTTTCCCCTTATCGATGACGCTGTCCGGGACGCGGCCCGCGAAGCGGCATCCTCCCTGGTACGCGATCTTCTGAAGCCTGCAGGGGAAAAAGGTTCGGAACGGAATCGCTAAAACCCCCCTTTTCAAAAGGCTTCCGGCACAATCCCTGACCGGGCTCCCTGAAAGAAATCCCGGTCTTTCGGCCTTTTTACCCCATACGCTGCTCATCTCTGCTTGATTTTCCCTTCATCATCATATTAAGTCTAAAAAAACATGGAAGAGATAACCTTAAGCAATGGGGTGAGGCTCATCGTGAAAGACAAGACCGCCGTGCTCACGGGGGATCTGTATATGATCCACCTGGAGTTCACCACGGTGGTGGACCTCGATGAGGCCGATGTCGAGCTCAGGTCGTTCATCCGGGAGGACCGGGCCACGCTCACCAGAGAGCTCAAGAGGCCCGCGGTGCACGAGCGCGATCTGGATGCGGTGAGGAGCGCCATGAAGGAGTCCTTCCTGTCAACCAATCTCCCGTACATGGAGCGTCCGAATTTCGTACGGAAATTCAAGGCAAAGCTCCTGAAGGATTTCCTGGAGAAAGAGGAGAAGGAGAAGAAGAGAAGATCTCATGGGTAATCTCACCCCCATGATGCAGCAGTACCTGGATATCAAGAAGCTCCACCAGGACGCCATACTGTTCTATCGCATGGGCGATTTCTACGAGATGTTCTACGAAGACGCCCACATCGCATCAAGGATTCTGGGAATCGCCCTGACCACCAGGGACAAGGGCAGGGAGAACCCGGTCCCCATGTGCGGGGTCCCTCACCACAGCGCCAGCTCTTACATATCCCGGCTCATCAAGCAGGGCCTGAAGGTGGCGATCTGCGAGCAGAGCGAGCCGGCGGACGCCGCAAAAGGCCTCGTGCGCCGGGAGGTGGTGCAGGTCATCACCCCGGGGCTCATCCTGGAAGATGATCATCTCATCTGCGAGAAGCCGAACTACCTCATGGCCGTGTGCAGGGATTCGGCCGGGGGCCGGTGGGGCATCGCCTTCATCGATATCTCGACAGGCGACTTCCGGGTGACCGAGGTGGGCTCGGAGCAGGACTTCCTTCACGAGCTCCACCGGATCTCGCCCAGCGAGGTCGTCACCACCGAGCCGGACATCGTGCCCGGCGGGTTCTTCATCACGAACAGGGACGGCGCAGTGGCACCCGAGCGCGCGCGGGAGATTCTCTGCAGCCATTTCCGGGTGCTGGGGGTCGAGGGCCTGGGCCTGAAAGGGCACGAGGCGGCGCTCAGGGCGTCCGCCATGGCGCTCGACTACGTCAGACAGACCCAGAAGGGCGTTCTCGCCCACATCACCCAGCTCAGGTTCTACAGCACCGGCGGATACATGATCCTCGGTGCGAACACCAGGCGCAACCTGGAGCTGTTCGACTCCCTCGGAGGGGACAAGTCCAACACGCTCTTCGGCGTCATGAACCGGACCATGACGCCCATGGGCGCGAGGATGCTGGGCGACTGGATGTCCTTCCCGCTCATGGACCTCAAGGAGATCGAAGGCAGGCTCGACGCCGTAGAGGAGCTCGTCAGGAACCCCGGCACGGTGCAGGATATCAGGGATATCCTTGAGGGGATCCCGGACATGGAGCGGATCGTGGGAAGGATCTCTACCGGCGGCGCCTCTCCGCGCGATGTCCGCGCCCTGTCGGCGGGGCTGGCGCGGGTCCCCGCGATGAGGGATATCCTCAAGCGCTCCCAGTCCGAACTGCTCCTCTCGGTGCTGGATCAGATGGACCCTTTGGAGGAAGTGGCAAAGCGCATCGACGCCACCCTGACTGAAGAACCGCCGAGCAGGCTCGGAGACGGCGGCGCGATCGCGCCGGGCGTGGATGCCGAGCTGGACGAGCTCAAGGAGCTCCGCCGCAACTCCCGCCAGTGGATAGCCGGCCTCGAGACCCGGGAGCGGGAACGGTCCGGGATCAACTCCCTGAAGATCGGCTACAACAAGGTGTTCGGCTACTACATCGAGATTTCGAAGACGCACGCCCACAAGGTGCCCGAGCACTACATGCGCAGGCAGACCCTCGTCAACGCCGAGCGGTTCATCACGCCTGAGCTCAAGGAGTACGAGGCAAAGGTCCTCGGCGCACAGGACGCCATCGCCCGGATCGAGGCCCGGATCTTTTCCGAGCTTCTGGACTTTCTCCTCGGGTGGACCAAGGAGCTCAAGACGACCATTGCGGCAATCGCCTGCGCCGATACCCTGAGCTCCCTTGCCTGGCTGGCCCTGGACCGCGGATACCGCAGGCCTTCCGTGTCCCTCGGCAGGTCGGTGCAGATCCGTGCGGGAAGACATCCCGTTGTGGAGCAGGTCCTCAAGGCGGGCGAGTTCGTGCCCAACGACTGCGCGTTCGACGGTGAGAAGGACACCATCCACATGATCACCGGGCCCAACATGGCGGGCAAGTCAACCTACATGCGCCAGATCGCCCTGATTGCCGTCATGGCCCAGATGGGGTCATTCGTGCCCGCGGCAAAGGCCGAGCTGGGCATCGTGGATAGGATCTTCACCCGGGTGGGGGCCCTGGACAACCTCTCGGCCGGGCAGAGCACCTTTCTGGTGGAAATGAGCGAAACCGCTGAGATCCTCAACAACGCCACCGAGAACAGTCTCGTCATCTTAGACGAGATCGGCAGGGGCACGTCGACCTACGACGGGATGTCGCTGGCCTGGGCCGTGGCCGAGTACCTCGACAAGCGCCGCGTCCGGACCCTCTTCGCCACCCACTACCATGAGCTGGCCGACCTTGCCAGGAGGCACCAGGGCATCAAGAATCTTCACATGGCTGTAGAGGAAAGCGGACACGAGGTGGTGTTCCTCAGGCAGGTGAAGCGGGGCGCCATCGGCAGGAGCTACGGCATCTACGTGGCCCGTCTTGCCGGCGTTCCCGACGAGGTGGTGGACAACGCCCGGATCATCCTGAACACCCTGGGCCGCAAGGCCAGGTCCGTCCCTGCCGTGAGGCAGGATGCACCGGTCCAGGAGAGCCTCTTCGTCTCCGATCGTCAGGAGGCGGATGCGGACGGATATCGCGAGATCATCCGGCGCATCGATGAGCTGGACCTGGCGAGGACCACTCCCTTAGAGGCCCTGAATCTCCTCTATGATTTCAAGGAAAAGATACACAAGCCCCGCTAAAGATTCCCTTTCTCTTTTCCGAATAACCTATCGAGGAGAGTTTTCTATGGACGACAGAATAGAGACCAGGGCCCTTGCCCGAAAATGCGGCATGCCCTATATCGACATCGAAAAGGAAGTCCCTGACCGGAAGTGCGTGGGCCTGCTCAAAGAGGTCTTTGCCAGGAACTACACCAGCCTGCCGGTGCGTTTCCTCAACGGCGGAGTCCTGGTGGCGATCGGGGATCCGGGGCAAAAGGAAGTGGTGGAATCGCTCACCTTCCATATGGGCAGAAAGGTCTACCCTGCCTTGGGAGACAAGACCGCCATCCGCAAGGCAATCGACCTCTACTATTCTCCCCAGCCCGAAGCGGATGAAGCGGCCCAAAAACAGCAGCCGCCCGAAACCGGTGTGCAGGAAGAGCCTGAGCGCGAGCACCGCATCATAGCCATCCTCTCCAACAAAGGCGGCGTGGGCAAGACCCATGTGTCCACCAACCTGGCGACCGTTGCCGCGAGGAAGGGGAAAAAGGTCCTCCTCATCGACGCCGATCTGGGCAATGCCGACATATCCAACAAGCTGGCCCTGTTTCCCGAGTACACCCTGTACGATTTTCTCCTGGGCGATGTGGCCCTGGAGGATATGATCCAGAAGACGACATACGGGTTCGACCTCGTGGGCGGAAGCTCGGGCGAGTTCAAACTCGCGAATATCAACTATGTCCAGCGCAGCAAGTTCATCCGGTCGTTCCGGAAGGTCAGTCAAGGCTACGACATCACGATCTTCGACCTGAGCGCCGGGATCAGCACCACGGTCATGGACTTCGCGCTTGCATCCGACGAGATCGTCATCGTCACCACACCCCAGGACATCATTGCGGGGTATGCCTGTATCAAGGCATCGTTCCAGCGGTTCAAGTATATCGAGGAATCACTGATAAAAAAGGTGGAGTTCTACCAGCCGCGAAAGACCTATACGCCATGGGTGATCATGAACCAGATCACGAGCCTGAAGCAGGGGCTGTTCCTGTTCAACCGGATCTGCCAGACCGCGGACGAGCGCATCAACAACATGGAGGCCATGTTTTCCATAAAACCCGAGTATCTTGGCGGCATTCTCTACGACCGGGACAACTTCAAGAAGGCCGAGATGGAGAGAAAGCCCCTTACCGTGGTTTCTCCCAGGAGCAACCCTGCCCAGTGCCTCGAATATCTCGGGAAAAATCTTCTGGAGCGCCCCGAATTGAGGAACTACAGTCAGCAGGTCAAGACCGGTCTGGGTCGATTCGCTATGATCTTCGGGATGCAGTGAAACGCCCCTTAAGTATCAAAAAAAGCTGCCGATACAAGTATTTACAGCGATCAAAGAAAAGGAGAAAGGGAAAGAACGATGACGCTGGAAGAGTTCAGAGCACAGTGTTCCGAGAAATGGGATGACGTGAGACCGGTGGTGATCTACTTCGCGGGCGAGCGGTTTGTCATTGAATATCAGGACCGCTTCGATCCCCTTACCGCCCCGGTGGTCGCCATGGTCCATTCCTATCTGGGAAACATCGCACTGACTCAGAACGATAACTGAACCTGCGCATGCGTCGTTTGATCAGTATTCCCTCCTCTTATCTTAAGAAATCGGGATAATTTTCCGCACAATCACCACATGCTCCAAAACCGTGCCGGGAAAAGGCTCCTATTTAACTTGCCAATGTGCATCCTTTCATTTATTAAAGAGTGATATATGGCACTTCTCAAAGAAGATGAGGAACGAAGAGTCCTTGTCATCGACGACGATGAAGGGGACTGCTGCCTGGTTGAAGACATCCTGAACGAAGACGGGCTTCAGGTCGTCAAGGCTGTCGGCGGAGAGATGGGCATCCGCATCCTCTCGGAAGAGGAGTTTCCCGTAATAATCACTGACCTGCGCATGCCCGATGTCGACGGCATGGCCGTTATCGACTTTGTCCGCAAGCGGCAGATGGAGTCTCTGATCGTGGTTATCACGGGGTTCGCCAGTGTCGACAGCGTGATCGAGGCCCTGAGACTGGGGGCGTACGACTACATCCTGAAGCCTTTCGGCGCGGATCTCCTGAGGTTCACCGTGCAGCGGGCCTTTGATTATATCTCCTTAAGGAACGAGAAAGACCGGCTGAAGTTCTTCGAGCTCGTCACCCAGCTGGCGAGCACCACCGCTCACGAGGTGTTCCAGCCGCTTACCGTGCTTCTGGGCGAGGCAAAAGGAATCGTCCGGGACGCCCAAGACCCTCACATCAGGGAGATGGCGGACCATATCCTTACAGAGGCGCGCAAGATCCGCGACATCGTCCGCAAGATGGACAACCTCAACGAGTATGTAATTAAGACTTTCCCGGGCGGTCATTCCATCCTCGACATCGAGCGGGGCTCGTCGCATCAGGAGGACAGGGAATAGCGACCCGTCCTTCCGCGATCATTTCCGGTAGTTCCAGTCGTTTTTTCAACATGATGGTGGGGGAAGAGGGCGCAGATGTGGTATATCGTGCTCTATGAAGATCCCCCTTCTGGCCGTCTTGGCACTCATTGCTTCAATGCCTGCCGCAGCCGGTGAACGGAGCCTGGCGTCCCGCCCGGACACCCAGGCCCTCAAGCTCGGCTTCAACGGCGAGGTCTTGCGCGCCTGGTATCTCCTGCTGGATGCCAGGAGCCCCGCCGAGCAGGAAGACGATCGGAAGGCGGGCAGGCTCAAGGGGCCGGTGATCGTCTTTTTTCAGGGGCATGCCCAGAGGCCCTCTGATGCCTATCCGTTCACCTCAAAGCTGGCATTGGGCTGCAGGTCGGGCATCGTGGTCGTGCCGGTCTGTGACACCCCCTACGGTGAGGACGAGCGCTGGCGTGGCGACCGCGGCAAGGAGGCGGTCCTCATGGAGGTTGTCAGGCACGCGCTTCAGATCCGCGGCATCGGCGTGACGGGATACTCCCCGCTCGGCGCAGGGGATATCGGGGCGCCCGTGATCGAAGAAGATCGTTTCCCAGGCCAAGGCGGAAAACCCATCCAGACGACGCTGGCAGCCGTCGGATGGTCCCACGGCGGGATCCTGGCGCGGCGATTTGCCCACGCCCACCCCGGATCGGTCGTATCCCTCGGCCAGGTGTGCCCTGCGGGTTTCGAGCGGCGCGGCCCCTTACGTCTGACCGGCAGATTCCTGCTCGAATCGCTGCGCATCTCGGCCTCGGGAACCGGCCATACACGCGACAAGCTGCGCTCCGCCTGGGGATTCACCCGGGGATTCGTGGGCGACTTTGCCAGGTCCATCTCCGATGCCGTGGTTCATATTCATCCGGCCAAGCTGTGCCGGGTCGGCAGAGACATCGGCGACTGCAGCCTGTACTGCGACGGCGGCAGTTTCGGGGTCGGGCATGTAAAGCGGGTGACGGTGATATTCGGGGCCGGCGACTCCTGCATGAGCCCGGAGAGGATCCTCGGGGCGGACCCTGGCCGGGACCTTCCGGAAGAGGCGGTCTCCCGGTTCTGGGAGCGGTATTATCCGGATGCCCTGCGCGCAGGGGCCGATTTAAGCCTGGAGGTGCTCCCGGGCACGCACCTTGCCCCCGTCACCCACAGCGACCTCTACGCGGACACCCTGCTTGAGCGTCTCGGTGAGAAGACAGGGTCTTAAGCACCCTTTCCAGGTCCGGTTCTTTTTTAGGCATTGGAAGCAAGGATTGCATTGCTTGGCCGCTTTTCAGGCGTAAGCCGGGGCTTGCCCCTTTAAAGGCCCATGCCGTTGATAGGAGGGAAAGGAATGGGAAAATCATGAAAGACTATGTGCGCTGGTCCTTTGTGGTTCTCATGATCGTCCTGCTCGTGTTCATGCTCCGCTGTGCCAAGCAGCTCGATGCCCACGAGGTGGTTGAGGTCTACGACGGGGACACGATCCGGATCGACGACGGCCGGAACATCCGTCTCATAGGCGTGGATGCACCCGAGGTGGACTCGCCCTATACCAAGGAAGAGCCGTTCGGCAAAGAGAGCAGGGAACACCTCCGAAAGCTTCTGGCCGGCGGGAAGGTCCGGATCGAGGTCGGGCCGACCCCGGTGGACCGCTATGGGAGGACCCTGGCATACGTCTATGCCGGCGATGTGCTCGTCAACGGGCGCATCATTCAAGACGGCTGGGCCCGGGCGGAGGTTCGATTCAGCCATAAGAACAAGGATCTTTTCATCGCCTATGAGAAAGAGGCCAGGGCCCGGAAAATCGGCATGTGGAAGCACTCGCCCTGACCGCGGGTAGTTTTCCGGCACCGTGCCCGGCTGACCTCTTCGCCCGCGTGAGGGGCATGAAGAGAGCTCACAGGCCGGGTACGGCGCGGCTTGAGAGGCGGCCTCGACCGGCCTCTCAGGCATACCGGTTGCGCAACCGTGAAGAAATGACGAGCAGGATCAGCCCGAGTACGATGAGCGCCGCAAAGAGCGGACATCCCTTGAGCGCATTCACCACGCCGGGGCTCATCGCCACGGCATTCCAGAGAAAATCGGGTCCGTTCTCCACCACAGTGAACAGGGTGTACTGGATCCAGTTATTGTGCATGAGGTAGATCAATCCCTGGTAGACCAGCAGGCCCACCCCGCCGATAGTGCCCGCGATGCCGGCCAGAAGGAAAATTTTGTCCACAGGCGCTCCCCCCTCTCTGATCGGGAACTTCATTTTTCTCTGCCCGGGATCATAGCACACTCCATGCAACGAAAGAAATATCAGGATATTTCCATGCCTCCGGCAGCAAATGATGCATCTGCAGAAGGGTTTCCCGTCAGGATGCGCCGGGATCTGATTACAAATGAAATCCTTGCAATAATTCCCATATTCATCTATCTTGCGCTTCAATATCCATTTATTGACTGGAAAAGGAGTAGTCCATGCTGACCTATATGAGGAAACGGTCCAAGAGCTGGATCACGAAATTCATATTCGGCGCCATTATCATTGTATTTGTATTCTGGGGGGGGAGCGCCTACTGGTCGAAGGAGGCAAACAAGGTCGCCAAGGTCGACCGGTACATCATCACTCAGCAGCAGTATGCCAGGGCTTACAGCGATACCTTGAGGATGTATCAGGCAAGGTTGGGAAACGCCATCACCCCTGAGGTTCTTGAGCGCCTCAACCTGAAAGAGACCGTGCTCGATCAGATGATCAATGATTATATCCTGAATCAGGAGGCCGAGAGGCTGGGGGTGGAGGTGTCGGATGAGGAGCTGCAGGAGGCCATCAAGACCAATCCCGCCTTTCAGCACAACGGGCAGTTCGACCTCTCCAGCTACAAGAGGCTGCTCCAGTATCAGAGAATGACCCCGGCGGAATTTGAACAGCAGCAGCGCCAGGCGCTCTTCCATCAGCGGGTCTACGCGCTCATCACCGAGGGCGTCGTTGTTTCTCCCCAAGAGGTGGAGGCGCTGTACAAGTATCGGAACGACACCTTCGACCTTCACTACCTCACCGTCGAAGCAAAATCGTTTGCCGGCGAAATACGGGTGAGCGACGAAGAAGCGGTCGCCTATTACGATGCGAACAAGGAAGCCTACAAGGTCCCTCCGAAGGCTGTTCTCGATATGCTGGAGTTCCCGGTGGAGAACTATCTCGGCGAGGTGGAGGTAAGCCTCGACGAGGCAAGAGAGTACTACGATTCCCACAAGCAGGAGTTCACTGAAGAGGCGAAGGTCCACGGCAGGCACATCCTCATTCGCGTCCCCCCGGATGCCGACCAGGCAACCATCGATCTCAAGCGTGAGCAGGCGCAGAAGATCTATGACGAGATCAAGGCGGGCAAAGACTTCGCCGAGCTGGCGAAAAAGCACTCGGAAGACCCAGGCACCAATTTCCTCGGCGGCGACTTCGGTCTCGTACCCCGCGACAGTCTGCCCGGCCCTATGGGTGAGGCTCTCTACAGCATGAAGCCGGGTGAGGTGAGAGGCCCCGTACAGACGAGCCTCGGGTTCCATGTGCTCAGGCTCGAGGCCAAAAGCGAGGAGAAGCTGGCGTCATTTGAGGAGGTCTCTGCATCCCTCATCGATCAGATGAAGCACCAGCGGGCGCAGACACTCGCGAACGACGCTGCCGCCGACGCCCACATGGAGCTCTTCGAACAGGGCATTACCGACCTGGCGGATTATGCCAAGGCCAAAGGACTGAAGCTCAGACAGGTCGGTCCCATTGCCGAAAACGAGGACATCGGCATTGCCGGAAGCGAGGAAATGGTCAGACAGTCCTTCCTGCTCCCGCAGGGAGAAATCGGTGATGTAGCGGCAGTCGAGGACGGCTTTGTGATCCCCATGGTAAGGGAAAAGATCCCTGCCCGCATCCCCGAGTTTTCCGAGGTCAAGGACAGGGTCCTAGCCGACATGAAGGCTGCCAGGTCTCTCCAGAAGGCCAGAGATCGAGCCGAAGAGCTGGCCGGAAAGGATGTGTCCGATCTGAATGCCATGAAACCTTCAAGCACCGGAGAGTTCCGCAGGACCGCCTATCTGGTGCCAAAGATCGGGATAATCCAGGGCCTGCAGGAAGACCTGGACAATCTAAAGACCCCCAAGATCTACACGCACAGAGATACCGTCTATGTGATCTGGCTCAAGGAAAAGAAAGAGGCCGACGCCGCGGCTGCAGGCGATGAGGGGCTGAAGGCGATCAGGGAAGAGCTGTTGTCCCGCAAGCAGGAGTCGGCGGTCAAGTCATTCATCGACGAGGCCCGCAAGCGGTACGACATCGTGATCGACTACGCGAAGATCACCTGATGCGGATCTTCTTTTGCCCGGGTCACCACCCGATGTGAAGCCACGAGGCCGGGATGCTCTGATAATAAGCTCCCGGCCTTTTTCCTGCCTACCGCCGGCCCGGGCTTACGGGTGTCTGCTCATCCTTTCGCCGCCGCACGGCGCAGTTCCTCAAAGAGACTGACGAGCTCATCGAAGCGGTAGTGTGCGTTCAGCCCGCTCGGACTCGGAAGGGCCCAGAGACGGCTTACACCGATCGAAAGCTCCTGCCTGCCGACATTCGCCTTCGGGCGGCCGAATGCAATGCGGTACGCCCCGATACCCAGAACAGCCACGAAACGGGGGCGATAGCTGAGAACCTTGGCCGCCAGCCTGCGGCTTCCCTCAACGATCTCGGCGCGGCTTAAGTCATCGGCCCCCACCGTGGCCCTCTCCACCAGGTTTGTGATGCCGTAGCCTCTTTCCAGGAGCTCGTGTTCATCGAAGGGTGACAGGAGCCTGCCGGTGAAACCTGCAGCATAGAGCACGGGCCAGAACCGGTTGCCCGGCCGTGCAAAGTGATGCCCTACGGCACTGGAGTACAGACCGGGATTGATCCCGCAGAACAGAACGAGGAGATCGGGGGCGATGAGATCCGGAACAGTCCGCCCCTTTGCGGCGCGGATTTCTTCAGGCGTGGGCCTGGTGCGCCGTGGCATGGAGAACGCGCGGCCTTCCGCGATCAGGGTGCTATCCCCTGCTGGCTGCAAACCGGCGATATATGACCAGGATGAGAATCGCCCCCAGTACCGCGATGATGATACTTCCGATGTTGATGCCGGTGACGTTTCCCAGCCCGATGAGCGAGGCAATCGCCCCGCCGACCAGGGCGCCGGCAATACCCAGGAGCATGGTGACAATGATGCCCCCCGGGTCTCTGCCGGGCATAATCCACTTTGCCAGCGCGCCGACTATCAGACCGAGCAGGATCCATGATAAGATTCCCATGGGCATTCCTCCTTTGCACTGTGATAGGGATATCCTTCTGTTAATCAATGGTAGCTTTTCGGAGTGCCAAATCAAATCTCTCCTGCACGGGCAGCTACGATGGGTGCCGGCAATCTAAAAAGCTACAGGCGGCAGGGCAGGGGGTTCTCTTTTCAACAGGTGCCCGGACGCCGCCAATGGGTCCTCCCTCTGACCGGCCGGCCAATATTGAGAAAAGGACACGCATCTGTATCCTTAATCCTGGTAAGGAAAAACTGATCAGGAGGGAGGTATGCTCAGAAATACACTCTTATTCGCAGCACTCATCATCGCCCTGCACAGTCCGGCTCTGGCACAGCAGCCGGCGTCGCAGGGGCCGGCTCCAGGAGGACAGGAATATACATTCGCCAACCCGATGCCTCAGAGCATGCTCGGCTTGATGTACACGGACAGGCCCATGAGAGCACTCAGCCCATTTACCGTTGGTCCCGGCCATTATCAGATAGAGACGATCGTGTTCTCATATCTGTGGGACGACAACAGCGTTGAGCGGGAGCGGATCAGCATCGGCAACACCCTCTTTCGCGCCGGAATCATGAGAGACTTGGAGGCGAGCGTCACCATCGAGCCGCTCAACTGGGAGTGGCTGGACAACGGCACCAGAAAAGACGAGTTTGGTCTGGGAGATACCGAGGTCCGAGCCAAGTTCCATGTGCTGGGTCCGAACTATCCCCAGAGCAAGCTTGCCGTGGGCGAGGCGGCCGCAGCTATATCGCCTTTTTTCACGCTGCCCACAGGAACGGATGACTTCGGTCTCGATCGCATGTCCTTTGGCGTGGATCTCCCCATATACGTCAATCTCGAAGGCGATTTCGTTCTCGGTCTGACCCCTGGGGTGGCATATATTCCTAAAGGCGATGTGTTCGCGGACGAAGACGATGAGTACCTTCGCCTCAGCAACGCCCTGGCCCTGTTCTATCCGATCAGCCCGGAGCTGATCGGGTTTGCCGAATTCTATGCCAATATCAACACCGAAGAATGGTCCGACTGGAGAGGTTCCGGGGATGTGGGTGTAATGTATTATCTGATGCCCGACATCCAGCTCAATGCTGCAGCCTATATCGGCGGTACCGACGAGGCGCCGGATCTCACACTTCTCTTCGGCTTCGGCTGGCGGTTCTAAGGTCGTATCCGCCCCGGGTATGAGGGTGCCCCAGGCCCGGCGGCATCCCGGTGTTGTCACCGGCCCGCCGCCATCGGCCAGTAGTTGCCTGCGTCCTTAAGGAGCAGGTACACAGACCGGGTACGATCGCCTCTTCAGGCAACAACATATAGAGAAAATTCATTGTGATGATCTTGTATTATTGATATAAATAATGACATGCCATTCATTCACTTGATTCCCGGCAGCGTGGGCGGAATAGATCTGCTGCATCTCATGAGGTGATAGAGGAGCGTTTCTATGGAGAGGATCATCCGTTTCTGCCTGCATCGCGCCTGGTGGGTAATCCTGGCGGTTGCGGCCGTCACCGTTTTCTTCGGGTTTCAGATCCCAAAAATCACGATGGACCCCCGGGTGGAGGTCGTCCTGAGGGACGACAACCCCGAGGTCAAGACCTTTGTTGCAAACAAGCAATCCTTCGAGCCCTATGCCGACATCCTCATCGGGATGATCCACACAGACGATATCTTCAACCCGTCCTCTCTGACAAAGCTCGGCAGGATCGTTGAGGAGCTCGAAGAGATCGAAGAGGTCGAGAAGGCAACCTGCCTGCTGAACGTGAAGAACATCCAGGGCAGCGAGTCGGGGCTGGATGTTTCAGCCATGGTCGGAGAGGATGAAGAGACCCCTTCCGGCCCGGAGCAGATCGCTCTCCTGAAAGACAAGGTTGGCTCGTGGGATATATACCGGGACACCTACGTCACCCGGGACGGGAAGGGGGCGGGGATACTGGTCGTGCTGAAGGACGGGGTGCAAACGGATCAGATCGTGCCCATCTACTATGCCATCACGGATATCCTGAACGCCTACGAGGGGCCCGAGAAGTTCTACATCTCGGGCACCAAGGTGGTTGAGGCACTGCAGAGCCACTACATGATCAAAGACCTGATCCTGCTGCCTCCCCTGGTATGCGTGGTGCTTCTGACCTTTCTGTTCGTCTTTTTCCGCAACATCAGGGGCACGCTTCTGCCCCTGATCTCGGTGGCCATATCAGCGGTGTGGACCCTGGGTCTCATGGCCCTGATCAGGCACCCGCTCACGCTCGTCACCACCGCACTGCCCGTGGTTCTCATCGCCTGCGGTTCCGCCTACGGCATCCACGTGGTGGAGAACGTACTGGCGGACAACGCCGAGGGCAAAAAGGGCAGGGAAGGGATCATGGGCTCTCTCACCCGGGTGAGGCTGCCCGTGACCATGGCGGCCCTGACCACCATGGCGGCGTTCTTCTCGTTCACCACCTCTCCGATCGTGCCGCTCATGCACATGGGGCTGTTCGCGGTGTTCGGTCTCGGAACGGCCATGATGCTCTCCCTCACCTTCATCCCGGCCGTTCTCGTCATCATGGACGCCCATGCACGCGAGTTGACGCACCACTATCACTCCAGGAGAGACGTGATCGGGCCCATCCTGAGACGGCTCTCCCACATCGGCGTGACTAAGAGCAAATGGGTTGTCGTATTCAGCTTCGTGGTGCTGGCGGTGTCGATATTCCTGGGCCGGCATGTCAAGAGCGATCTGAATCTGGTTGAAGACTTCCGTGAGAGGAGCCCCATCCGCATCGCGGATACGGTCCTCAACCGGCACTTCGGTGGAACTTCAGTGTTCCAGGTGGTGTTCGAAACCGCCAATCCCGACGACATCAAGGAGCCCGAGGTCCTGAGAAAGATCGAGAGGCTCCAGGAACGGCTCATGGAGATCGATGACGTGGGGAAGGCTGTCTCCATCGTTGATTTCATCAAGCGGATGAACCAGGCCATGCACGACGGTGACCCGGCCTTCTACACCATTCCGGATTCGAGAGAGCTGGTGGCCCAGTATCTCCTTTTGTTTTCCTTTTCCGGCGGCGGCGGCGAGCTTGACGGGTTTGTGGACTATGACTTCCGCAAGGCCCAGATCATATTGCAGATGAAGTCACTGAGCGGATATCTCGCTCAGGAGGTCATCGACACCGTACGGCGGTTCCAGGAAACCGAGCTTGCCGGCCTTGAAAATACGAACATCGTGACCACCGGACTGGCCGTAATGGCCCGGGAGTTCAATCGGCTCGTGGTCAGGTGCCAGGTACAGTCCTTCTTCATCTCATTCTTCCTGTGCTTCCTGATCACCACATCCGTGTTCAGGTCCATGCGGCTCGGGGTCTACTGCATGATGCCGCTTCTCATACCCATAGCCCTTGACTTCGCCATCATGGGGGTGAGCGGGATCAGGCTCAATGCGGCAACAGCGACAGTTGCGAGCATCGACATCGGCATGGGCATCGACTATTCCATCCATTTTCTGAGCCGGTACCGGCACGAGCTCAGGATGGGTTTGCCTATTGCGCAGGCCATCGACAGGGCGCTGAACACCTCGGGAAGAGGAATCGTCTACAACGCCCTGGCAGTGGCTGCCGGGTTCCTGGTGTTGGCGCCGTCTCAGTTCGTCATCATTTCCCAGATGGGCATCCTCGTGGCCGTTGACATGGTCACGATCGCCCTGTCCGCGCTCACTTTCCTGCCCGCATGCATCATGCTGCTCCCGCCGAGGTTCGCGGCAGTGGCGCCCGTGCCTCCGCACAGTGAAACCCCAGGCGAGTACAGGCCCGGGGAAGCGCCTTCATCCGACCTGTACTCGGATGATGCGGGGAAGAAGGCAGGGTCCCGGCGCTGAGAGCCCCGGTGATGTCCTGAGCGGCAGGGTTGATGTTATCATCTTAAGCCCGGGTTGATTCCTCGCAGCTTTTTCCGCTCTCCGCCTTTGTTCTTGATGCCTCGCGGTGTTCTGCGGGGTACTTCATGGACGGCCTACCGCTACACGCGCACGATTCCGCTCACCCGGCCCAGCCAGCCTCCCAGGGCTGCGGCGATGCCGCTCAACACGAGCATGATGAATGAAGCCAGGGCTGCCTTGGAAAGGGCATTGGCGACCTGTCCGGCAATATTCTGCGCGGTCTCCTGCGCCTGCTGAATCTGCTGCTGCACCTGCGGACCGAGTTCCTGATACTGGGCTTCCATCTTCTGGACAATGTTCTGGATCTCCTGTTCGGAGAGCGTGGTGTACTGCTGGATCTGGCTTATCATCTGCTGGCGCTCCTGCTCGGTGACACCGCCCTGCATCATCCGATAGAAAGATGGGCCGATTTCCCGGATCACGGTCTGCGCATCCACTCCCTCCCGCAGGTTCTGGTCCATCGCCTGCTCCGCCTGTTGGACAATGTCTTCCACCGGGCCCGATACCGCCCCTGCAATCTGTGGTATCAAGGAGCCGGCCGCCTGGCCGCTGATCGAGACCACGTTTTTCACCAGCCCGAACGCCCCGCCCAGTACAAATCCCACCGTGTTCGTGAGCATGAACATGGTGAGCAGGGTGACCAGACCCCAGGTCACGAGGCCGTGCAGCGCACCGTCGAAAACGCGCTGAAGACCTGCAACCCTGCTGCTCACCCAGCCGCCGGCAAAGTATGCGATGATACTGCTGATAACCCACCAGATAGCAGTTCCGATCCCGAGACCCCCGAGGGGATTTTCTTCGGTTGCCGGGTCGATAGTGGCGAATCCCACCGCCAGACCCAGCATGATGAGGGTAAGCATGACGACCAGCGTGATGACCGTGCCTGCAAAAACAGCGCTCCACTTGATATGGCCAACGGATTCCGCTGAGGGTAATACGTCCAACCTTTCTTCCATCGCCTGTATCCTCCTTCCCTCGCGAATATGTCGAAGAGTAGGGTAAAGGGAACGCAGATATACGCGTTCCCACAAGGAGTATAATGGGTAATCTCCCTGATGTCTCAAGCTTGGCCCCCCTGGACAGACCGCTCTCCAGGCGGGTGCGCGGGGAAGTTCCTTTCCGCAGGGCGGGAAGGAGGGCAGGGAAGGTATGAATAGTAGGCGGTGTGCCGGGCGGTATTCCCGGGACACCTCACTGAGCAGCCGTGCAAAGGGGCGTTACGCCCGATCTTCGAGATATTCTTTCAGTGCCCGGGCGTTGTTCAGCCGCTGCTCTTTGGAGCTGTAGACCAGGGTGACCGTCCCCTTGCGGACATGTCCGAGCAGCTCGCTCACCTGCTCCGGGTTGCTGTCGAGCTCGGCAAAGTACCGCGACCTGAACTCGGGCCACTTCTCAGGCTCATGGCCGTACCAGGAACGGAGCTCGTTGGACGGTGCCAGGTCTTTGATCCAGAGGTCGATTCTCGCCTTCTCTTTTGAGATGCCCCGGGGCCACAACCGGTCCACGAGTATCCGGAGGCCGTCGGCCTCGTCGGGATCTTCATAGGCACGTTTGATCCGTATGTTCATGGGGTTCTCCTTTTTTGGCATGCTTTATTGCCGGGCTCCGGCCCGGGCGGGCCCAAGCCGGCCGAACGCCAGACAAGGCCGGCAAAGTGCTGAATCGTTTCCAGAGATTCGCAGGGCCGGGCCTGAAGGATGAAGTGCGGCCCCGGTATTCTCCTTACCCGCAGATCAGGGACCACCTCCATGAAGTCGAAGAGCGCGGATTCGGGGACGGTACGGTCAGAGGCTGCCTGCAGGTAGAGACAGGGAATGCTCAGCCCGGGGAGAAATTCGCGCACATCCACCCGGCGTATCATCTCAAGCCGGTGCACCAGCACCTCGGGCGAAACCATGACCCTGACCCGCCGCCACAGTCCGAGCAGCACATCGGCGGACTCGGCTCCGCCCGCCACCACGAGCCTGAGGAGCATCCGGGGGACGGGGAGCTTGAGCATCCTCTCCATGGGAAGAAGTCCCAGCGCCTTGAGCATCCGGGGCCGGGGCGAGCGGGCAAAGGTGGAACACAGGACCAGGCACGCCGGATTGATCAGGCCGGAGCCGACGAGCGCCAGGGCAACCGGCCCCGAGAACGACTCGGCCAGGACGAGGACATCTTCATCCCAGGGGATCTGGTCCCGTGCGCAGCAGACGGTCTCTTCGAAGCTTAAGGGTTTGTCCGCAGGATAGCGCACCACGCACACGGAAACGTCATCCGGCAGTACGGCCCCGAAGGGCTCGAACGAGATGCCGGTTCCGTCCAGACCGGGCAGGAATACGATCCTTCTGCCGCTGAGCGGGTGCATCTTGTCCTCCATCTTTTTGGCCCCGTTCCTTTTCCCCCCTCACAATGACTTCGGGGCCTGGGCCCTCACACTCTGACCAATGGCACAGACCTCTCTCCGGTGGTCATTGAGGAGCGCACCTCTCAAGAGCTTTCAAAAGGGCCGCATTTTTCAGCCGCGCGATCCTCGATGCTAGATCGCCTCGATGGTTGACGGCGGTTTGGATGCGATGTTGTATGTCACGCTCACCACCCCGGGCACGTCGCGGATGATCTCGCTGGCGATCCGCTCCAGGAGATCGAACGAGAGACGGGTGGGCGATGCGGTCCGTGCGTCTGTGCTGTCCCAGCAGCGCACCTCGATCTGCTGGCCGAAATCGCGCTTGCCGTCGCGCATGCCGGTCACACGGTCCTCGTGCAGGACGCCCAGGTATTGGAACGCGCCCGAGTCCTTGAGCAGGCGTTCGATCACCACCGTTGCCTTGCGGATCGTCTCGATCCGCTCAGGGGTCACCTCGCCGATGATGCGCGCCGCGAGCGCCGGACCCGGGAACGGGATGCGGGCGAAGAGCTCTTCCTGCAGACCCAGGGCCCTGCCCAGTTTCCTCACGCCGTCCTTGCGGAGCTGGATGAGAGGCTCGAGGATGTGATAGCCGAAGGCCTCTTTCGGATCGATTCCAAGCTGTTCGAAGACATTGTGCTGGCGCTTGATGCCTGCCACGGTTTCGTCGATGTCGGTCAGGATCGTTCCCTGGAGAAGATACCTGGCATCGCTTTCCCTCACGATGCGTCCGAACACGTTCCGATAGAAAGTCTGCGTGATGGCCTCGCGCTTTTTCTCAGGATCGGTGAGCCCTTTGAGCGCGGCAAAGAATTCACTGCGCGCATCCACTACCTCGACCTCCACGCCGAGCTCCCGGAAGAACGCCACGACCTGATCGGCCTCGCCTTCGCGCATGAGTCCGTTCTCGACAAAGATCGTTCTCAACTGCGGTCCCAGGGCCCGATGCCCCAGCATGGTGACCACGGACGAGTCCACGCCGCCGGAGAGCGCGTTGATCGCCATCCCATCTCCGACCGCATCCCTGATGTCCTTGACCTTTTCCTGGATAAAGGCCTCGGTGTTGAGCTCCTGTGCGGTAATCTCCTTTTTCATGTCGGGTTCTCCTGTATATTAGTTGTGCGCTGGTACATACCATGGATCAAGGATGACGCATATTCTTAAAAAAAGATGATACAAGTTTTGCGCGGTTCTCATGCATCCGGGCGCATCGGCTTGACGCCGATGAACACCCTCATGGAATATTCGCCCTCTCCCAGGATGAAAGGATCGTAGATGCCCGTAAGCCTTGTCTGCTGCACATTCAGTCCTGCGTTCTCCAGGAGGGCGAGCCATTCCGTCTGTGAGAAGAGCCCCAGCTTGTGAATGTCTGTATAGATGCTCAGATCACCCTTCTTCCTGATCAGGTAGACGAGGGTCGCTTCATAGGTGGAAGGGTTCTGCCTGGGGATATAGTTGTTCTCAAAGATGGTGATCTCGATATCACCCTTGGCGCCGGTATAGCAGAAGTTGTTTTCCCGGAACTCTTCACGGGTCTTGGCCGTGATCAGGAGAACACCGCCCGGCATCAGATGCCTGCAGGCCGTGGCGATCGCTTTTTGAAGGTCCGGCAGGGTTGTCATATAATCAATAGAGTCGGGGATGACCACGGCATCGAAGCGCCTCTTAAGCTCGACGCTTCGCATGTCGCCGTGCACGTACGTGACCTCGGGGTTGGTTTTTTCGGCGATTTCGATCATTTTTTCGCTGATGTCAACTCCAGTCACACTGAAATGCTTCTTGAAGGTGTAGTCATGGCCGCCTGCTCCGCAGGCGAGGTGGAGCAGGGTTTTAGGCTCGAACTGGGCGTGTTCCTTGATGAGGGTAATGTAAATCCCGGCTTCGTCGGCATGGTCGGCGGGAGAGGCAATGATGTGTTCGGTCCAAGCAAGCTCGCCATAGCTCAGCCATTTGATTTTTTGCATCTTGTTTCTTCCTTACCAGCCTGCGGATGTTATGCTGATCAGTGGTGCGGCACTCCCTGCTGTGGCCTCATGCAAGGGCTTTTACGCTGCCGCCGGTCCGACCGTTCTTCGGTCGCTCGCCTCTTTAAGGATGTTTCCCCTCTCGGCAAGAGAGAGCCTTATCAGCGGTGCCGCTGCTCTTTCTTCGCAACGACTGCAAATTCCCTGCTCTGTGGTGAAAACGGGTTTCCTGCTACATCCGAATAATAACTTTCGATGGCAAAGCCGCATTCCATGAATTCCCGTGCCACATCTTCAGGGCTGAAATACTGCAGCCAGTTATAGATGGTCCATGTACGCCCGGCCTCGATGATCGTGTACTTATCGAGAACCACTTTTTCCTTCTCATACTTGAAGGTGTTCAGAAAACAGTAATATTTTCGAGGAGACCAGAAGCCATTGAGAAGATTGGGTTCATACAGCGCCACCTCTTTCCGCTTGCTGAAGGCTTTCAGGGAATACACATCGAGAAGAACCGAGCCGGAGGGCTCCAGGAGCACATGAAAGGTGGAAAGAAGGGCTCTTCTCTGTGCAGGGCTGAGCGCGCAGAAATCGCACATAATCATCAGGATGAGATGAAACCGGTCATCGGTTTCGAAATCCAGATAGTTCTGGTTCACATACTGAATGGGCAGCCCTTCTCTGGCGGCTGTTTCCTGTGCATAGAGGATCGACCTTTTCGAGAAGTCTATGCCGGTTACGCTTGCATGCGTACGCGCCAGCCTCGCGGCATATAATCCGGGCCCGCAGCCGAAGTCGGCGATCTTCTTCCCCGGTCCGAGGTCGAAACGTGAGGCAATCCAGTCTGCAGACCGATCGATGAAAGCAGTGGTGCGGGACGAAACATCCGTTTCTCCATCCAGGTGAAACTTGAGCATCTGAGCGGACGTATGTTCATCTGTCCAAAGAGCTTCTGCTGTATAAAACTGGAATGGTTTGGGGGGGTGTATTAATTTCCTCAAGCCGTTTAAACACTGCTGCTCTCCTTGTTTTTACGTGGATCGGCGGGTCAGGTTTCAGCCTCTATGAACGACTCATCGATTACCTGTTTGATCACTTCATCCGCCCACTTTTTCTTGAGCCTTTTTTCAGGAAGACTTCCAAGCACCTTCGAGATTCGTTTTCCATAGGAAATTGCCTTTTGCAGATCGCCTGAGAACTGAGCCGGACGCCTCTCCAAGGCCATCGCGTCAAGAAGGGCAGGGGGCAAGTCCTTTAACCGATGAATTATTCTTCCCCTCACCAGGCTCGTCAACATGGAATTGTCATATCCGCCGAAAGGCGCACGGAGATCGTTTTTAAAAAGCACGAGGGGCTTGCCGGCTGCGTATGCAAGGGCGGCTTCGACGATCATCCCTTCATCGGGAACACGTCCATTCAGATTGCACACCGTGGCATGGCATCTTTCGATCAACTCGTATACATCCAGAGAAAATATGGCGTAGTCAATGCGGTTGCGAACTCCGGAGACAGTCGATAGAAAAGATGAGTTGGAGAAACGCAGGACATAAGACTCCAAACCGTCGCGATGCGGCAGGAATGTTTGGAATCCTGCGTCTTCGAGTACTTGCGCTATTGCATTCATGCCGCCGATTTCTTCGGCACAGAAGAGCGGGCCTGAGCAATAAATCCGATGGTTTTCCATGTCAGACATCCTGAGACCTTTGCGTAATCCGGCAAAAAGCGTTTATCTGGGTCTGTCTGGTATTTCTTCATCATAATATCAAGTCTAATGGCTCATTTTTCTGCCAAAACC